>DATAVZ010000015.1:0-158685 GCA_036267475.1 Occallatibacter sp.
GTGCCCCGCTGGAGACACGTGGATCTGTCCAAAACAGGGCGACGCGACGAGCGCAAAAGCAAGCAGGAGCGAAGAGGTCAGTGACAGGCGGATCATGTTTTACCAGCGTTGGCGAAGCGAATTTGATTACGTACCAAGCTACAACAAAATGCTCCCGCTTGAAAACACCCAGGCCGATGCGCCGCTGGGGAAATGCGCCCGGCGGATGCATCCAGCCCGTTCTCCCGGCAGCCGCGCAGCGTATACAATGCAACCAGGTGGAGCACGTCGCGGATGCCCTTGAAAGCGTCGCGGCAGAACCCGCACAAAATGCGCCGGGATGGCGGAACTGGCAGACGCAGCGGACTCAAAATCCGCCGAGGGCAACCTCGTGGGGGTTCGACCCCCCCTCCCGGCACCATAGAATCAATGATTTACGAAATCAACGCATCTTCGGATGCGTTTTTCTGTGCCCAAACTATGCCCAAATAGATTTCCATACCATGCCGTCCCGACGCGTTGCCCAGAGGATAACAATCAGAGACAACGTGGAACTGCATTCAAGGACATCGTTGCCTGCGCAAACGGAGGGCTGAGAACTGGAGAGTGAGGATCTAGGACAACGAACCCTAAATGAAAAGCCAAGAGTCCGAAAGTTAGAATTGCGGACGTAATGCCAACCGTTTTTCGAGAACGAGGCTTCAGGTTTTTCTTCTATTCCAATGAAGGAACACCGCCTGAACCGGTACACGTCCATGTTGAGAGGGACGATTTGGAAGCGAAGGTCTGGCTGAATCCGGTGGTGGAGGTGGCCTACAATGATGGTTACGATCCGCGCGCGCTTCGAGAATTGCTCAACATCATAAGGGCCAATAGGAACCTGATCGAGAGGACCTGGAATGAGTTCTTCAGTTAACGCAAAGCGAGTCCGCTTCAGTTCGGACAGCATGTGGATAGAACTGAGCAACGGTCACGTCCTCGGCGTGCCATTGGCATGGTTTCCGCGGTTACGAGACAGCACCCCAGAGCAGCGCGAACGGGTCAGAATCACAAGCCGGGGTCTTCATTGGGATGCATTGGACGAGGACATTTCTATTGCGTCCCTTCTTGCTGGATTCGGCGATCAGAGCACAAAGGACAAAAGGTTCGCTGGATCGGTGACGATTTCGTGCCTGGCTGGCTGGCCCCTCCGAATTGCCTCTTACGATCGTTGTCCGTCGAACCATTGGGCAATTCTGCCGCATTCAGTAGTTTGATTGCCGGCGAATTCAAGGCGACAGCGTCGATCTGTGGTCACAGACCATCCCACGGCGCTCAGATATGGGAGATTGTCCTGATATGGACCTAGAACAGCCAATGCAGAGGCGGATCATTGGTCAGACCAAATCGGTGCCGTTTTCTCTCCCTGAATACGAGTGCGCTCAGTTCAAATTCCTACATGCCGCGGTAGGGAAGTTGATGAAGGCGAAGGACAGCCTCTACGCGAGCATCCCCGAGGCGCCGCCGTGGGAGGGCATCCCGACAACGCAAAACACAATGCCCTCAGGAGAAGTGGTTGAGAACAAGCCGCTAATGATCGAAAGCAGGATCGTAATCAAATGGGACGACGTTCGGTCTTGTAACCTTGATGCGCTTGCTGGACAGGCGGATGCAATGGCGGAAGAGCGGCTCTCAATCGTGATGCCACATTTCTTTAGGGTATTCGAGAAAACCTGCAATGCGGCCGGCACCGGAACAGACGCGGGCGGAAAACCATTTAGTTTCGAATTGTATTTGGCTGGGCTGGAGAAAATCGAACTTCAATTTGATCGGGAGGGCGAGCCAATTCTGCCGACATTGGTTGTGCATCCGACGATGGCGAAGCAGATGGAATCGTTGCCGCCGCCAACGGAAGAACAGCAGCAAGCCTACAAAGACCTCATAGAAAGAAAGCGCGGGGAATTCAATGCTCGACGACGTTATCGCAAACTACATTGATTCGTTGACCGAGCGCGAGTTCGATGCCCCCTTCAAGGCCCTTCTGCGGCTTCATGGCTTCTTCGACATCCATTTCCTCCACGGGTCTTTCGAATTCGGCAAAGATTTTATCGCGAAACGTAACGAGGACGGCTCGCTACGTCAATACGCATTCCAGACCAAGGCTGGAGACATCGGAATAACTGAGTGGAATCTCTGCCGAGGCCAGATCGATATGCTCCGCACGGATTCGCTCTCTCACCCGAATTTTGACAAACAGATGCGGCGCGCTGCGAGGTTTGTAACCACTGGGAGATTAGTCGGCGGCGCCGCTCTTGCCGCTCAGCAATACGGTCAACGCCTAGCGTCCCTCGGAGAAACTGGATTTCTCACCTGGGATCGCGACACTTTAGTCGAGATGCTTGCCACCGATCCAAGAAGCCTGAGTGGGTCCCCAATTTCATTGCTTCAGATCCTCGGTTCCCAAAACGAGGACCTGGGCTTCTCGGAATTGGAGCGCCATTCACGTGGCTGGATCAGGTCAGCCAACAGCACACTAAATCTCCGCGACTCGCTCGAGGCTGCCGTAATTGCAAACCATTGCAGACGTCAGAACCGAATTGACCTCGCGTCTTGGACCGCTCTTATGCTTCTTAGATCAACGCTGGCAACCGCACACAGTCAGGAACCAATCCCGGATTCTGCAGAAGTGGCCCTCTCTGCCGCGCGGGCGATGTTTGAACACTATGCAGGCCAGCTGTGGTCCAGCTGCCAGGGGAAATTCTTAAATCCCGATGAGATTATCATCGGCGACAACAATCCTGCGGCTTATGTTACCTACCCGGTTCGATGCGTGACCATTATCGAAATCCTGAGCCTTCTGGGCTGGCTTTACGCAGATGCACATAAAGATGAGGAAAAAGCTCAGGAGATCGCTGGGTACTTGTGCAAATTTGTTGAGGCAAACCTCGGAGCCTCTCATCCCGTTTCTGATCGATGGGGAATCTCATTGGCCCCGGCTGTCTTGCTCTTGTCGAAGAATTGCCGAACACAAGCTCTCAGTTCCCTCATCCGCTCGACAATCAAATGGATTGCTGATCGTTACGACGAGGGCAGCCTTGGTTTAGCTGGACCCCACGCAACGCCCATGGAGGAAGTGGAATTCTTGCTTGGGTCACCTTTCGAGCATGTCGCAATTTCCCGTCGATCTGAGAGTTTCAACGCCTCAATCGTCCTTGATTTGACTTGCGTTCTTGAAGAACCTGAGCTTTTTGAGCTTGCAAGAAATGAGTTCCTTGCTGTCGATATCTTCCTCCCTGTAATTGAAATGGACGACGATCAAGGCCAGTACTGCCTTCACGTTGGGGATTACCGCTTCGAGCCCAATATGCCGTTTGAAGAGTATTGGAGGCCGATAGATGGATGGAAGAATTCACCGCACCATCGGCGCGGGAATGAAACCCTCTACCCGGAAAGGGTTGGATATGAGTGGGACCAATTGGCAATTAGCTGCGTCCTGAGGGACCGCTATTTCGTGAAGGGATGGCGACGCCTGCTTGGCCGGTCTGCATAGCCCAGAAGCTTCACAAGTCCCATCTAACGTGGTCAAATCTGCCGGGGTGTCACCCTTTTTTCTTCGATGGCTTCAATTTTCAACTTGCTTCAAGTTTCCTCAGCGCATCAGCAATATCGGTTTGCGAAACGATGGCGTAGCGCTCAAATACGCTCCGAGTGCGCCCGACAAATGAGCCGGTATTGATTTCTCCGAGGCGCTTGGCAAGGGCGCGACTCGCCTTCCGCTTGTCTGTCGTTCGGGTGGATTCACGAAACGATCTTCCGTTGCGGTGGTACTTGATCCACCACACCGCGCTGTCTTTCTGCTGATACAGGCTTCCGGTTCCGCGTGGACGGGGCATGGTCGATTCCTCCTTTCCCTCGGGAAGAGTCCGCGAAGGCCGAGAATGACAGCGGGCGCAATCTCAGATCATCCGCAGTATCCCGGTGCTTGTTCTTTTCGATGTAGTCATCGAGGTCCCGGATGTCGAGCAAAAAGGGTGCGCCCTCGCCACCGTGCAGGTAGGGCAGGATTCCGTCCTGAATTAGCCGGCGGAGCTTCCATTCACTGACACACAAATATTCCGCGGCTTGCCTGGTGCGAAGGAGGCGGTTTTGAATAGGGGAAGAAAGACGCAAGGGGCACCTCGTCTATCGAGCCATGCTTGACAGTACCGCAGTATCGACCCTAAAGTCAATTTGTATCGTTACACAATAGCAAATTGTAACGATGAGCAGAGAGGGTCTTATGGCTGAACGATCTCCGCAGCAACAACCGGTCATTTCGATTCGCATTTCCGAAGAGCTTCGTGAACGGCTCGAAAAACTGAAACAGATGATGGCACTCAAAACCGGGGAAAGCGTCTCGACTTCGGAAGCTGCGAAGCAACTTCTGGAGACCGCGAAGGACGACCGTATCGAAGTGGTTGGGCTGCTGCTTCGGCCGACTGAATCGTTGCTCCAGGTTCGCAAGAAGCTGGAAGCGAAGCTTACGCTTTCGCAGGCCGAATGGACGCTCGTTGCCTACTACTGTACTCAGGGCGCGGAATCGTTTGCGAGCACCGAACAGGGGCAGCTTTCGCACGAATCCCTGGCCGAGATGCTGGAAGCATTTCTCGCGGCTCATGCCGTGCCGCGCAAACCGTCGAGAGTATCTCTGGATTGGATGTACTTGCAGACTCTTCCGGCGGAGAAGACGGATGAGTTCAAGGAACCGGAAAAGGTCACCAAAGAGGACGTTCGGCGGGTCGTGAATCGCACGATTCGCATGCTGAAGAATCCCGCTCAGAAGAGACGCAGGCCGATTCTCGCAGTTCGCAATCTTTACACCATGTTGGACGACGAGAAGTTCCCGAACATTGAGAAGCTAAACGACGCCCTCTGGCAGTATTGGCCCGCTATGTGGAAGGTATGCGCTCGAGGCCACTACGCGGCTCACAGAAAGCCGCTGCGCGAGGAGCCACCAGTGGAGTCCGATGACGACGATTTCGAACTCCCGATTCAGCGCGGATTGCCATCCTTTGAAGAGGGAGGATACCGACTTGAACTCGTTAGGGAAGAGGGCCATGAGTTCACGCCTCGGCTGCTGTTTCCCGGACCGATTATGCCGCGCTATCCGTTGTACGGATACCCAAGGATTGCTGAGTTCCGGAGGATGCTTGAGCTGCTTGATCTGGAGCCGAACATGAGCCAATGGAAGGGCTACTATTACATGGCATACACCGGGATCATGGAAACCGAGGAACGGGGCGTCTCTTTCGCATCGCGGGAGAACGGAATTAGTTTCAGCTTTCCAATCCAGGACTGGAAGACGATTCAGAGTCTATTCCGGCGTGCGTGGCAATCGCCGGAAGTTGCGAGCACATGGGACGCTTTGGTGCTCGAATATGGCGAGCTTTAAGTGCACGGTGCTGCGCACCGGCTTTATCTCGACACTCCATGTATGAAAGCGCTCTCTGAGTCAAGCCTGTTTTTGGTCTTTTCTTTTTGGCCTGGCGGTGGTTGGTGGGCTGAGAGGCGACGGCTTCTTAGCCGCACGGGATGATCGTGTGGGTCGAGGTGCTACGACGGGTTACGAATACGAAGTTTTTTCTTTAGCAGCGCCTTTTGTTTGCGGCTGCGATGCAGCTTAGGGAAGCCTCCGTGGTTTAGTTTTCGTCCAGCTTCGCTCGTGCGAATCGGGTTCGTCCGCAAGCCATATATTCGCCGTGAAATCCGGCATGAGCATTCTTTGAATCGGGCTTCGCATTCACCCCGAGACTTCGGTGCAGTCAGAAGTGTCTCGCGCTTGCCCGAACTTGGACGAAGGGTTGTGGATGCGCGGCGGGCGATAGGGTTCTCGCTTCAGCAGCATCCAATAGCTTGCCTCGGCCAGATGGCGGGCAACGGCGACGATGGCGCGGCCGTGGCCCTTGCTGGGTGCGAGACGTTGATAAAGCAGACCGATGTGGCCTTCGCGTTGCGTGCGCAGATGGGCGGCGCAATTGGCGGCTTCGACGAAGGCCCACTTGAGGTAACGGTTGATATTGCGGCAGACGCCGCCGTGGTGTGTGTGTCCAGCGTATCGAGATAGTGGCGATACGCCGCCACGTTGTGCTCGATGCGGACCGGTTTTGAAGCGCGGCCACACTCATCGACGGCGACGAAGACCGAGTAGTGCTTGTGTGCATCGCATCCCGGGTATGACTGCATGCAGGTTCCTCCTTGCGGAGACCGTAGCGCACTGGGCCAGAGCCACGAGCGCTTTCATGCAATCACCCCTGAAAGGTTGCTGCCAAGGAACCTCGGGTTCCAATTGGAAACAGGCTGAAAACAGGCAATTTGCGCAAGAACGGTATCTGCCGAGATACCGACGTTTACATCTGGAAACGGAGGCAAGATGTCACTCTTGAGCGATACACAACATCCTTTGGGAAGCCGATTAAAGGGACGCGACCGCCGCGCCTTCTCGGTGAGTACAAAACTCACTTCGGAGGAATTTGATTCAATTGTGCAGGCCTCACAAAGTAGCGGAAAAGCCATTGGAGAATGGGCCCGAGAGGTATTGCTCAGGGAAGCAAACGGGGCCACGGAGAGACTCTCCAACGAAGATTTGATGGTCGAACTGGTTGGGGTAGAGCTCTTGCTCATGAACGCTCTGGCACCCGTCATTTATGGCGAAAAGATGAGCGCAGACTGGTACAACAACCTGACTCACCAGGTGCGAGAATCCAAGCACGAAGCTACAAAAGCGGTCATTGCAAAGCGCCTCGCCGACCGGCAAAAACCGCACCCGGTAAGCCCATCGTCCTGAGAGCGACGTTCGCAGACTTGTTCTGAAGAGACAAATGACATTCCCGGATAGCCAGAGAGTAGCCGAGGCCCGGCCGGTGTCAAGGCCGCGCTGCGCGCGCCGCGTACGCGGTCGTAGAGCCTTGACACCGGCCTCAGAGCCTCGGCTTATATTCAGCTATTCCGGGAATGTCATTTTCAAGGCGTCCCGCAGGAAAGGGGCACGCCTTATTGGTCCGCGGCGCAGCTCGCGAGGCCCAAGATTCCATCTTTTGTGGAGAAGACAACGACGCGGTTGTTTGCCTCGACAGCGAACAGTTCCGTCCCAATGGTGCTCCATGCGACTGGCTCTCCTGGCAGCCGTGCAATTTCGCTTTCGTTCCAACTCCCATTGGAGGCAAGGCTGACCTTTAGGACGTATCCAAAGTTGAAACTCATGTGGGCCAGGCCCAAGTAGACAACGGCTCCAATGTCGCCATCGGATTCATAGTCCATGCCGGCCACATTGTCTCGGAGTAGGATCTCGGATTGTCCTTTGTAAGGGAGCCATGCGAGTTGTCCTCCCCACTCGCCGTTGTCGGTACCGACAAGTTCGCCAAACATCGGCTCTTTGCGAAATCGAAGGGAGCTAGTTCTGCCTGGAGGATGCGCGAGTTTGAATTCCGCACCCTTCCAACGCCACCGATTTGCTTTGCATTCGAGATTCCTTCGGGGAAATCCATCGGTGACAAACCAGAAGGGATCGCGAGGAACGCCGTGGTCTCGAACTTTCCACGCTGCAGTGTCGAGGCGGCCGGTAGGAGAGCGAATCGCTTCGGCGGACCGCTTCGCGTTCTGGCGGACTTCAGGAAGCCAGTAAGAGGACGCAATAGCATCCAACTGCGGAATAGCCTTGCCATCGCCGAGCCAGCCGAGACTCCACACTGCGGCATTGACGATGCGCCAGTCCGGTGAGCGAAGGGCTGCTTCGATTGTGGTTGAAGCATCGTTGTATCCAATGAGACCGAGGGCGAGAATCCCGTAAGCCTGCTCGGCCCCGTTTTTTGAACTGAGGAAAGGTAGGACATGCGGGCCTGCGCCGCGCCCGTCGCTGCCGAAATCGGCGATGTCACGAAGACAGACCACTGCATCGATTGCAAGAGAGTCGTGAGTTTCTGCATGGGGCCGGCATTGTTGGGCCAATTCCACAATCACTGAGGGATCGTGAACCGCATGGAGTGCGATCGCTGCTTCACGACGCAGACCGGTCTCGGGAGCTCCCAGCAGTTTGTGAAGATCCGCGCACGCCGGTTTTGCGTTCGGCCCCAGTGCCGCGATTCCACGGAGTGCCGCAATGCGCTCTTCGAATTCCGCGTTTGGATCAAGTGCAATAGTGACCCATCCAGTCGCGTAGGACAACGGGAGGGGGTCCATTGAGGAGATCACGTGGGCTGCTGACGCTGCGCTCGTATCGTTCCTAAGCAATGGAAACAGGTACGGGATCGCGCGAGCGCCAAGGTGCGAGAGAGCGAAATCGGTCTGATTCTCTTCGCCTCGAGGAAGGTCCTCGACGAGCGCCTCGATCGCTTCCGGAGAGGCAATTCGACCCAAAGGGCGGCCTACCCATCCGCCGGGATCCATTCGCAGAGCCTTCCTCAATGCAGGGACATCGGATGAATCCCATGACGGCCAATCGGACAGAATGGCGCTTGCCACATTACGCCAGCCAGGTTGATTGCCGACCGCACGGTTGAGGAGTTCACGCTTGGCGGCATCCCCAAAGCGGCTCAAGTCCCTGGCTAGCACCTCACTGTTGCTTCCTTCGCCATCGTCGGTTGTAGGTACCACGGTGTTGAGCAATTGAAGGCAGACGTTCAGCGATGGGCAGGTGTCCATACCCGGAGGCACTCTAATGGCTAAAGCAGGCGATGTCGCAAGCAAAAGGAGCAGCAACGGACAGATGGTGGTAGAGGCTTTCGGATAAGTGGTTTTCTTCCCAGCACTAGATCTGCCGCTCATCATTGATGGCCTCGTAAAGCAGGAGAACGGACCAACATACACCCATCCCCAAAGGTCCACACCCGAACTAGGGTTAGCGATACTCGAAAGTGATGTATCTATTTGATTAGACACCGTTCAGGAGGTGATTGTTCCGGGCTGTTGCCAAGTTTATTGTGTCGTGCGACGACAAGGATTTATTTTGCTGTGGCTGCGTTAACCATGAGATGCCTATCCGAGTTCAGTTACAGGCAATGCGCGAAAGCCGTTCGAGAACGGAAAACTGTTCGGTGTTCGCGAAACGACGGCACCGCCAGTCACCTTTGCTTTGCCCACGATGTTCCGCACGAATTCCAGATTCACGGTGTCGCCGGCGTCCGGCAACTCGGTCCACTTTGATTCGAAGAGTTCGAGGCGTCCGCCCGCATCCACCACGAAATCCACTTCGCGTGTTCGGTCACGCCAAAAGAACAGGCTGCCGACTCGGCCGGCGAGCCGCTCACGGTCTCGGAGCTGTGCGAAGACAAACGTTTCCCATACAGCGCCAGCCGCTGGCGACTGCCGAAGATCTTCTTCGGAGCGAATATTGAGCAACGCACAGAGGAGTCCGGTATCGGCAAGATAAAGTTTTGGACTCTTGACGATGGACTTGGTGCGGTTCGAGAACCACGGCTCAAGTAGAACGATTTGGCCGGAGGCCTCCAACATTGATAGCCAATGGTTCGCTGTTGACGGGGCAATGCCCACGTCTCGCGCCAGGTCAGCCTTGTTCAAAAGGTTCGCGGAACGCAGCGCGCACGCTCGCACGAATCTCTCGAAGTCCCGCAAACTGCCTACGTTAGTTAGCAGGCGTATGTCGCGCTCAAGATAGGTGGCCAGGTAGGAATTGTAAAAAGGAACCAGATCGATGTCGGGATTCGCATACAGTTCCGGAAATCCACCGCGCACGATGGCCGTCTCGACTCGGGTTTTTGGTAAGGCCGCGCGAATCTCGGCAAACGAAAGCGTTTCGAGTTCCACAATATCCGCGCGGCCCGCCAGCGATTCCGAAACGTTCTTCATCAGAGTGAATTTTTGCGATCCAGTAAGGAGAAACTGTCCGTTGCTGGTGCGCTTGGCATCGACTTCCGCCTTGAGATGGCGAAAGAGACCAGGGGCGTATTGCACTTCATCGATAATTACTGGCGGGGGATGGCGCTGAAGAAAGCTTCGTGGCTCCTTTTCCGCTTGCTCGGCTTCCGTGGGAAGGTCGAGGGACACAAAGGAATGGTTCGGGAAGAGACGCACGAAGGTGGAGGTTTTGCCTGTCTGGCGTGCACCGGTTAAGACAATTACCGGCCGGGTCTTGGCGGAACGTTGCAGACGAGGCTCGACAGCGCGTGAAATCCACATATGCAAAATATACGATACAATCGCATATTTTGCATAGGCCCCAACCGCTATCAAGTCCGCCTGCGATTGCAGGACACCGGTCATCGAGATTTCAATTGCGAATGTTCAGCCATGAAATGGCGGATGAGTGCCGCCCGGGAGTCTTCCTTGCCATCCTCAGGTGGATAAGTGGCCTGAACGGCAGTTTTCCCATCGACATTGTGGAATGTAGGGTCGGCCCCCGCGTCTAGCATGGCCTGCACTCCATCGAGCGAACAGGATTGAAAGAGCGGAGTATTGCCTTTGGAATCGCGGGCATTGATATTACCGCCGCGGGCGACGAGACCAGGAATCCAGTTCGCCTGGCAGATATCTAGGAGGATGCGATCGAGTTCGGACTGACTTGCACCCGCGGCAAGCAAGCGATCAACCAATGGAAATATGTCCTCTTTCTGCGGTGCGTTGTAGACGAGATTGACAAGAGCTGTGCGCCCGTTGCTATCGACAGCGTGAATGTCGTGTGGTCGTGAAAGAGCGTCGTCAATCATGCTCCAGACTCCAGAAGCTGCGGCGAGAGAAAGATAGGATTCATTCTGCTCTTGATCCGCATACTCACCAGTGAATCGGGCGCTGGGATCGGCTCCCTCTTTGATGAGCGTGAGAGCAAGATCGAGGCGTCCTGCTTCCACTGCCCGAGCTAGTGCCCGTTGCTTACCAGCTTGGTCGGCTAGTACCGCGAGAGAATTGAAGACAGTCTTCAGCATATCTAAGCGATTGCGATCATTGCGCGACTCGACGGCGAGTTCGGGCAACGTCGCGGCGGGATATTCCGCAAAATACGTTTTGGCACCTTTATCCGATGTGTTTGCAGTTGGGTTTACTGGAGTGTCTGCGGAAAGCAAAGAACGAACGGTCACCAAATCGCCGGCCAAAACGGATTTGCGCAATATCTGCGTGGAATCCGCCGAACCTAGAGCGATGCCAGCTTCCTGCATCGCAGCCAGAGTGCCAGGACTTGAACTAACCCATCTGGCCGAGTCCGCAGCCTGGTCCACCGCGTCTTCAAGCTCTGTAACGGTTGCGGGCATGCCAACCCATGCACCGACATAGTCTTCAACAACTTTCGTCTTTCCACCAAGCTTCAGCTTGAGGCAGTATGTTGGATTGTCCGTAACCCCCGCGCGATACTCATTGCTGAGTGCTAGGAAATTCGCGGACCGGAATCGATTTAAGAGAGTCGAGACCTCTGATTCAGAGATCTGAGCTGTATGTGTTCCAGGAATGGATACGAAGCGGGAGCCTTTAAAGCTGACTGCTCCATCGCCTCGGATCGTTACGCTGTAGGACGGGCAGGAGCCATAACACCCAGAGCGAGACAGCTGGATGAAGATTTCCTTGGGGTCGGAAATCTGAGGAAAGGGCATTGTCAGCAAGGGGTGTTTTTCAGCGGCTGTCAATGAAAACGTATCTTGCACCCAGGCTTCGGTGGGAACGCCATCGCGTGTAAATGGTTTATAGCGCAACCCAAGAGCGGCACTCCGGACCTCAGCCGGGATTGAGACCGGGTCAACGGCTTTCGCATCAATCACTCCGCCCTGAGGAGTCACGTGAAGCCACACGTCAACGGTCTCAGGCATACCCTCATGCCGAGATAACGGAAACGCGGGAAGTTCGCCGCGATGACTGGCCGTCTCGCGAAACCCAGCAACCGGGGGTCCCGGGGGTGGACTGAATGTGTGCCCACGGTGGCACGAGGTCACGTTCAACAGACAGAGCAAAATCAAAACCCTCGCAGCTTTCAAAGGGCGGATTCCTTTCATAAGGGCTGCTAATTTAGACACCGCGCAATCAAATCTTGCACATCTCCGCAGCACTCGTGCAGTCCGAACCGGAGCTGACTGCAGTTCTAATGGGCATTGAGATTGGCAGGCAGCTGGCCTGAGTCAATCGAGCCGGGAAAATCAAACTGTGAAGACTTGCACCTTTCCCGAATTCGGTCTAGGTTGGTCTTGATAGCGAGTTTAGCCATTCCGATCCCCCAAAAGAGACCTCGCCGCATTTATTGATCTGCAGAACTATGCCCAAACTATGACCAAACACTCAGAAAAGCACCTCACAGGACCGCATAGAACCGCACCGTAGCAACAGCTAACCGGCTTATACATCAGGTAAATACAGAACTTAGAAGTCTCAAGATAGGGACTCAAAATCCGTCGAAGGCAACTTCGTGGGGGTTCAACTCCCCCCTCCCGGCACCATCCTAAATATTGTATTTTCAATGTCTTACAGCGACTATGGTCGTCTCTGGCGTTCAATAACCCGCCGTTGGGGCACAAATATGGGCACAGTGCCCATCTCGCTCATTTTAAATGAGTTGTTCGATCCGTACCGTTTCAGCATCCGTCTTGATTGACGTTAATTACGCCTGATTACGGATTGCGCGGCGGACAATTGGTCCGCATGTTTACGCCCTTAAGAACCAGTAAATAAAAATGAGTGGTTTAGCGGTACGGCGCGTGGTGAAGGATATGTGCGGGTTTCAACTCTGGACCAGAATGAATCGCGGCAGCTTGATGGTGTCCAGTTGGACAAGCGGTTTGTGGACAGGGCGAGCGGCAAGGACACAAAGCGCCCTCAGTTGCAAGCGGCGCTGGAATACTTGCGGGATGGTGACGTGCTGGTGGTTCACAGCATGGACCGCCTAGCCCGCAACCTTGATGACCTCCACAAAATCGTGTTGGGGCTGACGGAGCGGGGCGTTGTGGTGGAGTTTGCCAAAGAGCACTTGACGTTCACGACCGAAGACAATGCAATGTCCAAGCTGCTCCTGAGCGTAATGGGTGCGTTCGCAGAATTTGAGCGTTCCCTTATCCGTGAGCGTCAGCGTGAGGGCATCACCCTAGCGAAGAAAGCGGGGGTTTACAAGGGCCGGAAGCCGTCATTGACCCCGGAGCGTATCACGCAACTCCGCACACGTGTGGCAGCGGGTGAAAAGAAAGCCGCACTGCCCGCGAGTTTGGCATCAGCCGAGAGACGCTTTACCACTACGCACCAGCAAACTTCTGACTTGCTCGCGGCGGTCCTATCCCTGTGTGAACCGCTTTTCCAAGAACGACCAATATGGGGAAGAGCCGACAATAGCTTCAATCGTGCTTTCATCGATTCGCCGGTTTTTCGCGGGGAGGGCGACGGTCTGCCTCTTGAGTTTCTCCATGAAGCACTTCCGATAGTAGTTATATCTCCATTTTTCACGTCCCATCATCAACTGGACAAAGAACAGCGTCGCCAACTTCAGGGGATTGCGTGGCGAACAGATTGCAACATCATCTTTCGCCGCAAACCGATACGGATGATACTTGGTGGTCAGCGTATCCATTCCGTTAAATGAGATGGTCAGCTTATTGCAATAGGTCTTGGTCTCTGGCACCTTCACGAAGCCCATGATCCCGTTGTTCCGGTCTCCACATGAAACCAAGGGGATGTCTCCCTCTGGCAAATCACTTGCATTGTAGTAATCACCGGCTTCCAACCTGAAAAGGCTATCGAGCGGAAATTCCCTGAACTGCGGCTTCCAGGAAGGATTCGTCACTTCTGCGCGTGCGGGGAGCAGCGGGCGGATTTGATAGCGAACAAGCCGGGAGTTAAGGCGAGGAATTTCCAGCGCCTTCAGGCGATCAACGGTCGCCATCCTCGACCACGAGAATCTCCAGCGTATCTGAGTATTGAAGTGCGCGGCAACATACCCAAGTTGGTCTGCCGTCATTGTCTTGAGCGGCTCTAAAACAACCAATCCGCTGCCACCGTTGCCACGTGCGATAAAGGGCGGAATCTGCACAGTGGCCTCGCCAAACGCAGACACAGCAAGCCCTGTGAACCGATAGACACTATCCGATGACTTCGGCTTCACGAAACCAACAACGCCATTGTTGCTGAATCCGTTCGTTATGTAGGCGATGTCGCCAGGGGCGTAGTTCACAAACCCCGAGGCTACGGCGGTGTGCAGCTTGAATAGTTGCTCAATCTTCGGCATCGAGAGCCTCCACAAGCGTTTCCTTGCGGAACCTGATGAGAAAGGACGCAGTTTCTCTGGCGAGGTCGTCTGCTGCCCTTTGAATCTCCTTTTTGGAAATGGGTGCGCTGTCTAAATATACTTCCGGAAGCAATTCCAAAAGGGGATCATCAAAATCAATCGGAGTAGTTTTGCAAATCATAGGGATATTCGCGTCAACAGCTTGTGGATTATTGATGAAGTTTCTCAGCAGCGGCAAGACTGACGGCATGTCATTGGGCGCTTTGCGCGGCGGCTTCATCTCGGAACCGGGCAGGCGCTTGGACTTTAGCTTCAGGTAGCCATCGTTGACGATGCGAGCCCACAGGACGGACTGTTGTTTGGGCTGGGGCACTCCCTTCTTGATGACAACACCTACAACCTGCTTCAGAGCCGCTGGGTAAAACAGTTCGTCAGGCAGTGTGACCACCGCAAGAAGTGTATTTTTTCTGAGCAGTTCCTCTGAGCGCCACACCTTCTCTTCGTGCGCGCCGAACATCGAATCGAGGGGAAGCAGACTGAAGAGCAGACCACCATCCGCCATCAATGACAGAGCGCGCGATACGAAACGGTATTCCTTGCCGCCTTGAGCGAAAGGCGGATTCATCAGCACGCGCGTAATCGGCTCACTTCCCGTTTCCGCCGCCTGCTCGGAGAATTGACCCGAGGCGTGGCCCTTAATTGTCCGAGGTTCGATGAAAGTTGTGAAGCAGTTCCCTTCCGTGATGTTGTGCTTGCCGTCTCCCCGAAAGATCATGTTCACGATGGCGAGAACTGCGACATACGACTCTTGCTCGATTCCGAACAAGTTGTACTGTTTGAAGCGGTCAAGTTGCGTGGGTGTGCAATTTCGGCGGACGTAATCGAAAGCGGCAACTAAGAATCCACCAGTGCCGCAAGCGGGGTCAAGAACAAGGTCCGTTGGGCCAACACCCAGTGCCTCCACCGCGAATCGGGTTACGTGGCGGGGCGTGAGCACGATCCCAATCTCCTTCGCGCCATTGCCATACTTCAGAAAGACCTCGTAAAACTGCCCAAGCACATCAGTGCTTGAGTTCATGGCTGACCTGATATTCAGGTTCTGTAACGCGAGGATGGTCTTAACGAGTGCAGCTTTGAAGTTGACGTGATTCGTGGTGTTCGTTGGTGGAAGGATTTTGACGAACGGCGCAAATTCTGGTTTGCCGTTGGCCCTCAACTCAGATTCACTGCGCGTATTTATCTCCCCGATGAGAACGGGCAGTGCGGTTTCCAAATTCGGTGGCTCGTGAATTACTGAAAGCAAGAGGGCTGCAATCGTTTTAGCTCGGTCGTTCTTATTGATTCCGCCCTTGTGCAGAATCTCATTGATCCTCTCGGCAGCATGAACGAAAAGCCAAGGTGATGGAGCAAACTCGTGAACGTCCGCGCCGTTTGTATCAAGGAGAACGCGAACATCGGCGGGGGAGAGAAGGCCAGTTGCATCTTGTTTGTTGATCGTGACGGTGTGCCATTTCCCGTCTATGCGAATTTCGTCCGCATCAGGTAGCCGCTCTCTTCAGTACCAGCTATCCCGGTGGCCAAGACTGCACGCACATTGCCAGGAAGCGCATTGATTTTCGCGGCGTAGTATTCGATGGCTTCTTCAACTGCCACATCAAGCTGTTTTCTAGAACGCTTGGCCTCAATCACCCACAAAAGTTTTTCGGACAGTTTGACCACGTTCTCTGGACGTTTCCGTCCGAAGGCAGCCTTCATTTTCGGGTGAGCAAGGCATTGATTCTGGGTCCACACCTGCCCCTCTGGAGACCGGCTTGGGTCTTTCACTACCCAATTCAAATCGCGCAACTGCTGACGGATGTATTCATAGGCTTCCACCTCAGTGTCGGTAGGTCGTCCGTCCGAAACAATTTCGCTCAGTGGTTCTGCTTGAAGGGTTGCACGCTTCGACTTCTTGCGGCTTCCAGGGCTGTCCGTTTTGATTTTCTTGCTGACCACTATGCGCTTCTCCTTTTGGCCTTCTGCTTAGGCTTTTGCCGTGGAGTGTTCCAATAAGGGCTCTTGCAGCGAGGGCAGACTCGCGGTATGACAGCGCCATTCATGCGCGGCCTCCATTCGTGGTCGCATCGTTCGCATTTATAACCCTGCAGCGTGACTATCGCCATTACGCAAAGATCATATACCGCAAGTTGGTGAACTTAAGTCGAATAGCAAAAATATTTTCTTACCATTCATATACCTTCCGGAATCGGGCGTTCGCATCGGATTTGCGGGATTCACGAGAGCAGGGGCAACTTTAGAGAGGGCAGATTGCGAGGGCGGGAAAGGCGAAGATTCTTGCAAGAAATAGACCCCTCGCTTAGGATGTTAGTCAAGGAGTCAAGATTCGTTAACTTGTTGATTCTAATAATGGTCGGGACGGGCAGATTTGAACTGCCGACCCCTCGCACCCCAAGCGAGTGCTCTACCAGGCTGAGCCACGTCCCGACACAAGGTGGCCGACTCGGAGCGAGCCGGCCTTTTAGGGTCTTTTTAGTTTACACCGGCGCAGCCCAATTAAGGGGCGCCTGTCTTAGTGCGAAGGCGGAACATATTCCGTCGGCAACCCCGAGCCCGAGCCAAAGAAGAACTCCTCCATCTGCTCCACAAGGAACTGCTGCGCCTGCTGCGTCCAGGGCTGCAGGCGATATTCGTTGAGCAGCATCTTCTGCCTGTCTACCCATTCGCCCCAGGCCGCCTTGGAGACGTTCTTGTAGATCTTCTGCCCGAACTCCGAGTCGAAGGGCGGCTCGTCCAGGCCTTCCATTTCCTTTTTGAAGCGAACGCAAAAAACCGTGTGCGCCATTCTTTCACTCCCAGAAGCCATTGTATTGGATCGAAGAGCCAGCCGCGGTCTTCGCGCGGATTGAGAGCAATTTACCGCCCCGGCTCGAAAAACCCGCTTGACAACCGGCAGTCTCCGGGGTTTCCTTTATCTAACTTCAATTTCACGCCGATCTTTTGCCGGGCCCCCGAAACTTTTACTTTTCAGCGTGAAGTCTCCGCCTCTGCTCTGAAAGCCAAAGGAGATCCCATGGCTGTTGAAGCTTCCCAGTCCGGCTTGAGCGATAGCGCCGCCTCCGGGCTGGCCTACGTCACCATCATCCCGGCGATCATCTTCCTGCTCCTGGAACCGTTCAACCGCAATCCACTGGTGCGCTTTCACGCCTGGCAATCCATCTTTCTGGCTATTGCATGGATCGTGGTGGATGTGGCCACCCTCATCCTGCGCATGCTGCCGTTTCTGGGATGGACCATGTGGTTCGCCATGCCGCTCGTCGAGCTGGCCTTTTTCGTTATTTGGCTGATTGTGTTGATCAATGCATTCAACGGCAAGCGCATCAAACTGCCGCTCGTGGGAGATTTGGCCGAGAAACAGGCCAATAGCTAGAGCCCGTGAATGGGCCGCCGCATGGCAAATTCCTGCACTCCGCTGCCTGACCGTAGCAGCTCACCGCCGGCACTCCATGCGTCCCGATCTTTCAACGCTGTAACGCAACCGGGAGATTCACCACTATGGTCTGAACCCAATCTGAAGGAGTTACCGTGTCCGACTATCCGCAGATGCAACCCACGCCGTCCGAGCCGGTTCAATCTGGCCTGTCGACCAATGCCGCCGGAGCCCTGGCCTACGTCACCATTATTCCCGCGATCATCTTCCTGATCGTCGAGCCCTATAACAAAAACCCGCTTGTGCGCTTTCACTCCTGGCAGTCCATCTTCCTGGGCATCGCCTTCTTCGCGATCAGTTTTGTCAACATTGTTCCCATCCTCGGGCAGATCGTTTTCCTCATTGCCGGTCTCGCGCTTTTTGTGGTGTGGATCATGGCCGTGCTCAAGGCTCTCAAGGGAGAGCGTTTCATGATTCCCGTAATCGGCAAATTCGCCGCGCAGCAGGCGGGAGCTTAAGTCCAGGAATTTGCGCGTGGCGCTGAGACCGGAAGGACTTCAGCGCCGCTTGCCCTTCCGGCCCATCCGCTTTGCCGGGCGTTTTGCTCCCGGCGCGGCGCTGTCCCGCTTTTTCGCTTTTCCGCGTTTCTGTGCCGGCCTGGGGGCTTTGCCGGTCAACGGAATTCCCTCTTCCACAATGGAAAACTGCAGCCTGCGCTCCTGCGCCAGAATGCGGTCCAGAATCACCTGGACGCGGTCGCCGGCCCGGAAGCGCCGTCCACTGCGCTCGCCCACAATCTCGTGCGTGTTCTCGCGCCACGTGTAGCGGTCGTCGCGCAACGAGTCAATGGGCACCAGCCCTTCGACAAACAAATCCGTCAGCTCCACAAACAGCCCGAACTTGGTGGGATTGAGAACCAGCCCCGCGAACTCCTCGCCCACCCGGTCCTGCATGAACCGGACTTTCTTCCACTCCACCAGTTCACGCTCGGCCTCGGCGGAGCGCCGCTCGTTCTGGCTGCACTCCGCGGCAATCTGCGCCAGCTCGGGCTCGGGAATCGGCGGGTCCTCTGCAAATGTATCGAGGGCGCTGCGCCGTTTCGCCGCTGCAACATGCGGCGCGGGCGATGCGTGCGGAATGCCCTCATGCGGATGCGTCCACGGCGAGCTGTGGCGGCCCTCGGGAACCTCGCCGATCGCCTTCACGCCGGCCCGCAGCAGCGTCTTGGCAATGCGATGCACAATCAGGTCGGGATAGCGGCGGATGGGCGACGTGAAGTGCGTGTAGGTGGGAGCGGCCAGCGCAAAGTGGCCCTCGTTGATCTCCGAGTAGCGCGCCTGGCGCAGCGAGCGCAGCATCAGGTAGCTCAGGATGCGCTCTTCCGGCTTGCCCTCAATGCGCGCCGCCAGCTTTTGATACATCTTCGGCGTTACGGCGATGTCTTCAGGCACCTCAAGCTCACGCGGCTTGCGTCCGCGCGCCTGCGCGTCACGACGGTCGCCGCGCGTCTGAATTCGTTTGACCGGCAGCGGTCCCAGACCGAGAGAATAGCCAAAGCTCGCCGCCAGCTCTTCGAACTGCACCACGCGGCGCGCTTCAGGCTTCTCGTGGATGCGATAGATCGACGGCACGCCCAGGTCTTCCATCCACGTGGCCACGCACTCGTTGGCCGCCAGCATAAATTCCTCAATGAGCCGATTGGCCCAGGTGCGCTCGGCGCGCGTCACACCGCGCATCTGGCCCTGCTCATCGAACTCGATCACCGGCTCCGGCAGATCGAAATCGATGGACCCGCGCTGCTGGCGGCGCTTGTTCATCAGCACGGCGAGCTTTTTCATTCGTTCAAAGCGCTGCCGTGTTTCCGCGTCAAACCCGCTTGCATCAGATTCGCTGGCGTCTGGCCCGCTTGCCTCTGGCCCGTTGGCGGCGCCCTCAAGAATCGCGTGAACCGCGGTGTACGTCATGCGCGCCGCCGAGCGGATGACGCCTTCGACAATCTCGTAGCTTGCAATGCGGCCCGAACTGTCGAGTTGCATCACGCAACTCAGCACCAACCGGTCTTCATCTGGGCGCAGGCTGCAGATGTCCGTCGACAGTTCCTGCGGCAGCATGGGAATGGCGCGATCGGGAAAGTACACGCTGGTGCCGCGCAGGCGCGCTTCCAGATCGAGATCAGAGCCGGCGCGCACATACTCGGCCACATCTGCAATGTGCACCTGCAATTCATAACCGCCATCGGGCAGCTCGCGCACCAGCACCGCATCGTCAAAATCCTTCGCCGTCTCGCCGTCGATGGTCACAATCGGCAGCCCACGAAAATCGCGGCGCTGCGCCGCTTCATCCGGGTCAAGATGGGCAACGTTACGCGCTTCGGCCAATACATTCTCAGGAAAGACCCGCGGCAACTGATGCTTGCGGATCATCATTTCCACATCCACGCCAAAGTCATCCGGATCGCCGAGCACCTCGATCACGCGGCCCACGGGCGGCCGCGTCGGCGTAGGCCAGCTCGTAATCTCCACATCCACAACTTGGCCTTCCAGGTCCTGTCCGCCGCTATAAACGCGCTGCTTTCGAGCCATTGCCTCGCTGCCCAGCACCCGATCCGGCGTGGCCGCTTCAGCTTCAGCGGGAATCTCCGCGCCGGGCGGGATGAGAATATGCTGCGTCATGCGCTCGTCGAAGGGAATCACGCGGTGGCCCTGCTCGCGATCCGACCGCGCGGAATGAAACACGCCCACAACCGTAGGATTGCGGCGCTCGATGACGCGCGCGATCCGGCCCTGGCGGCGTCCGTCGGCCTTGGGTGGATCGAACTCCACCAGCACCTGGTCGCCCTGCATCGCGCCGTTGATCTCGTTGGGCGGAATGAAAATATCTTCTTGCCCGAATACCTGTCCTGAAGCCTGCCGCGCATTCGGCCGCACAAAGCCAAAGCCGTCGCGATGCAGGTCCAGCTTTCCGGCGGCCAGATTGTCGCGTGTGCCCGTTCCCGGCGGGCCCGCTGCGCGCGGAATCCCCCACACCTCGCGATCGACCTTGGCCAGTTGGCCGCTGGCCGTCAGCCGGGCAAGGTGCTCCAGCAACAGACGCCGCTCGCGGCCGCCGCCCAGGCCCAGCTCGCGCACCAGTTGCTTGTATCCGGCCTTGCCGCCGGCCGAGCGCGCAATCCGCGCCACAAGTTCCCGATCAGTCATAGGTCAAGAGTAGGCCATGGAACCGCCAGCCGCGCATCCTTCCTGCTTCGCAACAGGGTACGAATGCAGCCGCCGCGCCCGTGCTTCCGCGAAATGATCGGGCAAAATGAGCAGCGCGCCCTCGTTTACCCTGAAATCCGCGCAGCGAACGTCAAAAGGATGCAGCGGGTTTTTCGAGAGACCGCGCAAGCGCAACGCGTCCCAAATTGCCGCACTGGAGACCGAAATGGATATCGGAATGCAGATGACCGAAAGATCCCAGACCCTTATCGACCGTCAGATTGCCTACGCCCTGCTGCGTGTCACCCTGGGAATCAACATCGCGCTGCATGGAATCGCGCGTCTTGCTGCGGGCCAGGGAATCTTCGCCGCGCATCTGATGAAACAGTTTGCCGACGCCCCGCTGCCCGCGGTACTCGTCCATACCTTTGCCTACGCGCTGCCGTGGGCGGAGTCGGCGATCGGCCTGCTCATTCTGCTGGGAGCGGCCACGCGGCTGGCGCTGATCGCCGGAGCGCTTCTCATGGCCGTGCTTACCTTCGGCGTCGCGCTGGTGCAGGACTGGCCGGTGGCCGGCCTGCAATTGACCTACGCCCTGGTGTTTTCACTCCTGCTGGCATTCGCGGCGCACAATCGCTGGTCCGTGGACGGCTTCATCGCACGCCGTTCGCGCTAAAGCCGGTTATTCATTTTCGCGCGGGCGTCGCCGGCCCGCAGTTGCCCGCCACGGCGCGATGCATCTATCCTGTCCCGGATTCGCTGCGCCACCCTGTCGCGTAGCAAACGCCCGGAAGTGGCTGCGCAGACCCCGCAGGTGCAGCACCCGCAGAATGCAGTGGAGGACAAATTGGATAAGCGCGAGTTTCTGAAGACCACCGGAGCCTTTGTGGCCGCCAGCATGTTGCCGCACCCAGGCGCAGCCGCGGAGACGGCCAGCCATCGCACCAACTGGTCCGGCAACCTGACCTACAGCACCGGCAACCTGCAGACCCCGGCCAACGTGGACGAGCTGCAGAAGCTGGTCAAGTCCAGCGCCAAGCTGCGCGCGCTGGGCTCGCGCCATTCCTTCAACTCCATTGCCGACAGCCGCTATGAGCAGATCTCCCTTGAACGCCTCAACGAGATGACGGTCGATGAAGCCGCGCGAACCGTAACTGTGGGCGGAGGCGTTACCTACAGCCTGCTTGCGCCCTGGCTCACCCAGCGCGGCCATGCGCTGCACAATCTGGCTTCGCTGCCCGGCGTCACCGTCATCGGCGCCTGCTCCACGGCCACCCACGGCTCGGGACTGCGCAACGGCAACCTGGCCACGCCGGTCACCGCCCTTGAATTTGTGACTGCGGACGGCAACCTGGCCACCCTGTCGCGCGACAAGGACGGCGACCAGTTTCTCGGCGCGGTGGTCGGCCTCGGCGCGCTGGGCGTGGTCACCCGCGTCACGCTCGATGTGCAGCCCGCCTACCTGGTGGCGCAGTCGGTTTACCAGAATCTCGACTTCGACGAGCTGCGCCACAACATCGACGGCATCTTCGGCAGCGGCTACAGCGTAAGCCTGTTTACCGACTGGCAGCAGCATCGCGCCACCCAGGTCTGGATCAAGAAGCGGCTCTCCAGCCCCGGCGAATTGATCCACTGGCCGCAGCTTTTTTACAACGCCACGCTCGCCAAGGAAAAGCTGCATCCCATCGCCGGCCACCCGGCCGAAAGCTGCACCGACCAGCAGGGCATTCCCGGCCCCTGGTATGACCGGCTGCCGCACTTCCGCATCGGCCAAACGCCCTCCAGCGGACACGAGCTGCAGACCGAGTACCTGGTCCCCTACGAGCACGGCTTTGACGCCATTCTGGCCGTTGAAAAACTGCGCGACCTGATCACGCCGCACCTGTTCGTCACCGAGCTGCGCACCGTGGCGCCCGACCACCTGTGGATGAGCACCGCCTATCAGCGCGAGACGCTCGCCATTCACTTTACCTGGAAGCCGGAGTGGCCGGTCGTGCGCACGATTCTGCCCCGGATTGAGGCCGCGCTCGCGCCCTTTGACATGCGCCCGCACTGGGGCAAGCTGTTCACCGTGCCCCCGGCGCAACTGGATGCGCGCTACCAGCGGCTGGGCGACTTTAAGGCGCTGGTAGCCCGCTACGACCCGCAGGGCAAGTTCCGCAACCAGTTCCTGAACGCGAATCTCTACGCAAGCTGAAGAACATCCAAAACCCTGCGCGATGAATCCGAACGACGCGCCGCAGCCCGCTAAGCCGCTTTTTGACAGCTTTTCGAGCCGCGTGATATCACGGTACGGTCCTTTAGTTCGCACTTTAGACAATTGCAGGCAGGGAAACCATCATGACCACTCGCAGAAAATTTCTGTTCGCAGCTTCCTCCGTACCGTTTCTTTCCATGCCGCGGTTGTTTGCCGCGCCTGAGGCATCGGCTTATCCGCCGGTTCCCGCGCTCGATGCGTCCAGAATCAAGCCCTCTGACTTTGCTGACAAGGATCTCGACATGCCGTTTGCCCTGTCGCATTTTGCGCAGGTGGCCAACGCGGTGGAAACCGACGGCCCGGATCGCGGCTTCATCGACATCTCGGTGTGGCGCGGGACCAAGCAGCTCCATCCCTATAACGCGCGCATCATGGAGAGCATCCTGACGCTGACGTGGTTCTACACGGCTCCGCAGAAGTGGAATCAGTACCGCGCGAATGCGGCGCTGCGCGCGCGGCTGGAACTGGCGCTCACCTACTGGTGCAATCTGCAGTCGCCGGACGGCAAGTTCAGCGAGTACGGGCCGCAACAGTGGAACCTGGCGGCCACCGCGTTTGCGGTCAAGTTCATGTCAGAGTCGCTGCGGCTGCTGAAGAACGGGCCGCCGATTGCGGACGCGCTGCATCGCCGCGCCATCGATTGCTGCCGCAAGGCGGTGCGAGCCACGCTATTCGATCCGGACCTGATGAGCCATGGACGCAGCTACTCGAACCAGTACACCAATATCTTTGCAGGAGGCGCGGCGTTTCTGGCGCTGTATCCGGATGCCGAGCTTTCCAAGCGGCTGGCCGAGCGAGTAGAAACCAGCGGCGCCGAGTTGCAGAGCCCCTGCGGCTATATGTATGAGAAGGACGGTCCAGACCTGGGCTACACGCTCAACACCCATCACGAGAATCTGCAGATGGCCTATAACTACTGGCGCGGCACGCACCTGGGCGATCTGCTGGTGGAGGAAGAAAACCGGTTCAGCAAATGGCTGATGTATAACCTGCTGCCGGAGCCGGGACAGAACTTCTTTGTGGCCAACCGCAGCATTGAGACGCGGCAGAAACACGCGATCTTCGATCCGATTGACACGCCGCTGGCCGACCGCTGCATCATCATGCGCGCCTACGCCACGTCGCCGGATCTGCGCGCGGCACAGATTCACGCGGCGCGCGAAAAGCTCGACAGCCAGTGGCCGCAGGTGGATCCGCTGCGGCTGGGCGAGTTTGAGGCGCTGAGTCCTTACCTGTTTCTGCAGCGCGCGAATTACGCCTGGCACCCCACTGCCGAGCAGATGACCGAGGCGCGCAAACAGGTGCGGCCACTGGCCGAACAATCATTTGTGGAGCAGTTGCGGGACACGCGCAAACCGATCGTATTTACCTACGTGCGCCAGCCCGGCTACTACGCCGCGTTTGCGTCGGCTCCGCGGCCGGTGAGCGAACAGCAGCGGCTGGGACTGACGTTTGTGTGGACCCCTGCCGGTGGCGTGCTGCTGCAATCGCAGACCGGCGGCGCGGAGACGGCGTGGGGCACATCGGGCGGCGATGCAAAGCCCTTCGAGGCCGCGGGACTGGATGCGGCCTACTCGGACGGAAACACCGCGGTGCGCTATCCGCTGCCGGGCGGCGGAGAAAAGAAGGTCGCCTTTGGCGACGACCGCATCCTGGTAACGGTGGAGCGCTCCGGCGACATTGTGGAGCGGGTTCCGGTCTTCGATCCGCGCTGCGTCGTGTCGAAGGCGCAGATTACTGTGGCGCCGCAGGAAAGCTCTCCGGTTCCGGGCAAAAACTTTGCGGTGGTGGAACTGCGCGGCTCGGAAAAGCTGGAGTACGAGATTCGGCCAGTTGCGTCATGAGCGATTGACGCCCGGCCGGAATCAATTTCAACACTGCTTCCGAATCTCGTTCGAAAAATTGGCGCTACAATCCTCGATCCCATCGATGCGGGATTTCCCACATATGGTCGCGGCGATTCACAAGCTCCCTGCAGTCGAGATTGGCCTAAACTTCTGGTTATGGCCTCGATCCCCGATCTCGCAACCGAAGCTGGTTTGCCGGCAAACATCGACGCGGAAAAGACCATCCTGGGCGCGATTCTGCTGGACAACGCGGCGCACTCCGAGGCCTCCGAGCGGCTGGAGGCGGACGACTTTTCGCTCGACTCGCACCGGCGCATCTTTCTGCGCATGACCGAGCTGATGAATGAGCAGCGCGCCGTGGATATCGTCACGCTGGCTCACGAGCTGGCTCGCTACAAGGAAGTGGAAGCGGTGGGCGGCGTGGCTTATCTCGCGTCGCTCACAGAAGGGCTGCCGCGGCGGCCGGTCATTGAAGAGTACATCCGCATTGTGAAGGACAAGAGCCTGCTGCGGCGGCTCATGCTGATCTGCTCGTCGGCGATTGCGCGCGCGGCCGACCAGAGCGAGACGGCGCTGGAGGTGCTGGGCGCGGCCGAAACGCAGCTTCTGGAGGTGAGCGAGAAAGGCATCGTGCATGGCCTGCAGCCGCTCGATGTGATTGTGCAGAACTCGTTCGGCTCGATCGACAACCTCTACAAGGAAAGCCGCGAGGTTACGGGCCTGGCCACCGACTTCACCACCTTCGACCAGATGACCAGCGGACTGCAGAAAGGCGAGCTGGTCATTATTGCCGCGCGGCCTTCGATGGGCAAAACGGCGTTTGCGATCAACATTGCGCAGAATGCGGCAGTGAACCACCAGGCTATTGTGGCGGTGTTCAGCCTGGAAATGAGCAAGGAGTCGCTGCTGCGGCGCATGCTGGCTTCGCAGGCCTGGGTGGATCAGCGCAAGCTGCAGACCGGCTTCATCAGCCGCGAAGACCAGGGCAAGCTGCAGCGCGGGCTCGAACAACTGGTTGAATCGCGCATGTTCATCGACGACTCGGCGGGCATTTCGCTGGCCGAGATGCGGGCCAAGGCGCGGCGGCTCAAGCAGACCGCCGGCGGCCTGGACCTGGTGGTGGTGGACTATCTGCAACTGATGTCGGCCACGCTGCCGACCATGGGCGGAAAGAAGTACGAGAACCGCACCCAGGAGGTCTCAGCCATCTCGCGCGGACTGAAGGCCCTGGCCAAGGAGATGGCGGTGCCGGTGGTCGCGCTGTCTCAGCTTTCGCGCGCCAGCGAGCGCCGCGGCGACGAGAAACGGCCGCTACTGAGCGACCTGCGCGAGTCGGGCTCGATTGAGCAGGACGCCGACGTGGTGGCCTTTATTCATCGCGAGGCGTACTACAACCGCGATGAAGAGATGAGCGAATCGGACAAGGCCAAGTCGGAGATCATTATCGCCAAGCAGCGCAACGGTCCCACCGGCACCGTCCACCTGAACTTCATCTCGCGCTTCACGCGCTTCGACAATCCCGACACCGAGCACGCGGTTTAAGCGCTACCCTTTTTCGCGGGGACCTTCTTGCCCTCCTTGCGCGCCTCGGACAAGCCGATGGCGATGGCCTGTTTGCGGCTGGTGACTTTTTTGCCGCTGTGGCCGCTCCTGAGCTTGCCGGCCTTCATGGCCTTCATCTCTCTTTCAACGTCTTGGCTCGCGGCGGGCGAATATTTACGCGTCGATTTGGCAGTGCCCGATTTCTTCTTCGCCGCGGATTTCTTCTTTGTCGACTTAACTGTCATGTCCATCTCCTCCGCAGTCAGATGACGCATGGTTTTGCGGCGTTGCATGCGGCCAGGCAGGCGTTACAGATCGTTCACGATCAGCGCAACGCGGCCGGTGAGCGGCTCGTTGGGCAACTCCCACTGATCGGCGTCGATGAGCTCGACGGGCCAGCCGATATTGAACGGCCGCAGCACCAGCCGGTTCAGCTCCAGATCCACATAGCGCAGCTTCAGGTGCGACTCATACCGGACGGCGTAGAGATTGGGGCGCTCGGACCGGTAGGGCGCGAATGAATTGTAGTGGCGATCGATCAGGACCAGGGCCTCGGGCAACACCAGCGGCTCCATGGGCGGCGCGTCCACGGCATGGATACGCACGGCGACGAACCGCTGCCAGGCGCGGCGCGTATGGGAAACCCGCGCCCGGATCGACTCCAGCGTGCCGACGGGAAAAAAGAGCATGGACTGCACTACCGAGGGCCGAATGTAGGGCTCAAACAGTGCGGCGGCGTGGGTTACCACCGGCACCATGCCTGCGGTTTCTGCCGTCGGCACGGGCTCGGCGCGAACCAGAACCGGCAGCAGATCGGCAACGGTAAGATGCTGCGCGGCCAGAATGCGGTCCATCGCCTCCAGAGAAAGTCCGCGCCGTCCGCGCAGAAAATTGGACAGATGCGGCTGTCCCATCCCCGTCTGACGCGCCAGCAGAGAAATGCTCAGCGTGCCCCGCTGGATGCGGCGCAGCAGCTCGGAACGAAGTCTTTCGTGAATCCGGGTGAAATTCATCTGTGGATCATTCGCTACAAGCAATGTCAGCGAATGTCGCCCACTTTCCTGAAGCAAACCTGTTTTAGGGGGATGGCTTCTATTCTCTGCGCTTATGGACAAACTGAGAAGCCGATCGATGAAAAATGTCCTACGGATGTTGACGCTAATTTTACTTATGCCTACATTATGTTTACTTAATCCATCATCGACTTGTGGGAAACGTAGAGGAAACTCTTCGCCCCTGCAGGGCTCATCGCACGGGAGCCCGGCAGCCAGTCGAGATGATATGCGCCAATGGCAGATCAAATGAACCTAACTCGATTGTCCGATCGACAGCCGATCTTCCCCGATCAGCCGATTGGCGACAGGGCAACCGACGCATTCCACAGTCTGCGGCCTAGATACATATCTATTCACTTGAGAGCAGAGGAAGCAGTCCCCCATCAGGGCAGGAGACCCCTGATTGATCGTGCCTGGTTCTCTTTACCCCGCGCAACGTCTAGCTCGATGGGCGTAAGCCGGGACAAGAATTACAGATGGAGAAAAGGCCATGGAATTGCGCGTGCAATTGAAAATTTGCGAGGGATGCGGATCGCTTTTTGTCCGCCCTCAAAGCACCGGGAATATTTATTGCCAATCATGTGAGGTCAAACTTAAGGATTTTCCGTCGCCGGAGAGCCGCAAGCGGCGCGGACGGCCACCGAATAAAATGCTTCCGCGGATATGGGGAGTAGCTGAGGCGGTAGGGGGTGCGCTATGAGCGCCGCACTCCAACTGCCTGTGATCTGGGGGTCAAGCACGGCTCAGGCGAACTGGCAACTGGAGCGCGCCTGGGTTACAGCCGCAGCGAGCGATACGGAACCGGAGGAGGCAAAGCCTTCGGTCAGTCTGGCTTTTTACCGCAAGCATACAGAAAAGATTCTGCGCCGCTATCTGTATGCGTCCATGCAGGTGGGCCGAACGCCCGCGATTCTCGCCGACCCGGTGGGCCGGGGATGGGCGTCGAGCCGCCCCATCCGGACCTTCGAAGACGCCATCATCTTTGTTCTGGATGTGGAGCGATGTCTGGACCGGCTCAACTCGCTCGACCGGCAGATGCTGAGCCGGGTGGTGCTGCAGGAGTACACGCAGGCGGAAGCGGCGCAACTGCTGGGGATGAGCGTGCGCGCGATGTCGTACAAGCTGCCGCAGGCCATTGACCGGCTGACTGTGCACCTGCTGGATACGGGGTTGCTGGTGCTGCCGGACTAACAAAGCCAGTCTGCAGGCAAGCTGCAATGAGGGACGCGCTCTGCGTTCCTCATTGCAGGCATTGCCATCGTGGACATGGAAACGCTTCGCCATAGCGGGCCGCGATTGGACGCCGGCTGCGATTGGCTAATCAGCGGTTTCTGCTATCGTGGACGGGTCCGTTCCTCTGCCTGAACAGGAGTGCTCCATGTACCGAATCCGCATCTGCGCGCACATTCTCTTTGCGTTTTCCGCAACCGCTTTGGTTGCGCAGCAGCCGGCGCCTACCACCGCGGCCACCGCGCCCAACTCCGACACCAGCTATATCGATGCGCAGGGCACGGCGCACGTGACCCGCGTGGTGCCGCTGCCGGAGACCATCAGCCCCCAGGCGCGGCGGTCGCTGGGCCGCCAGGTTCCAGACCAGGGACCGCCGGAGTCGCTGGCTGACCGGCGCAAGCATACCGACGCCTACACGGCGGGCGCGCGGGTGGCGTGGAGCAAGATTTGCCCCAACCAGTTGGTGGAAACCACCATGGCCGGCGTGCCGGTGCGCGTGGTTACGCCGGACAATCTCACCGCGGCCAATCGCGACAAGGTGCTGCTGAACCTGCATGGAGGCGGCTTCAACTCCGACTCCGGCTCCTACACCGAATCGATTCCCATTGCCTATTACACCAAAATCAAGGTGGTGGCGGCGCTCTACAGGCTTGCTCCGGAGCATCCGTTTCCGGCCGCCGTGGACGATGCGATTGCCATCTACAAAGAGCTGTTGAAGACCTACAAGCCGGACCACGTGGTGATCTACGGCACCTCGGCCGGCGCCATCCTGACCGCGGAAGTGGCGGCGAAGATCAAGCAACTGGGGCTGCCGATGCCCGCGGCCCTGGGCATCTTCAGCGGCCTGGGAGACTTTGCGCGGACGGGCGACTCGGCCTCCATCTACGCGCTGCGCGGCCTCTCCGGCCATCTCGATCCGCCCGCTCCGGGCACCCACAATTCGGAGTACGCAGGCGGCACCGACGCGCACGATCCGGTGCTTTCGCCCATCTACTCCGACCTGCACGGGCTTCCGCCCACGTTGTTTGTAACCAGCACGCGGGACATGCTGCTGAGCGGCACGGTCAATCTGGATCGCGCGTATCTTGAGGCGGGCGTGGATGCGCACCTGGTGGTGTTCGACGCGCTTACGCATGCGTTCTGGTACGACCCCAACCTGCCTGAAGCCATCGAGGCCAACCACATGATGGCCAACTTTTTCATGAAGCACATCCGCTGATGTCCGTGACCGCTTGCTTCCGTACCACTGCGGCGTGCCCCATCCTTGACGCAGCTTCATCGCGGCAATGGTGGGAAAGCACGAGGCGCGTTCGTATTGGCCTGCTCCGCACGCATTGACGCTGGCCGCCGTCGCATGCTCTTCTGATTACGGTTTACGCTCCCGCGCACACTCTATGCTGATCCGTTCCAGAGCGCCGTTGCGACTCGGCTTGGCCGGAGGCGGAACGGACGTTTCTCCCTATTGCGATGAGTTCGGCGGCGCAGTGCTGAACGCGACCATCGACTATTACGCCTATGCGGCCATTGAGCCGCTGTCGACGAGCCGGGTCGAGTTTGTCTCCGCCGATCTGGGCCAGAGCGCCGACTATGCCGCGCAGCCCAAGCTGGCGGACGACGGACATCTCGACCTCTTCAAGGCCGTCTACAACCACGTGGTCCGCAATTACAACCAGGGTGAGCCGCTCAGCCTGCGCCTGAGCACGCGCGTGGACGTGCCGGCCGGCTCCGGACTTGGCTCATCTTCAACGCTGGTTGTGGCCATGCTGGCCGCCTATGTGGAGTGGCTCAATCTGCCGCTGGGCGACTACGAGCTGGCGCACACGGCGTTTGTGATCGAGCGCGAAGAGGCGGGCCTGGAGGGCGGCAAGCAGGATCAGTATGCGGCGGCCTTTGGCGGCTTTAACTTCATGGAGTTTGGCGGCAATGCGCGCGTGCTGGTGAATCCGCTGCGCGTAAAGGACTGGGTGGTTTCGGAGCTGGAGGCCTCGCTGTTGCTCTACTTCACCGGCAACTCGCGCACCTCCGCCGACATTATTCAGGAGCAGTCACGCAATGTGCGCGATCGCAACCGGTCGGCATTGGATGCGATGCACTCGATCCGAGAAGAGGCCTTTCGCATGAAGGAGTGCCTGCTGCGCGGCGACTTCAAGGCGCTGCACGAGGTGCTGCGGTCGAGCTGGGAATCGAAAAAGCGCATGGCCACGCTGATCAGCAACGAGCATATCGAGCGGCTCTATGCCTGCGCGATCCACGCGGGCGCCTATTGCGCCAAAATTTCCGGAGCCGGCGGCGGCGGGTTCATGTGGCTGCTCACCGACCCCATCCACAAAGACAAAGTGGCCGCGGCGCTGCGGGCCGCGCACCAGGGCGGCACGGCCTACGGCTGCCACTTTACGGCGGCCGGTGTGCAGGCGTGGCGCGTGCCCTGAGCGGTGCATACTCTGATCGGCGCATAGAAGGAAGCATTCGACATGGAAGCAATCCTGTTGGCTGGCGGCATGGGAACCCGGCTTGCCGGGCGGCTCAACGGCGTGCCCAAGCCGATGGCTCCAGTTGCAGGCCGGCCGTTTCTTGAATTTCCGCTACGCCAGCTTGAGCGCGCCGGTTGCACGCGCGCGATCTTATCGGTAGGCCACCTTCATGGCGTGATTCAAGAACATTTTGGCGCGGAATTTCGCGGCGTGCGCATCGACTACGCGGTGGAAGACCAGCCGCTCGGCACCGGCGGCGCCATCCGCAGGTCTCTCCGCATGGCACAGGAGCCAGCGGTGCTGGTGCTCAATGGCGACACCTTCCTCGACGCCGACTACGACGGCCTGCTGCGCTTCCACCAGCGCCAGCGCGCGGCCCTCACCATGGCCGTGACCCAGTGCCCCAATGTTGCGCGCTACGGCGGCGTGACGATCGACGCTATGGGCATGGAAATGCGGGGCGCGGACATGCGGGTGACGGGATTTGAGGAAAAAGGCCGCGCGGGTGCGGGCTGGATCAATGCCGGCGCCTACGCGATGGACAGAGACATGCCCTGGCCGTCCCAGTTGCCGGGGAAGTTTTCGTTCGAAACGGATTTTCTTGCGCGGGAGATTACGCGGATTGCGCCCGCAGCATTTCCAGTAGAAGGCTTCTTTCTCGACATCGGCGTGCCCGCGGATCTGGACCGTGCGCAGACCGAGCTTGCCAGGTTCTTGTACTGACCCTGGGTGCCCCAGCTCTCGATTCCGAGATCTGGGAGAACACAACCCTCAACTCGCCAAAATCTACATCACCGCGTTGTGTGCAATCACCTGCTTGTACCACTCCGCGCTGAGCTTGGGCGTGCGCTTCTCGGTGGCAAAGTCCACGTAGTGAATGCCGAAGCGCTTGCTGTAGCCATCGGCCCACTCGAAGTTGTCGAGCAGGCTCCACAGAAAGTAGCCGCGCACCGGGTAGCCTTCCGCAGCGGCGCGATGCAGATTGGTGAGGTAGCTGCGCAGATACATCACGCGGTCGGTGTCTTCCACGCGGCCTTCGGCGGTGAAAACGTCATCGGCTGAGCAGCCGTTCTCGGTAATGTAAATTCCCTTCGGGCTCCACAGGTCGCAAACATTGCGCACGCCCCAGTAGGTGGATTCAGGGCCGATGTAGAGCCAGGGCGATGCCATGTGCGGATAGGAAGCCTGGGGGCGTTCGATGCGGTAGCCGCGCGGCGATTCGTCCGCGCGAACATAGGTCGGAGCATAGATGTTGAGGCCGACAAAATCCAGCGGGCTGGCGATGGCCCGCATGTCGCCGGGCTTGACCTTGGGAGCGTTGGCGCCTTCCTGCTCGAGATATTCGTCGATATACTTGCCTTCCATGAGCGCGGTAAGGAAGGGCGCGTTGCCGATGCGCGTGGCGCGCTGCGCGGCCTTGATGTTGGCCTCGTCCTCGATGACCGGCACAAAGACAGTCGCGTTTTCCGCCAGCCCCACCTGCACATCGCTTTTGGTATGCGCGCGGATGGCCTGCACACCCAGTCCGTGGGCCAGAATGCCGTTATGGCGCACCTGGTTGGCCTCGCCGTCGGGCAGCTTGAGCCCGGGCGCAAACTGGCCAATGCGATAGCTGAGGTCGGTGAAGCAAGTGAACTCGTTGGTGGTCATGAAGTGCTTGACGCGGTCGGAGAAATGGCCGGCCATAAAGCCCGCATAGTCGGCGAAGGCATGCGCGGTGTCGCGCGACTGCCAGCCACCGGGCAGCGCCGCGGGCAGATCCCAGTGGAACAGCGTGACGTAAGGCGTGATGTTGTTGGCCAGCAGCTCGTCGATGACGCGATTGTAGTAATCGATGCCGGCGGGGTTGGGCTGGCCCTTGCCCTGCGGAAAGATGCGCGCCCAGGCAATGGACATGCGGTAGCCGCCCACGCCCAGGTTTTTGAGCAGTTGCACATCCCGCTTGTAGAGATGATAGGAGTCGTCGGCCACGTCTCCGGTGTCGCCGTTGTGAGTTTTTCCGGGCGTGTGCGCAAAGATGTCCCAGTTGGTCTGGCCGCGTCCGCCGTCGTGTACGCCGCCTTCAATCTGATAAGCCGCGGTGGCGCAGCCCCACAAAAACCCCTGCGGAAATTCGCGGTTTACGCGCGAGTGCGCAGGCGCCTGCGCAAAAGAAAATTCAGGCAGCGAAGAGCCGGCAAGCGCGGCGGCTGCGGCTACTGTTTTGCCAAACTGGCGGCGGGTGAGTCCACGCATGGATCGGTTACCTCAATCGGAATTCAACGCTCGGAATGAAACGCCGATTATAGCCGAGCCGAGCACGGCGAGGGAACGATACCAAGACTGGATTCCACGCACGATGGACGCGGCAAATGGAAGGCACAAAAAAAGCCGCAGCCCCTTCCATGGCTGCGGCCCTTTGCGGCTCAAAAAATCCTGAGCCGGCTCACATCTCCTTCACGCCTTCCACAAACGCCTTCAGCTTGCGGCTGCGCGAGGGGTGACGGAGCTTGCGCAGCGCCTTGGCTTCAATCTGGCGGATGCGCTCGCGGGTAACCTGGAAGCTCTGGCCCACTTCTTCAAGGGTGTGCTCGGAGCCATCTTCAAGGCCGAAGCGCATCTTGATGACCCGCTCTTCGCGCGGCGTGAGCGTGCGCAGCACCTGCGAGGTGTACTCCTTGAGGTTCACGCTGATAACCGCCTCAGAGGGCGAAACCGCCTGGCGATCTTCAATGAAGTCTCCCAGGTGCGAGTCTTCTTCTTCGCCGATCGGGGTTTCGAGAGAGATGGGCTCCTGCGCGATCTTGAGCACCTTGCGGACCTTGGCGACGGGAATATCCATGCGGCGCGCAATCTCTTCGCTCGAAGGCTCGCGGCCCAGTTCCTGCACCAGTTGGCGGCTGGTGCGGATGAGCTTGTTGATGGTCTCGATCATGTGTACCGGGATGCGGATGGTACGCGCCTGGTCCGCAATGGCGCGGGTAATCGCCTGGCGGATCCACCACGTTGCGTAGGTCGAGAACTTGTAGCCGCGGCGGTACTCGAACTTATCCACCGCCTTCATCAGGCCGATGTTGCCTTCCTGAATGAGGTCGAGGAACTGCAGGCCGCGGTTGGTGTACTTCTTGGCGATGGAAACCACCAGCCGCAGGTTAGCCTCGATCAGCTCGCGCTTGGCCTGCTCGGCGTCCATGTCGCCCTGGATCATTTCGCGCTGAGTGCGCTTCAACTCGCCGATCGACACACCCGCGTCGCCTTCGATCTTTTCCAGATCGGTGCGGCAGTTTTTCTGCTGGCGGCGATATTCCTTCTTGAGCTCTTCGCTCTTCGAGGTTTCGTATTTCTGGTCGAGAGAGCGAATCTGGCGCTCGAGAGTGCGCATGGTGTCGACGGTCTTGTTGACCTTGTCGAGCAGGCGCTTGCGCTCCATGGGCGTGTACTTCAGCTCACGCACAATGCGCGAGATGTAGACCTTTTCGCGGGCGATGGCCCAGCGCAGGCGCCGGGCTTCCTTGACCTTGGCCTTGACCGCGGGCACCACCAGCTTCTCATCGAACAGCGCGATCTTCTTCTGGTGTTTCACCAGCGCGTCAATGCGCGCGACGGTGGCCTTTACGCGCGTCTGCACAACCTCTTCGGTGAGTTCTTCCTCATCAAAGACCACCACTTCCTTGACGTTGCGCACGCCGCGCTTGAGATCTTCGCCCAGGGCGACAATTTCGCGGATCACGATCGGCGAACGCGAAATGGCCTTGAGCACGCGCAACTGCCCGCGCTCAATGCGCTTGGCGATCTCCACTTCGCCCTCGCGGGTGAGCAGCGGGACGGTGCCCATTTCGCGCAGATACATGCGCACCGGGTCGTTGGTCTTTTCCAGCGTGCCGGGCGTCAGGTCGAGCTCGACGTCCTCGCCCTCTTCGGCATCGAATTCCTTGTCGCCGGGAAACTTCGGGCCGTCCAGAAGGTCGATCCCCTGGCTGCCGATGGTGGTCATCAGATCATCCAGATCGTCGGCCGAGCCAATCTCATCCGGCAGCATCTCATTGACGTCGCCGTAGGTAAGATAGCCCTTCTCTTTGCCCGTCTCGATCAGGTTCTGAATGTCGTCTTCGAATTTGTCTTCCATTGCCATTGCTGAAATGCCCCTGCTCTCTATCGGCAGAATCCCGCTTCTGCTCGAATGCGCTCTTTTGCCCGGCGATCTGGACGCACAAACCGCAAAGACTTCGATGCCCCCGGCCTGGAACGGTGTCGCACCAGGCACGGTTACGCAAGTTTCATCGCATCCACTTGCACGCCGGCACTGGATAAAAATGGCTCGCGCGCGACGAAAAAGATTCCCCATGTGGAAATCATCGAGGAAATCATCCGGCGCACAGAGACACGTTCCCCGCTCAGCCTCACTTATTTGCTCGGAACAGGATGACAGCGCTTCAGGTTTCGCCTGGGTCGCCCGCGAGCCAAGGCTCATGTGTGGGGCAAAGAGGGCGCTCATCCCTACAGAGATATTCAGAATACCACAGCCTATCCAGCATCTGCCACTCAAAAACGCGGCAAAAATTCAGCCCGAAGCCGAGCCGTACCAGACTGCTCCTGAAAACGGACTCTGACAGCCTTCCTCTGCCTGACCCCGCTCCCGTTCAATTAGACGCCAAGGCGGCAAATTCGACGCAAAATCCCCGAAAACAAGGCGTCTTCCCGATCTGTTTCATGATTTGCCGGGTTCATGATTTGTCGGGCCTGCGGTCATGCAGGCGCCGCAGCTCCCGATCCAGCTCCAGCTTTTTCTGCGTCAGCACCGCCAGCTCCACAAAGTCGCCCTTGCGCTCCGCTTCGGCAATCTCAGCGCGCAGCCCGCGCAGCCGGTTGCCAATCCAGCGCTCTTCGGCCTCCTGGATGGCTCCGTGCACCTCGGCCTCGGCCGGCGGCCGCGTCTCGCCCAGCAGCGCCTCGGCCAGCAGCGCCCGCTGCGCGTCGTCGGTCACCGCTTCCATGGGGTCCAGGGACTGCCGGCTGGCCAGCGCCTGCAGCGCGCCCAAGGACGCAAGATGCTCAAACCAGGATGGTTGTTGAAGAATCGCGTCGGCTGCCAGGCGGCGGGACTTTTCGTCGTCCGGATCGGTGACGGCCAACGCCCGTAGCAGCACCCGTTCCACCTCGGTGAGTGCCGCGGCGCGAGTCTCCACGCGGTCCCGGCGCTTGAGCGCGGCCTGGCGCATCTCTTCGCGCAACACCGCCGAATCGATGCCCAGCTTTTGCGCCGCGTCGGCGGCAAACTGCTCCCGCGCCAGCTTTTCGGGCATCCGCCGGATGTGCGGCAGCAGAAAGTTCATGGCTTTCACCTTCTGCTCCGCGCCGGCGCCGGGAAACTGCTGGCGGGCGCGCTCAATCAGGTAGTCGGCCTGCGGACGGGCGTTGCGGATAGCGCCTGTATAAGCCTCCACGCCGCGCTCGCGGATGAAGCGGTCAGGGTCGAGTCCGTCCTCCAGCGTGACCAGGCGGATGGAGAATCCCTCTTCGGTGAGCAGGGCAATCGACTTTTCGGCGGCATTGGCTCCGGCGGCGTCGGGATCGAAGTTGACGACGAGATTGGAGGTGTGGCGGCGCAGAATGGCCACCTGCTGCTCTGTAAAGGCCGTTCCGCTGGTGGCGATCACGTTCTGAATGCCGCGCAGAAACACGCTGATCGAGTCCATCTGGCCCTCCACCAGCAGCGCGAATCCCGCCTGGCGGATGACGCTCTTGGCCTTGTCCAGGTTGAACAGCACCTGGCCCTTGGAGTAGAGCGGCGTCTCCGGCGAGTTGACGTATTTTGGACCGGCCTTGTCGCCGGTTTCGAGAGTCCGCGCCGTGAATGCGATGATCCGGCCGCCCTCATTGGCAATGGGAAACATCACCCGTTTGCGGAAGCGATCATAGATGTGGCCCTGGGTGCCATCGCCCTGCTCCTTCGAGCTGAACAGGCCGCTGGCGCGCAAAACTTCCTGGTCCGCCGCGCCGCTGAGCCGGTCGCGCAGCGCGTTGTAGCTGTCGGGCGCGTAGCCGATGCGAAATTTCTTGATGCCTTCCGATGTGAGCCCGCGCCCGGCCAGATATTCGCGGGCTACGGCGCCCTCGGGCGCGCGCAACTGCTCCTCGAACCACGCGGTCGCGGTTTCGTGCAGTTCCAGCAGCTTGCCGCGCAGCCGCGCTTCGGCTGCCTGCTCGGGTGAGGAATACTCCTGCTTGGGCAGCGGAATGCCGCACTTCTGCGCGACGATCTTTACCGCCTCGGGAAAGCTGACGCTCTCGATCTTGCCGACAAAGGTGAACACGTCGCCGGACACGCCGCAGCCGAAACAGTGAAAGAACTGGCGCACAGCGTGGACGTTGAACGACGGCGATTTTTCCTTGTGAAATGGGCACAGGCCCGAATAGTTCGTTGCCCCAGCCTTGCGCAGGCGGATGTATCCTTCGACGATCTTAACGATGTCGGCCTGCTGTTTGACGCTTTGGGCAAAGTCGGACATGGACGGGCTGAATCTATATCCAGAAGCAGATCTGCATCCGGAATCGAATCCGTATCCAGCATACGGCCCGGCCCATCGAGAAACCCGGCGGGAAAAAGACGGCGGATGTGGAAGGCGCGGAAAAAGGGGCGGGCTTTTCGCGTCTTCCACATCGTTGCTGCGGCAGCGTCAGTGCGCGGCCAGGGCTTCTTTGACCCACTTCTGCGCTTCGGCGGATTTGGCCCACTCGCCGGCTACCTGGCGGGTGGCCACGTTCAGCCGGTTCCACACGTTGATAATCGAGATGGCCAGCAGCAGGGCGGCCAGTTGCTTTTCTTCGTAGTGCCGCGCGGCCTCGTCCCAAATGGCGTCGGGAACCGGATCGGCGCGATCGCTCAGCCTGGTGACGGCCTCTGCGAGCGCCAGGGCGGCGCGCTCAGGCTCGGTAAAGTAGGGCGCGTCGCGCCAGGCGGCCACGGCAAACGACCGTTCGTCTGGCTCGCCTTTCTGCTTCAGGCTACGGGCGTGCATGTCCACGCACACGCTGCAGCCGTTGATCTGGCTGGCGCGCAGGTGGATCAGCTCGACGGTCGAGGCGGGCAGACCGCTTTTTTCCGCCAGCGCGCTCAGGGTGATCAGAGCCTGCATGGCTTCGGGAATGAGCATTGCGGGTTGGGTGATTCGTGCCTGCATGATGGATATTCTCCTTGAGGGGTTAAGTGAGTTGCGCAAAGTGGGGCCGGGTGAAACGGGCTGCATAAGCCGTGTCACATTCACTCGACTTCGTTCGTCATACCCATGACGGATCGAACCCGGAAGATGTGACAACCGAAGACGGGACGAGCATGGACGAACACCAGTGGCTGGCCGAACAATTTGAAGAGAACCGCGGGCGGCTGCGCGCCGTGGCATTCCGCATGACCGGCTCGCTGAGCGAGGCTGAGGACGCGGTGCAGGAAGCCTGGCTGCGGCTCAGCCGCGCCGAAGCCGAGGAGATCGACAACCTGGGCGGATGGCTGACCACGGTAGTCGCGCGAGTTTGCCTGGACATGCTGCGCTCGCGCAAATCGCGCCGCGAGGAGTCGCTGGATGCGCCCGACGCCGCGGGCGCCGCACCGCCGGAACCGGCTGCCACCCATAGCAGCGATCCGGAGCACGAGGCGCTGCTTGCCGACTCAGTGGGGCTGGCCCTGCTGGTGGTTCTGGACCGGCTTGCGCCCGCTGAGCGGCTGGCCTTTGTGCTGCACGATATGTTCGATCTGGACTTTCAGCAGATCGGGTCCATTGTGGGGCGCACACCCACGGCGGCGCGGCAACTGGCAAGCCGGGCGCGCCGCCGGGTGCGCGGAGCCGGCACGGGACCAGAGCCGCATCCGGCTGCGCATGCAGACCCGGATTTGCAAAAACAGCGGCGCATCGTGGATGCGTTTCTGACCGCCCTGCGCGCCGGAGATTTTCAGGCGCTGGTGGCGCTGCTCGATCCCGACCTTGTGGTCCACGCTGACGTAGTGGCGCTGCCGGGCGAGGTGCGTGGAGCCGAGGCCTGGGCGCGGCAGGCCATTACCGCCGCGAAGGGCGCGAAGTTTGCCCGCGTGGCGCTGGTGGACGGCGCGGTGGGCGCGGTGGTGGCTCCGCGCGGAAAGCTGTTCCGCGCTCTGCGCTTCACCTTTGCCAACGGCCGGATCGCCCGCATCGATGTGGTGGGCGGTCCCGAGGGCCTGGCCGCGCTCGATCTTGCAGTGCTCGATGATCTTCCGGTGCTCGATGATTGAGAGCGCCCCATCGGCTCGACCGGCTACGGCCACGGCGCGCGGGCGGCGCAGTCTGCGATAGTCTGAACTCTTATGGGGCGCATCCGCATTCTCTCTGACCAGGTGGCCAACCAGATCGCCGCGGGCGAAGTGGTGGACCGGCCGGCTTCGGTGGTGAAGGAACTGCTGGAGAATGCGCTGGATGCCGGCGCCAACCGGATTCGCGTCGAGGTGGAAGCGGGCGGCCGCAAGCTGATCCGCGTCTCCGACGACGGCCATGGCATGAACCGCGACGATGCCCTGCTGGCCTTCGAGCGCCATGCCACCTCCAAGCTGCGCACCGCGGACGACCTGCTGGCCATTGCCACGCTCGGCTTCCGCGGCGAGGCGCTGCCCTCCATCGCCTCGGTGGCGCGGGTGACGCTTGAGACCGCAATCGCCGAGCCCGGCGTGGCGGGAACCCGCATCGAGATCGCGGGCGGCAAAATGCACCACGTGGACGACGCGGCGCTGCCGCCGGGAACCACGCTCGCGGTGTCGGACCTGTTCTTCAATACACCGGCGCGCCGCAAATTTCTTCGCGCCGAGTCCACCGAGCTGGCCCACGTGACCGCGCTGGTCACGCACTACGCGCTGGCACATCCCGAGAAGCACTTCGAGCTGGTGTCGGCCACGCACACCGTGCTGTCGGCGCCGCCGGTGGCGCGAACCGCGGAGCGGATCTACCAGATCTTCGGAAAAGATACCCTGGGTCAGCTTTTGCCCGTGGCTTCTGAATCCCCGCTGGAGCGGGTGGGCCTGCCCGAGCCGCCGCCGTGGAAGAAGGACCCAAACGAGCCGGACCGGGTGCCGGGCACGCTGCGGCTGAGCGGCTTTTATTCCAAGCCCGAGTTGCAGAAGCTGAACCGCAACTCGATCTACATCTTCGTGAACAAGCGGCTTATCCGCGACCGGCTGCTGCTGCACGCCATTACCGAGGCCTATCGCAACGTGATTCCGCCCACCAGCTTTCCGGTGGTGCTGCTGTTTCTGGACATGCCACCCGAAGAGGTGGACGTAAACGTCCACCCGGCCAAAACTGAAGTACGCTTCCGCCAGCAGAGTCTAGTGCATGATTTTGTCCGCGACAGCCTGCGCAGGTCGCTGGTGGAAGCGCGCCCGGCGGCGGGATTTCTGGCCGCGCTCGGCGCCCAGCCCACGGCCAGCCCTTCGCTGATGCCTCCGGCTGCCTCGCCGCTGCCGGGCCCAAACCCGAGTTCCGACCTGAACTCGGGCCTGAACGCGGAGCTGTTACAGTCCCAAGTTGAGCCGTTTCAACTGCAACCGCCGATGCCGGCTCCGGCGCCGGGACGGCTGGATTTCGGTGGCGCCGGGCTGAGTCAGGGAACATTCGAGGCAAGCGTTGCGGGCAGCCTGGACCGGGACGCGCTGGGCCACGCGGCCGCGGCGCTGCTCGATTCGACTGGACTCGGCTCGAATCGGCCTGATTCAACTCGATCTGATTCGGCCACGAACACAGCGGCGGCGACAGCCGAGGTCGAGGCCCGCCAAGCCGAAGCGAACCTGAACCATTTGCGGGATCTGAAGCCGCTGGGGCAACTGCGGGAGTCGTTCATTCTGGCCACCGGACCGGACGGACTGTGGATCGTCGACCAGCATGTGGCGCACGAGCGGGTTTTGTTTGAAAAAATTCTGAGCGACCGGCAAGTGGAGCGGGTGCAGCGGCAGCGCCTGCTCATGCCCCTGTTGGTGGAGCTGAAACCCGAGCAGATGGTTATATTTGCGGGCATTGCCAGGGAGCTGGAGCGCAACGGCTTTGAGGTTGAGCCGTTTGGACCCCAGACTTTGGCGGTCAAGGCCGCGCCGGTGGGCCTGGAGGGCGGCCAGCTGGAGCGGATGATCACCGAGGTCATCGACCAGTCTTCAGCCGACCAGATGGAACCTGAGCGGAATGAAGACCTTATGGCGTTGCGCACGCGCATCGCCGCCTCTATTGCCTGCCACTCGGCCATCAAGGTGAATACCGCCCTTGACCCGGCACGTATGGAATGGCTATTGTTGGAACTTGCGAAGACCAGTCACCCAACCAGTTGCCCGCATGGACGTCCAATAGCTTTGCTGTATTCTTGGAGAGAGATCCTGCGGGCCTTCCACAGAATTTAGAACTTCTGGAAGGTGGCTATACCCGTTCTCAGGAGCAGGGGTAGCCGGGCGCTACAGGCAAAATCTGGGACCATGTATCCCGGAATGCAGTATTCGTCGTCGCAACCACCATGGAATGGCCCTCCGGGACTGAATAGTCTCAGGGAGTCGGTCCAGGCGGCGGCTTTGCGTGAGGCAAAAACGGACGCGAAATCTCTGGGATGCCGTATCGCCAGCCTGGAAGTGAGGTTTTTCTTTGACATCGGAGCAATTGGAAGTTTCGCGCGCCGAAAGGTTGCGCCTGAATGGGAATGGGGCACTGACACTGGAAGATGCCCGTACCTGGATCGAAGAGACCGGCCTTTGCCTGTTTCTGCCACGGCGTCAGTTCTCCATCGGCGTTGCGCCTTCATTTGTTGAGGCCATTGCCGGCCATCGCAACCCCACACCCGATCCCAAACAGATCGCGCTGGCAGAGGAGTTGCTGGTGCGGCTGGAGAACGATGGAGTCGCGGTTCGCCTGAACCTGCTGGGCCAGCCCGGCGAGCAGCCCGACTTTGTGGTCGCGGCCTGGGTTCTGCCCTACGTTTACGCACTGCGCGGAGACCGCGACTGGCGGCGCAGCCCGCAGTTGACGGGCTCTCGCCAGGTATCGCAGTTGGCCATCCAGGCTTACAAGCTACTCGAGGCCGGGGACGCTACGATTCCGCAGCTCAAGCACACGCTGGGCCGGGAAGTTACAGAGATGGCGGTTCTGCGCGCCATTACCGAGCTGTGGCAGCAGTTGCGCATTATTCCCGTGATTGCGGCGCCGGGCAAAACGGCGCAGTGGCAGCTTTTGCGCCACCGCTTCCAGAAAGCTATTGCGGAAGGCGCTTCCACCTCGCAGGTAACGGCAATCTCTGTGCTTGCTTCCATCTACCTGCAGGCGGTGATTGCCGCCAGCATGGAAGAGGTGGAGCTGTTTCTGGCTCCGCTGACGGCGCGCAGCAAGATACGCGAAGTGCTGCGCGGGCTGGTGGCCACGCGCCAGGTACACACGCTCGCCATGGGCCATGCACCGCAGTTCTACGTGGCCGGCACCCTGCCGGAGTTCTCTGTGGCGCCCACCATCTACGCCAGCTCGGCCATGGCTGCCTCGGCTTATTTTCTACATGCCCGCGACCATGACGAGCCGGCTGAGCCGGTGCGCGCAGCACATGCCCCGTCGACGCCGGTGCCCGAGCCTCGAGTGTCTGAGCATCGAGTGTCTGAACCAAGAGTTGTAGAACCGAGAGTCGTAGAGCCAAGAATTGTTGAGCCCCGCATTGCCGCCGAGGCCCACGCATCGCGCATTGCGGCGTCCACAACGCGCAAGCCGGCCGCAAATGGAAAGCCGGCGGCAGCGCGACCGCACTTCAGTCGTCCGGCGGCACGCACGCGCGACCGCAAGCCGGCACAGGCTGCTTCGGCCAGCCGCCCGGTGCGTCGGCCCAGCCGCGATGCACGTACTCCGGCTGCACCGCGCGCAGCCGCCAATGGCACGCGGCACGCCTCAGGCACACGCTGGACAGCCAGCTCCAATGGCAACGGCAACGGGCACAATGGAAATGGCCATAACGGCAACGGCCATCAAAATAGCCACGCCAAAGGGCACAACAACGGCAATGGGCACGGTGCGGGAGCAGCGAATGGCGCGGGCCGCGGCACCAACCACGCTTCGAATCACGCATCGAATCATGCGTCGGGACAAGCATCGACCCGCGCTTCAGGCCATGCTTCAGGCCACACTGCGGGCCGGGCCAGCGGCAACGGCCATAGCAGCCCGCGGAACGGCGCGCGTCCGGCTCATGCCGGCAAAGGCGTAGCCGCTGCGCGCAACGGCAAGGCATCGCCCGCGTCGCGAACCCAGCACAACGGCCGTCCCGGCAACGGCAAGCCCGCTGCCAAGCCGGCAGTGGCGGCGCGCAAGGATGCGCGCGGCGCCAACAACAGCCGCAAGCCGGCGCTGACGGCCGGCGCCAAGGCCGGCAACAGCAAGCGGTATGGCTTTACCGCATCGGCCAAGCAGGGGACAAAGAAGCGCGGATGAGCGGAGAAGAAAGCCGTCCAAGCTCCCTGCAACCCGGCCGCAAGACGATCATTGCCATTGACGGACCCGCCGGCGCGGGCAAGAGCACCATTGCCCGCCGGCTGGCCCGTCATTTCGGCCTGCTTAATCTCGAAACCGGGGCCATGTACCGCGCCTTTGCTCTGAAGGCGCTGCGCGATGGATTGCCTTTGGACGAGAGCGTCGGCCTGGAGAGACTGGCCGCCGAAACCACCATCCGGCTGGAGCAGGGCAGCGAAGAAAACCGGGTTCTGCTGGATGAGGAAGACATCACCGGCCTGATCCGCAACCAGACGGTAACCGACGCTGCTTCGCGGGTGAGCGTGTTTCCCGCCATTCGCGCCTGGATGGTGCGCCTGCAGCAGCAGCTTGGCGCCGCCGGCGGAGTGGTGATGGAGGGCCGGGACATCGGCACCGTGGTTTTTCCGCACGCCGACGTCAAGATCTTCCTCGATGCCGCTCCGGAAGTGCGCGGCCTGCGCCGCTTCGACCAGCTTGGCCAGACCAGCCAGACCAATAAGGCGGCGGCTGTGCAGCCGGAAGAAGTCCTTCGCGATCTGCGCGCACGCGACGAGCGCGACCGCAACCGGGCCGATTCTCCGCTCAAGCCGGCTCCCGATGCGGTGCTGCTGGATTCCACGCAAATGACACTGGAAGAGGCGGTTGCCGCAGCCAAGGCCATCGTTGAGTCGAGCCTGGCTAAGAGGCCGAATCGGCATCCTGATTGAACCCTGCGCGATCACCCTCGGTATCATGACTTTAACTCGGTTTCATAACACTAAACGCAAGGGCGAGTTTTGTTGATGCCGTGATTGAATTCGCGCACAGATTGCTTTATTAATAAGAAAGTTCTAATCATTCTGGCCGGAGCATGATTCATGCTGATCGCCTGCCGCAGATGCGGATCTTCCGAGTTTCGTGTCTCACGCTTCAGGCTGGCGGATATGCGCCGTCTGCTGGTGCTGCAGCTTCCGGTGCGGTGCCGCGCCTGCATGCTGCGCGATTATGTCTTCATTCCCTTGATATTCAAGATCCGTAATGCGGCCAGGGCGCGCCATCGGGAGCGCGCGGTGCGCGGTATTCGTCCCTGAGGCATGTGGCTCGGCGGCTGGCGCATCGGGGCTTTGCCGGCTGCGTGTGGCAGGCGATATCGGTCAGGCGATACGAGTCAAACAATACCGATCAATCAAGTCATGGGATGCTCCCGCCCGGCGTGGAAAATGCCGCGGCCACGCATTTCCGGCGCGCCGACTTCGATGCCGATGCTATAGGCTCATAGATGTATGGAACAGACCTGCAATCGCTGCCATCAGACCGTGCAGGCGGATAGCTGCTACTGTCCGCTGTGCGGGCTGCCGCAACTGGTCTACTCGGCGGACGACGCGCCCGCGCCCGGCCAGCCCGAGCGGTGGAACCAGGCGGTACGCGATGCGGGCAGCATTGACTGGCGTCCGGGGCTGCGTCTCGCCCTGTCGCTGGCCGTTCCGGCGGGAATCGTATGTTCGCTGCTTTCGCCGGTGAATGTGCTGGCCCTGCTGGTGATGACCGCGAGCAGCGCCTGGGTGGTGAGGCTCTACATGCGCAGCCAGCGGCCGGCATGGATCACGATCGGCGCGGGCGCAAGGCTGGGACTGGTGACCGGCGTCCTGGCCGGGTGGACTTCCGCGGCCGCATCGGGCGTGGCGCTTTACGCGGCCCGCTACTGGTTCCACTCCGGCAAAATGTTCGACGGCTTCTGGGAGACCATGGTCAGCCAGCAGATGGTGCAGCAGTGGACGTCGATGGGCGTGGATTCCCAGACCATCGCGGTCACCCGTTCGCTGATGCTTTCGCCGCAGGGCCGCGCCGGCGGGGTGCTGTGCGCGCTGGGCTTTCTAGTGGCCGCGCTGATCATCTTCTCCGCTGCCGGCGGCGCACTGGGAGCGCGCTTTCTAGGCCGCCCGCGCCGCCCTGAGCTCTAAAAATAGTGGCAGCAGGCCCCCCGGACAGGCCGCGGAGCCTGAGTCCTGGGGCAAGGCGTGTGCCGAGTTCTCACCCCAGGCCCGTTCCTGACTCATCAGGAATCCTGACTCAGTAGGAATCTTGACTCAGCAAGATTCCAGGCTCAGTGCTGCGTGCCCGGCATGGGTCCGCCGGGGTGTTCCGGAGCCGGAGTGAAAGCTTCCGGATCCAGGTGACCACGGTGGCAGGTGCCGCAGGTGAGCGGCGCCGCGGGCTCCGCCATCTTGTCCATGGCGGCTACCTTGGCCACGTAGTTTGCCTTGATGTCCTCGGTCATCTTGTACATGATGCGGGCCATCTTCTTCTCGTCTTTTTCATCGGAGGCGAAGTTGAGCCGTGGGCGGCCGTTGGGACCCACGTTGTTGGGGTCGGCGGCGTGACAGGTGTCGCAATGCACGCCCAGGTCGCTGGCAAAGTGCTCCATGGTTTCGTGTACCTGCTGGCCGGTGTAGTCCTTGGGCAGCACCTGCAGATTAGTGGGCGCGGGGAAGCTGCGCATGTGGCCGCCCTCGGGCGGCGGACCCTGCGGAGGCTGCGCGACGGTGGAAGCGGCAAAGATGGCTGCTGCGAACAGAGTGGCGGCGGAAGTTACGCGGGAAGTCGTTTTCACGTGCAGGTTCCTCTCCGTGGTTGAGATGCCTTTACTCATCGGTTGATGATGCCTTGTACCGATGGACGGAATTCTAATCGAGAAAGATGCGTTTGCCGATAAAACTCTTTGGCCCGGAGACGCAGCCATGTCCGGGCAGGGCAAAACGCAGCGGCCAGTGGAGCGCCGGGTTGGCCGGATTGATGCCGATGCGCGGCGTCACCATGACCTCGCGCACGGCCAATCCGTCGTCGCGCACCTGCAGCGCCGAGGCGGAATCGAGCAGGTCCAGCCCATTGTGCGCAGGCCGGGTGAGGCCCAGCGCCAGGCACAGGCGGCTGGGTCCGCCGGTCAGGTCGCGTGGCCGCGCGCCGGCTGCCAGTCCGCGATTGCGGGCCATCTCGGCAACTCCCGCCACCGGCTCCAGTGCGCGCAGCAGCACGCAGCCGGCACGGCCGTCGACCTCGCAGGTGACGTTCATGCAAAAGTAGCGGCCATAGATGGCGTAGACGTAGGCGTGGCCGGCGGGACCGAAGATCACCTGATTGCGCGGCGTGGGTCCGCGATGGGTGTGCGAGGCCGGGTCGGGCGTGGCGTGGTGCGGACCCAGGTAGGCTTCGGCCTCGACGATGCGGCCGGCCAGAATGCCCGCCGGGCTGCGGTGTACCAGCAGCTTGCCGAGCAGACGCGGCGCGACCAGCTCCGGCGCAATCTCGAAGAAGCCGCGCGAGAGCGGGCGGCCAGGAAGCTTCGCGCCAGGGTCGGCGTTTTCCTGTGCTTTCCGCATATTGCCCGAAGAGGATGGGACGCGGCTGGGCCTGGCGGCGCGTGAGCCGCTCTGTGCCCTGGCTCCTGGCCGGCTTACTTTTTGCGGCTTTTGTTCCATTCCTTGATGAGCTTGAGCACCTCTTCGGCATGGCCCTCGGGAGCCACCTTGGGAAAGATGTGCAGCAGGGTCTGGTCGGGGCCGATGACAAATGTCGTCCGCTCAATGCCCATCACCTTCTTGCCGTACATGTTCTTTTCCTTCATCACGCCAAACTGATTGCAGACTTTCTCGTCTACATCTGCAAGGAGGGTATAAGGCAGGTTGAATTTGGCTTTGAACTTGGCCTGGGCATGCGGCGTGTCCCGCGAGATGCCCAGCACCACCGCGCCAGCGTCTTGAAGTTGCTTGAATTGATCGCGGAAACCACAGGCTTCAATGGTGCAGCCGGGGGTGTCGGCGCGCGGATAGAAGAACAGGATCACCGGTTTTCCGGCATAATCGGACAGGCTTACGGTCTGGTCCTCGTCGGTTTGGAGAGTGAAGTCGGCGACTTTCTGGTTCAGTTCCATGGGGGATATCCTCTCGGGGCTGTCTTCGTTTAATTATTCACGACCGGAGCAGGTAGTGTCATTGCGCGGTAAAGAATTCGGATCTCTGCTGGCGGCGCTGGCGCTGGCCGCCATGTCGGCCGCGGCCCAGTATCCCGGCCAGGTGACCACCGGCAAAAGCGCACCCGTGCTGCGCGCCGTGGGGGTATTCGAGTGGACCGGGGACGAGCAGCACCCCAAGGCCAGCCGCCTGATACCGGTGAGCGTTTTCGACGGCCAGCAGCTTCAGGATGGCGGCCTGTATCTGTCGCAGCCGGAACCGCTGGCGCTCGAGAGCGAGGTGGAGTACCTGCTCAAGAAGGATGGCAGGAACACGGGCCTGTTCGTCGTGGACGAGGCCGCGCAGGTGCAGGGCTCGTGGGTGGGCCAGGGAACGTGGAAGCCGCTGCCCAAACCCAAGCCGGTCCAGACCGCCAGCGCGCAATCGTGGAAAGAGGATGATACGGACAACGACCGGCCCATCCTCCATCGCAAGGCCCATTCCGCCGACGACTCGGACAAAGGCAGCTCCGGCGGCGGCCAGTCATCCGATTCAGGCCAGCCAACGCTGCATCGTGGCGGCGACAGCGGCAGCAGCGGCAGCGATTCGAGTGGCGGGTCGAATGGTGGCTCGGGGCCGGCTCCCGATCCTGACCGGCCGGTGCTGCACAAGAGCGCGGACGAGTCGGCTGGCGGCGACTCCGATCGGCCCAAACTGCAGAAGAAGAACGAGGACGACGAGGAGGCTCACGTCACTTCCCTGCCCGATATCTCCGATCCTGACCGGCCGCGGCTGAACCCGGGCAAGCCGGCGAATATGGGACCGCCGGTGTTGCCCACGCTGATCGGGCTACCCCCGGACATGAACCAGACGGTGGCCGTCTCGGACGCCAGAAACCGGCCCGAGCATATCTGGAACTACTCCTGGGCCAATCCGGCGGACGAGGCCAAGTACAAGGCCAATCTGGAAGACGTTGCGCGCACCGCACTGGGGCTGAATGCCGCCCCGGCTCCGGCCCCGCCGGCAAAGAAGAAAGGCGCGGCGCGGCGCAAGACCCGGCTCACGCTCCCTCCGCCTCCAGCGCCGCTGCTCGACGAGAAATTCCGGGTCTTCGAGCTGGCCTACGGGTCGGGCGCAACTCTGGTGCTTTCGGCGCATTCGGCGGCCTCCGGCGCGGCGGAGAAGTTCGTCACGCTGATTGCGCAGCCCGATCTTTACGGCAATCTCGCGGTGCTGCTGAAGAGCGTGACCGACGCGGCGCACCTGGACGATACGCCGCGCATGCGGCTGGTGGATGCGGTGGACGCAATGGCCGACAACCGCGGCGAGCTACTGTTTGAGCTGCGCGGCCAGACGCAGCGGCAGTTCGCCCTGTACAGGGTGCTGCGCGGCCAGGTGGCCAAGCTGTTTGTGAGCAGCGGCGACACGATCACCACCACCATCGCCAGCCAGCCTTAGACGGTGTCCACACAGAGCAAACGGTGTAAAGCAGCGCCGCCGAAGCCGCGAATTCGATCCGATTCGGGAGTATTCCGGCGATCCGGATGCGCTTCCTACAACTTTTGTTGCGATCGGCGCCAGTTATCTGAGACGATGACCCATCCCTCTTATACAATTGTGAATGAAGTGGGCCCGCCGCCACTGTCAAAGGATTTTCGATCGAATGGCATCTGTTCTGACCGCCCCCCCTGTTGAATCCACACCTGATGTTTCTGCCGACCCAGGCTCGGCAGCCACGGGATCCGCGGCAGCGCATGCTGTTCCGGCGCGACAGTTGATTCGCCTGGGCCGTGCCGCCACCACCGAAGCGGGCCTGAACTCCATTACGGTCGGAACCATGGTGTTTTTCCATGTGTGCGCCCTGGCGGCACTGTTCTTCTTCACCTGGCAGCGGCTGGCGGTGCTGGTGATTTTTTATGTGCTGGCCATCAACGTGGGCATCGGCATGTGCTACCACCGGCTGCTCACGCACCGCGGCTACCACGTGCCCAAGTGGCTGGAATACGTGATGACCATCTGCGCCACGCTGGCGCTCGAGGGCGGGCCGATGTTCTGGGTTTCAACCCATCGGGTTCATCACCAGATGAGCGATCAGGAAGGCGACCCGCATACGCCGCGCGAAGGCAAATGGTGGGCGCACACCGGCTGGATCTTCTTTGGCGAGGCGCTGCACTGCCAGACCGATGTGCTGGCGCGCTACTCGCCCGACCTGCGCCGCGACCGGTTTCATGTGTGGCTGAGCAAATATCACTGGATTCCGCTGGTGGCCAGCGGCGTTCTGCTGACGGCCGGCGGATGGTACTTTGGCGGATGGAAGAGCGGTGTTGGAATGCTGCTCTGGGGCGTGATGCTGCGCGTGACCGTGGGCCTGCACGCCACCTGGCTGGTGAACTCGGCGACCCACCTGTGGGGCAGCCGCCGCTTTCAGACCCGCGACGACTCGCGCAACAGTTGGTGGGTGGCGCTGCTGACCGGCGGCGAAGGCTGGCACAACAACCACCATGCGCATCCGGTTTCCGCACGGCACGGCCTCAGGTGGTACGAGATAGACCCCAACTTCTATGGCATCTGGCTGCTCTCCAAGCTAGGCCTGGCGCGCAAGATCCAGATCGCCAAGTTCGATCCCGATAATCCCAAGCCGGCCGGGCTGTAACCACTCGGCTCTACCTCAGCTTTTATGTTATCTGGCGGCTCCGCAGCTTTTCCCTTCCTTCCGAGGGGCATCGCGCGGGGCCGCTCCTGTTTAGGCTGCCGGAAATACTTTCTAAAAACCCCTCGCCACGCCGTTTCTGTGCGCTAAAGCAGTTTCAGGATAGGTGTAGAGCGAAGCCACTGCTGCTGAGTGAATTTTTCATCAAGAAAAATCCACCTTGCGCATGGAGAGCGGTGAGCGCGTGTACGCCGCAGGCAGCGAGATGCGCGCCGATGCGGTTGCGCTGGCGTACTGAGCAGCCTTTTGCCCGATCCCGGCAGTGCAGTGTATGCTCGTCTGCGTCTATGCGCACTCCAATTTCACAAGCTCTCGCCGTAGCGGCACTGCTCTCCGTGACCGCTCTGCTCTCCGCACAGGAAACTGCCAAGCCCCGCCCGGAGGACACCGATGTATTCCAGCCCGTTCCAGCAATCGTGACGCCGGGAGCGACCAATGCCGACCCTCCATCGGACGCGATTGTTCTGTTCGACGGCAAGAATCTCGACCAATGGGTCTCGGCGCAGGATCACACCCCGGCCCAGTGGTTCGTGGTGGACGGCACCATGAAGGTGAATAAGGCGCAGGGCGTGGGCAACATCGAAACCAAACACCGTTTTCACGACTATCAACTGCACATCGAGTGGAAGATTCCCGCCGACATTACCGGCAGCGGCCAGGCGCGGGGCAACAGCGGCGTGTTTCTGGCCTCCACCGGACCGAATGACGACGGATACGAGCTGCAGGTGCTGGACTCTTACAACAACTCGACCTATGTGAACGGGCAGGCGGGGGCCATCTACAAAGAGGGCATTCCGCTGGTGAATCCGGCGCGCAAGCCGGGCGAGTGGCAGAGCTATGACGTGATCTGGACCGCGCCCAACTTCAACCCGGACGGATCGCTGAAGACGCCGGCCTACGCCACGGTGTTCTTCAACGGCGTGCTGGTGCAGAACCACTTTCAGCTCTGGGGACAGACGCTCAACACGGGCAAGCCCTTCTACAAGGCCTATGACGCCGCGCCCATCAAGCTGCAGGCGCACGGCGACAAGAGCCAGCCGATCAGCTATCGCAATATCTGGGTGAGAGAGCTGAAGTAGCGCTCGCGCCAAGCCGGCAGCCGGTACGCTGCCGCGCGGTTTGGCCGGGGAATCTTACTGGCGAATTTTGGCGCGTATCCAGAGCGTGAGGAAGTAAGGCAGCGCCAGCACCAGCACGACTACGCCCGCCGGAAAGCCCACATACTTGTAGGTGTCCGCGAAGTCGACCGAGTGGCTGCCCAGCAGATTCCACGCCAGCAGCGCGAAGATGGACAGAAAGGTGACGGCGAAGAAAGTGAAGAATGCCGACGCGAACGCCAGCAGCAAACTTTGAAACAGACTGAAACCTTCCAGCGGAAATCCTAGAATTCTTCCGCCGGCACGCCCCGATTGGACCGACTGCATCACTGAACCTACCCCTCTCATCTAGAATACAGACTAATGGCCAGCACCGCACAAATCGAACTGTGGCACGCGGAAAAGGTCGCCACCCAGGTGACCGTTCACCAGGCTTCCAACGGATTGCATTACGCGGCCTGGGGCGAGACCCGCATTGCGGATGCTGACCTGGAACGGCTGGTGTGCGCGGTGCCGGCCGCGCTGGCCCCGGCTCTGAACAATCGCGCCTACTACTTTGTTCCCCTGGCCATTGCCGACACCGGCGAAACCATGATTGCGCCCATCTACAGCGTTGACCTGGGCGACCGCGCCGTCTGCCACCGCAATGCTTCGTTCGGCAGCACCGAGGCGGTATTTGTCTCCACGCGGCTGGTGGAAGACCGTTTCGGCCTGGCCTTCGAGTTCTTTATCAACGTGGCCCACAACTTTGTGGAAGCGGCCGGCGTGCCCGAGAGCTTTGCTTCGCTGGTGTGGTCGCAGGCCGAGGCGCAGGTGCGCGGAGAAACCAGCCAGGACGCCTGGGAGACGCGCCGTCGCGCACAGGAGAACCGGGCCGGACAGAAGAGCATCGACGAGCGCGCGCGCAACAGCTTTTTCGAGTCGTCGTTCTCCGACTCTCTGGCGGTTTACATGCTGGCCATGGCGGTGGACTTCGATTATCACGATCTGCGCGAGCGCGAGTATCCGCTGCTGGCCGCGCCGGCGCTGGCCGAGCGGCTGCGCCACGTTGCCAGCCTGTTTCCCGCCAGCCCCGGCTTCGAATTTCAGATTCTTTACCGGCGCAAGGGCTAGGGCCAGTCCCAGAAGTTCGCAGCAAAAATAAGCTGTTGTCCTCAGCGGAGCTTGTCGCGGTTTGATCGCGAGAAGCGCAATCGAAAGCCTGCCCTGAGCCGGGTCGAAGGGGACCTGCAGTTCGTTCGCAGTGCCGACCAGTTCACCTTAGTTCTTGACCGTATCCAAACCACTTCATCCAGATCTATCTTTCAACGCTGCCTGAAGCAAACTGCGCGGAAGCCGCATCCGCGACGCACGCACTTTCAGGCCGCCCTTGCAGCGCCACGCCGCACCCGTTATCCTTTGGGACCGGTCGCGTCCACCGTCCATCCGCGACGCCAAATTCCCAAGGGAGTATTCAATGAAGAAGGTTTTCGGAATCATTCTGGCGGCCTGCGCGCTGCTGTGGACCGTGCCCGCGTCCAGCCAGGTCAAGATGACGCGCGATCAGATTCTCTTCTACACCTCGCAGTGGAAGGGTGATCGCTTCCCTGACGGACGTCCCCGGCTGCCCGACTCGCTGCTCGAACGCGCCAAGAGCATGACCATCGAAGACCTGTGGGACTATCTGCACGCCCACGGCTACCGTAACCAGTTTGAAAGCGGCTGGCAGGCCCTGCACATTGACAAGCCCTTTGCCGGCCGCGCGCTCACCGCGCAGTACATGCCCACTCGGCCAGACATGGCGGAGGCCATCGCCGCCGAAGGCAAAGCCGAGGGCCGCGTGGGCAGCAACAACAGTTGGCCCATCGCCGAGCTGCAGACGGGCGATGTCTACGTGGCCGACGGCTTCGGCAAAATCATCGAGGGCACGCTCATCGGCTCCAACCTCGGCAACGGCGTGGCCGCGCACACCCATACCGGCTTCGTCTTCGACGCCGGCATCCGCGACCAGGAAGAGAATCGCGAAATCCCCAACTTCAACGGCTTTTATCGCGGCTACGATCCTTCCGCATGGGCCGACATGGAGCTGACCGCGATCAACGCCCCGATTCGCATTGGCAGGGCCATCGTGCTGCCCGGCGACCTGGTGCTGGCCAAGCGCGAAGGCGTTTTATTCATCCCCGCCATCCTCGCCGAAGATGCAGTCAGCTCGGCGGAGTTCACCGCGCTCACCGACGCCTATAACTTCGAGCTGAACAAGGAAGGCAAGAACGGCGGCCAGTTCGAAGGCGGATGGACGCCGGCCAAGTACGACGGCTTTGCCAAATGGATCGACGCGCACCCGGAAGAACTGAAGATGCCGCGCAGCGAGTTCGACGCCCTGCTGGCCAAGGCGAAACAGAGAGGCGAGCGCTAATAGAGCAAGCGCTAATTTAGAACGCTGTCATCCTCTAGTCGCCTGGGCTCGATCTACAGGCCGGGGCCGGTTGTGGACAGGATGCGCACATCGGAGCGGAAGACGTGATAGTGGGTGAAGGTGACGTCATTGAGGTGAATGCTGGTTGGATCCGGCGCCGCGCGGTCATCGTGCGTGACAGAGAGCGGATAGAACTTGAGATAGGCGACTCCGTGGACCGGGCAGATGTAGGTTTTGCCGCCGATGATCACGTGGCCGTATTCAACCGCGATGCCGGTTTCGGCGCGTGTACCGGGCTCCTGCAGCCAGGCATGGAGGGTGATGCGCAGGATGGAGCCGGAGTCGGGATCGACGGAAAGCTCTCCCGAGTAGGCGGGCTGCTCGGGGGCGGTGTCCGCCGAAAGCTGGACGGAGTAGTGGGAGATGGCGCGCGGAACCTCGTAGTGAAAGACGGCGATGCGGGCCTGCGCATCCTGCTCCCAGTGGCTCCAGATCAGCCTGCCGCGGGCGGCGTCGACCAGCACCGTGGACAGGATGGGTCCAAACTCCCCCTGCGTGGTGAGCCACGGCTGCTCGGCCTGGCCCTGCGCGGCCGCGTCGTCCACCTCATGGCCATCGCGATAGGTAACCGGCTGCGTCCAGCTTTCTTCGAGATACAGGTGCCCTGAGGGCACGGAATGCGCCGGGCCAAGGTCTTTGCGCGGCGGCGGCGCAGGGCGCGGGCGGAAGTAAACGCCGTGGCGCTCGTTGTCGATTTGGGCCGGCGAAGCGATGCCGAATTCAGTTGAGCTGCGCAGCGCCGAGAAGTCGGGAAAGCGGTGCAGAATGTTCCTGGCGTAGTCGATGGCGCGGTTCATGATCTGAACCTGCGTCTGGATGTCCGGCTGTGGATCGGCAGGGATTGCGGATGGCGGCGGGTCGAGGATGGCGGCCGCGTCGACGACCGCATGCAACGCCGCGATGGAATCTTTGCCGGGCAGTTGGCTCTGCCAGCTTGCCTGCTGGCCGGGATCGGGCCGCTCGGTCAACCGGATGGCGGCGATGGCGCGCGCCGCGACCTTGTCGCGCTTGTGGCTGAGCAGCGCCAACTGCTGGCCGAACTGGACGGCTGTCAGCGACTCCGGCCCGGCCACCACGGGAGCTGCCAAGAGGCTGACCGCAGCCATGAAGAAGACGGTGAGAAGCAGCGCGAGGGTGGTTGTGCGGCGCATGAGGCGCGCTCCGGCGGAGGAACTTGAGCCATTATAGCGAGGGCGGAAAGCGGCGGCATGGAGGCGACCGGCCCAGGGGAGTGGTTGGGTAATCTCTGAGCAAGTCTTTGTTGCGAAGCCTGCATTCCCTCCGGGGCTGAAGCCCCGTTGACTCTGCGGGGCTTAATGTACGGGCCGTACCCTTCAAGTCATCGACTTATGCAGAGATTCCTTAGGGGAGTGGATAATGGAGGAACAGGTGCCGCGCGACCAGGCAATGGCGGAAAAGTGCGTGATCCACAACCGGAACCGGCTCACCGCAGTTGCCGAGGCCAATGGCTCGCACGGGTTTGGGCCGAACGGGTGGGGCCGGCGAGACCCATCGACATTGCCATTCCGCAGCCACGACCGACATCGGACAGAGATCGAATGAGAGTACGGAGAAGAAGCAGTGGGCAATGAAGGAAAAAACGGCGAAGAAAAAGACGACGTCCGGCTAGCGGTTGTGATTCTGGCCGCGGGCAAGGGAACGCGGCTGAAGTCGAAGCGCCCCAAGGTTCTGCACGCGATTGGGGGCAAGCCGCTGCTGGCCCACGTGATTGCCGCGGCCGCCGAGGTGGTTGCGCCGGAGCACATTTACGTGGTCGTGGGCCACCAGGCCGACAGCGTGCGCGCCACCGTGACCGCCACCGGCGTGCAGTTTGTGGAGCAGGCCGAGCAGCGCGGCACCGGCCACGCCCTGCAGTGCGCGCGACCGGCGATTGCGCGCTACGGAAGCCTGCTGGTGCTCTCGGGCGATGTGCCGCTCATCCGCTCCGAGACCATCGAGCGCATGAGCCGGTTCCACCGGGCCGAACGTGCAGCCATGACCATTCTGTCGGCGCATCCGGAAGATCCAGTGGGCTATGGGCGGATTGTGCGCCGCGCGGCGGATGCGCCCGACGTGGAGGCTATTGTCGAGCAGAAGTCGCTTGCGCCGGGGCAGGAAAAGATCGGCGAAATCAATTCCGGCATCTATGCATTCGCGAGCACGCCGCTTTTTGCGCATCTCGACAGGCTGACCGCCAACAACGCGCACGGCGAGCTCTATCTGACGGACATGGCCGGCATTCTGCGCGCAGCCGGCGAGCGCGTGGTGGCCATTGAAGCCGAAGACGCCGCCGAAGTGCTGGGCGCCAACACCATTGCCGAACTGGTTGCGCTGGACGCGGCCATGCGTGATGCCACTGCGCAGCGGCTGATGGCCGCGGGCGTGACCATCTTCCGTCCTGAAACCTGCGTGATCGACGCCGGGGTGGAAGTGGCTCCGGACACGGTGATCGAGCCGTTTGTGCAACTGCGCGGCAGCACGCGGGTGGGCGGCGACTGCCTGATCCGCTCCTACACGGTGATCGAGGATTGCACGCTGGGCGACGCGGTGGAGATTTTGCCCGGCTGCATGCTGGAAAGCAGCTCAGTGGGCGACGGTGCGCGCATTGGTCCGTTTGCGCACCTGCGCCCCGGCAGCGAGATCGGCGAAAAGGCGCACGTGGGCAACTTTGTGGAGACCAAGAAAGCCCGCCTGGGCAAAGGAGCCAAAGCCAACCACCTCACCTACCTTGGCGATGCGGATATCGGCGAGGGCACCAACGTGGGCGCGGGCGTGATCACCTGCAACTACGATGGCGTGAACAAGCACATGACGCACATTGGCAAAAATGTGTTTGTGGGCAGCGACTCCACGCTGGTGGCTCCGATTACGCTCCAAGATGGCTCCTACATCGGCGCGGGCTCGTGCATTACCAAAGACGTTCCGGCCGGGGCGCTTGCCGTGGGCCGCTCGCGCCAGATTACCAAGGAAGGCTGGGCGGCGGAGCGCCGCGCAAAGCGCGAAGCCAGCGATGGCGGAAAGTAAGAGTGCGGCGCTTCGGGCCCGGCGTCAACTTTGCGCCAGCCGCGCTCCAGGGTCGACCAGCAGCCACGCCGCTGCGCCTGCTATGGCCAGCACGGTCGCGGTGGAAAACGACGCCAGCCAGCCAAAGTGGGCGGCGATGAGCGGGGTGAGCGTTGCAGTGACGGCGCCGCCGATCTGGCAGCCCATATTCATGGCGCCGGAGACCACTCCGGCATAGGTTCCGGCAAAGTCGGCGGTGACTGACCAGAAGCAGCTCTGCGAGAGATAGAGCGCGCCCGCGCCGCAGGCGAGCACCAGGCTGGCAGAACGCGCCTCATGTACGCGCGAGCCCACCGCCAGCAGCAGCGCGGTGAGCGCCAGCGCAAAGGCAGGCAGAAAGCATCGGCCCACACGGGGGCTTACGTGGCGCGCCAGCCAGTCGCTTGCCGCGCCGCCCACCAACGATCCCAGCGACATGGCGATGAAGGGAAACATGGAGAGCACGGCGCTGGAACGCAGGCTCAGGCCGCGCACTTCGGCCAGGTAGAGATAAAACCAACTGAAGAAGATCCACGAAACGTAGCCGTAGGTGAAGTAGCTGGCGGTGACGGCTAGGATGCTGCGGTTGAGGAAGATCCTTCGCCACGGAACGCCGGCGCTGCGCCCGGACGCGCTTGCGCCGGGCAGGTCGCCGCGTCCTGCCATAATCGTGGCCAGTTCCCTGGGCCCCACCCAGGGATGCTGCTCCGGGGTGTTGCGCGCGGCCAGGTACCAGACCGCGCCGGCCAGCACGCCCAGCACCGCGCAGAACCAGAAGGAGGCGTGCCAACCGTGACGCAGGATGATCGCCGTGAGCAGTGGCGGTGCAGTGGCCGAGCCCAGCCCGACGCCGCCAAAGATGATTCCGTTGGCTTTGCCGCGCTCCGCAATGGGAAACCAGCGCTCCACAAACTGGTTGGCGCAGGGGTACATTACCGCTTCGCCGGCGCCCAGAGCGACGCGGATGAGGATCAGGCCCAGCAGGCCGCCGGCCAGGTGCGGCGGCGCCAACGCGGTGAGCGCGGTAAAAATGCCCCACCAGACCAGTCCCGCGGCCAGCACGCGCCGCGGTCCGAAGCGCCGAGCCAGCATGCCTGCTGGAATCTGAAAAGCGGCGTAACCAATGAGAAATGCGCTGAATACCCAGCCCAGGCGGGTGTTGTCGATACCGAAGTCGCGGCTGATCTGGAGGCCGGCCACGGAGATGTTGGTGCGGTCGAGAAAGGCGACGGCGCTAAGCGCCATGATCCAGAAGACCAGCAGGTAACGGATGGGCAGTCTTCGGGATTGTGGTGCGCCAGACTCAATTTGCATGAAATCGGATTGTATCGAAACTGGCGGGGGAGCTGTGGGCGGCGGAAATTAAAGACGCATCGTAAAGAAAATCAAAAGCATCGAAAAGGGGTTGAAAAAACTAGCCTTGGAAGATGGCTCCGGGACCGGGAAAAGAGATGCAATGAGGCCGAGCGGTATCCTTTTTGATGGGGTTGCCCGTGCGGTTTGCAACTTAACGGAAACACCGGCTTCACGTTTGTGTAATGGAATTTCCGGCAGGGTGGGTTATAGATTGAAAGGCGGCAGGTTCCGCTGCAAAGATCGATGACGAGAGCTGGCTCTTACAGAAAATCGACGAAGACCCACGCTCCAACCCCCTGGCCAAGGCGAACAAAAGGACGGCTAGCCGGTTAGCAATGCTTATTCTTCGATGAGGAAAATAGAACTGGAACCGATTTTTGATGTTGTCGAAATGGCGCAAACATCGTTTACTGGATCAAGAAGAATGGGTATGCAAGAAGAATAAGTATGGAGGAACTGCCGCGGTGGACGGACGCGCGGAGTGATGGTGTCCGGCTCGTGAGTGTTCACGGCCCGGGCGGTCCTGAAAAACAGAATTCGAGAGAACGGGTTTTGCGCGCAAATGGGATTGCGCAGACCTGGAGCACATATCCGGAATAGCGTTTTGCGATGGAACCGGCGAACGAGTTGTCTGATTTGCCGACCCTGAGCGCTGGGCGCAGTTATAGATTATCGCTATGCATACGCATCTTCGACGGGTGGCCGTGCCCATGACGGCGGCTGTTGAAGATGGGGAGGCAGTTTGTTGGCATTAAACCTGGCACGATCGGGAACGGCAGCAACCGCGGCAAATGCGGGTACTGAAACGGAGACCCGTCTGACCAACAGTGCGCGCAAAACCGCGCGCATTCTGGTGGTGGACGACGAGACGCATGTGCGCGCCATGGTGGGGTCCACGCTCGAGCGCCAGGGGTTTGTGGTGCACCTGGCCTCAAGCGGCCGCGAGGCGCTGGAGGCTCTCGAACTCAATAACTTCGATCTGGTTCTGACCGACATCGTGATGCAGGATGTGAATGGCATTGCGCTGCTGGAGCGCATTCACGCGCAATATCCCAATCTTCCCGTGGTGATGGTCACCGCCATTCACGACATCAGCGTGGCAATCGACTCCATGCGTCGCGGCGCATACGACTACCTGCTGAAGCCGTTCGAGCGCGAGCATCTGCTGAGCACTGTGCAGCGGGCCATGGATCACCGCCATGCGCTAGAAGAGACGCACAATTACCAGCAAAGCCTGGAGCAGATGGTGCGCGCGCGCACCGAGATGCTGCGTCATGCCATGGAAGACCTGGAACATTCCTATGATGTGACGCTGGAAGCTCTGGGCGATGCGCTCGATCTGAAGGACTCAGAGACCGAGGGCCACTCCAAGCGGGTGACGGCGTATACCATCGCGCTGGCGCGGGCCATGGGCGTCCCGCCTGCCGACATCAAGATCATTGCGCGCGGCGCGTTTTTGCATGACGTGGGCAAGATGGCCATTCCCGACGAGATTCTGCGCAAGCCGGGCAAGCTGACACCGGAGCAACAGACCGTGATGCGCGAGCACTGCGTGCGCGGCTATCAGATGCTGCGCAAGATTCCTTTCCTGGCCGGGGCGGCGGAGATTGTCCACTGCCACCAGGAGCACTTTGACGGCAGCGGATACCCGCGCGGCATTCGGAACCGGGAGATTCCGGTAGGCGCGCTCATCTTTGCCGTGGCCGATGCGCTCGATGCCATCACCAGCGACCGGCCGTATCGCAAGGCGCAAAGTTTTGACGCCGCGCGCGAGGAAATTTTACGCTGCTCGGGAACGCAGTTCGATCCGGCGGTTGTGGAAGTATTTCTGAAGATTCCCAATGAGCTGTGGCAGGAGTTACGGTCGGAGATCAGCGGCCAGAACAAGCGGTTCTCCACTCTCGATCTGGAGCCGCCTGTAGACTCGGCTCTCTAGAGTCTGTCCCGCTTTGCAGACCACGCTCGCGGCTTCCGGCAGGGCGCTTACGAGGTTTTTCCCAATGCGAAGGTTGTGTGCCGCTGTGCTTTCGGACCTTTGCCGCGCGTCGATTTTCTGCTGCTTGTCGACTCTCTACTGCGCGAACCTTGCCGCGCAGAATGCGCCGGTTCCCGCTGACTCCGCGGCTGCCATCGGGTTCACCTACACGCTGCCGCCGGACTGGACCGTGATCAAGGCCAAACCATTGCCGCGGCCGGCGCCAGGCACTTCGCCGCTTTTGCCCAGGCGGGGCACGGCCTGCACCGATGTGGCCGAGACCGCAATGCGCGGCAACCCCGCTTCGGTCATCGTGGTGGTGGATCTGCCCTTCAACTGCTTCGGGCAGGTCATGACCGAGGACGATTTGGCCGGCTTCGGCTCCGGGGCCGCCGACGGAATCAAGCAGGACTTCGACCTGAAGGATGTGCTCTCGACCAATTACAGCCTGCATGGCCATCCGTTCTGGATCGAGCGGGCCAAAGGCAATCCCAAGGGGCGCGGCCAGGAGCAGTACATGGTGGAGATCGCCTGCAGCCTGCTCAAAAAGGGCGCCGTCTGCTGGATGGCGACTACCGTCGATGAGGCCAGCCTGCGGGTCTTCGAGCAGACGCCCGTGGAGCTGGACGGAGAAGCGGCCACGCCGTTGGTTCCGGCGACGGCCTTTACCAGTCTGCCAGCCACCAACTAATGATTTTTGCGCGGTTCGGCGCTTCAGGTGACTGTCTTCTATTCCGGCGCCGTTGCCGATTCTCATTTCCGGTTCGCGTCGCCTGTCGCTATTGCCATCCAATTCCCTGTTCGGCCTTCCGATTCGGCACGCCGAGCCTTTTCCGATAGAAGGCGGCTGTACGGTTGCCGAGCCGGAACCCGGTCACCCAACTATACCGCTGCTCGCGGTTCCGGCTTAGCAGCCGGATGGCCGCGCTGACCGCGACAAAATTCCGTATCCCTTCCAAAATCAACGTCCCGGCCCGATACGCGCGGATATTCAATCTCCACCATATCCATCCCTTCAGGCTGATCTTGCATTGGAATCAACTCCCCCCCAGGCGCATCATGTATTGGAATCAACTCCCGCTCAGGCTCTTCTCGTATTGGAATCAGCCACCGCTTTCAGGCTCTTCTTGTATTGGCATCAAGTCCCACCTTCAGGCTCTCCTTGTATCGGAGGAGAGGCCCTTTTGACACCTCATCTGTGAGTTGGTAGCCTTTAGAAGGCGCAACCGGTCCATTCCAGGCTGCTTCTGCCCTTCTCACGCGTCCCCGTCGTCTAGCCCGGCCTAGGACACCGCCCTTTCACGGCGATAACACGGGTTCAAATCCCGTCGGGGACGCCAAACAGAATCAAGAGCTTACGCTCAATCCTTCCACTCCAATCGGCGTCCGTTAACGTCCAATAAGCCTGCATTACTTTTCCGCCTCGGCCTTCTTGCCAAAAACGAGCCGTGCCACTTTGCTCTGCGCGTTCCGCTTGATGTCAGTCACAGCCTGCGCGTAGAGGTTGAGGGTTACGCTGCTGTTCGCGTGCCGCAACAGCTCCTGCACTGTTTTCACATCCTCTCCGTGCGACTTCAAAATCGTCGCGAAAGAGTGACGGAATGTGTGCCATCCGACCTTTCCAGTGATCCCGGCATCCTTCAAGGCTGGCCGGACATAAACACGGAAGAGGGAGAAGGACCAGTACGGCAACTTCCCTTTGCTGGCCGGGCTCGCAAAGACCCAATCGTCGTCTGTCGGATAGGGCGATTGCCGCCGCCACATCAGCAGCACCTCCGCCAGCTCGGGATCGAGCGGGACGGGTTTCTGCGAGGCTTCTGTCTTGCAGGGACCGACGCGCTGGAGAGCAATGGACCGCGTGACGTGCAGTTCGAGGTTCTCGAAATCGACGTCGGACCATTTCAATGCCAGCAATTCGCTCACGCGCAGGCCGGTCAGAATATCAACCAGTACCGCCGTCTTGCCAGGCTCCTTGAGATGACCCACCAGAGAATGAATCTGGTCGATGCTCAACACAACAGGAATCCTCTGCCGCTTGGCGCTCTGCCGCACCTGCGTAATTGGATTTCTGTCGTGCCATTCCCAACGGACCGCGTGATTGAAGATCGCGTGCATAAGGTTGCGAATCTTTGCCCTGCTCCCGTTTGCCAGCGGAAGAGATCTCAGCCATTCCTCAACAGAAACAGCTTTGATGTCCTTCAACCGGTACGTTGACCACCTTGGAAGAATCCACTTGTCCAGGTAGCCCTCGTTCGTGCGAATAGTAGCAAATGTCTTTCCCGAGTCCTCGGACAACTCTTTTTCGCGATAGTGCTGCTCCAAAACGGCGAAGCTCATCGCGTCAAGCTGTGTTCGAGGGGTTTCTGCGTTAATGTTTGCCCTGAGCGCGGCGACCGCTTTTTTCGCCGAAGCCTCCGTCGGATACTCATCGAATGACCCGATCAGACAACCGCGCCGCTTGCGAGATCCATCGGGCTGGGTTTCGTACCAACGGTACTCCCAGACGCGATCACCGGCGGCCCGCTCGTAGAGCCGTAAGGAACCGTCTTGATACCGAATCCGCTTCATGGAATTTCTCCTGTCGCGGAAACGGGTGGCTCATGTTCAGCGTATCCCATACTCGTCTCCTGAGCCATCGAAAGGAACGAAACCTCAGCTCGCCATCCTGGAACTGATCCACTCGTCGATTGCTGACTTGCGAAATCGCCAGAGCCGCCCCATTTTCACTGCGGGGATCAGCCCCAAACGAGCCCAACGATGCAGGCTCTTCTCCGAAACCCCACACTGCGCCGCGATCTCGCGGCTGTCATAGAGAGGTTCGAATTCGATCACACGGCCATTCGAGGGCGGTTGCGCGGAAATGGGGGGCCTCTTCATCATCTGGACACCTCGCATCTCCGAGCTTGAGACGGCGATCCACAACTGTCCAAGACTTCTCACCTATGGCGCCATAGGCCGTACCGATGACCGATCTGCGCCCGGCATGCTCAGGTCACCAAAAAGTGACCTATTGACGTGGAAGATTCAAGAACGGAACCTGAGATCGATAAGTCTTCAGGAACGACACACAGCAAGACCCCTTTTAAGACCTTCTGCCCTTTGGTTTCCTGTGGAGGTGACAGGCATGTCTGACTTGCTGGAGTTCCGCTTGCTGAAGTACATCGCGATGATTGCCGAGACCGGCAACTTCACGCGCGCCGCAGAAAGGCTGTACCTTGCCCAGCCTTCGCTCAGCGAGCAGATCAAAAACCTCGAAGAGGGTCTCGGTATTGGGATCTTCGAGCGTGGTCGGAACAGAGTGGAACCGACAGCGGCCGGCCTGATTCTCGTTAATTACGCCAAAGAGGCCGTGCGTGCCCGCAACGAAATTGTCAAAGCCGCTCGCGCCATCCATCAGGGCGAAGTGCCGCCGCTTCGTCTCGGCTTTTGCGGCTTTGTGCCCACTGTAGCTCTTGAGGGATTTCAGCGGCTCTACGAAAGTGTCTTTCCCGCTTGTCCCGTGCATTTGGCTGGAGGCAATCCTGCGCAAATCGTGGACCGGCTAAAACGAAAGATGCTCGATTGCGCGCTGCTTCCCATGCCGGTGACAGACGAGGACCTCGCTGCGTTGCAGATTGGAAGCACGCCCTTGGTCGTTTGCATGAGATGCGACGATCCTCTCGCACAGCTAACTGAGATTCGCGCCGCAGAATTAGCCGACCGGCTTAGGATATTCCGCGATCCGGAGAGTCACCCATCAGCGCACAAGCGGCTACTCGAAATGCTCACGGAATGCGGTGTCCGGCCCCAGGTTTCGTGCGCCGCCGCGACGCCCGCGGACGTGCAATGGATGGTGCAAAAGGGTTTTGGGCTGGCCCTCATCGACGAGCAGATGAAACTGGAGGCGGCGCTAACCACGCGGCCTATTGCCGGCGTCACATGGACCGCCGACACAGCGTTCGTTCATCACTCCGATGCAGACCACCTCGCAGTGCCGCTTCTCGTTCGCCATCTAGGGAAAGGCAGCAACCAGAGGCTTCGCAAACCTGAGCAGCGCAAGAAATCGCCAGATCCGGTCCAATTGGAACTGCTGGCGTAAACACCGATTGCCCAGCGGATTTACTTACGACCTGGAGGTCACTGAGTTCCTTGCCCTGAAGTCATCAGCTAAGAATCCGCGTTCACCGCAGTTCTTGACAAGCGATAGTCGACGGTCTACCATCGCCTTCATAATTGGAGGTAGAGCGTCGACCATGGCTAGTGAGAAACGACAGCGTGCAAACCTTCTCTTGGGTACGCTGGATATGCTCATCTTACGCACGCTTCTTTATGGACGCGCGCACGGACACCAGATCGGCAAGCATATTCAGCGCAGCACCGACGACTTCCTCCAGATGCAACACGGCTCGCTTTATCCTGCGCTTCACCGTTTGGAACGGAAGGGGTGGATTGTCTCCAGATGGGAGACAGCCCCTGATCGCAACCGAGACTTCAAGTACTACCGACTCACGGAAAAGGGCCGGAAGCAGCTTGTGGTCGAAGAATCGCAGTGGAAGCAGATGACAGAAGCGGTGGCGCGTGTGATGTGGCCCGCCGCTGAGGAGAGCTGATATGCGATGGTGGCAAATCAGGAAGCGAGATGCGGACCTTGAGCGGGAGCTGTGTTCCGATCTTGACCTAGAAGAAGAAGAGCAACGCGAAAATGGCTTACCGCCAGAAGCTGCCCGCTATGCAGCACGGCAGGCACTCGGCAATACTACGCTAATTCGTGAACATGCCCACGAAGCTTGGGGTTGGGCGACTTTCGAGCGCGTGTCGCAGGATATTCACATTGCGTTGCGGCAGTTGCTAAGGTCACCTGGATTCGCTGCGGTTGCGGTGGTGACGCTCGCTCTGGGTATCGGTGCGACGACCGCAATTTTTACTCTGGTCTACGATGTCATGCTACGTCCGCTACCTTTTACCGAGGCGGACCGGCTTGTGACTGTCGAGGAGAAGGTTGCTGAATGGAGCAACATCTATCCGACTCTGCCTGTGAGCGCCAATCACTTCACCTTCTGGCAGCGGCACAGCCGCAGCTTCGACTCAATGGCGCTTTTGCAGCAATTTCCCGTACCGCTTGGTAGCAGCGACCATCCTCAACAGGTGGAGGTGATGTGGGCCACGCCCGGGATCTTTTCAGTGCTTCGAGTCCAGCCTTCGTTAGGGCGGGCGTACACGGCTAGCGAAGGGCAAAAAGGGTATGAGCATGTAGCAGTCCTGATGTACGATCTCTGGCGCCAACACTTCAACGCGGACGCGGGAGTTCTAGGTAAGACTATTCGGCTAAATGGTGCCCCTTACACCATCGTTGGCGTCATGCCGCGCTCGTTCCATGTGCCTTCGCTGCAATGGTCATCAACTATAGGCGAAAACGATCGATCCCGGTCAGTTGAGGTTATCGCGCCACTGGCCTTCTCTAAGGAACGGCTAGCCGAACAGATGGGCGATCTGAATTATTTCGGAATTGGGCGGCTAAACCAAGGTGTGTCGATTACTGCTGCCACTAGCGATCTCGATGCTCTGCAACATACCATCGGCGAAAGCCTGCCCGCGAATCAGAAGGCTACGCTCTCGGCGGCCCTCACTCCGCTCCAAGATACTCTTGTTGGGAACAACCGAAAGCCGCTCGTAATCTTGCTGGCGGCAGCGGCATGCCTGCTGCTGGTGGGTTGCGTCAACGTAACGAATCTCCTGCTGGCACGCTCAGTCGGGCGGAAACAGCAGATGGCAGTAGCCGCGGCCTTAGGCGCAAGTCGCGCCGAGATGGTCCGCATGGCTATCCGCGAAGTCGTCGTACTTGCCGTAGCAGGAGGCGGATTAGGCATTCTTTTGGCTTCTGGGGTGGTCCCAGCTATGCAACGATACCTGCCGCCAGCACTTGATTTTCGCGGTCCTCTACATGTCGATTGGGTGGGAGCGGGATGTGCGCTGATTCTGGCTGTGATCGCAAGCCTTCTGGCAGGAGCCGCGCCCGCATTTTTGATCTCGCGTACAGCCCCATTTGAGGTTTTACATAGTGAGTCGCGTCTCGCCGGAGAATCGCGGGGAAGCCGTCGAGCGCGGCGCGCTCTCGTGGGAATTGAAGTAGCGGTGAGCGTCGCGTTAGTGTTGATGACTGGACTGTTGACTGCAAGCCTCGTACGGTTGATGTCCGTAGATCGAGGATTCACCACAGAGCGCACTATCACGGCTACTGTCGAGTTGCCGGGCAAATCATATCAAGACGATCAGCACCGTGCGACCTTTTACAAGACAGTACTCGAGCGCGTCGATCGCTTGCCAGGGGTGGAACAGGCAGCTCTTGCGAGTGGCGTTCCGCTCGAAGCGGATGACTGGGGTGATATGGCGCGGGTTCAAGGGGACACTCGTCCCGATACGCAGCTTCCAATCGAGAACGTGCGGTGGGTCAGTCCCGACTATTTCTCGGCAATCCAACTGGGACTCGTTGCAGGACGCATTTTTACTCCGGACGAATGGGGCCAGAATCTAGCTCTGATCTCGGAGAAGACAGCGAAAACTCTATGGCCTGGCAGAAGCCCGATTGGACGGCAATTCAGTTTGGGAAATCCAGCTAACGAGAAGCCATTCACTGTGGTCGGCATTGTAAGGGATGCGCGCACCGTTTCGCTGGCAAAGCCCGATCCGATGTTAATTTATGTTCCCTACTGGTATCGCACCGAAGGTACAGCCGGACTCATAGTTCGAACCCGCCAGGAACCTTCTGAAATGGCGAATGCGATTCGAGAGACGATCTGGAGCGTCGACGGCAGTGTGCCTGTCCCGGAAGTACGCGCCTTGGCGGGAGTCATTACGGACTCAGTCGCAAATCAGCGCTTTGAAATGTACCTATTGCTTCTCTTTGCTGTTAGCGCACTGTTCCTAGCTGGGCTCGGAGTTTACGGAGTTGTCACATATTCGGTCGTTCAGCGCAATCGTGAGATCGGATTGCGCATGGCGCTTGGAGCTGACCGTGCGACCGTGTACTGGCTAGTGCTCTGGGATGGGTTGTTACCCGTTGCATTCGGGGCCGTTGGAGGTATAGGACTCGCGTACGCATCCATGCATCTGGTGAAGAGTCTTCTTTTCGAGGTGAGCCCATACGATCCATCTCTGACCGCGGGAGCGATCTGTGTACTGCTTATGGTAGGAACCCTGGCCTGCCTGCTTCCTGCCCGTCGCGCTGCGTCGGTCGATCCAATGCAAACGCTGAGAGCAGAATAGGGCCGTGCTCGACGCCTGCGAGTTGCTCATTCGAAGCGTCATGGGCAAAGCGCTTGCCGACCGATTTCTGCAAGCGCACATCGTTGGCAATTGCAATCGCCATTCGGCTGCCTGCGTGAATTGTACTCAACTTCGGCCATCGGTCCCGCCTATGGCGTCATAGGTACGAAGTCTTAGACTCACCGAGAAAACGGCGCTACTTTTCGGCACATGACGGCGAATAAACTGCCGCCGGAGGTGCCGATGAGAAATCCGCTCAAGTTCACGATCAGTCGCAGATTTTTAAACTGGACGTTCCAACGACGTTTCTGTACATATCACACGTTCTCTACCCCTCAATTCCTTGCTTGCCCCCACACGCTGTCTCGTCCGTCACGGCAGCGAACACATCTATTGTCCAAGCGAACGCTTCTCCGTGCGGCTCATGTGATGGGTCCCACACTGACTGGGATGCTATTCATGGGCGCCAGCAGCGCCGTTGCCCATGCCCAGGGAACGATGGACTTCTCCGGGGCGCAAACTCTGATGGGAACCTTCAAGACCTTCGCGATGTACGCAGGCGCGGTCATCTGCCTCGGCGGCCTGATCTTCGCCGGAATCCGCATGATGACGGGAAGGTTTCAGGATGCTATTCCCGGCCTCTTCGGTGCGCTCTTTGGCGCCGGAGTTCTGGGCTGGGGAGCGGGCTGGATCGGCAGTCTCACAGGCCAGTCAATGTGAGGTGCGTCCATGGCCCGGCGAGGAGAACCTTTACCGATCAATCAGGCGCTGAATCGGCCGAGAGCCAAGCTGGGTCTCGACCTCACAGCATGGATGGCGATCGTATTCGTCTGCGTAACGGTTTTCCTCGTTGGTTTTCGTCTGGTGGCGATCCTGGCATTTCCCACCCTCGCAGTGGCGGCATGGCTCATCGTCCGTAAACACCCAAAGATGTTTCAGCTCTGGGGCTTGAGCCTCAGCCAGAAGTCCTACTATGACCCGCGCAAATACTGAGCAGGCTAAATTCGTTCCATGGTTCGCGAAAGCCGGAGCCGCGTGCAGCATCGTTCCGATTGCGCGCTTCGTCAGCTCCAGCATCTTCGCCCTCAAAGGTGGCGGCTACGGATGTCTGTTTGCGCTCGCTGGCATCGATGAAGAGGGCTTGACCGATCAGGAGCTGGAAGCGCGGATGCGCTCGGTAGAAGGCGCGCTACACGGCCTGCCGGAAGGTTCCTGCCTTCATCAGTACGTTCGCGTCATGTCGGGCTTCGAACTACCCCGGCAGAAGCTGTACAAAAGCTCTGCAACGCAGGTGTTCGCCGGCGACCGGCTCTCACACCTGGAGAAGACTGCAGGCTTTCGGCGAATCGATCTCCACTGGTGCCTCACGTTGGAGCCACCGAAGCTCCGAGCATTCGAGCAGAAGCCGAAGGAGCACACCGCCAGCACCTCGCGAATGCTGGCCGACCTTGAAAAGACAGCCACGATCCTGGTGGGCCATCTGGGAGGCTCTTTCGGTTTACGTCTGCTCGACAAGGGAGCCACCTTCAACTTTTTCAGCTACCTCTTCAATCTTGAAGAGTGGGCCGCAGCCGGCGAACTCCGCGGCGACGAAGGAGTAGACCGCCAGATCGTCAGAAACCCCGTCGCCTGGCACAGCGATCATCTGCGCGTGGGCAAACGCCATGTGCAGATGTTCTCGCTCAAGACTACGCCCGAAGCCTCGCGCCCATGCCTGTTTTCGGGCCTGCTCTCGCTCGATTGCGACAGCGTTCTTTGCTCGACGTGGCGACCCAAGTCCACGACCGCCGCTCGCAGCGAGATCGATGCGCAGGAAAAGTTCATTTCCTTCTTCAAAGTTGGAGTGCTGACGCGCGTGATGAGCGGGCGGGATTTTGCATCGCTCGAAACCGGGGCCGGAGCCAGAGCCGCCAACAGCAACGTCGATGACCTGAGTGAAGTGATCCGCTCGCTCGACAAGAAGGCACAGGGCGATTACTCCCTGCGTCTGCTGCTCGCCACCGACAGTCCCGAGCAGTTGCGCGACACCATCCCAGCCGTTCATCGAGTATTCGTCGATGCGCGGGCGCAAGTCATAGAGGAAACCCTGGGTAATCTCTCAGCGTTCTATGCCATGTTCCCCGGCAATGGGAAATTCAATGTTTTCCCACTGTGGCTGTCCGAGGAGCATCACGCGCGTCTGTCTTCCGTCTTCGCTCCGCATCTCGGGCATCCGCGCTCCGAGGATCTCGATGCCGAGTACCTGAACATCTTCGAGACGCGCACGCGGACGCCATTCTTTCAGGACGTGTACGTGGACGGGGTGCGCGTCATGCTCATCCTCGGGCCGACGGGAACCGGCAAATCTGTGCATGGGAACCAGCTCATCGCGCTCGAACAGAAATACGGCGGATTCAGCTACATCTTCGACATCGGCGGCAGCTATGAAAGTGTCGTCGAACTCTACGGTGGCCGCGTGGACCGCATCGGCAAGAATGGCCCGCGCGTCAATCCCTTCGCGCTGGAACCGACCGAAAGCAATCTCAAGTTCCTGTACTCTTTCGTCCGGCTTCTGCTTGCCAACGGCGGCGCCGAACTGGAGCCGGAAGACGACGACGTGATCCACAAAGCCGTGCAGGACATGTACCTGCTCGACCGGGAAAATCGCCGGCTTTCCAATCTCTACCTGCCCAAGAAGCTCGACCGCTACCTCTCAAAATGGGTTCGCGACGGCGTCTACCATGCGATCTTCGACAACGTCGAAGACAGCCTTTCGCTCTCGCGGCTGCAGTGCTTCGACTTCCAGGGTGTCAACAACGACCAATACGCCGACCTGATCGAACCGCTGATGGTCTGGCTTTTGCGTCGCATCAACGATGTGCTATACGACCCGCCGAATCTCGGTGTTCCCAAGCACATTTTGATCGAGGAGATTTTCTCTTCGATGAAGAACCGGCAATTGCTCGAAGGCGCGCTCTCGTCCATCAAGACCGTTCGCAAGAATCTTGGCGGCGTCACCCTGATCGGCCAGTCCGCTGAAGACCTGGGCGAGAACGCTGACTCGATCGTGAATTCCTGCACATCGTTTCTGTTCCTGAAGGACGCAACTTTCAATCGAAAACGTTATGCCGAGCTCTTCAAGATGAACGGACAGCAGGTCGCGTTGTTCGAGAGCCTGCAGGATCGTGAGGCGCTGTACATCCGGCGCGATGGCTTGACGAAAGTAGTGATCCTCAATCTCGATCCCCGCAGCTATGCCACGTTCTCCACCAAACCCAAGGACCGGTTGCGCCGGTCAAAGCTGATCACCAAATACGGACTCATCGAGGGCATCGAGCGCTTTGCCCAGGGTGAGGCTGTGTAACCCGAAAGGACTGGCCGTGAAACCGCTCATCCCCATCGCCGTGATTCTTGGCTCTGCCTTTTCCGCCGCTCATGCGCAGCCGGCTCCGAAACATCTGGAGCCGAACGCACCGCGCACCATCGTGGTGTCCCAGAGTTCCTCTCCCCCTGTGGTCCGCGCGGCGCTTTTGCAATCGACGCTGATCGAGCTTCCCCCGGAGGAGAAGGTTGCCAACGTCTTTTCCGGAGATACGGTGAACTGGGTCTTCGACGGCGGCCATGTTGCGAGCCGCTTTATCAGCATCAAGCCGAAGCTCGCGAACAGCACGACCGACGTTCACATCATTTCGGATCACAACAATGAATACACCCTGGAGCTTCAGGAGATCTCTTCCGATCCCGATCCCCACTTCGATTCCAAGGTCTTCATCACGCCCGGCGATCAGGCGGCCAAACAAAGGCTGATCGAATTGCCCGTCTTCGTGCCCGCATCGGAGCTTGACCAGGCGAAACAACAAATCGCCGCAGCTAAGGCCGCTGAGACTGCCGCGCTCAAGGCCGAGCAAACCAAGGAGGAAGAGTACCGCAGCCAGTATCCCGGCACTCTCCAATTCGACTTCACCTGGGATGAATCGAAAGGCAAGGAACTGGGCCTGAAGCAAATATGGCGCGACGACAAATTCACGTATCTGCGCGGCCAGTTCCAGGAAACACCTGCGCTCTATGAGGTGAAGGACGGCAAACCCTCTCTCATCAATTTCGACTTCAGCAATGGTCTCTATACCGTGCCCAAGGAGCTTGACCGCGGCTACCTGGCCATCGGCAAGCAGAAGGTCGAGTTCCACCGCACGGATAAAAGGAACTAGCCATGCCCGAGCCGAATGGTAACCCAACGCACGCCACTGTTCCCGGCCAGCCCGAGGCGAAGGCGCCGGTCCGGAAGACGATGCCCGTGGTCATCGCGCTCGTGATCATCATGGGACTGATAGGGATTGCAAACCTTTCGAGCCTGCTCCGCGGCGGCAAACGGGTAGCACCGGCCGGCAGCCTGCCGATCACGCGCCCCGCCGCACCCAATGCCCAGCAGGTGACGAGCTTCGAGACCCAGCAGCAGTTGCAGGCCGAGCGGGACGCTCAGGAACGGCAACGCCAGCAGGAAGTTGCAGCCGCGATGCAGCAGCTTGAGGCAGCACAGGGAGTGCCTGGGCCGGAAGACGCCAATGCGCCGCCGATGACCGCCGCGCAGCGCGCAGCCATCTATGGCGAGAGCCCCAACGCCCCGATCATCACATCGGATGCCTCACAGGCCAGGGCGGAAGCGAAACAACGGGAACTGGCAAAGGAGAAGCTGCAGCAGGATGCGATCGACAGCGACACGGTAGCGATTGACTTTGAACATCCGAGCGCGCCGGTCCCCACGACAACGGCACATGAGACGGTTGCAAATGGCGGCGAGGGTGCGACTCCCACGCAACCGTCGGATGCTCAGGGTACTTCGGTCCGTCAAGGCAAGGCCAGCAGCAGTGCCGATCCACTGGCCCCCTATGGCTTCGACCAGTATCAGGGCCGCCTTTATCGCATCTTCGAGGGCACGGTGCTCGAAGGCGTCGTGACCAACCACATCGACGGCGGTTTCAGTGGGCCGATTCTGGTCATGCTGACCACTGACTACTACTCCCACGACCATCAGGAGCTCCTGATGCCGCAAGGCACGCGGTTGATCGGGACGGTACAGAGTGTCGGAAACGCACAGCAGCGCAAGATGTTCGTGACCTTTCATCGCGCCATCTGTCCGGATGGATTCTCGCTCGATTTCGACAAATATGTTGGCCTCGACCAGATTGGGACGACCGGCCTTGCCACCAAGGTTAGTCACGGCTACCTCCAGGCATTTGCCGCCGCTGCTGCGATCGGAGGATTGGGCGGTCTGGCACAGATCGGCAACAACGGCAGCATCCTCGATCCTTCCACACAGATTCGCAACGGCATCTCCGCACAGTCCGCAGCCGAAGGCGAACAGGTACTGAATCACTTTCTCGATCGCTTACCGGTCATCACGCTCAAGGAAGGCTCGCGTGCCCGCATTTATGTGGGGCGCGACATCCTCATACCGTCTTACGCGGAACACCGCGTCGATCCAACGCTATGACCAGAAACCCCAAACTCGTTTTGGCTGCGATCCCGTTGCTGGCAATCTCCGCGGTCGTCTTTCCTCAGGAGCGAATAGCAGCGGCCCGGGCAATCGTCCAGTGCGCGCAGACAGTCGAACGCGCACTCCCCATGAAGGCTTTTCCACTTCCTCAGTTGGACCCCACATGTCCGCAGTGCCTTTAACCCGTCAACTACAGGAGGTCTTATGAAGATCACTCGTAAGAATCGCAAATGGATCATCGCTGGCGCAGCGTTGCTGCTCACCGCCACGCCGAGCTTCGCGCTCTTCGGTATCGGTGACATCGTTTTCGATCCGACCAGCTATGCCAGCCTCGTCTCCCAGCTCACCACGCTGGAGACACAGTACAACATGCTCAAGAACAATATCGAGCACTTCTCATTCAAGCAGCAGTGGCAGACCGCGCTCAACACGATGAAGAACGCCAACGTCCGGAATATGTTCGGCGAAACGAACGGCATGACCACGGCGCTCAACACAAACTCGCCGGCTGCGTCTTCGTCGGCATGGACCGCCGCCACCGTTCCGGTGAACGGAACGACCACGACCTACCTGGCCGGACAGACGCCGGGGAGCACGCAGCTTTCAGAACTCGCCATGGTCGAAGCGTCGGACTCGGTTTCGCCCGACTGCTTCACCGCCGTGGGCCAGTACCGGGGAGCGAGAACGCAAAGTGCGACTGCCAATAACGGCCTCGCCTCCGACCAGCTTGACGGCGGCACAGCCACCAACAGCGAAGTCGAGCAGTTGAACCTGCTGAATGCCGCCGAAGCCCAAAAGATGTCCGAGATGCAGTCGCAGGGCGTGCTCCAGGCGTGTCTTGCGTCCGAAATGGCTGTCTCGAACATGCAGCAGCGCAATGCGGCGGCTCTTGATCTCAACACAGCGGCCTACGTAACGCAGCAGCGCAACGCGAACGACACGAGCGCGGCAAACGAAAGCAACACCTGGAGCAGCTACCTACCATGACCGGAAACACGATGTTGCAGGCGTTGCAAACGAAGATCCTGCTGGCGATCCTGGCCGCGCTGCTCGCTATCGCCGGAGCCGTGGCTTATCAGCGGCACGAAGCAGCGCAGGCCGCTTTGGAACGCCACCGGGAATACGAGCTCTTCCGGCAGCAGGTGGAGAAGGACAAGAAGAAGCACAGCTCCGCTGCGGCCAACGAGGGCAAGACCTGGCAGAAATATATTCCCTGAACAGGTCGGGAGATTTGGGACATGAATTGCGTGATCTTGCTGGCACAGGCATTACCGAGCGCGAGTTCCGGCGTCGACTGGCTGTACCAGTTCACCAATAATCTGACCAATCTGACCACGCAGAACGGCGGCGCGCTGACCCAGTTCGGGTTGACAGAGTTGAGCTGTATTGCGCTCTTCACGCTCATCAGCATGGTCATTAACTGGAATACGTCGGGTATGACCCTGCGTTTTCACACACATCCCGTCCGAGCAGGCGATCTGACGAACTTCATGCTCCGGTTGATCGTCTGTTCGCTCTTGCTGAACTACTGGGTGAACCCGTTTCCCGGCGCGAGCTTCGGCATTAACCACTTTTTCAGCTACATCGCTCAGGCGATGGTTGCAGCCTTCGACCAGAACTCGCTCAACCAGTTGCTGCAGCTCATGAAGACGGCCGGTGACAACACGGCCATGCCGTCGATCATGGCGCCCACCCAGATCCTCTGCTATTTCGTCGTTCAGGGGCTGCTGGGCATTGCGTCTGCAATTCTCTTCGTCATCAATTGCAGCGCCTTCATCCTGTACGGAGTGACGGCGTTGTTTGGTCCGGTCTTCATCCCTCTGCTGATGACCCGGACCTTTCGCGCGAAGTTCCTGCACTTTCTCGACGTGCTCATTAGCTTCGCGATGATCCGCGCCGTGGCCGCGGCTTTCATCTTTGTCTGGGCCGGCTTTATGAACGGCTTTCTTCAGCGGACCTTCAATGGAAATTATTCAATTGAGATGTGGCTTGCAAACCTCATTCCCTGCATCATGGTCTTTGTGGCCTTCATTGTGAACATGCTCTTCATCCCGAGCATGACGCAGGCCATCTTCGGTGGCGCCGCTGGCTTGGTATCGGCTGCTCCAAGTGCGGTTGGCGGTGGAGCTGTATTGCTCGCGAAGAGTGGAGGTGGGTGATGAGAGATTGGTTCTGGTTGGCAATTCTCACCAGAGGCAGATTGCGGTGGCCTCGTTGGTATATCTCCGTGCTGTTGATCTTCCTGATTGGTGTTCTCGCAGCCGGATTGATTTATTCGATGGTCGTCTTCAAGGCCGTATCGGAAAGGAGTCAATCTCCTCATGTCCACGCACACAGTACCCATTGAGCATTCCCTGACTCCGGAGCAGGCTCTGCTTACCGATCAGATCGGCAACGAGGTCTATGCCTCCCACTACGCCGAACGGAAGGCATACCGCCTCATCCTCGGCTGTGGAACCGTCCTGCTCTGCGGATCGATGTGGCTGAATTTCTCTCTGGCTCATCGTCCGATTGTGAACCGCTATATCCGCATCGACGAGATGGGACGCGCCCAGGCCATTCAGTACAGCGATCTTGACTACACCCCGCGCGAGGGCGAGGTCCGGACGTATCTCACCGACTGGGCCAATTACCGCTACACCATCAACCGGGACACGATCGCAAGCAAATACCCGCTGAACTACTATTTCCTCTCGCAGTCGCTGGCCTCGCAGTTGATGGGTGAGGACAACCAGAACCACCTGGTCTCGCAGGTGATCGCCGGGCAAATCGAGCAAAGCGATGTGGAGGTGAAAGACGTCACTATCACTTCGATGTCCGTCCAGAAGATCCAGGGTGCAGACATCGCCCGCGGCACCGCGCTGGTGGCCATCGATCGCGTGTATTCGCCGGATCATTCACACCAGCCGAGAACCGAACACTGGATGCTCAGTGTTACCTACTACCTGAATCCCAAACAGGTCAGCGATCAGGCGAAGATTTTCCCCCAGTTCGAGACCATCAATCCTCTGGGATTGACGATCACCGAGTTCCACGAAAACCGGGTCTCCGTCGATCCCATGACGCCGGGTTCGGCTGCCTCCATTCCACCGGGAGGCGTGCGATGAGCTTTGAACTGATTCTTCCGTTCTTTCCCGAGGAACTGCGGGCGCTCTTGCTTGACCCGTCGATCTCGGACCTCATGATCAATGGCACCAGTGGCGTCTATGCGGACCGTGGCGGCAGCATCGAGAAAATCCCTCTCCTGACGCCCTACAGCAACGAACGCCTGCAAGCCGCCATCGAGCGTGTAGCGCGCATCCTCGGGCAGGACCTTACCAGCCAGAATCCCGTCCTCAACACCCGTCTGCCGGATGGCTCCCGCGTTGCCGTGGTTGGCGCTCCTTCTTCGATCAGCGGTCCGACCTTCACCGTTCGCAAATTTAACCGCTGGTTTAGCTCCGATGAACTGATCCAATCCGGCAGTTTATCGGCGTCGGTTCGGGATACGGTGGTTCGCTTCATTGGCGAGCGAAAGAACGGCCTCATTAGCGGCGGAACGGGATCGGGCAAGACGACTCTGATGAAGGCCTTGCTCGACCATATTCCGCTCCAGGAACGCCTGATCGTCATCGAGCAGCCGGCCGAGTTGAAGATTGCCCATCCCAACGCGGTTCGCTGGGAAGCGGTCGAGGCCATTCCTGGGCAGGTTGCCGTGACCGCGAGCCAGCTTGTAGCTGCCGCGCTCCGCCATCGTCCCGACCGGATCATCATGGGGGAAATCCGCGACGAATGTGGTTACGACCTTCTGCAGGCGATGAACACGGGCCACGGCGGAACGCTCTCGACGATCCATGCAAAGAGCGCATGGGACGCTCTCAACCGGCTGTCGGATCTGGCCCTGAGTGCCAGGCCGAATCTCAATCACTCGTTCATTCGTTCGGAGACGGCCGAGGCCATCGATTTCGTTCTCTATTGCGAGCGCGATCATGTAGGCCGCCGCCGAGTCCGAGAGCTGATTACCGTCTCCGGCTACAACCAGGAAGAACAATCCTTCCAGACGCAGGAGGTCTATCGTGCTTCCGACGCCTGAGCGGCTGGCACTGAGCTAGTGTCTCGAACCCGAATCCGAGGTCACTTCGATGTCCGAACATGCTGCCTTTTCGGCTGCACAGCCCAACTCGTCTCTGAAAGCGCCCGGCGTGGCAGCCGCGGCTTGCATGACACACCGGTGGGTGTCCTCGATACCGGCCTTTTGTGGAACGATTGCCGCTTCGTTCGGGTCTGCATTTGTGGCGAATGGGCATCGCCGGAATCGTATCGGTGACTTCGGCTCATCTGCGTGCCTTCCGCCTCGTATCCCGTCCGCTGCTCGGGGTCACGCTTCGGGCCTTTCCTGCGCCCTGCGGCAGACTCGCTCTCCTGCTTCGCGTTCCGCGCCCTACGGGTTACGGTTTCCCTCTAGGACGGACCCTCCGTAAATGCAGAGCTTCGGCCTTGGGAGCAGGGGCCACTCGCTGGCATTCGCCAAAGGTGACCCGAGCAGGATACGGGAAATTCAACGAAACGGAGATCACACCATGTACCAGAACAAAGTCACCCTCATCGGATTCCTGGGCAGCGATGCCGAAGTTCGTACCAACAACGACCGCAGCCTCACCACTCTCTCAGTGGCAACCAAGTCCTCCTACAAGAAGGACGGCAAGTACATCGAGCACACCGAATGGCACCGCTGCGTTGTCTTCGGCAAGCTCGGAGAGTTCGCCGCCACGCTGAGGAAGGGCGCTCATATCCAGGTCGAGGGCGAGCTGCGCAGCCGCAAATACGACAGCAAGAAGACCAACTCGGAGCAGACCATCTGGGAGATCCGGGTGAACTCGATCCTCAAGCTCGACCGTGCCGCGAAAGCCGCTCCGGAAGACGAAAACTCCACCGAGGAAGAGGCCGCATAGGCCCCTTCCTCGCTTTTGCGGAAGCCCGGCGGAAACCGGGCTTCTCGACTGCTAAAACCCCGCACGATCGCGTTCGCAAAAGGTGCCACTCAATGAACCAACCCGCGGTCCGTTTTCTCAATCGTTGCTTCGCCGCCGACGAGACCATTGCGCTGCTACTGCGCCGTGAGAATCCCCCCTCGATCACGCAGCGAATCGTGCGGCTGGAGCATGCGCTGGCGCCTCGTTATCCGGCATGGCTCTCTTACGAAAACGCCACCGGAGCCAACATCTATGTCGCAGCCAACCCGCTTCTCCCCGGCACTCGGAAGCGCACCAAGGAAAGCATCGCGTCGATCCGCCACCTATATATAGACATTGATACCGATGGCGATGCCTGTCTCGCTTTGCTCCGGGCGTCAGACTTAGTGCCACCTCCGACTTCGATTCTCTCTACTTCGCCAGGCAAGTACCAGGTTCTTTGGAGGGTCGAAGGTTTCGAATTCGAGCCGCAGGAACAGACGCTCAAGCTGCTCGCCATGGCCTTCGGCGGCGATTCCGCTTGTACCGATCGCAACCGGGTGCTCCGCATCCCCGGTTTCCTCAATCAGAAATACGATCCAGCCTACCGGGTCACTGTCGAATATCCCGAAGATTCGATATGGACCCCCGAGGATTTCCGGCTGGATGCAGCTACGGTTGATGCCACGCTTTGCGCTCAGACAGTCCCTTCGCGCAAGCCACCGTCCAAGCACAGCCATTCCGAAAACGACTGGGCATGGGTTTGCGATCAACTCGCCCACCGCAAAGATGCCGTGAAGCTGACGCGGGAGCTCGCTTCACGGCGCTCCGACAAGCCCAATCCGCTCTACTACGCACAGCGCACCGTCGATGTCGCTTCGGCTCGCCTCTGGCTGCTCGAAGGCATTCGCATCGGCGACATCATCACCATGCTGGAAAGCCGGCGCCGCTTCGAGATTCCCACGGCACTTTGCTCCATCCGTGCGCGAGAGATTGCGTCCACGGCCGAGCGCATGATTGCCCGCAGAAAGACCGCCTGATTTGAGTTCCAAAGGAGAACACCATGCCACTGCTTGAAGTCATCCAAACCCGTCACCTCAGCGCTTCGATTCGGCTCACCGATACGACCGCTGCACAGGTCGATCAGTATGCCGCATTCATCCATGCTTCCGCCGATGAAGTCGTGGAGCAGGCGCTTGCCTATGTCTTCTCGAAAGACCGCGACTTTCAGGAGTTCCTGAAGTCGTCCGAAGCGCAGAAGATCACCCCCACATTGCGCGTCCGTCGAGTACCTGCTTCCGAGTCGACGGAGCAGCCTCCGAGGAAGCCTGCAAACAGTGCTGCAAATGGCAGCACTTTGGCGGCATCCGTGGCGGGATCGAGGGCATGATTCGCCCTCAGCAATGGTGGCAGTGCCACAACGGTGCTTCGCACCGGAAGAATTTTGACACTCCATCCCTAGCAGGGTCGTGCAGGTGCACCACGGTGCACTTGTTTCCGATTCAGTGAGATAGAGATTTCAGGTGCACTTGGGTGCACCTGAGAAGTGCGAGGCTACGATGGCTCTTCTGAAAGCAAAATCCGGGACAGAAAAGAACAACGACCGAGCGACGCTGCGCATCTTTCCTGTCACTGCAAAGCTGACGAAAGATGAGCGCAAGGCGGTCACTGATTTCGCCTGCTCTCAAGGATTGGCACGTGGACAGTGGATGCGCGACGCAATTCTTGCCGCACTGCCTGGCAGGCCAGCCAACAATGCATCGTTGGCAGAAGTCTTAGGAATCCGTCTGCTTCTGGTAAACGTCCTCCGTCCCCTGGCCGCAGGCCAGAAGCTCACGCCTGAAGCGTTCGACAAATTGCTGGACGAGATCAGCACGGCGAAGCACGAGCTGGCTGGAAAACTGGCATCCGAGAAAAGGAGATAGTGCGATGGCAAAGACCACATGGGGCCGCAGGGAAACAATCATCTGGCCGCGTCATGTTCCTATCTACACCTACAGCGCAGTGTTCACCGCCGTCGTGCTTACTGTCCTGTTTCTATGCGTCCGTCTTCGTTTCGGCAACACACCTTTGCAGCGGTTTTATATGCCGGTCTATGAGCGAACCTCGGCGATAGGCATGTTCAGCCTAACCCACCGGAGCACCTACCGGATGCTCTTCGTTTCGAGTGGGGATATTGCGCCACGACCCGCGATCAATGGCGATGTGATCTTGGGCAAAACCCTCGATGCAGACGGCAAAATAATCCCGCTCGGTCTTTCGCCAGCGGCGCTGTACGACGGCTACCTGCTGCTCTTCCGGGGGCCTCAACGCAGCTATGTGGATGCGCGCTTGAGTGCCTACCTGAAAGATGCTGTCTACGGTGGAACCAGTCTGTCCGGCCTCTTTCGACCGCCGCTCATCGGCGGCGCAGCGGTGTTCGTGATCCTGCTACCGTTCGCGGTCGCGTGGGATATAAAGCGGCAGAAAGAATTGAAGTATGGACGACGGCTGAAAGGCCCGGAGATGCTGACACCGCAGCAGTTCAACAAGGCCGTAAAGGGCGATGGCGTCGGTTTCAAGACCGACGAGATGAAGGAGATGATTCGTATTCCGGCGCGTGCCGAGGCCCAGCACATCCAGATTATCGGGGATACCGGCGCGGGTAAGTCCGCACTCATGTTCCAGGTGCTTCGTCAGGTTCAGAGCCGTGGGGATTCGGCCATCGTCTACGACCCGGCGCGGGAGTTCGTGAAGCGGTTTTATCACCCGGAGCGCGGCGACGTAATCCTCAACCCGCTGGACAAACGCTGCCCATATTGGGGACCAGCCGAGGAGTTGCGTAGCCGCTCTGAAGCGAAGGCCCTGTCCGTCTCTTTGTTCCAGCCGCCGCAGGACCGCAAGGGCGAGTTCTTTATCGAATCGCCGCAGAAAATCTTTGCCTTTCTCATGGCCTATGGCCCGACGCCGGACGAGCTGGTGCAGTGGATGTCGAACCCGGAGGAGATCGACCGCAGGCTGAAAGGCACCGAGCACGCGCACCTCATCGACCCACGAGCGCACCAGCAGCGGGCCGGTGTTCTTGGCTCTCTCGGATTGGTCGCTGACAGTCTCCGTTTGTTGCCAAAGAAAGGTGAAGACAATCGAGCATGGACGGCTACGGAGTGGGCCGAGAAGCGTCAAGGCTGGATCTTCCTTACCTCGCTCCCAGCCGAACGGGAGGCGCTCCGCCCGCTACAAAGCTTGTGGATTGATTGGCTGGTGTTGCGCTTGTTGAATGAACCGACCGAGGCGCAAAAGCGAGTATGGTTCGTCGTCGACGAGCTGGCGAGCTTGCAGAAACTTCCGCAGCTCCACACGGCTATCACAGAGGCCCGCAAGAGCCGGAACCCTGTCGTGCTTGGCTTCCAGGGCAAGGCCCAGCTTGAATACATCTACGGCCATCTCGCCGAGGTGATGCTGTCGCAGCCTGCGACCAGCGTTTGGCTCACGACCAAAGAACCGAGCGCCGGGGAGTGGGTGTCGAAGTTTATCGGCAAGGTCGAGGTCGAACGGCTGCGCGAGACGCACTTCGATGGCACCCGCGCCGGCCGGAACTTCGCTCTCGATAGGCAGGTGGAACCGTTGGTCCTGGAATCCGAAATCTCCGGCCTCGCCGATCTCCACGCCTACATGAAGTATCAAAATTACGTCACACGATTTTCGTTTCCGTACTTCGACATGCCGGAGATTGCGAAGGGCTTTGAGCTGCGTGAACGGCCCGACGACAAACTGCCCTACGATCCGAAGCGGATCCGCGACAGCGGAACAGAGGCGTCCCCTGCCGAACTGAAGCAGGAGCCGGAGGCCTCCGTTCCCGCCCAGGCCGACGAGTTGGCGACGGCGCACCAGATCGAGCCGGAGCCTGTCATCTTTCCCGATACTGACGAACAGCAGAACCTTATTCTGCGAGGTTGAAACATCGCCATGCTGACCATCTCCAAACCGCTCTCCGCAGGCCAGGCGCAGACCTATCACGCCAAAGAGTTCACCGCCGCTGAGCAGAACTATTGGAAGCAGGGCGATACGATCCAGGGCGAGTGGCACGGCAAGCTGGCCGAGAAGTTCGGCCTTGCCGGCGGCGTAGGAGCCGAAGAGTTCGCTCGCCTCTCCGAAGGCCAGCACCCGCAGACTGGCGAGCAGTTAGTCCGCCATCGTAAGGTGCATGAGTACCAGACGGAAGAGGGGAAGACCGTCGCTCCAGTCGAACATCGCGCCGGTTGGGATGCGACGTTTTCAGCCCCGAAGTCGGTCTCTCTGACCGCCCTTGTCGGTGGTGATGACCTGGTGCGTGAGGCGCACCGCGAAGCCGTCAGTGTCGCTTTGAACGAGTTGGAGCGGTACACGCAGGCCCGCATCGGCGGCAATCGCCCTGCCGAGACTACGGGGCGATTTGTCGTCGCAAAGTTCGAGCACGACACCGCCCGGCCTGTTGACGGCTACGCCGCGCCGCAGCTCCACACCCACGCCGTTGTGTTCAATGTGACCGAGCGCGAGAACGGGCAAGTACGCGCCCTTCAGGAGCGCGGCTTCTTCGATTCGCAGGGCTACGCGACGGCCATCTATCAATCGCACCTTACCTACCAGCTCCGCAGTCTCGGCTACGAGATCGAACCCGGCAGGAGCGGCGCACCGGAGATCAAGGGTTTCACGCAGGAGTATCTTGACGCCTCCAGCCCGCGCCGCCAGCAGATCGTCGAGGCCGTTGCCCGGAGCGGATTCAGCGGCCCGGAGGCCGCGCAGATCGCCGCGCACAATACCCGCGATAAGAAGGTGATTCTGTCTCCCAAAGAGGTGTTGGCGGCGCATCGCCAGATCGCCGCCGAGTTCGGCAATCAGGCTGATGCAGTCGTTCGGGCAGCGCAGGAACGCCGCCGGAGCCAGGTACAGGAGCGGCCCACGGCGGAGCGCAGGCAGCAGGCTCACTCCGCTCTGACGTTTGCCCGCGACCGCAGCTTTGAGCGCGAGGCGGTCATGGATGAACGCGCACTCTTCGTCGATGCCATGCGCCGGGGGATGGGAGAGACGACCTACCCGGAGGTCCGTGCGAGCTTCGAGGCGCGTATCGCCTCCGGCGAGTTCCGCGTCGTTGCCGGAGAGAAGCACGATACAGCTCGTAGGTTCACCACGGCGGAGACAATCAAGGCCGAAAGAGAGATCGTCCACCAGGTACGAGACGGCCAGGGCCGCGCTCCGCAGCTCCTATCCGTCGAGCAAGCGATTCCACTCACGGAAGCCCGCTCACAGCTCAATCGAGCGCAGCGCAACGCCATCGAACAGATACTTACTTCCCGCGACCAGGTACAGGGATTGCAAGGCAGTGCGGGAGTTGGCAAGAGCACCACGCTTGCCACCATCCGGCAAGGCGCCGAGCACAACGGTTATGCGGTCGAGGGCTTCGCCCCAACCTCCCGCGCCGCGCAGCAACTCCGCGATGTGGGCGTTGCCGCCGATACGCTACAGGGCTTCCTTGCGCGCAGCCGGAACGCTACCGATCCAACACAGAAGCATCTTTACATGGTCGATGAGTCTTCGCTGGCATCCACGAAACAGATGCGGGATTTCCTCGACAAGATCGGCCCGCAGGACAAGGTGCTGCTGATTGGCGATACTCGCCAGCATCAGGGAGTCGATGCCGGAAAGCCCTTCGAGCAGCTGCAACAGGCCGGGATGCAGACCGCCCAGCTTGACCAGATTGTGCGGCAGCGTGACCCCGAGTTGCTGAAAGCTGTGGAGCATCTGTCCAGGAATGAGACCGCTATTGGCGTCCAAATGCTCCAGCAGCAGGGGCGAGTGACGGAGATCGTGGAATCGGAGCAGCGCATCGAGGCGATAGCGAAAGCCTACGCCGCCCGTCCTGAAAACACGATTATCGTCTCGCCCGACAACGCTTCGCGCCGGTCGATCAATCAGGCCGTCCGCCAGGAATTGCAGACGCTTGGCACGTTGGATAAGGAAGACCATTCCATACGCGTCCTGACACCGCGCTCCGACATGACCGGCGCGGATCGAGCGTGGGCGGCTCGCTATCAGGCCGGAGATGTTTTGCATTACATCCGTGGCAGCAAGGATCTTGGCATCGACGGCGGGAGCTACGCCCAGGTCGTCGCGTCGAACGCACAAGACAATCTCCTCACCGTGCGAAAACAGAACGGAGAACAAGTGACCTATGATCCGTCCCGGTTGCGCGGCATCTCCGCATACCGCGAGATCGAACGAGAATTTGCTATTGGCGATCGGATACAACTAACTGCGCCGAATCGGGCGCTTGGCCTTGCCAACCGCGACCTTGGCACGCTCCAGGAGATCGACAAGGACGGGAAAGTGACGATTCGCATGGATGGCGGCAAAGAGAAAACTGTCACCTTCGATCCCAGGGAGATGCGGCACTTCGATCACGGCTACGCCGTGACCTCACACAGTTCGCAAGGTCTCACCGCGGAGCGTGTCTTAGTCAATATGGATACCGACGTTCACCCCGAACTCATCAACAGCCGCTTTGCCTATGTCTCCGTCTCGCGGGCCTCGCATGACGCGCAGATTTTCACCAATGATGCGGCCACTCTCGCAGAAAATCTCAGCCGCGATGTCTCCAAGGCGTCTGCGATTGATTTTGGCAAGGGCCACAGTCCCATCTCAAGCGTAGGATTGGAGCAGTCTGGAGCGTTGCAGAAGACCGCTGCTTTCGGCCTTGGTTTATCACTCTGAGCAATACAGTTGAGCTTGTTTCATAACCAGTAGCGAAATGACATCTCACACCAAAGCTCCGTCCTTCAAAGGTTTGGTTCCCGCTTCTCGATCCAGTTCCGAAATCAAAAAGAGGAATCGCGCCAAAGACACTGCCCAGGAGCTCCAGCTTCGACGGCTTCTTTGGAAGCGAGGTCTGCGGTTTCGAAAAAACCTCAGGACCTTACCTGGAAAGCCCGACATCGCTTTTTCCAAATACAGGTTAGCTGTCTTTTGCGACGGGGATTTTTGGCACGGTCGAGATTGGGAGGCGTTGGCCGGAAAGCTCAGGACGGGCACGAATCCTCACTATTGGATCGAGAAGGTGCGCTCTAATCGAGAGCGAGATTTCAGAAACAATGGCCTGCTAACAGAATTGGGTTGGACGGTTTTGCGATTCTGGGAGAGTGACATTCGGCACTCAACTGAAGAGATTGCGGATCTGATTGCCCAAAAAATCGGTGAGATTGCAAGTAGGCCGAAGTGCCCCTAACCCTCGAAATAGCTGTCGAGGACTAGAACGATCCGGGTCAGTGAACGATAACGCTCAAGCCACCCTTCGAAGAATATTCGCCCTACCTATATCTGAACGGGTATTATACTTGGGAATCATTTTGCACATATTATGGTGCTTTGCAAAACGGAGCGAAGATGCCTTCCCCGGTGGAAATACCAGAAGACACGGAACTTAAGGTCGCATTGGCCGCGCGGATCAATGAGCTGATTTCGTTACGCAGAATGAGCCAGAGCAAAGCTGCGGCCGAGATCGGCACAACGCAGCCCAAAATCTCGCAGATCAAGCGATATAAGTTGAACAACATTTCCGTTGGGCGGCTCCTTCAGGCGTTGGTAGCGCTCGGACAACGCATCGACATTGTCGTAAGTCCCGCGAGGCACAAAACGTCGCCTACAGTGAGGGTCGCAGCATGAGTAGGCGACTTGCACAATCTGGCGAATTCCGATTCGTCGATCTCTTCGCAGGGCTGGGGGGCTTCCACATCGCCTTGAAAGCGCTGGGGGGTACGTGTGTCTTCGCAGCGGAATGGCAAGAGCACCTTCGGGATCTTTACGAGATCAACTTTGGGCTTCGCCCCGCGGGAGACATCAGAAAAATCAAGGCACGCAATGTGCCAGATCATGATGTCCTCACTGCGGGCTTTCCTTGCCAGCCGTTCTCGAAAGCCGGCGATCAACGTGGCTTTGAATGTACCGAGCAGGGAAATCTGTTTTTTAATGTTGCTGCAATCATCCGAAAGAAGCGCCCAAAGTATTTCATTCTCGAAAATGTTCCGAATCTCTTGAAGCACGATGACGGTCGGACATGGGAGCGTATTCAGCAATTACTCGGTCAGGCACCTAAGGGCTTGGGATATCACATCGACTCGAAGCGCTTTTCTCCTCACAATTTTGGCATCCCGCAAATTCGCGACCGCGTATACATCATCGGTTCTTTGGAGCCTCTTGAAGGGTTTGAATGGCCAGCTACATCCGATGCAGAGACTTCAATTGATACGATTCTCGACAAGACCCCTCCCTCGGCTAAGCAGCTTTCGAAGCAGGTGATGGAATGCCTGACGGTCTGGAACGATTTTCTCAGGCAATGCCCTACCAATGTGGAGTTGCCCTCATTTCCGCTCTGGTCGATGGAATGGGGTGCTACTTATCCATTCGAGGAAGAAACGCCATATGCTCTGAAGAAAGAATTCGGCTTTGATGGACTAAAGGGATTCAAAGGAAGTCACGGAGTAAAGGTGGGACATTTGAGAACGCTTGAGGAGCGCTGGCTTGCGCTTCCGAGCCATGCTCGAACAGAAACAAAGAAGTTTCCCAAATGGAAGAAGGACTTTATTCGGGCGAATCGTAAATTCTATGAAGAGAACAAGAAATGGATTGATCCTTGGCAAGAGCAGATTCTGACGTTCCCATCGAGCCTGCAGAAGTTCGAATGGAATGTCAAAGGCGGGAAAAGAAACATTTGGCAGTACGTGATTCAGTTCCGTGCCTCGGGAGTCAGAGTAAAGCGCCGAACCACAGCTCCTAGTCTGATTGCGATGACCGATACCCAAGTTCCAATCATTGCCTGGGAGAAGCGATACATGACCCCGAACGAGTGTGCGAGACTTCAAAGTCTCGAAAATCTCAAGCGGCTACCTGATACGCCCACACGCGCATTTCAAGCGCTTGGAAACGCCGTAAATTCTAGCGTCGTTGAGCGTGTGGCAGAAGCTCTACTTAGCCACAAGTCAACGAATCTTTCGCTTTCTTTTGTGCCGCAGGTTGCGGGAACGGCGGGAACGGCGGCTACGTACCTGTGAGCAAGATATTGGACAGGATATCAACAGTTGAGATTCGCCCGGAAGTCACAATGCTTTCCGTGCTCCGTTATCTCAATTACAAAGCTTGGTTCGCGATGGCTGAGTTCATCGACAACTCACTTCAGAGTTTCATGGCCAATCAAGGGCGACTTCGTCAGATTGATGGACCGGATTACCAATTGGCGGTTGATATCAAGATCGACCCATCCGGTCCTGGTTTCATCACGGTAACCGACAACGCTGCAGGCATTTCTGAGACGGACTTTCCGCGGGCCTTTCGTGCCGCGCAGATACCCGAAGATCGTAGCGGTCTATCCGAATTCGGCATGGGGATGAAGAGCGCTGCGTGTTGGTTTGCTCGGTCCTGGAGTGTGCGAACAAAGGCGATCGATGAAGTAGTAGAAAGAACAATAAGGTTTGATATTCAGCACATCGTCGAGAATCGCATCGAAAGTCTGAGCACAACGGTTCGCGAAGTGGACCCGGCTGCACACTACACAGTTGTTTCCCTCACAGGTCTTCACCATTCACCCCAGGGCCGGACGATCCAGAAGATCAAAGATCATTTGGCTAGCATTTATCGGATGTACACGCGAGATGGCCGTCTCGTGCTTAAGGTGAACGACGAACAGTTACAGTACCAGACGCCTTTAACACTCATTTCTGTTCCGTACATCGCACCTGGCATCCCTGCCGAAGGTACCGGCGTCAAGCAAGTTGAATGGCGGAAGGAGATAGATTTCGACTTCGGCGAAGGACAAAAGGTGAAGGGATTTGCTGCGCTCAGGGAAACCGGATCGACACCATTCGCGGGTTTCGCTCTCTTTCGGCGAGACCGCTTGATTGAAGGTAGCTACGACGATACCTATCGACCGCCCGAAATATTCAAACAGACAAATAGCTATCCATACCAGCGTCTTTTTGGGGAACTACAGATCGAAGGATTCGAAGTCAGCCATACCAAGGATGGATTTCGCTGGGAAGAATATGAGGGACTGTTTTTGGAATGCCTCAAAGAGGAAATCGAGCGCGAGCCGCTAAATCTTCTCTCCCAGGCAGACAACTATAGAGCGCTCCCCACAAAGCGAAGCATAGAACAGAAGGCCGCCAGCGCGACGAACTCAGTTGCGGAATACGTTAGGGAAGAAGTCGCTCCGGTAGTTGTGGAAGCGCGCCAAAATCCTAGTCCAGTCGAAGCGATTCCGTCCGTTCTCCTCCCTGATACTCTTCGAGCCTCTGAACAGACGGTAGAGATTGATGACTCTTTGTATCGTTGGATTATCACATTGCGAACCTCCGTCGATCCGGCAGAGGAGCATTGGATGAGCCTTGCGCAAGACGAGCCATTGAGTACCGATAGCCCTAAGTTTCGTCGGCTTGGAATTCAGGTCTCACTCGCACATCCATTCTCCTTGCTCTTCTTGGGCGCTCATAATGAGAATCTTGAATTGCTTCTTCGCTTCGGAACAGCGTTGGGTATATCGCTCGTGCTCACGGAGGACTCGACCGGTGAATCCCCTGGAACAGTTTTGCATCACCTCAACCAACTTTTGAGAAGTGCGCTATCCGAGGTGAAGCAATGAAGACTTCGATCACAATCTTGAAAAGCATCAAGCCGCCGTTGCGCTGGATTCCCATACAGGGCGACTTCACGACCCAGTTTCTGCGCAGCAAGTCAACTGACCCAAACGGCCCGACTTACGAGGATTTGACTCAATCTCCGGATTCCGTGCTATACGAGGCGCAACGCATTCTCGGGCGCTGCTTACCGCCCACGAGTCCACCGGAACATGAGACTGGCCTTGTTGTCGGATACGTGCAGAGTGGAAAGACTCTATCCTTCGAGACAGTAATTTCGCTTGCGCGCGACAACGGCTACGGCATCATCATCGTGCTTAGCGGCACAAAGAACAATTTGCGAGAGCAATCCGAAGAACGGCTCACTAAGGATCTGGGAATCGACGACGGGGATGATGCCTGGTACCACCTGTCCAATCCTACTGATGCGCAGACGACGCAAATGGAAACCAAGCTCGCCGCGTGGAAAAAGCAGCCTGAAAAAAAGAGGGCCGTTCTCATAACAGTGCTGAAGCAATGGGAGCGCCTGGAGAAGCTGGCATCCCTGTTATCACATTTGGACATCAAAGAGGTGCCAACTCTCATCATTGATGACGAGAGCGACCAAGCAAGCTTGAACACCAAGGCTGCTCAAATCAAAAGCGGTCAGGTCAATCCGGATGAAAAGAGCACAACCTATGACCGTATTACAGAGCTCCGCTCTGTTGTGCCTCACCACTCGTTTCTGCAATACACGGCAACGCCTCAAGCCAATTTGCTTCTCGCTCAGACCGACATTTTGAATCCGAGCTTTGCTGAACTCGTTACTCCAGGTCCTACGTATACCGGAGGAAAGGAGTTTTTCAAGGGTGGTCTTTCTCTAACGGAGGTCATACCCCCAGGAGAGGTGCCGTCCAATAACAATGTTCTGACAGCACCGCCAAAAACACTTTTGTCGGCTCTGAGGTATTTTCTCCTCGCTGCAGCACACCATGCAATTACCCGCGAGCCACGGCGAGATCGAAACAGATCAATGATGATTCATCCCTCAGCGTGGACGCAATCGCATAAGCAATATAAGGCATGGATCGATAGGGCTCTAAAGCCGTTGATGGACTCAGTTGAAAAGCAACTCCCGAAGAATGAAGCGGAAGTTGCTCGGCGCTTTCAGAAGGAGTATGAGTCGCTGAAGAAGTCGTTTCCCTCAATAAGGCCCCTGAATGAACTGTTATCGGCAATGGTAGAAGAAGTCTTCGGTGATCTTAACTGGGTTGAGGTCAATGGAACGCCAGATGCCGAGAAGAAAATCAAATGGAAGCAAACGCGATATTGGATTCTAGTGGGCGGTCAAAAGCTTGACCGTGGCTACACGGTCGAGGGCCTTTGCGTGACGTATATGCCACGGCCACTTGGAGGCTCTGCCGCAGCCGATACGCTTCAGCAAAGAGCGCGCTTCCTGGGCTACAAAAAGGGCTACCTTGGCCTCTGCCGCGTTTTCCTCCAACAAGACGTGCTGGATGCATTTACCGACTATGTTGAGCATGAGGAATTTGTGAGAGGTGCATTAGAAGCCTCCCGCGGTAAACCTTTGAGTGAATGGCGACGCGACTTCGTCTTGACGGCAATGTTGAGACCAACGCGTCCGAGCGTCATCGGTCTCGGTGCGAGAAGAGTATTCGTGGAAAAATGGATGGTTCCTGATGTCCTCCAGCGTGACGAAGCTGCGGCGGAGAACAATCGATTACTCCTCGCTGCTGTCGATAAAGCATGGTCGAAGCGATATGGACCTGTCCTAAATGCCTCTCAACTTCCGCAGTTCGCCGGCAAGGCCACTCCTCCCCACTCTGTCATCGATAGTGTGCCGCTTAGGTCCGTGTTAGAGGATTTCCTTCTCAAGATACAGATTAAAGATCCCAAGGATGCCGAGGATCACAGTGCAGTCCTGATAGCCCTCGGAGCTATCTTGTCAGAGAACCAAAGCACTACTGTTCAGGTGTTCTTGATGAACAATCTGGACGCCGGATATAGAACCAGAGACGCAGGAAGAGGATTTCCGGCGACACATAGATTCGCTCCCATTAATAACTACTTTAGCCAGAGCGCCAACTCTCTCAATGATCGGAGCTTTGTTTCAGACACGAGAATAACATTGCAGCTTCGTCGTTTTGATCTCGGCACGCATACTCGTGATTCATCAAAGGCGGACATCAAGAGCGTCACTTGGTTTGCACTGCATGTGCCTGCCTCTCTTACCACGAGCCTTATTGTCGAAGAAAGGGCCTAGTGTCCGACGTATTCGAGCAATTCGCCGAGTTGGAGCCAGCCGTTTCGTCGACCGAGTTCCAAGCCATTCCTTTAGCTGGGAAGCGAGACGACTATTTGGCAAAGGGACAAGATGGGTCGCCTGTCTTCTTGCTTCAAGACGAACCAACAGGTCGATATCATCCAAGTCTTCATCTTCGGTATCTAAACGCAGATTTTCAATTGACCTGCCGCCTCCATGCAGGGAACCGAGACATGGACGGAGTTTTTGCATTGATCTGTTGCACAGCGGATGAAGCGGAATTGCATGAATTGTTCGTGCGTTCCTTTGATGCCGCACGGGAGCAGTTGTCCGAGCAAGCCGACACCGAAGAGATCAAGAGGACTGTGCAGAATCTCGCATCTCTGTTTCGTGCATTCGCGAAACCCAGCCAACGCAGCATCTCTGGGCTTTGGGCGGAGCTATTCTTCATTGTGCGATCAGGAGATTCAATTCGAGCGATCAAAGCGTGGAGGAGTGATCCGTTCGAAAGATTCGACTTTTCCGCTCCAACGTGCGCAATCGAAGTGAAATCAACGATGGGACAGCTTCGCACACATGAATTCGCTTTGGAGCAACTGTCGGTGCCTCTCGGGGGGAGTTTATTTGTGATTTCAATGCTGCTTCAAATTACAAATGGTGGCACAGGCATTCTTGAGCTTGTGTCGAATATCGAATCAACCTTATCTAATGAGCCGCCCCTACGCGAAAAACTTTGGAAAAATGTCATAGGGGATCTCGGAAGTGACTTCACCTCCGCCTTGGATAAGCGATTCGATATATCGTTTGCAGAGCGTCATTGTGTCATTCTCAGGGCCGAGGACATCCCCCGCCCCATAATCACGCCAGATTCAAGAATTACCAACATCCGATTTGTCTCAAATCTGACAGATACTCTGTCATCGTTATCCGATTCGTCAATTCGTGGCCTTCAAAGCGTGCTGAAGAACATTGAATAGGGCTAAAGTGCGCCCGGTACTATCCCCCATCATGTATGCATTTCTTAACCTGGTGGTCTCATCATGATTGAAGAGAAAGAATCGCCTATGTGGTAGAAATTCAGAGCGCAGGATGGCCGGTAGCTTCTGTATATCGTCAGGTAGCTGGCTAGGGCGTGTGATGAACGCGTTCCGTTCGGCCCATCCGCCTGCTATATTTCACCTATGAATGAAGATGAACTCCGAGCCGCAGTTGAATCCGTCAGGAATTCAATTGAGAAGTCGCATCTCCGATGGGTGTTGCGAGAGGTCGATGAGACGCTAAGGCTTGGGAAGCCGGCTCTTCGGACAGTCCTTGAGGTGGATGAGGAATCGCCCGAAATGGTTCATCTGCCTGCTGTCACGGTGACAGGAAGAAGGCCGAGGAAGCAAGTGCGTCGAAGCACTACCGTCCCAACCACCGATGCCTATTCTCCAAGAGAAGAGTTGGTGTTACTTCTCGATGCAATCCAACGTACCGCGATTGCAACAGCGGAAATGCGATCATATGTGACGGAAAAGATCGCGAGGTATGGTGGCTTAGTTTCACCCGAGCGCAAGATCACATTCGAGAGAGATGGGCGACCGTCATCCACGATTCAGTACGAGGATCAACCCGCGGGGAAGGCTCCGATTGCCGAGCTAGGAGAAGCGATCCGCTCCCTGCGTGAAAGAGCCCAATAGATGGCTACGCTCCCACCCCTCGCCGCCTTGCTCAATGCCATCGACGCTTCTCTGGCGAGCCTTCCGTCAAATCTGACAACTCAATCCGCTGGCGGGGATGTGTTCGAGGCCTTCGTTTTCGGCCTGATCATCGACGCCGCCGAGAGCGAAGGGGGCGTTGTTGTTTATCGCAACAGAGACGGTTCCAATCCCACCCAGTTTTTTTTCCGAAGTAGTCCCGGCCATTTGTATTCCGCGGCGCAAAACTACACCTATGCGCGAATCGAGTTTCCGAATGTTCCCGCGCTTGAGGCTCATCTTGGGGTCTACGTCAGCGGCAAGTCGCGACTGATTCATGAGGCGGACGTGGTTGTTTTAGCTTCGTCCGAGGGCGATCTTAGCCGTTCCAACTCGGTACCACCGCGGTCCAACAAGTGCACCTTAACAGTCGAGTGCAAATTCTACGCCAGCAATATTTCCTTGTTTCTTGGTCGTGGATTCGTTGGGTTGTGTTCGGATCTTTCGGCGCGGGAAAGCTTCTTCGTAACTAATTCAACTTCTGACTCTGTCCAAAAGCTTTTGGTACACAAGCGGTTGAAATGGGAGTCTCAACTTCAACCGAGCGAAACCGTGAATGTCGAGAGATTCAGGAACGCCGTGCAGGAGGTTTTCAAAGACTATAAAGCGAAGTACGCTTGAGGCTTGAATTCTGGCCATAGCCGGGCACCTCTCGATCTCAATTGCGAAACTTAGGATATTCAATAGTCAATAGAACGCGTCAACGCGTAGTGCGATCAGCTTGTATATCTCATTGAAGAACTTTCCTAGCCGAACTCACAAACCGTTTAATCGTTTTGACAGATGATTGCTTATTGGTGGGAACGCGTAGCTTCAAACCCGAGCCCGAGACCGGCTGCCTCCCTAACGTCTTGGCCGGATCACTAAAGTCGATTCGGGTAATACTTCCGGCATCAAGCGTGAAGAATTTGACATTGATCCCGTGGGCCAAAACATACGATCGGAAAAACATGATCGCTGGCACGACCTCATTTAACCAGTCCTCCTGACTTTTACTTTTTTCGTAGCGAAACACACTTCCGCCAAGTCGTCGCCAACCGAAACGCTCAAACATGCTCCGAACGTAATTTCGATGGTTAGTATCGTCGGTTTGTAGGTCGTATGACAGGGTTATTGGCATTTCCCCTCCTATCCTGCATTCAGAATCCCATCGACTTTTCAACTCACCAGCTACCAACGATTAAGGCTCTAAAGAGATTTGCTCGTTGGCCTCCATAGCCGGTTGTATTCCTTGAGTAACGCTTCGATCTCTTTGTCTTCAATACCGATAATTCGCAAAGATTTCTCCAGGTCGTTCGGAAAGCACCACTCCATATACTTGCTCAGGCTGCCTGAGTGCCTTACGTGCTGGTAGAACGTCCCAAGCGCGGGATAACCGGAGCCTCCTGTATATCGTTTCCAAGCTGCTTTCTTCGACAATCCTGCAAACACCGCCAACCATCCTTTGAGATAACGATCTGTTGCGAGCCGTTTCGCTCTGCGTAGAAGTTCATCTCTTCGCTTCTCTCGTACCCTGTCTGCTTCAAGTTTCTGAGACCTCTTTTCTTCACATGCAGGACAGCGGATCTCGGAAGAACTGCGTGTCCGGTTCCAGTCGTCCATCTCCATGATGTAGGTTACCGTTCCGGCTCCACATTCGCAGGGGCCGGTTTCGGAACGCATAATCTCCCAGCTCATCGCCTCATCCTCGTGCTACAACATTCCATCCTTATTCCATCCTTTCATTTTCGGAAGAAGGGAGGAAGTCTCCTCTCTGTCTTTTTCTCACTCGCGGCATCGGGTATGCCTTGGGCACTCGGATGAGCTTAGGAAGCGTCATTGAGCGCCGTCCATGCGGCCAGGGAGTCCATGTAGTCGCGCCAGTACACGATCTTCCGGTTTTCAATCGTGATGACCGAGATAAGCCGGTTGTCGTAAGGCGCACCCGTCCGAAGAATCTTTCCGTGGACCTCGTATTCGAGGATCACGACCCGGCTGTCTTTTGCCGGATGCACAACCAGCCCGTCGCCGCGATGAATTTGGATGCTCTTGCCGTACCCCGAAAGTGCGGCCATGAGATTCGCGCGGCCTCGAATCATTTGTGGCCAGCCGGGAAAGTTGTAGCGGGATTCAAAGACCGCATCCTCGGCAAAGGTGTCGAAGTAGTGCTTGCCGTCTACCAATCCGTTGAGACCTTCCAGAACTACCTTGAAGAAGGGATCAAGGGCTGTGTAGGCTGCGTACTCGGCTTTGGGCATCTGCGCTCCCTCAACAGTTCACTATGAAACGATTCGTCAGTCGCCGTTCTCTCTGCAGCGATGTTCCAGCAGGACATACAACGGCTTTCCGATAGCTCCAGGCACCCTCGGATCGAACTCCCACTCGAAACCGCATTCAAGGCAACAAAGAGCGTCTCGGCTCTCGGAATATCGTTTGCGAACGACATCATCGGGGAGCTTGCTGTCTGCGACAAACATAGACCGATTTTAGGCTATCGACATGAACCAATCCGTCTCTTGCGTATATGTATCGCTTCTGAGGGAGGAGTCTCCTCCCCCGTTGCAGCCGCTTTCCGTCTTTCACTCCGACCTCAGCGGGCCTGTTCCTGCCCGCAACGCCGGCCTCACGTTATAGCCCAAGCTGTGCTCGGTCTCTGTCACGGCGGCATCTCTCATTGATGACGAGAAGCGCGTCTGTCAGTATTTGTGCTTTGAAAAGCCCTTAAAACAACCCACAGCACATGCCTTGCCTTATACTGCCTTTATTCTTCAATGACGCGGCTCTCTCCACGTCGGACGGCACGGGCGACGAACAGTGCGCCGAAGAGTCTGGGATTGGCGTCTTGAAATCTTCTCGACATCTGCGGATTTCAGAGAGGACCAGGCTACAGAAACCGATGAAGGGATAGTCTGAGGACTCGAAGAGTAATGGGCAGTGAGGGGGCTCGGTTCCATGGCTGAATCGTCCATTGCAGAGACAATGCACGGAGCTCTCCTGGAGGCGCTGCGTCATCGCGAGCAGGAGATTTTCAGCTATCTAGCCATTCTCGTACCGGCTTTCGGTGGATTTCTATGGCTTCTTCTTTACCGTTCCGCGGTAGGCAGTTCTGGAGACTTGGCCCTCTTTGCTGGCACATTGGGAACACTGCTGTTGTTTTTTCTGGGAGTCGGATATTCGCTAACATTGGGCTACAACTTTCGCTATGTCACATTTCAGCTCGCTAAGATTGAGCACCACCTCGAAGTCGAAAAGGTGATCCTCCAAGGATGGCCGAGATCCCCGCAGGTATTCAGAACGCGGTATCGGCTTTGGGGTTTCGCGTATTGTGCACCGCCTGAAATGATCAAGATATTCTGGCTGGCCTTCCTCATTGGAATGCTTTGGGTTATCGGAGTGTATTGGTCGATCGGCTCCAGCGCCCCTCACCGCGGGGTCGTCGTTTCGGTTGGAGCTGCGTTTTTTCTCAGTGGATTAGGAGGACCGTTCTGGTTTGGCAGAAAACTTGAGCGTCTGTTATCCAAGGAAGGCGATGACTGGAAAGAGAGAAATGAAACAGCTAACGACCAACAACCGCCAATGGTTCCGGTGGGTGTCGGCAATGGACCGGCACAGCAGCGGTTCATTCAGCGTCATCAGAGATTCTTAGCGGAATATCCGAAGCTGTTTGAGCTTTATAGCAAGATGTTCATTCGCGCAGTCGAACCACCTGATGAAAATGAACGCCAAGCACTCCTGCACCTGCCCGACAATGACCCTGCTGTCATTGCGTTTGAAGATCGTTCAACGGCGAATTACCTCATTTTTTATCTCGGGAGGATGGCCGCCGACGATTTCGGCGAGATTCTAGAACTCAGTGGAAATGGAGCGGGATTCGCAGCATTCATTCATCTGCGGAGCATGTATGAACGCCTGATTACCGCAATGTATCTGGCGAAAAAGCCGTCGGAGGCGCGCATCTTCGCGGAGAGCTCTCCTATTTACAAGTTCAACTATCTGACTCGATTGCGCGAACTCATCCCGGAGCTGAAAACTCGCTACGATGACGCCTTTATGGACCATGTACGCAAAGATGCCGAAGCTGCAAAAGCGAAGAAGAAACAGTCAGTGTGTTCCAAATGCTATCAGCCCGTGACGAATGAGGCTTGGACCAGGGTGAGCTTGGACGTTATGGCCCGAGAAGTAGACACCGATTTGGAAAAGCTGTATGGCCCTATCTATATCGAGGGAACTTGCCAAGCGCACGCAAACAGCCTGGGGATTGAACGACGGCTAATTGAAACTGGGAACGGCTATCAGTACAAGGACATTTCAGAAGATGAGGCTGCTCTGGCAATCCAATTTGCACATCGCCTGATGCTTAGGTTGATTGATATGCAAAACAGTCACTTCAAGTTGAATCACGAGGACGAAATTAGGCTGCGTTATACGGCGTATAACGCAATCTGGAGCGCCGCTTTATCGGCTTCAAGTGCGGCTCAGGACCAGCATGAAGTTCACTGAAATAGCGAATAGGCTAACCGTAATCTCTACTCCGCACGGCGAAGCCGTCGTTATGTCAGAATGGGAAGCTCTATGCCGGGAACAAAGCCATCGCCCTTTGAACTCCGGTCTAGCTCTTCTTTACGCATCGAGAAAGCAAGGTACATCAGCGCGGAGCGGGCCAATTTGAGAATGTACAACGCATGCTCCTCAAAGTCAGCCAATTTCACTGTTTCGACAACTCCCATCGGGTCATGTGCGTTCATTTCACGAACAACCAGGCTGCGATGCTCCAACAGGTTGCGGAGGTGTTTGAGTTCGACAGCCTGTGGCGCAATGGAATCCTGATCAGCGGGCTCATCGCCAATAATGTCCAATGCCAACCAGTAAAGGCCGCGCAGAGCTATATTCTCCTTCTTGAGGAGTTCAGGCCGGAGATCACCTTTTTTGGTATGCCAGATATTTCGGATGTCCACCCTCTTCGCGTCCATACCGAGCTTGTAATAGGCGTTGATGAATCCAGCTATTTTGTCAAGAAGACTGAATGCGATCCGAAAAGCCGCGCGCAGTTTTTCAACCCGCATCCCGAACGCCGGATAGTCCAGAGTGTTGACAAGGAATACTTCGTTATCAGCGAAATGTCTCTTCATCGGCTTTAAGCCTTCGAAAAGAAACCAGCGCGCTCCCACATACTCCTGCTTCATCTGGTTGAACCATGCAATGAATTCCGGCGGGTCGCCCAGGGGAGCAACATGAGACGGAAGATTCATGCGGTCGGTAGCAGCGATTGCATGTGGACCAATAATCTGAAGCGGATTCAGAAAGAGATTGTGCCTCAGCGCCCAACGTCGATAATGTTGCTCTTCTTTCGAGCGCCCTAAAGAAAATGAGTCTAGGGGATTTTCGGCAATCACCTTTGCAGGGTCGATCTTGCTTTCAATATGAGTGGCGATCTTTGTGAAGTGGGCGCCGGCAGACGGATCACCGCCTTCCCATGTAACGCCGGGTTCTACGGCAGCCTTCAATCTCGCATCAGCGTATGCCGCGACGAGCCGTACATGTCCGGTATCAGGAATGCTCACCAGCAAGTCGTGCATGGCGCTGCCCCGATTACCCAGGGCCATAGCAAACTGTGGCACACACTCCAAGGCCGCGTCATAGAGTTCGATTGCCTCAAGCCCTCTTCCCAGTGAACTCAGGCTATTGGCTAAATTCGTCAGGATCGAGGCCTGCGATACGGGTGCCAAACGAACGAAGGTTGGATGACTTGCTGCGCGGCGCAGGTAAAGAATCTGTCGTTCTCGATGCGTTTGACGCCATTCCCAACTGCGCGGATCAGAGAGGTCCTGTAAAGCAGCTTGGATATTGCTGCGAAAATACCAGATGTAAGCCGCGTAGTCCGAGTTCTGGTCCTCGCAGTACACTGCCGCTTTTTTATCCAATGCTTCAAGCTGGACGCGGTTTCCCGTATCGACGGCATCGTTGATGTCGGCGCCGAATTGTTCGAGATCTTGATAGGTAAAGGATGACATCTCTGTTGTTGATCTCATTTTAGTGTGGGGAGGAAGCCTCCTCCCACACTTCAGCCGCCGATCATACCGGCGTCTTCCGCTCCCCACCTCAGCGGGCCTGTGTCCTGCCCGCAACGCCGGCCCTGAAAAATCAGGCGCGCTGATGCGCGCAAATAAGGTAGACAGACCTTTTTGGCGCAACTTTGATGGGATAACTTTCAAACCGGATTGTCAGCCTAGAATCGAAGCATCAATGCGCTTTGAGTCTAACAGTTGTTTCGCGATCCAACGGGCATCACGCGCCCGTTGTGGACCATCCTGTTCTGATGCGGCGAGTGCTCCGTCATACAGAACCATGAGCGCCCCGGCCATTCGAGTGGGGCTGCCAACACCTGCCACCTTGAGGCAATCTACAAACTGCTTCCTGAACCATTCACGCTGCTCCTGAGCGATCTTACGAGCCGGATGATTCCGATCTGGGATCTCGCCAACAACGTGCTGCAGGGGACAGCCGCGAAAATCAGGTGATTCCACCCAGGCTACGATCCAGTCAAATATCCGAAGCGCCCGCTCCTCGACCGGCACGGACTCAACGAAGTTCGCGACCTGTACGCGGCCCCGTTCGGCGCGGCGCTGCACACTTGCAGCCACCAGGCCATCTTTGGAGCCGAAGTGTTGATACAGGGATGCCTTTGCCGCTTCCGCCTCGGCCAGAACGCGATCGATGCCGACGGCGCGAATGCCCTCGGCATAAAACAGCCGGTCGGCAGTGTCGAGCAGCCGCTCTTTCACACCTGCCGCCTCTTCCAGCTTCTTCCCTCGCGATGACATTTGCTTTTACCTCTCTGTTGACAGAATAGACTGAGCGGTCTACTCTTAGTCAATAGACAGACCGATCTGTCTAAATTCAAATGGAGCCATCCGATGTCATCCAACAGCAAACCTCTCATTACTATTGTGGGCGCGTTGAGCAAGCAAGGGCGAAGCGTCGCCAACACGCTGCTTGAAAGCGGGCAATTTCGGGTACGTGCGCTCACTCGCAGCATAGATGCACCTGAAGCTCAGAGGCTCGCGCGACAAGGCGCGGAACTGAGAGCGGTGCCGCTCGAACTGGGACACACCCGGGATCTCGTCGACGCGTTCCGGGGCTCTCAAGGAGCGTTTCTGATGACGCCTCCCATCATGCCACCGGCCACGCACGAAACCGAACTCGGGAAGCAGCTGGCTGACGCCGCAGTTGAGGCAGGCGTGGGACACGTTATCTATACTGCCTTGGAAAACGTGGACAAGATTACCGGCGGCAGGAAATTTGCGCCTCACTTCACCGACAAAGCCAGGGTCGAGGAGTACATTCGCACGCTCCCCATCACCAGTTCGTTCATCTACCTGGCGTACTTTTACACCAACTTCGTCGAATACTACGCACCGCGTGTGGATGGAGATACTCTGGTTTTTCCCATCTACCTGCCAAAGGATTTCCGCGCTCCGTTTGTCGATCCCCTTACTGCAACTGGACCGGCAGCGTCGGAGATATTCTCCAATCCCGGCTTGTACGCCGGCAAATCGTTGCCGGTTATCGGCGATATACTCACACCCGGCGAGATGGTCGAGACCTTCACACGTGTAACGGGCAGAAAGGCCGCATACAGTTCGGCCTTCAAGCGCGAGGAGTTGCTTCATCACTTCCCCGCATTTGCCCCGCTTGAAGGCTTCGTCAACGAATCCATAGGCATGGTCGAGTACACCGTCGAATATGGTTACTTTCGCAGCGAGCGCGATCAGCTTTGGAGCCGCCGGATCAACCCGAACAGTCTCTCCTGGGAGCAGTTCCTCCGGACTACCGGCTGGCAAGGGCAAAGACAATCTTTTGGCGCCTGATCAACGTTGCGTCCGCTCGACACCTGCTCCTATCGCAAGGCGCACATCAACTGCAGTTGCGATAGGAGCGGAATCAAGCACTTCTTTACCACAAACTCACTGTATTTAATCTGGTAAGTCGGCCAGGGTCCAATGAACTCCTGCAGTCTGGACTGTCAGCTGTTGGTAACAGAAGGCCAAACCACGTTTCCAGAACTCCGACTGCTGGAAACGCGAGTTGGCGATGATGCGCTGATCGAGAAGCGAAGGGGTGTTCCACTCGGATGTCAGCGTCGAATGCGCTAGTTTGAGGATTCAGGTCTCGGGGCCGATCGCTGGCCTTGTATCACCTGCGCGATCAACTGGTCAACATAAGCCTCTGTCAGTGGGGCCGACTTGATGAGCAGTCGATAGTAAATTGGGCCAAATAGAGCATCCACCAGAAGCTCAGAATCCGCTTTCGGCAGGAACTCACCACTTTCTTTGCCACGTTCCACCACGGCCACGACTGCCTCCCGCCGTTGCTTGAGGTGATTTTCGTAAAGCTCCTTGAGAATAGCCGGATCGCTCTGGCCTTCCGCGATTAGATCAGCCATCACTTTGCCGAACATGCCATTGAATGCGCGGACAAGACGGTGCATCATCGCCGGAATCGTAGCCTCGGTCGTCTTGGCCGAGATTGGCTCGGGCTGGCGTGCAAGTCGTTTTTGAAATACCGCCAGGACAAGCGCGGCCTTCGTCGGCCACCACTTATATAGCGTGTCTTCGCTCAACACACTTGAATCTCAGTTGCCGGTTGACAGGCCAACACACTCATTGACGCGCATTACTGGTCGCAATTCGGGGTTCCTGGCGGCTGTCGGCAACCCAGAAGTTGGATCAGCGAAGAGTTATTCCCGAGCATAGAGTTTCGTAACAGTCTCGTTCCTGCCCGCAACGCCGGCCCTGAAAATCAGGCGCGCTGATGCGCGCAAATAAGGTAGACAGACCTTCCTAAGGGGAGCTTCGCCCCTCGCGCCCGCAAGGAGTCTCCCCAGGCTTCCGCGCTTCGCTTGTGCAGCCCTCCGCTGCGCTTCGCCCTTTCCACTTGCCGCTGCGCTCACGTTCCAAGGGTGGGTGATCCCCCTCTCCTTGCAGTTGCTACCCCCCACCTTCGCCAGGAGGCGTTCGGCATGTAGGTACATGCCACGCATGGCATGAAAAGCAACGGCAAAAGCGAAGGAGGAAACACCCATGAGCAGCACAGCCACCACCCGCAACAACGACAGGCAACAGCCCCGGACGGCGAAAGAAGTAATCGCCGCCAACGTGCAAAGCCTCATCGAGCAGTTAGAGGCCGGTCACTCGGACGCACTTACCGCTTACCTGAACGCGATGAGCCGGTTTCATCGCTACAGCTTCGGAAACATCCTCGAAATCGCACGGCAGAAGCCGGACGCAACCCGCGTTGCCGGACTCTACGCATGGAACCAGATGGGCCGCAAGGTCAAGAAGGGCGAGAAGTCAATCCGTATTCTTGCGCCCATCATCGGCGTTGCACGCAAGCCGAAGGAGGAAGCCGAGAAGGACATCACCAAGCAGAACATGCGGGTCTTGGTTGGTTTCCGTTCGGCCTCTGTCTTCGATGTAAGTCAGACCGAAGGCCCGGAGCTTCCCGAAATGCGGCAGATCACCGGCGATGTGGGCGAGAACCGCGACCGTCTTATGGCCTTCATCGAGAAGCAAGGAATCGAGCTTGTCTTTACCGAGCGCATCGCGCCCGCGCTGGGGATGAGCTACGGCGGCAGGATTGCCATTCTGCCCGGTCAGTCGGAGGCTGAGGAGTTTTCGACGCTCGTGCATGAGTTGGCGCACGAGATGTTGCACAAGGCCGAACGCCGCACGGCAACAACCAAGGTCGTGCGGGAGACGGAGGCCGAGGCCATCGCCTTTGTGATCGGGAAGGCCGTTGGACTCGAAACCGGCAGCGCATCCGCCGACTACATCCACCTTTATCACGGCAATGCCTCGCTCTTGGCCGAGAGCTTGGAAGTCATTCAGCAGACTTCCGCTGTCATCCTTGCCGCATTGGAGCCGCCCATCGAGAACAAAACGGCGGCAAACACTGCCGATGCACTCGCGGAGGTGGCGTAATGCAGACCATCCTCGAAATCCTTCAGCGGGCCGGAGGCTACCGGCCCACCCTCTATCTCAAGATCGAGAACGCGCCCTATATGGCTCTGGTGATTGAGGCCGCACCGGAGCCAGGGCCGCTTGGACTTCCCGCAATCTCCATCGCGCACTATGGCGAGCAGAACGGCGACCTTATGCGCGACCCGGAGATGTGTTTCGAGGCAGGTAAGCCCACCGGGGGCAAACTCATTTTCGACCCCTACTACTTCCGCAACGACTACATGGGAACCGAGCAGTGGTCCCGTGACATCGTGCGCGGCCACTACATCGCGCTTCCCGACCTGCATAAGCAGCATGAACGGTTCGCCGCTCTGTGGGACCGGAACCTCAGATTGCAAGGCTTCGCCGAAGCCTTCACGGACGCCGCCATTCGTGGCTAGTCCGCTCTCCCTGTGGAGCGGATTCGAGCCAGCGTGTCTCCGCTCCGTGCCTTTCACCTTCAACCGCTCGAAAGGAGCTTTGCATCATGGAAACCAACGTCATCAATGCCACCGAGTACCGCGATATCCCTCTTGCGCTACTCACCGAATCGCCCACCAATCCCCGCCGTCATTTTGACGAGGCGTTCCTGAAAGAACTGGCCGAAAGCATCCGTGTACATGGCGTGCTCTCGCCGCTTTTGGTGCGCCCCAAGGATGAGCGGCTGGAGATCGTCTTCGGAGCGCAGCGTTACCGCGCCGCGCAGATCGCCGAGGCCGCAACCGTCCCCGTCGGCATTCGGGAGATGACCGACGCTCAGGTGTTGGAGGCGCAGCTTGTCGAAAACCTCCAGCGCCGGGATGTTCATCCACTGGAAGAGGCGCAGGGTTTGCGCGCCCTGCTCAATCTGGACGAGCCCAGGTACAGCATAGAGCAGATCGCGGCCATGACGGGCAAATCGCCTGTGTATTGCGCTGCCCGTTTGAAGCTGACCGAGCTTGCGCCGATTGCGGCCGAAGCCTTCTGGAAGGACGAAATCGGTGTGGGCCATGCGCTGCTACTGGCGAAGTTGCAGCCCGCACAGCAGGAACAGGCGCTTGCCGCTTGCTATCAGGAGGCGTATGGGAACGGCAGCAAGCCGAAACGGATTCTGCTGCCTGTCCGCCATCTCCAGCAGTGGATCGAGCAGAACGTCATGCTCCTCCTGAAAGATGCGCCGTTCGACCGCAAGGACGCGCAGCTTGTACCGGCTGCGGGAAGCTGCCTCGACTGTCCCAAACGCACCGGCCATAACAAGCTGTTGTTTGCCGGGGTCAGCGGAAATGCTGACGCCTGTACCGACCCGACCTGCTATCAGGCCAAAGTCTCAGCACACGTTGCCAAGACGGTTGCCGCCAGACCGGAACTGGTGCAGATCAGCACCGCCTACGGCGAGCAGAAAGAGGGTAGCCCGGTATTGCCGCGCAACAAGTACACGGCCATCCGGGACGACAAGCCGAAATCGAAGGAGGAAGCGAAGCGGCCCGAGTTCAAGGCGTGCAAGTTCACCGCCGAGGCCATCATCACCGAGGGCAGCGATGTGGGAACCATTCACAAGGTATGTTCCAACCCTGCCTGCCCGGTTCATCATCCGGCGCGGCAAACCAGCCGCAATGAGAAGTGGAAGGCCGAGCAGGAGAAGCAGCGCCGGGAAGAGGCCATCGCCAATGCAACCGGCCTGCGCGTCCTCGCCGCTGTCAGTGCCGCCGTTCCCGTTCGCCTGATGAAGCGGGACCTGCTCTTCGTCCTTGAGAAGCTCACCAGCCTTATGGATGAGAATCGCCTCACCATGCTGGCACGGCAACACGGCATCCGGCAGAAGCGGGATGACGGGGGTGTGGCCAAGATGCTCGCCGCCTTCCTCCGTCGCTCGGATGAGGGAACGCTCTCGCGGCTGCTGGTGGAGACGGCCATTCTGCTGGCCGCTTCACGAACAAATGCGGCGACCGCGCTCCGAGATGCTGCCACCGCCTACAAGGTGGACATCGACGCCATCACCGTAAGGGTTAAGCAGGAGTTCACCGCGAAGGAAAAAGCGAAGAAGGCAGCGCAACCCGAACGCAAAGGCGCAAAGAATGCGGCCTAAGCAATAACCAGAACTGGTAGGGGCGGCAGTCGCCGCCCCTTTTTCTGTCCGCAAAAATCGCGCAGGGAGAACCCGCTTTGGTTTCTCCCTTGACCCTCATCCCGCTGCCGGCCTTCGCTCGCCAGCTGCGCGGCAGGAGTCAAGTTCCTCCTCCTGCACCTTCCCCCGATCCTGCATCGCCAATCGGTTCTGCCGTCAGCCTCTTCCCAGTTCCGTGAGCTTTTCGCGGCCGCGTCTGCTGATCTTCACCTTCTGCCCCCCGGAGAGAATTAGGGTGCCTTCGCTTTTGCCCTCTCGATAAACTTCCTGAATGCGATCAAGGTTCACAATGGCAGAGCGGTGAATGCGGATGAACTGCTGAGGGTCCAACCGGCGTTCCAGGTCGCTGATGGCTTCGCGCAGCATGTACCGGCGCCCATTCGTGTGAAGACAGCAATAGTATTGTGCCGCTTCAATCCAGTCGATCTTCTCAGCTGAGACCAGAACCTCGCGTTCACCATCTTTGACCAGAAACCGCGACGCATGGATCTTCGAGGCATCCGTCTGATTCCGAATTCCGTCAAGCATTGCAGCAAATTGCTCTTGGGTCAGGAGAGCAGCTTTGGCCGCAATCTTCTCCCGTACCCGGTCCAGTGCCGTTGCCAGTCTCTCAGCGTCGACCGGCTTGGTTAGGTAGTCCACGGCGTGAACATCGAAGGCCCGGATCGCGTGCTCGTGATAGGCGGTCACAAAGACGGTCGGTGGCAGTTGCCGCAATCCGAGGGTTTCAATTACGTCGAACCCGCCCATCTCCGGCATTTGGACATCGAGGAATAACAAGTCCGCAGGCTTCGACTGCAGATATGAGATGGCCTCTTGTCCATTCTGGCACTGTGCAACAATCTCGATGTCCTTGTGCTCTGCCAGCAACAGTCGGAGGAAGTCGCGCGCCAGCGGCTCGTCATCGACAATCACGGTTCGGAGGCTCATGCCGTCGCGCGCTCATAGGGAATTTGTATTGTGACCTCGTAGCCGCCACCTGCCGGAGCAACGGCATCAAATGCATGTCTGTCGGGATAGAAATAAGCAAGGCGCTCCCTCACGTTCTGCATACCGATGCCATGTCCTTTTGTGGCGGAGCCATCGGGGCCGCAACCATCGTCCCGCACCTGCATCCAGAGCATGTCCCCCACTCGTTTTATTCGGGTTTCCACCAGACCGCCTGAAGCTCTTGGCGCGATGCCGTGTTGGACTGCATTCTCGACAATTGGCTGAAGAAGAAAACACGGAACCAGCCCGTCCAGCGCCTCGGGCGCCGTATCGATCTTCACCTGCAGACGTCCGGCAAAACGCACCTGCTGAATTGCGAGATAGCTCTCGACCACGCGCAGTTCGTCGGCGAAGGGAACCTTCTCCGGGGCTTTCCGCTGGAGCGTCATACGCAGGATTGTGTTCAGATCGGCCAACGTTTTCATTGCTTCCTGATTCCTGTTCTGTGCGACCAGACTCGTAATTGCGTTGAGCGTGTTGAACAGGAAGTGCGGCTCCATCTGCATCTGCAGAGCCTTCAACTGCGCCTGCGATAACCGGCGTTCAAGCCTGAGCCCCTGAAAGGTAGCACGCTGCGCTTCTGACTGCGAATGCAGAAATCCCGAGAAGGAGTAGATGAGCGCATAGATCAGCAGATCAACGCCGAAGCGCCAGGGCGTCATAACCCGCAGCGAGGAGTAAATGCTTCCCCACGCCGGCCACTGCACGCTGGCCAGGCGGACTTCGTACTGAAGTAGCGCAAGATGCACGATAGCAAGGAGAGTGGCAAGACCGGTGTTGAGCAGAACGCCGCTGAAGGAGAAACGCAACAGACGCGATCGCGATTCGTTTGGAAGCCAGAGCGCGAGCAAGAGGCCGATCCACCAGAGCCAGCTAATCAGGCCGTAAAGCAGCGAAGGGGTATAGGACGCGTGGATGTCTTTGAGCAGAAGATTGTAGTGGCATTCGTTTGCGGTGATGACCGCAAGCGCAACCGCTGCCAGGAACAGCCCAGAGAAGGCCGCGATGCCCAGGCGAAGCGATAAGGTGCCCGATACCGAATTCTCGGTCGTGTTCATGCCTGACTTAATCATAGGTTCTCCGACCTCCCCGGAAATCAGAAGCTGAAGCGCACGCCAAGTTCCAGGCGGCGCGCGGTTTCCGCAGCGACTGGCGCTCCGAGCACGGATGATGCGAGCACCGAATTCACCGCAGTGACATTCGTATGGTTGAGGAGATTCGCGCTGCGCGCGTTGACCGTCATCGTCCGAGGATGGTCCTTGTCGCGCGGGTTAAGCGCGATCGTGCGGGTCAGGTTGGCATCGAGATGCACGGTGCGCGGCATCGTGCCCAGGTTGTATGGCACGTTTCCATTGATGGTGTTCGAGGTGAGCAGGCCGAAGCGGGTACTGTAGACACCTGAACCGGCCGCAGAGGCATACGCGGCGCGATCGTTGAATGAACCGTCTCCATTGGCGTCCGTACCAGTGGTGATGTTGTAGGGTCTCCCTGGCCGAGTCGAGAACTGGCTGTCGAGTTCGAGTTTGAACGGGAGTATCACGCTTCCTTCAACGGTTGGGCCGCCGCGCGTCATCCACCATGGCCGCCCGGCTTCGCCCTGCTCGCGATAACTCGACTGCGGCGTCTGCTCGTCCTCTTTGAAGCTCAGGTATGCGTAGTAAAGATGCAGAGTGAAACGCTTGAGGCTGTGTTGATCCAGCGTCACCCAATCGTAGGTGCCACGGGAGTGCCCATACATCTGATATTGGTTGATGTTCAGATTAGGAGCGATGGGCCGCGGTGCGAGTAGGGCCGCGGTGGGATCGGGCGCTGTGCCCACCTCCGGGCTTACCTGAGGTGCATTGATGTTGACGATGCGAAACGCGTTCCATGTCGCACCGTAGTTGATGTTGATCTGTGCGTGCCAGTGGTGCGGGAATTCGTGCTCAACCGCAACATATGTCTGGAATGTGGGCGTCTGGCCATAACCGGGAGCAAACCGGTTCACCGTGCTCACCTGAATGGAACCTGGGCTCGGCCCAAGCGGGTCGGCATAGCTCGGCGAGTAGACATAAACCTGGTGCTGGACAGTTCCGTTGAGGCGCAGAACATCGACTGGAACGCTGATGTCCTGCGATCCGGTAAAGAGGCCGGCACGCATGTGAATGATCCAGGTTTGCTTGCGGTCTGGCGCCCAGGAAATCGAGAGTCGTGGACCGAACTCGACAAACGAATCGGGCGTGGTCCACAACTGGTAGCGCAGGCCCGCATCGACGCTCAGGCGCGGAGCGATCTTGATGGTGTCCTGCGCGTAGAGACCCACGTCCCAGTGCGAGAGCGAAATCAGCGGCGTTCCACTCGTGAGCTGATACGTGGTTGGCGATCCTCCGGGCAAGCTCAACAGAGTGCGCCGATACTGTTCGATCCCACTGATCGTGGTGGTTTGGCCGGTGGGATTGTTCGAGGCATCGAGCGCTGGCGCACTGCCGCCGCCGAAGACGAACGCCCCATTAAATGTATTGGGATCAAAGTCGCTGACGAAGTTGCCGATGGCCTCGCCGCCGAATTTGATCGTGTGGGCGCCGCGTGTGATGGTGAGGTCGTCATCGATCTCCAGATCGCGTTCACGGTCGTTGAGATTTTGCGAGATTGCGCCTCCGCCGGTGAAGAATCCAGCCACCTGGAGCGAAGGCGCGGTAGAAGACGGCGTCTCCTGTGTGTTTTTCCAGGAGATGCCCACGCGGGTCTGATGCAGCATATTCGCATTTGGCGTTTGAATGTTGGTGAAGTGGAGATCGTATTCGCTGGCAAGCGACGAGTAACCCGCCTCGGGAAGAACGAGACCACCAACACCCTGGTTGGCTAGATCATTTACGTTGGCCGAGAACGAAGCGGTCACTCGATCGTTGGGCGTAAGTTGCCAGTCGGAGCGTGCGGACGCAATCCACAGATGCTGAGGGGCTGGCACCGTTGCGTGGAGAGGTACCTGGTTATCGTTGCTGTCGAGTGTCGTGGCGTTCACCACGTTGAACTCGTCGATGTCCCGCTTTTCGAGCGCAAGCGAAAAGCCGCTCTTTTGGCGAAGGATAGGACCGGTGAGCTCGAAGCCGTACCGCTTCTTCGATGCAGGAGTCGCCGTAAACGCAAACGGATCGGTTGCATTGAATGCCCCGGCACTTCCGGTAAAAAACACCGCGCCGTGCAGCGATTCCGCGCCGGGCCTGGTGGTGATCTCGATCCGGCCACCGTGCCATAGCGGATTCTCGTATTCGGCGGAGAACAGATCGGGATTCACGCGAACGGAAGCGATGGCGCTCTTCGGCGGCATGGCGCTGCCGTTCTGAAAGCCGTCCACAACCACTGTGGTAGCCGATGGATCGCCGCCCGCCGCCGCTGCCAGCGTCTGCAACTCGCGGAGAAGATCGTCCGGATCGTCAGGAAGACGCGCCAGATCGGCGCTACTCAGATCGCTGGCCGCCGCCCCGCCTTCTGTGTCAACTACGGCCGCATTCCCGGTAACCTGCACGTTAGTGCTCACCGTCTCGATCGGCAGTTTCAGGTCGAGCCGCACCGTGCTGCCGCGCGGGGCACTCGTAACGGAAGTCGCGCTGGCGAATCCGGGAAACTGCGCCGTAATGCGGACAGGAATGCTCGTAATGCACGGCAGGACGTAATTGCCAGAGGCGTCGGCCACGGCACGTTCTCCGGAGGCAGTCTGCACCTCGGCTCCGGGGATCACGGCGCCGGTAGGATCTGCAACTGTACCTTCGATGCGCATCCCGTTGCTGCAACGCTGTTGCGGCAATGCCATGGATGGAGCCAGCATTACAGCCACCACCAGACCCAATCTCCATCTCCTGCGCATGAGCCGCTTCGTCTCCTACCGCAAACTTCCCAGAAGCGGAGACTACGTTCCACCAGTTTGCAACGAAGGTGACGACGAGCGATACGAATGCCGTCTTATGTCCTCGGACACCCGGAATTGTGCCCAATTTCTCAAATCAAAGACTGTCGAATGCGTCGACGCTAATGCCGGGCCAGTTCGTCCTGCTCCCCGAAAGCCAAACCCTAGTAAAACCACTACTCTTGACATACTTGTTTAAAACTACTATTGTGACTCGCATGAAAAAGAAGCCTCAGTACCGCGATCTCTTTCCCGGCGCTTTGGAAATGATGATTCTCAAAACGCTGAGTTGGAGGCCGATGCACGGATATGCGCTCGCCCAGCGGCTCAAGGACATTTCAGAGGACTATCTCCAGATCGAGGAGGGCTCCCTGTACCCGGCCCTGCAGCGGATGCTGAAGACCGGGTGGCTGGAAACGGAGATGGGGCTTTCGGCCAGGAACCGTCCGGTCCGGATCTTCAAAGTGACCGAAGCCGGCAGGAAGCATTTGGAACAGGAACTGACCAGCGTCGAGAAGATGTTCGCCGGAATCACCCGCGTACTCACTTTGGCTGAACAGTAGGGGGCCATATGGGTTGGATCAGACAGTTGTTCTCCCGTCGTCATCGCTATAACGAGCTTTCAGAAACGATCCGCGAACATCTCGACGAAAAGATCGCCGACTTGATGGATCGCGGTATGACGAGGGAGCAGGCGGAGCAGACCGCTCGGCGCGAGTTCGGTAATGTCACTCTGATTGAGCAACGCAGCCGTGAGGTATGGCAGTGGCCGACGCTTGAATCTCTATGGGCACATACGAAATACGCTCTGCGTCGATTGAGGCGCGCACCCTTATTCACAGCGATTGCGCTGATCACTCTCGCGGTAGCAGTCGGTGCAAACACAGTCATTTTCAGCGTTGTGAACGGTGTATTGCTCAAACCCCTGTCCTATCCTGACCCGGATCAGCTGATTGCTGTTGATCACTCATCGCAGGAAGCGGGTTTCAAGAAGATGGGGATCGATCCGTCGATTTACTTTGTCGATCGCGAGCAAAATACGACGCTCGTGGACATAGGCGTCTATAACAATGATGAGCTTGACGTGACCGGTGCCGGAGCGCCAGAACACGTGCGCGTTCTGGATGTCACAGATGGAACGTTGCCACTGCTGGGTGTTAGCCCGTTGCGGGGACGTCTGTTTACCCGACACGATGATTCACCGGGAGCTGCGCTAGCCGTCATCCTGACGTATCCATACTGGCAAAAGCGGTTTGGCGGAGCGTCATCGATTATTGGCAGCTCAATTACGGTGGGCGGCGCCTCCAGGGAAATCATTGGGGTTCTTCCCAGAACCTTCCATTTTCTCGATCAGAAAGATCCGTCGCTGATACTTCCCCTGCAGTGGGATCGTGCTACTACGACCCTCGGAAGTTTTAACGCACATGCGATGGCGAGGCTGAAACCGGGAGTCAGCGTACAACAGGCCACCACCGATTTGGAGCGCCTTCTTCCAGTAGTTAACAGAACGTTTCCGCCGCCAACGGGGGTGAGTCCCAATTTCTTCCAATCGATGCACCTTAAGCCGAGCCTGGTTCCGCTAAAGGAAGAACTAGTTGGAAATGTTCAAAATGCTCTCTGGGTGTTGTTCGCTTCCGTGATCTTGGTGCTCTTGGTGACGTGCGCGAACGTCGCAAATCTCCTGATCATTCGCATCGAAGGAAGGCATCATGAATTTGCCATCCGCTACGCCATCGGCGCGGCCAGGAAAGGGATCTCCGCTGACATCTTCTTGGAAAGCACCCTGCTTGGGCTTATAGGAAGTCTGATTGGCCTGCTGCTGACATTAGGAACGATGCACGTCATTACGGGTCTTGGGGCCACAGACATTCCGCGCCTCCGAGATATTAGCATCACGCCATCTGTGCTGTTGTTCACCGTGGCTATTGCAGTGATTACCAGCATTTTGATTGCCTGCGTTCCAATCATCAAAAGCACAAGCTCGCACCTCATAAGCGATCTTCGGGAAGGAGGTCGCGGGGTTGGCGGGGGCCGAAAAGGGCAAGGCACACGCAAAGCGCTTGTCATGCTCCAGGTTGCCCTTTCGGTAATCCTGCTGATTTGTTCGGGGCTCATGATTCGTACATTTCGGGCGATGATAAATGTTTCGCTCGGATTTACTTCCCCCAAGACTGTCCAAACATTCGGCTTCTATATTCCAGAAACTCAGATCCCAGATAGCTCTCCAGAGCTTGTGATTCGCATGGACGAGGCAATCATGCAGAAGATCGCTTCGATTCCCGGCGTCTCTTCGGTGGGCATTGGCTCTTGCGTGCCGCTGGATGATAACAGCTACAACAATCCTGTCTTTGTTCAGAATCGCTCTTATGAAGGCGGTGAGATCCCTCCCTCACGGCGATTCAATTTCGTAGCGCCGGGATTCTTTTCAACACTCGGTACACGGCTGCTCGCGGGTCGGGATTTCACATGGACCGACCTCTATGAGAAGAGGCCGGTTGTTGTTGTCTCGAAGAGCTTTGCCAGCGAATACTGGCATCGCCCCCAGGACGCGCTGGGCCAGAGAGTACGTGTAGGGAATACCGATACCTGGCGCGAAATCATCGGCGTTTCGGAAGATGTCCATTTTGACGGCGTCGGGAAGCCTGCTCCGTCAATCGTGTATTGGCCCCTCATGATGGACAAATTCAACGGCCAAAAGGAAAGGCTACAGCGCGGCACTGTTTTTGTGGTGCGGAGCCGACTCGCGGGCACACAATCTTTGATGGGAGCTATCGAGCAAAAAATATCGGTGGTGGACCCGAATGTGCCTTTGGCAAACAGCGAAACGCTCGGTGACCTCTACACGAAATCAATGGCACGAACAACGTTTACGCTTGTGATGCTCTGCGTCTCCGGAGGAATCGCGCTTCTCCTTGGGATCGTAGGAATATACGGCGTCGTTGCATACTCCGTGGCCCAACGGACTCGTGAAATTGGAATTCGGATGGCTCTCGGCGCACAGCGTGGAACTGTGGTCGGAGCGTTTGTACGACAAGGCATGTGGCTAACCATTATGGGGATCGCGTTTGGCTTGGTGATTGCGTCCGCAACGATGCGTTTCATGTCTGCACTTCTTTACGGTGTCAGCGCTCACGATCCCGTGACGTACATCACGATAACGAGTGCTGTAGTGATGGCCTCTCTGCTTGCCTGCTATTTGCCATCACGCCAGGCAGCACGAGTTGACCCTGCGCTCGCTCTGCGATCTGAATAGGAGTTCCCAATGCGTTGGCTCAAACAATTATTTACTCGCCGCCGTCGTTATGACGAGCTTTCCGAATCGATCCGCGAGCACATCGACGAAATGGTTACGGTTTTGACGGAGAACGGTATACCACGTGAGGAAGCAGAACGAAGGGCCTACCGCGAATTTGGCAATGTAGCTCTTATCGAGCAGCGAAGTCGCGAAGTCTGGCAGTGGCCAACGCTCGAATCTATTTGGGCAGATACGAGATACGCTCTGCGCCGGTTGAGGAAGAGTCCGGGCTTTACCAGCATCGCGCTCCTTACGCTTGCCATCGGTATCGGAGCGAATACCGGCATCTTCACTCTGCTCGATGCCGTCTTGCTGAAGTCCTTGCCCGTGCCCCACCCTGAGCAGCTCTTTATTGTGAAGCAGAGCGGCCATGCCGCCGACAAGAGCCGGTTCCCATATCTTTTCTTCGAACAGGTGCATCATCAGTTGCCGGACACAGCGACGATTGCTGCAATGGGCTGGCCCGAAGATTTCTATACCAGCACGTCGAATGAGCCATCGCAGGCCACCCAGGGTCAGCTCGTTTCAGGCAATTATTTTCAAGTATTCGAAACGTATCCCGTGCTGGGCCGTTTGCTCACTCCGGACGACGACAAACAGGTCGGTGGAAGTCCGGTAGCCGTCATCAGCTATGACTATTGGCAACGGAGGTTTGGAGGCGATCCTACTGTCATCGGCCGGAAGCTCGATATAAATAAGGCTCCGTTCACCATCGTGGGGGTCGCGGCTCGGGGATTCTTCGGCGCGCGCGCTGGAACACAGCCAGCGTTCTGGATACCGCTCAGCATGCAGTCCATTGTGAAGTACCAGGATCACTACAGCGATTATGGAGCCGCATCGCCGAAACCTTGGATTCAACGGCCGAATATCAGTTGGCTGCTTCTAATAGTGCGTGTTAAATCTCCCGCAGCCATTCCCCAGTTGATGACGACCCTCGATGAACAATACAAGTCGGTGGCGCAGTATGTGAGCAGTTCAGACGAGCGGCAATGGATGTTGCGAACCCAACTCACTCTGGAACCCGGTCAGCGTGGATTAGCGAACCTCAGGCAGCAGTTCGAGCAGCCAATTCTTCTCCTCATGGCAATGGCAGCAATCGTCTTGCTGATTACCTGTGCAAATATCGCAAACTTGCTGCTGGCACGCGCTACAGCTCGCCATCATGCCCTTGCAGTGCAACTCTCCATTGGTGCAGGTCGTGCGCGCATCGTTCAGCAAATGCTCGCAGAGTGCCTGCTGTTATCTATCGGAGGAGGCGTTCTGGGAATCGCTGTCGCCTATTGGTGCACACGCGTTCTACCTCGATGGGCTTCCGAAGGAACTGCTGCAATTCCGCTTAACCTCTCGCCAGATGCGCCCATTCTTATCTTCAGCGTGGTCGTCGCTGTAGCAACGGGAATTCTTTGCGGGCTCGCCCCCGCACTGCAAAGCGCACGGATCGAACCGGCGTCTGTGTTGAAGGCTGGCGTCCAATCGATTTCCGGACACGATACCGGTTCACGTTGGTCGGCGCGGAAGCTGCTCGTTGCCGCTCAAGTCGCCCTCTCGTTGGTCCTGCTCGTAGGCGCCGGAATGTTTCTGAAAACCCTTCAGAACTATAGTCAGCTAAATCCAGGGTTCGACCGCAACCACCTGCTCAACGTCCAGATCAATACGCATCTCGTAAATTTCCAGCCCAGCGACTTTCCTTCTCTCTACCAACGGCTCATCGGTCGAACTGTGGCCATTCCCGGAGTGCGTTCGGCGAGTATTGCCACCTGCTCGCTTGTCGCCGGGTGCCTTGATTCCAGTGATGTGATCCTCACCGGTGACAGCGGAAAAACAATCGCAAAGGCCAATGTTCAGGTCAACTCCATTTCGTTGGATTACTTCGCGACTACGGGCATCCGGCTTCTCCGAGGCAGAGAGCTCGCAAGCACCGATGATGCCTCATCTCCCAGGGTTGCTATTGTCAATGAAACATTCGCACACCGCTATTTCGGTGGACAAAACCCAATCGGACTGCGGTTTTCTTACGCCGGTGATGAATCTAACCGCTTCCAGATCGTGGGCATCGTATCCGACGCACGGGTTAATGACATCCGCGAGCCAGCATCGCCTCTCATCTATTTTCCTATCGCCCAGAATATCGGCGACATTGGCGGCCTCGAAGTTCGCACCGCGGCAGACCCGAAGTGGGTGGCTACGCAAGTCCAGAAGGCAATCGCGGATGTTGACCCCAGGATTCCCATTGTTAGTATCGCCACGCTGAATCAAGAGGTGAGAGACAATCTCGCCCAGCCACGCCTCATTGCTCGTCTCACTTCAATTTTTGGCGTCTTGGCTTTGGTTCTGGCGTGCCTTGGACTTTACGGAGTCATGTCCTACACGACACAGCGCAGGACGAGCGAAATTGGGGTGCGGCTCGCTCTGGGCTCCACGCGAGAGGCCGTTCTTTGGCTGGTGATCCGGGAGACGCTGCTGCTCGCTGGAGTCGGCCTAATCATTGGCGTCGCTTTCGCCTTTGCGGGAATGCACATGGCGACCAGTTTTCTGTTTGGTCTTTCGCCCGACAATCCCACTGTCTTCGCCATCGCAACGGTTTTGCTCCTTGTCGCATCCGCGCTTGCTGGGTTTATCCCCGCGTGGCGTGCCGCCAGAATCGAGCCCGTCCAGGCTCTCCGAACCGAATAGAGGAAATCCCATGAATTGGCTCACCCATTGCCATTCTCGCAGTCGTCGCTATGACGAGCTTTCTGAATCGATCCGCGAGCACCTTGACGAAAAGGTCGCCGACCTGATGGATCGCGGGATGACTCATGATGAAGCCGAACAAACTGCGCGTCGCGAGTTCGGCAACGTTGCGCGGATTGAGGAGCGCGGCCGGGAAGTGTGGCAATGGCCGACTCTGGAAAGCACATGGGCAGACGTTAAGTTTGCGCCGAGGCAATTGCGCAAATCGCCTGGATTCACCACTGTCGCCCTGTTAACTCTGGCCCTCGGCATCGGAGCCAATACGGCAATCTTCAGCGTTGTGAATAGCGTACTTCTACGCCCACTACCTTTCTATGATCCTTCGCGGCTAATGATGCTCGATGAGAAATGGTTGCCGCGCTTTTCGCATTTTGAGGCGCCCCCACAAGACTTTCTTGCTTGGAGGGAGCAGAGTAAATCTTTTGATCAACTCGGCGCTTTTGTGAATATGGCATTCAATCTTTCCGAAGGGGATAGGTCCGAGCGAATTTCGGGCGAGCGCGTTACAGCTAATTTGCCCGACCTTTTGGGAATAAAGCCCATCTTAGGCCGAACATTCACACCGCAAGAAGATACGGCGGGCAACGATCACGTAATCCTGCTTGGCTACAGCCTATGGAAACGGCAATTCTCAGGCAGCGCCAATGTGCTGGGCTCTACCGTCAAGCTCAATGACGTTGACTTCACTGTCGTTGGAGTAATGCCTCCGAGTTTCCGTTTTCCTCACGACGCTGAGATTTGGAAGCCTATGAGCCTCAGAGCAGAAGATCTGGATGGAGGCCACTTTCTCTGGGGCATTGGCCGCCTGAAACAAAATGCCACCCCCGAACAAGCTCAAGCAGAAATAAATGCCATCATGCCGCGCCTGCGAAAGCCGCAGTTCTGGAGTGTCAATGTATTCCCACTTACCAACTACTACACCGGCGATCTCAAGACGCCACTGTACGTTTTGCTTGGCGCGACAGGGCTGGTGCTTCTCATTGCCTGTGTGAACGTCGCTGGTTTACTACTGGCGCGAGGTTCAGCTAGAGAACCAGAGATTGCGCTGCGAACATCCCTGGGCGCAAGCCATAAGCGCATCGCTCAACAACTTCTGACAGAAGGTTTCGTGCTTGCTCTGGCAGGAGGTATATTGGGGACTTTCTTTGCATTTATCAGCGTCATAGCTATCAGCAAGTCCCCCCTCACTAACATTCCAGAATTCGATAAGATCGCCGTAGACCACACAGTGTTGTTGTTCACAATCCTGCTGACAACAATAACCGGGCTACTATTTGGATCACTGCCTGCCATACGACTATCCGGCACAAACCTTTTTGACCCGCTCAAGTCTGGAAGCAAAGCGTCAGCGGGAGGCAAGCGGACCAATCTTCGCAATATTTTAGTCGTGTCAGAAGTAGCTTTTGCTCTGGTACTTCTCACTGGTTCCAGTCTCGTCTTGAAGAGCTTCTGGCACCTGCTTCAAGTCAATACCGGGTTTAATCCAGAAAACATGGTGACGGCCAACGTCGATCTTCCATCTATCAAATATCAAAAGCCGTATCAGCAAGCTCAGTTTGCCGAATCTCTGGTTGAGCAGCTTACAAGGCTCCCCGATGTTCGACGAGCTGCTATATCGTCTGGTCTCCCATTCAAAGATGCCCCGGATGCCGGCATCCGTATCGGCGGACGTCCGATTGGGGCAAGCGACTCGGGAACCACGGCAAACTACTATCGCGTCACACCACAATATTTCCGTTCGATGGAAATTCCTCTGATACAGGGACGCTTCTTCGATCAGCAGGACACAGCAAATCATCTTCCAGTCGCAATCATTAATGAAACGATGGCGAAGCGTTTTTTCCCATCGGAGAACCCTATCGGGAAACGCATAGACATCTCAGGGCCGACGTACCTTCGCCAAATTGTTGGAGTCGTAGGTGACGTGAAACAGACTGGGCTGAAAGCTGCCATAAGCCCACAGGTTTATGAACCTTTCGCACAAAAACCATCTTCCTCCTTCAGTGTGATTGTTCGTGGGCCTAATAGCGAATTGCTTGCTGCGGGGATACGCGAACAGGTTTCAGCGTTGGATAAAGAGCTGCCGGTATCGAAAGTTACGACGATGAAGGATACTGTTGCGAGTTCGATGAGCGGAGACAAATTTGCGGCAATCCTGCTCGGGATCTTTTCCTCACTTGCTCTTATGCTTGCAGCGGTCGGCATTTATGGAGTAATTGCATATTCAGTTCTTCAGCGTATGCAGGAGTTTGGTATTCGCATGGCTGTTGGTGCAGGGCGCGCAGATATTGTGGGCATTGTCTTCCGCGATGGTTTGCTTTTGACCACTACGGGAATGCTCGCTGGCATCGGTGGTGCACTGTTTCTCACCCGATTGCTTATCCATCTGCTCTTTCAGGTGAGCCCATTCGATTTAACGAGCTTTGCGTCATCAGTTATTTTACTTGGAGCAATCTCGGGTATCGCATTCCTTATCCCTGCTGTTCGCGCAGCACATCTCAACCCGATGAATGTACTACGTGGGGAATAGGGAGTGTACTTCCTCGCAAAGTCTTGACCGCAGGAGTTATCAGTATGCGCTGGCTCAAATCATTGTTCTCTCGCCGTCATCGCTACGATGAGCTTTCCGAGACGATCCGTGAGCACTTGGACGAAAAGATTGCCGAGCTGATAGATCGCGGCATGACGCCGGAGCAGGCCGAACAAACAGCGCGCCGAGAGTTCGGCAACGTTGCACGGATTGAGGAGCGCAGCCGCGAAGTGTGGCAATGGCCGACGCTAGGAAGCATCTGGGCAGATCTGAAATACGCAATACGCCAACTCCTCAAGTCGCCAGCATTCGCCACAACTTCTGTGCTGATTCTGGCGCTTGGCATCGGCGCAAATACTGGCATATTCACGCTAACACACGCATTATTGCTTAAGAGTCTGCCGATCCCCGATCCCGGCAACCTCGTTCGTGTTGCCATCAGTGACCCGTCGAATTCAGTCACAGATGGATCGCCACTGAATCTCTTCCTCATGCAGTCTTTGCAAAGACACGCGAAATCCTTTTCAGGGATATTTGGGTGGTTTTCGAGTGACGTTGTCTTGACGCAAAATGGCACCTCACGTATCTATCCGGGCGCACTGCTGAGCGGCAATGCATTTCAGGTTTTGGGGGCAACACCCGCCGCAGGCAGGCTTTTGCTCCCGGCAGACGACCAGGCAGGGGGAGGCCCCGATGGGTGGGCAATTGTTATCAGCCATCAGTTCTGGATACAGCACTACCAGGGCGATCCTTCGATCATCGGAAAGCAAATCACATTGTCTCGACATGCTGCCACGATTGTCGGAATTGCGCCTGCAGGGTTCAATGGCGTGATAGTTGGCACAAATCCTGACTTTTATATGCCCCTCTCATTTGAGCCATTCATGCACGGCAAACAATCGCTTCTAAAGAGTTCCGGCAGCATATGGCTCACGACTTGGGCACGTTTGAAGCCGGGCGTCAGTCAAGTCAGCGCTTCAGCCGAAATGGACCCGCTCTTCCACGATGTCATGAACGAAACGGCTCCATCTATGCGGAAGATTTTGACGGAGCATAAATCTAGTTTTGAAGTTCTTCCCGGTCGAACAGGCTGGAACTATTGGCGCAATCAATACTCGAAGCCGCTGCTTCTGCTCCAGGCTCTGGTCGGAGTGGTGTTGCTGGTTTGCTGCATCAATCTAGCGGGACTATTTCTGACGCGGATCACACGGAGGGAGCGTGAGTTTGCCATCCGCAGTTCACTCGGCGCAACTCGTGCACGGCTCATGCGGCAACTTCTGGTGGAAGCCCTCACCATATCGCTGGCCGGGGCAGCGCTTGCAATCGCATTCTCATGGCTGACGGATCGGTATCTTCTGCAATTCATTGCTAACAAGGAAGCGCAAAAGGCTCTATCTGTCCGGCCCGATTCAGTCACGTTCGCTGTGACCGCGGGGTGCGCGATTCTCTGCGCACTTCTCTTTGGCTTTATCCCCGCCTGGCTTGCCGGTCATGTTTCCATTGAGCCGGCGCTGAGGCGATCCAGTCACAATGTACTCGCGGGGAAGGGCGCTCTCATCCGACGGCTTTTTCTTCCCATGCAGATCGCACTGAGCCTCGCATTAGTGGTCGTCGCAACGATGTTGGGCACCTCCGTGATACATCTGCAAAGCAGCGATCCGGGCTTTCATATCGAAAATGTCATACTTGCAACCACGGATTTCGAGGGGGTTCCGCAGAGAGGAATTGCCCTTGTTCATCTTTATCAGGAGATGGTCAGAAACATCAACCAAATGCCGGGCGTAGTCAACGCTAGCGTGGCCGAAAATACTCCGCTCAACGGTTGGAGCCACACAGAAGCGTTCAGCAAAGACGCATCATTCAGTTCTGCTGGAGATCTGAGCGAGAACTATGAAGTCAATGACGTAGGGACTGGCTATTTTGCGAGCCTTGGCACACAGCTACTCGCTGGCCGGGATTTCACAGACCAGGATACAGACGCTTGCATCCTGAACCGCGAAGCCTCCAAATTACTCTTCCCGCATACAACTGCGATCGGACAATCTCTGTACGAGCATGTCAGCGGGATGGCCTCTGGAGTAGACGCAAAAGAGTGCCGGGTGATTGGAACCGTTCAGGACGCCAAATACACCAGCCTCCGCGGAGCAGCGCCTCCAGCCGTCTTTCTCCCGTTCGGAGTCGAGACGCGGCGATTGCAGGGCATGACCTTCATCATTCACGCCCACACGCTGGCTAAAGGCGAATCAGCCTATCGGAACGCGCTGCATGAGTTTAGGCCGTCCAGTCCGGAAACCGAGCCCGTCGCATTTGCCGTACAGTTCAATGACGCCATCTCGTCGGTTCGGTTGTTATCGACCCTCTCGGAATTCTTTGCTGCGCTTGTTCTTTTGCTCAGCAGTATCGGAGTGTATGGTTTGACGGCGTCGTATGTGAACCAGCGCACTTCGGAGATCGGCGTGCGCATTGCCTTTGGAGCGACGCGCATGGCGATTTTCAACCTCATCATGAATCAGGTATCTATCTTGCTGGTCATTGGAGTGGTGGCGGGTAGCTGCCTGGGAATCCTGGCCGCTCATGCAGTCAGGGCATTTCTATATGAGGTCAGTCCAACCAGTCCCGCCTTCTTTGGAGCAGCGGTTGTGATCCTGGCACTGTGTGGTTATATGGCGGCGCTGCTGCCTGCGCGCAGGGCAATTTCGATTGACCCGATGCAGGCACTTCGCGCCGATTAGAGAGCACTCTGATGACATGGCCTAAACAGCTATTTATCTGTCGCCGTCGCTTCGACGAGCTTTCCGAGCCGATCCGTTAGCATTTGGACGAGAAGACTGACGACCTGATGGATCGCGCCATGACATGGGGATAAGCAGAACCAGCTGCACATGTTGAATTCGGCAATATCACTCGGGTCGAGGAGCAGAGCCGCGAAGTGTGACAGTGGCCGAAGCTCGAAAGCAGCCAACTCTCCGACCATGACCGCCGCGCTCTTTGACTTCCGCTCCTCGCGTTCTCGATAATCATTTTGCCTTAGGTAATCACTGTTCTTTAAAAAGCGAAGTCAGGATTCGCGGCTTCCCAGTGGAAGAGAGTTCTCCTAAACAGGAGGAATCAAGATCGCCCAAGGTTTCACCACGATGCTCACGGTTAACAGCACCAGAGCCGCCGGCCGCATCATGACCATGCTGGAGGGACTGGCCGAATGAGCGAAATCCTTGATCCACGCGGCCGGGCTCCCGAGGAAGAGAGCTTTGCTGAAATCGTTCGGCTGATCGACGGTAGCCGGAGTCGCGCACTCCAAGCTGTCAACACCGTTCTCATCGATCTTTATTGGCAAATCGGCGAGTCCATTAGCCGCCGTCTGGCCGCATCGGAGTGGGGCGAAGGCACCGTAGACCGGCTCGCCCAATTCATCGCCAAGCAGGTACCCGGCGTGCGTGGCTTTTCTCGTCCTAACCTCTTCCGAATGAAGCAGTTCTATGACGTCTACAAGGGCAATCAAATTGTCTCACCACTGGTGAGACAATTGCCTTGGAGCCACCACCTCATCATTCTGGGCCAAAGCAAGCGACCGGAAGAACGCGAGTTCTATCTCCGCATGGCCATCGAGGAGCATTGGACAAAACGCCACCTCGAACGTCAGGTCAAATCCGCGCTCTTTGAGCAAGCAGTGCTCAATCCGCCAAAAGTCTCACCAGCGGTGAGACAGACCCACCCTGAGGCACTCTCCGTCTTCCGCGACAGCTACGCACTGGAGTTTCTGGGTCTGCCGCCGGGGCATTCCGAGGCGGATCTGCACCGCGGCCTGCTTGCCCGCATGAAGGATTTCCTGTTGGAGTTGGGCCGCGATTTCTGTTTTGCCGGCTCCGAATACCCGCTGCAGGTCGGCAAGCGAGATTTCGCGCTAGACCTGCTCTTCTACCACCGCGGATTGAATGCGCTCGTCGCCATCGATCTCAAGGTTGGCGCGTTCGAGCCCGAATATCTGGGCAAACTCAATCTCTACTTGGAAGCATTGGACCGCGATGTGCGCAAGCCGCACGAGCGGCCCTCCATCGGAGTTCTGCTATGTGCCAGCAAGGATGACGAGGTGGTGGAGTACGCCCTCAGCAGAACGTTGAGTCCGGCCCTTGTCGTCGAATATCAAACCATGTTGCCCGACAAACAGCTTCTACAAGCCAAACTCCACGAGTTTTACCAGCTCAATGCCCCGGAAAGAGACGAGGCATGAAGCTACCACGCTATCCAAACTAAAAGAGCGGCGTGGAATGGCTGGGCCAAGTATGTTTTCGACAAGGCGTTCGAACACGGGTTCATCGACCGCATGGATCAGAATCAGGAGATGCCCGCCCGGACGAATGCCTCGGTTTGCGCCGCAATGTGCGATTTGATCTCTTCGCGAAAGCCGTCATCGCCGCGGCGGCCGGTCGCGATATGTTGGATGCGGGCGTGCAATCTCTTCAAGGCTCTCATACCAAATCTTCTCATTCGGATCGCAGTGCCCACGTTGGGGTAATGCTTGCCGCTCTCTGCGCGGGGATCACTGTCGCAACGAATGCCGCTAGCGCGAGAAGCAGAGTCGCACCCGCCAGCAGCAACGGATTCCACGGCACCACTCCGAAGAGTTGATTGGCCATGAGATACGCAGATCCGATCGCCGCCGGGATCCCGACCCCCAATCCGACGCCCACCTGCCAGAACGCCCCGCGCAGGACCATAGCTATCACTGAGCCGCGATCCGCGCCCAGAGCCATGCGAATGCCAATTTCGTTCGTGCGGCGGGACACGGAAAAGGCGGTGACTCCGTACAAGCCAGTCATCGCTAGCAGCAGCGCGAGCGCTCCGAAAAATGTCGTGAGCTCGGCGATGGTTCGATTGTCACCGAACTGATCGGCAATCTGTCCGTCGAAGGTCTCGAATTTTACGACAGCGAGATTGGGGTTGATAGAAGCAAGCGTCTGCCGTGTCAGCGACTCAAGGCTGGGGATTGGATGGTCGGTTTCGAGAACAATGGTTCTCGCATAAAGGTCGTAATCCTCATCAATCGGACCCTTGTCGGTTACCGGTCGCTGTAGAAGCGACAGAAAATACATCGGGTGGTCTTTGTGCTGCACCGTGGTGTAGACCGTGTTCTCGACGACTCCGACGATCTCATAGTCGGCGACATGCCTGGGCCCTGTCCCGAAGTGGTGCCCGATGGGATCCTCGCCAGGCTTGAAGAATTTTCTGACGAACGCTTGGTTGACGACCGCCACGGTAGTGGACGTCGGCGTATCCTGTGGGCCGATGCCGCGCCCGAAGAGCAGCCGCGTTCCGACCGAGGCGAAGTAATCAGGATTGATTTTCACGTCCGAGGCATTGGCCTGAAGGCCCGGATGGCCCTGGATCTGGACGGTCCAACTGTCGTTCCAGAGTTCCATCGGGGTAAACGTGGAGATTCCCACATGCGCGACGCCGGGAATCGCATCGAATCGCTGTTCAATCGACTGATAGAGAGAGCCGAGCTGAGATGGAAGATAACCCGCTGCCTGTGGATCGATATGAATGATGTAACGGTTGCTCGCATCCAGATTGAGGTTTACCTCCTGCAAGTGGTTGAGACTTTGGATGAACAGACCGGCCGTCACCAGAAGCACGAGAGACAGCGCAGTCTGAGTCACGACCAATCCGCGCTGCAAAAGCGTCGCCCCGCCGGCTACCGAGCGCGAGCCCGTTCGCAGTGCATCGATCGGCTCGGTGCGCGCGGCCATCAGCGCCGGAGCGACTCCGAACAGGATTCCCGTCGCAACGGACAATGCAATAGCAAAGATCAGGACCATCGGAGACGGACTCGCCTGAATAGGTAGAGCTCGAGCATCTGGAAAAGCGAGGGCGAGCAGAATCCGCGTGCCACCATACGCAACGGCGATACCCGTCAGGCCTCCCAGCAATGCCACAACAAGGCTTTCCGTCAGCAGTTGCCGGACCAACCGAGAGTGTGTTGCGCCGAGAGCTGTGCGCACGGACAACTCTGCCCGGCGGCCCATGCCACGGACCAAAAGCAGATTCGCAACGTTAGCGCAGGCGATCAGCAGCACGAGCGCTGAGATCACGATCAACAGATGCAACTCGAGCGAATATTGCTCGTCCATACTGCGGATGCCCGCACCGCCCGACGTGAGCACGACGTGTACTTTCGACAGCCGAGACCGGTCCGGCTCGCTGGAGAAGGTGCGGATCGGCGCCAGGATCTGACGCAAGAGTGCGCTCAGCTTCGTCTGCAACTGTGGAAGCGACACTCCGGGCTTCACGCGACCGATGAGATAGAGCCAGTTCGCCGCAGGATCGTGCACGTAGGAAGCGTTCGCGAGTGCAGGCGCCGATGCAATCGGCAGATAAAGATCCGGAGGTGTGGACGAAAGGCGGTCACCGAAGAAGCCCTTAGGCGCAACGCCTATGACCGTCACAGGCCTGGAATTTACATACAATGTGCTGCCCACAACCGCCCGATCTGCGGCGTAGGAGTCCTTCCAGGCTTCGTAGCTCATTACAGCCGTCGGGGAGGCGCCTTCGTTGTCGTCCGCATCGGAGAACAATCTGCCCATTGCTGGACTCAGACCGAGCATGCTGAAATAGTTGCCGGATACAAACTCGCCGATGGCCGAATGCGCTGAAGTCTGTGACCCTCCATGTCGCACAATGATCGGTTGCGATTCAAACCCTGACTGCATTGCAGCCAGTTCCTCGAATTCGGGAGCATTCTTTCTCAGCTGCTCCCACGCGGTTGTTGAGAAGACGGAATAATCGCCGTTGTCGTGAACTCCGTAGCCAATACAGCAGTCATTCTGATCGCCGAGACGAATCAACGTGCCGGGATTGGAAACAGGAAGCCTGCTGAGAAGAACCGCGTTGACAAGGGAGAAGATCGCGGTGTTGGCACCGATGCCCAGAGCCAGTGTTAGCACAGCGATGAATGTGAAACCGGGAGACTTGCTGAGTTGGCGCAGAGCAAAGCGCGTATCCTGGAGAACGTTCTCAGCAAGCGGCAGTCCTTCTTCGGCGTGATACTGTTCCCGCACCGCTTCTGCGGTTCCGAACTTCAGCCGCGCCTGGCGGCGGGCCTCTTCCGGCGATAGTCCGGCGCGGATATACTCCTCGGTCTGCATCGCGATGTGCGACTCCATCTCTTCGCGCAGGCGTTCATCGGCTCGGCGGCCTGTCACGAGGTTCAGAATGCGTGCCACCATGCGTTTCAACATCCTCATCTCAATCCCTCGATCATTCCGACCGCAGTGCCTGCATCGGGTCAATCGATGCTGCTCGCCGCACGGGCGCAAGAGCGGCAATGAATCCTACCAACGCGAGAAGAGCTACAACGGCTGCGATCATTCCGCCGTCGCGAGCAAGCTGAATGGCGACAACCCCGGCGACCACACGACGGACGGCCAGCGCAAGGCATAGCCCGCTTCCAAGGCCAATTGCAAGCAGAACGGCGATTCGCCTGAACATGAGCTGGACGATAACGGCGCGGCTGGCTCCAAGGGCCATTCGGACACCGATATCACGCGTATTGCTGGCGACTTCCTGAATCAGGAGCCCGTAGATTCCCGCGGCCACCAGGAAGACTGCGATTCCTGCAAAGATACCGAAAACCCAGCTCTCCATGCGGCTGTTGACCAGATCCTCATTCAACAGATCGTCCATGGTGATGGGAGTCTGGAAAGCAATTGTCGGCGCGATCTCATGAAGCGCAACTCTTAGCTGCGGAACAATGCTGAGCGGCGGGACAGCAGTGTGCACGTAAAGGAGGAAACTAAGAGAACCAGCGTCCCGCTGGCTTTTGAGCGTAAAGCGGGAGAGAGGGAAGTCGATCTCAGGCCTTGCTGGTTCAAGGGCATCCTGTCGTGCGTCGCCCGCCACACCGACGATGGCAATATTATTGCCGTCCTTCTGCTGAAACGCTTGGGCTAGTGGGTCCTGACCTTGCCGAAGGAATTCCTTCACCCACGCTTCATTCACGATGGCTACCGCCTGCGAAGTGGCCGTATCGCTGGAGTTGAAGTTTCGTCCGCGAAGAACAGGAATGCCCAGCGCTCCAAAGAATCCGGGTGTGACGCCACGGCTTTCGGCTGATCGTTCATGGTCCGGCGGGTCGGGCGGCTGTCCTGCGATGGGCAGTACCGTACCAGCCCCGTAACCCAGCAGTGGCCCCTGATCCTTCCAGCCGGCGGCGGTGACGCCGGGAATACCTCGGACGCGGCTTTCCAGAGGCATCATCACATCCTGAACGTAATTCCTGTCCTGGAAGTCCCCGGAGGGAAAGTTCACTTCCACCTGCAATATGTGCGACGGATTGAACCCGATGTCTGCCTGCAGCATGCGGCGCAAAGTCAGCAGCATGATTCCTGAGAAAACAAGCAACAACAATGAGAGTGAAACCTGGGCAATCACGAATCCTGAGCGAAGGCGATGCTGCTGGCGTGAGGTTCCCGTTGAAACGCCGGACTTGAGCGATGTGTTTGGATCTGACCGTGCTGAGCGCCACGCGGGAACGAGCCCGGCTCCGATGCTCGAAAACACTCCTGTAACCAGCGTGCCGATTACGACCTCTGTATTGAGGTGAATGTCCGCGCCTCGCATAAAAGCGTGGATCAGGAAGGCACGCATGGCAGTCAGCAAGGCAAGAGCAAAGAGAAGGCCTGTAACGGCCCCAAGAATCCCCAGAACCGAGTTTTCGACAAGAAGTTGACGGATCAGACGGCCGCGTGCAGCGCCAATCGCCACGCGCAGAGCCATTTCACGTTCTCGTGTAACACCCCGCGCAAGCAGGAGTCCTGCCACATTCGCGCAGGCGATCAGCAGCAGGGCGAACACCGCGCCCAGCATGACGGCAATCTCCGGCAACTCGCTCTTCCCATGCACAGCTGTTGCAATGGGAGCCACCGTCGCAGTACGGCCCTTGTCGGAGTCCGGTTTTTCCTGGCCAATCTCGGTCAGGACGTGGGAGAGATCTGCCTGGCCCTGCTGAATAGAAACACCGGGCTTGAGTCTGCCTACGTTCATCAGCCAATGAGTGCCCCACGAAGCGATAAACGAAGACCTCACGTGCACGGGGATATAGAGAAGGTTGGGCTTTGTAACCGGAAAGCGGAATCCAGCCGGCATTACCCCGATCACCACGTAGGGATCGCCATCAAGACTGACGGTCTGGCCTATGACTCCGGAATTTCCATTGAAAGACTGTTTCCATACTTCGTAGCTGAGAACAACGACATTGTTTTTTCCTGACTGGTCTTCGTCTGCGGCAAAAGTTCTGCCAAGCAGCGGTCTGACTCCAAAGACATTGAAGAAGTTGTCCGTGCCCTGAACAACATTGAGGTACCGAGTCCGGTCTCCCGCTTTCAGGGTCATTCCCCAAAAATCCTCGTATCCGGCAAGATCCTCGAACGTCGTCGCCAGCTTTCGCATTTCGAGGTATCCCGGCCAGGAGGACATCTGCCAGTAGCCGGAGGGAGAAAAAGACTGAATGTCAACGATCCGGTTTACGCCGACATAGGGAAGTGGATGTAGGACAACGGCCTCCGTCACGCTAAACATAGCTGCCGTAGCACCAATACCCAGCGCTAAGGTCAGAACGGCGACCAATGAAAACGACCATGATCTGCGCATCATGCGCAGTGTGAATCGTATGTCCTGAAGCAACCTCTCGAGAAGCGGCAGACCTTCCTCAGCACGATAGCTCTCACGGATTGCCTGATCCGCGCCAAACTTCAGGCGCGCCTGGCGGCGGGCCTCTTCCGGACTCATACCGGTGCGTGCGTTCTCCTCTGCCTGCAAAGCGATATGCTGTTCCATTTCTTCCCGGAGGCGCTCGTCCCCATGGCGGTGGAACATCAAATTCCGTGCGCGGGCAAAGAATCTCTTGAGGCTTCTCATGCTGAATCTCCTTACTCGGACCGCAGTGCGTGCATAGGATCGAGAGCAGAGGCACGGCGCGCGGGGATGTAAGCCGCGAGCGCGACCGAAACCGCAAGTACGAGAATGGGCAAGGCTCCAACTCCCCAGCCTATGCCGGAAATCCCGTAAAGCATGCTCCCGAGTAAACGTGTCGCGGCGACGGAACCGACAGATCCCAATAGCAGGCCAACCAGCAATAAGCGGAACGCCGCGGCGATGAAGGAACTCAGAACCTGTTCGCGCTGCGCTCCGAGTGCCATGCGGATTCCAATCTCCTGAGTTCTGCGCGTCACGCTGTAGCTCATAAGGCCGTAGATTCCGAGCGCAGACAACAACAAAGCGGCAAAGGAGAAGAATGCAAAGAGTTTGGCTTCGAGAATATAGTTCTCCATGCGGGTATTCACGAGGTGCTGCATCGATTGAACTTCGGAAACCGGCTGTTCGGGATCGATCGACCAGATTACCCTTTGCACTGCCTCCGCATAGTTGATAGGATCGCCGGCGACTCTGATTGCGAGGTCGCGGGGCTTGAAATATCCGGGTATGCCCAGATCCTGCTCGTAGGAGAAATACATTTCCGCACGGCTTGGAGTTTCGACATCTGCCTGGTGAACGTTGCCGACAATGCCGATTACAGTCATCCACGGCGTTTCTGGATCGTCGAATCGAAACTGTCGTCCTATGGCTTCGCCGTTCGGCCAATACTGTTGAGCCATCTTCTGATTGATTACGACGAGAGGAACTTTGTTTCCCCCATCGGCGTCAGTAAAAGTTCGTCCATTGACAAGCGGGATCTCCAACGTCTGGAAGTAGTCCGGGCTAACGACGCGCATGCCGACATCGTTCACCTTTCCTATTGGCAAAGCCGGCGCACCCTGAATGAGAACCGTGGTTGATCCTCCGCTGTTGGTGAATGGGAGGAAGGTCGTATAGCCGGCGGATTTGATTCCAGGAAGGTGCTCGACCCTATCGAGAACGCGCTTATAGAAGCTGACGCGAGCCGAGAACTCGCGGTAGGGAGTTTGGGAGGACACGGGCAGCTCCGTTCTCATGGTGAGGATAGAATCGGGATTGAATCCCAAATCAGTGTGGGCAAGTTTCCAAAAGGTTCCGCCGAGCAGACCGGTGCTGGTGAGAATGATTGTGGTCAACGCAATCTCTCCCGTCACAAGCACCGACCGAAGTTTTTGCCTGGCGTCCGTGGAACCCCGGCGGCCCTGACTTAGCGCTTCCTGAGGCCGGACGGCAGCCGCACTGTGACCAAAGAAGCCAAATGCAAGGGCCGCGGCTACGCAGAGAAGAACGGAGAACAACATGACAGCCCAGTTCATTTCAGGACGCGCCCACGCGGCGATCGTCTCTGGTACAAAATGCCGGATGACCGGCATGGACCCCAATGCGAACACCACTCCAAGGATGCTTCCGCCCATGGAGAGCACCAAGCTCTCCGCCAGTCCCTGTCGCAACAACCTCAGGCGGCTTGCGCCGAGCGCAACGCGAACGGCGACTTCGCGCTGACGGTTCGCGGCTCGCGCAATCATGAGTCCGGCGACGTTAGCGAAGGTAATGAGGAGAATGATGACGACACCGGAGGCGAGCACAAAAATCGCCAGACGGGACGCGCCAAGCAACTGTTCTCGCAACGGAACTATAGAAGTGCTCAGCCCGCGATTGGTCGCAGGATACTCATGCTCCAGTTGGAGCGAAATATCGGTCATTTCCTGTCTTGCGGATTGAAGGCTGACTCCAGGCCGGAGCAATCCGAAAACCTGAAGATAATGACTATCGCGTTCAGCCTGCTCCGCCGTCGTAAGAGCGAGAGGAACCCACAGAGCAGACCGATCTGGAAAAGTAAAGCCGAGTGGCATGACGCCGAGGATGCGATAGGCCACACCATTCAGGTGGATCGTTCTGCCCACGATGTTTGGATCTGAGCCATAGCGCTGCTGCCATATCGCGGCGCTGATGAGAACAACGGCATTTCCAGGTTTGTCCTCGTCCGCTGTAAAGCTGCGACCGAGGAGCGGCTGGACGCCGAGGAGCGACAGCAGGTTTGAAGTGATCGGAGCTACGTCAACCTCTTCGGGTCGGCCATTCCCGGTAATGGTGAAGATGTCTCCCTTTGCTGCAGCCAGGTCCGAAAAAACATGGTTGCGGCGTTTCCAGTCGAAGTAGTTTGCCGGAGCGGGAGTGTCTTTCGTCAGGCCCAGCGCCGGCCTCTCCTCAAATACCTGCACCAATCGCTTTTCGTTTCTGAATTGAAGCGGGCGAAGGAGGACAGCATCGACCAGGCTGTAGACAGCGATATTGGCTCCAATGCCGAGGCCAAGCGTGACAATCACGGTGACCGCAAAGCCTAGCGATCTCTTTAATTGGCGTAGCGTGTGGCGAATATCCAGCCACAAGTTCTCCATGACTGGCAATACCTCTTCAGCGTGCAATTCCTCACGAACTGCCACCACGGTCCCGAATTTCAGTCGAGCCTGACGGCGAGCTTCCTCCGGGGCCATGCCCAGGCGGACGTTGTCTTCTGTTTGCATCGCCAGATGCTGGTCTATCTCTTCCCGGAGACGATCATCACAGCGACGGGCGACCGCGAGATTCCGGATGCGAGTGAACAGTCTCTTCAGGGCCCTCATGCCAGATCCTCGGCCTTCACCTCAAAGAACCGTGCGATGATCGCGGCCGTCTGCTCCCAATTGCGCTTCTCGGCGTCGAGAAGCTTATGCCCGGCTCGGGTCAGCCGATAGAATCGGGCTCTTCGGTTGTTCTCAGAAGGTCCCCAGTCCGACTCAATCGCGCCCTCCTGTTCCAGCCTCAGCAGCACGGGATAGAGAGTGCCCTGGTTCACGAACAGCTTGTCGCCGCTGATCTGCTCGATCCGTCGCGCGACCGCGTAGCCGTGTAATGGTCCCAGGACATCAAGAGTCTTGAGCACCATGAGAGCGAGAGTCCCTTGCTGAACGTCCTTCTTCTGTTTCATGTGATTCATCAGGTCCCTTCTTCATTGGGTTACCAACAAGAAGAATGACATATCTTCACTGGGAAAGCAACAGGAGTGCGGAGACTTGCACTGTCTTCGCGGAATTGCGCCAAAGTGCCCGAATCTGGCATGATGGGCAGCAAAGTGAACGGGTGCCATGCGAATTGCCCTCTCCCCCAGCCTTCGCATCGCTGCCGGTTTGCTCGTGGCTGCCCTGCTGAGCTTTGTCGGGTATCAAGTTTTCCTGCGCACTTCTCACTCTCCAGAGGCGCTGCTGAAGCGAGCCGACGATCTCTCATGGCTCAACAGCTGGATCGCGGCCGAACCTCTCTACCGCCAAGCCGAACTCGGATTCCTCGAAAAGCACGACCTCTCCGAGGCGCTTTATGCGCGTGTAAGCCAGATTCCCGCGCAGAGTGAGTCTTCGGCCACACTCCCCAATCAGATTGCGATGTTGCGGCACGATCTTGAATTGCCGGAGGCGCACGATTCTGAGACGCGCCTTCGCGTTCTGACGATCCTGGGGATGCTCGAAACCAACTACGACGCAAGCATGGCCCGTCAGACGTGGTCTGAAATCGAATCGCTGGCAATGCAGCGGCATCATTACCTGCTTGCATCGCGTGCAGTTGGCGAGCAAGGAATTGCCGCATTCTTGCTGGGCGATATCGCAACGGCGAAGCAAGACGTGGAGAAAGCATGGTTTGTTGCAAAGGTTGCTGATCCTGCCGCTCACATCCGATATGCCAGCGTGTATGGCACCGGACTGGTTGAACTCCGCAAATACAAGGAGGCAATAGGCCCGCTCGATGAAGCAATCACGGTGGCGGCGAAGACCCGCGGCGCGGCGTACCCCTCAATTGCCATAGACGCAAAGATCGAGGCCCTTGCCGGTATCGGTCAAAATCAACGGGCGCTTGCACTGGCCGCAGATGCGTTGCAGAAGGTAACCTCGCTCCATTTGGCCGGTCATCTCTATGAGCTCCACCAGACCCGGGCAACCGTATACGAAAAGGTGAACGATTGGAACCAGGCGATTTCAGACCTAAATCAGGCCGTTCGATACGCAAAGCAGCTCTCGTATTGGCGCGGTGTCACTCTGGCAGACGGCTTGTTGGCAGAAGCGTATCTGCACCAAGGGGCTTTACAAGCTGCTTTAACGACAATCGACGAGGCTATCGAAGCGAACAGAAAAATCCCGGACGAGCTGTACCTTGTTCCGAGGAATTTGGGGATCAAAGCCGAGATCCTTGCACGCATGGGAGATGCGAAGGCGTCTAACAGCCTCTTCGAAAAGAGCGCAGATATGCTGGATGCGCTCCTCAGCAAGGTCCCGACGCCCACGATAGAACGGCAACTGCTGAGCGACCTGAGCACAGTGTATTCAGGGTATTTTGCTTCGCTCAACAAACAGGGCAGAGTTGCGGACGCATTCCGTGTAATCGAGCGGGCACGCGGGCGCGTAGAAGCACAGGGCCTTTCGGTTCACGAGGCCGTGTCACCTCACGAGGCCAGTCCCGCGGAGCTGCACTTGACGAACCTGAATCTGCAATTGCTCGATACTGACAACCCAGCCAAGAGAAGAAGCATTTTGGATGCGATCTACGTGGCGGAGCAACAGCTAGGCGGTGACCGTCCCGAGGGTGTTCCGGTTCCCTTGGCTCTCGATAAACTGCAGCGCGATTTACGCCCGTCGGATCTCTTCATCGAATATGTGCTGGACGATCCGGCATCCTATGCGCTGGCAGTAACCCAGAGTGACGTTCACTGCTACGAATTGCCTGCAAAAAGCCAAGTGGAGCAGCAGGCAATGCTGTATCGTTCCGAGATTATTCGGAAAAATGTAGATTTCCCGCTTGCTCAGAGACTGTTTGACGAACTGCTTGGCCACATTCCCCATTACAAGGACAAGACGAACATCATCGTTATTCCAGACGGAGAGTTACATCTCCTGCCATTTTCCGCACTGGCCAATTCCGGCCAATACGTCTTGACGTCTCATCTGGTGACCGTCGCGCCTTCCGGAACAGTGCTTGACATGCTCAGGCACCGCGCCGATCTGCCAAGTCACGACAATCGTGCGTATGTGGGGGTTGCCGCTTGGATTTCGAAACCCCCACCGACCACATTGCTTGCCACCATCCGCCGCGCCGTCTCAGGGCCGGACAGACGACAGTTGGTCGCTTTGCCAGAGAGCCGCAATGAAGTGGAGACCATTGCGGAGGATCTCCCCAAACCAAGCACTATTCTCCTCGGTAATCATGCGACAAAGACAGCCTTTACCCACTTGCCACTCAACGAATACAAAGTCATACACCTCGCCTTGCATGGATACGTCGATCCTGAGTTTCCCGACCGTTCAGCTCTCGTTTTCGCGCCTCAATCCTCACCCGCAGATGACGGCCTGCTTCAGGTTAGAGAGATTCGGGACCTGCCGCTGAACTCTGAGCTTGTAACCCTTTCGGCGTGCGATACAGGCGTTGGCCCGGTCGGCGAGGAAGGCGTAGCAAACATTGTGAATGCGTTTATCGAAGCAGGCGCGCAGAGCGTGGTGTCTACCCTCTGGGAAATCGAAGACCGTAGGACAGCACAATTGATGATCGGCTTCTACCGGCACCTTAGCCAGAGAAAGGGCAAGGCGGAAGCGCTGCACGAAGCACAACTCGAATTGTTGAAATCAGGGGCCCGGCCCTATTACTGGGCCGGATTCGAGCTTGACGGTGAACCAAACGCAACCCTCTTTGCGGATTCGAAACCAACTCTCTCCCTCAGGAGTGGTCAATGAGTACAACAACTGCCCGAATGCCCACATTGCCGATTCAGCTCTCGGAGAAAGACCGGCACTCGATTCTTGAGAATGTTCTCGCTGCTCTGCGGAAACGGTTCTATGCGCCCGAAAGGCTGAATGCGGAATGGCAGGCAACCGTTGATCGTCGCCGTCCGGCGATTGAATCCGCTGCCACTGGCGATGCCTTCGAACAGGCGGTCAGTGGACTTCTGGCAGAATTGCACTCCTCGCATCTCGGCTTCTTTCACAGCACAGCCCGGCGGGCATCGAGCAAAGCGGCACTGAGCGCAACCTACCTTGAAGACGATACGCCGTATGGGAAGAGATGGATCTTTCAGGATGTGCACTCAGGTGGCGCCGCGGCCATTGCTGGCATTGAGCCAGGGAACATCTTGCTCCGCGTCGATGGCCGGGAGATTGTTCCTCCGGAGCATCCGGTTTTTCCGATGGGAAAGCTGACCAGCGTGGAGGTCGTCTGCAATGACGACAGCCTACGGACTGTGTCCGTGGATGTAGCCCGTCCGAAGGGAAAGAAGCTCCACTTCATCGAGCCGACGCTTGTCGAAGCGCGCCGTATCGAGAGCGGGACCGGGTACCTGAAGGTTGCGATGTTTCCCGGAATGGTGGGCGTAGTCGTCGCGAATCAGATCTCCAGCGGTGTTGCGAATCTGGGCGAGATTGACCGCCTTATTATTGATCTTCGCGGGAACACGGGTGGTGGAATCGGCGCGATCCGCGTGATGAGCCTGCTGACGCCGGATAAGATTCCCGTGGGTTTCGCGCTCGACCGGCGGCGAGCCACGGCCAACATCGAATCCGACAAACTAAGCTTTCCTCGCTTTTCGCGCATTCCGGCATCGCCAAAGAATCTTTGGCTCCTTGCTTTGCGATTTGCTCCATCGATGCTCGCGAAGAAACCCATCGTCCTCGAAACGGAAGGACTGGGCCCGAAATCGTTCCACGGAAGGATCATTCTGCTCGTCAATCGCCATACTGCCAGCGCCGCGGAGATGATTGTCGCCTTCGCGAGAGAGAACAAGCTCGCAACCATCATAGGAGAAAAGACCGCAGGCCGACTGCTCTCTGCCACTTCAGTTAAGGTGGGCAACGGGTTCCGCCTTGCGCTGCCAACGGGCGCTTATCATACGTGGAAGGGCACCATTCTCGAAGGAACTCCGATTGAACCGGATCTGGGCGCGGAATATGACTGGCGAAGTCGACGTAGCAGTGGGGATCTACAGTTCGAATCCGCGATCGAACCGCTCCAACGAATATCGACAACAAAAGCCAGTTAAACTTGCTTCGAGGCGCTATAAGCGAACTTGAGCCTGTGCCGCTTTGCAAATTTCTTTCTTCGCGACTCATACCCTATGGCTGCCCCGGCAAGCTTTGAAGCAACGGTAGTGTCCAACGAAGCCGGCCCTCGGGAGGTTCGGATCACTCACTGCGCAGTGCTGTGGAAGGGTCCACGTGCATCGCACGGCGCGCAGGTAGCGAACTGGCAACCAGCCCAATGGCAATCAGTAGGCCACCGGTAAGCGTAAAGGTGAACGGGTCGGTCGGCCGCACGTCATACAGTAGGCTTTCTAACAACTTCGTGACTCCTATCGCTACAGCAGCACCTAACGTCACGCCTACAATGACCAGCAAGAATCCCTGCCGCAGAACTAGGAGCAATACATCGCGTCGCTGCGCCCCGAGCGCTGTTCGAATGCCGATCTCGCGCGTACGTCGTGTCACGTCATACGAGAGCAGCCCATAGAGGCCGATACACGCCAGCATCAGCCCCAGAGCTCCAAACAGAGCGAACAGGCGTGCTATTAGCCGCTGATTGAAGAGCAGCCGATCAATCGCGTCGGACTGCGTCCTCATACGAATGACGGGGAGGTTGTCGTCTACTTCATGCACAACATTTCGCACTGCCGGCATCAGCCCCACAGGCGAAACCGCCGTTCTCAATTCAAACGTGGCACCGCCCGCCGTCAGCGGCACGTATGCCGTGGGGCGGATCGCACTCCGCAAGTTTTCATACTTGGTGTCGCCAACCACACCAACAACTTGCCATTGCGGATCTTTCGGATCCGTGCCACCGAAGTGGAGTCCAATCGGATTCCTGCCAGCTGTAAACTTTCTCACAAACTCCCGGTTCACCACCGCAGTCAGTTGCGAGCTACCGATGTCTGATGCCGCCAAGAAGCGTCCCTCCACCAAAGGGATCTTCATCGTCTGAAAATAATACGGACCGATGGACAGCATCTGCGATTCAACCGTGTTCTTGTCCGCCTGCCCTTCGACCCGCACATCCTCAGTCCACAGGCCTCCGTCGAGAATCGCGTCCGACGAGTAGCTTGTGCTGGCGACTCCTGGGAGTGCGGCGAGCCGCCTTTGGAGGTTTGTGTAGAGGTCAGAAATTTGTCTCTTGTTGTAGCCAGCCAGTTCCGGATCGATTGAGAACAGGAGAACGTTGCGTGTATCAAAGCCTGGGTCAATACTGTGCAACTTATCCAGTGTTCGCAGCAAGAGGCCCGCACCGGCAAGGACAATCATCGACAGCGCCACCTGCATTACAACGAGCCCCTTGCCAAGACCTAAACGCTCCCTAGCTCCGAGCCCGATTGTTGTCGTGTTTCCTTTGAGTTCCGCCACCACATCAGCGCGAGCCCCGCGAAACGCAGGCGCAAGTCCAAAACCGATTCCGGTCAGGACTGCCACGCCGATCGCGAACAGCAGTACGAGCCCGTTTGGCGCCAAGTCCAGCCGCAGAGGTGAATACGAATTGCTCGAAAAGAAGGCTGACAACCCTGTCGCCCCTACATACGCCAGCAGAGCGCCTAAAGCTGCGCCAAGCGACGAGAGCAGCAGACTCTCAGTGAGAAGCTGCCGGATTACGCGCCGCCTCCCTGCGCCCACAGCCAGCCTCACCGCCATCTCCCGTTCGCGAGCCGCACTGCGGGCCAACATCAGCCCCGCAACGTTCGCGCAGGCAATCAGAAGCACAATACTTACGGCCGTCATCAGAAGGATCAACGGTTTCCCATACTGATACCGAATTCCCGACAAACCTTGCTGGGCTGGCAGGAGCCAAAGATGCGGATCATCGGCAGCTGTCCACACAGCCTTCGCTCCATGCAGGGCGTCGTTCACATAAAGTGCGCTCACCGTTGCCTGCGCCCGTTCTCGCGAAACCCCAGGCTTCAGCCGACCGACAACTACAAGCCACCAGTTATTGGCATCCGGTTGGCCACTACTAGTATTGACTTGTGTCCAAACCTGTCCCAGTTGCGGTCCTTGGGTCAGAGCTACCCACAAATTGACCGACTTTCCCGGTGTCAGCCGGGTAAATCCGGAATCGGCGACACCCACAATAGTGAATGCAGTGTTATTCAGGCGGATTGTTCGTCCGATTACGGTTGGCGAGCCGCCAAACGCGCGCTGCCAATATCCGTAATCCAGCACCGCTACTGGTTCTGCTCCCGGTTTCTCATCTTCGGAGTCCAGCGTTCGGCCCAAGGCCGCCAATATCCCGAGGGTTTCGAAATAGCTCCCTGAGACCAGCTCGCCCTGCGCTATGGTTGCCGCACCGTTACCGCTCAGGTCCAATTGCGCAGGTCCTGCGAAGGCCATTACGTTTTCAAACAGATTCTTCTGATCACGAATCTGCTGGAACATTGGATACGACAGCGAGCAATCGCTATGCATGCCCTGATAGTCCTGGCAATCCCCAAAGCTGCTCGTTCCAACGTGGTGTGGCCGGTTTCGTGCTGACCACTCCGCCACCACCAGCTGCTGCGGGTTTCTTACCGGTAGCGAGCGAAGCATCACCGCATTCACCAATGTGAAAATTGCGGTATTCGCGCCGATCCCTAACGCAAGCGTCAGTACCACCACCATCGTGAATCCGGGCGACTTGCGGAGCTGGCGCAGACCGTAACGGACGTCCTGCACCACCGATTCGACCCACATAGTCCCCCTGCTTTCTCGACAGCCTTCTTTGATCTGGTCGATCCCGCCAAACTCGAGACGTGTTAAGCGACGTGCTTCACTCTCTGAAATGCCCGAGCGCGTTTTGTCGGCCACCTGCAATTCAAAGTGGAAGCGCAGCTCGCGGTCGAGCTCGTCCTCCATGCGCTTCCGGGCAAAAAGGCGCAGCAACCAGCTCATGAGATACCCTCCAGTGTGCCCTTCAAGATGAGTCCGACGACATCAGTAAGGCGCTTCCAACTTTCGGTTTCGGATTTCAGCTGTGCACGACCTTTTGCGGTCAACTCGTAGAACTTGGCTTCTCGGCCGGTTTCGGTCGGCTTCCAGTCGGAGGAGAGGAGCTTCTTGTACTCAAGGCGATGGAGAGCGGGATAGAGCGATCCTTGCTGCACCTGCAACGCTTCGCGTGACATCTGCTGGATTCTCTGCGCGATTGCGTAGCCGTGGATGGATCCGAGAGCGATTACGCGGAGGATGAGGAGGTCGAGGGTGCCTTGCGGAAGGTCGAATCTGTCTTCTGTCTTCATGCCTTTAGCTTCTACATATACTCTTCTACGTGTAGAAGGTCAAGGCGTCAGTCGTCCACTGACTGGCGGAAAGTTATCAATTAATCCGAAGAGGATAGTAGTAGGCTGCCTGGTCCTGCTCGTGCGTCGTCGAGAGGAAGTATGCGCCAGCCTTGACGCCGCGCAAATCGAGGTCGAGGACGACCTTTTCCTGCGCGCCGCTATGGAGAGCCGTCGCGAGCCCCTCTGCAGCCACGCCATTCCCATTCTGGTCGCGAGTCACTGCTACGAGGTATTGGCCCGGCAAGCTGAATTGCGGCAAGATGATTGTCATATGAACACGAGCCGAGGGCAGCTCGACTGATTGCAACTGCGCTGGTTGTTGGCCGCGATATGTGGCCGCATTCCATAGATCGACGGTTTCGGCGACCGGAGCGGCATACGCGAGCATCCGCTCCCGGCTCTGGTATCGCCACCCAATCAGTCCGGCCAGCAGAATGACGCAGACTGCGCCAGCAAGTGCCCAGGTCAGCTTTCGCCGTTGCGATTGATTTTCCCGCCTAAGAGCCAGCAAGCGCTTCATGCAGTTGGGGCACGTGGCGGCGTGATCGACGCGCGGGTCCGACAAAACGACGCTTTTGGACCGCCGCGAAAGTGCCCGGAGAAAGGTCTCATCGGGACATGGACCGGCAGGAGTTGTCTCCCCGGCGAGTACCCGTCGCTGATGCTGCTGCGTGATCCACTTGTCAATTCGGTCCTCCGCGCGAGAGGACCGGCGCCAGCTCAACCACATTTTGAGGAATCTCCGTGCCGGGAGAGACTTTTCTGCAAAGAACCAAGCTCCCGGTAGTATGCATCGCGAACCGATGTGTGGTCCATCTCCAGCGATCGCGCAATCTTACGCCAGGAATACCCAAGCCAGCGCTCATGAGCGATCGATTGGGCGAATGGTGAAAGCTGCGCAAACAACTCGTTTGCGTAGATCCCCAGCTCGATCTCAGGCCGAGTCGCAAGCAGATGTTCCAAATCGGCAATCGATCCATAGAGAATCTCGTGTTGCCGCTTGGCCCCAAGCTGCTTGGCCCGGCGTCGTAGCTCACTCTTAATGCGGGCTGTCAGCTTGTGCAGGCTCACATCAGGATGGCGGGAGATGTAGTCAGAGGCGTTCTGGGCGGCGTGGTCCATTAGATCGTGAGCAGAATCATGATCATGCAGGAATGTCCAAGCGCACAAGAGAGCGTGCGGCCACGCTGCGTTAGCAGCGGCCTCCAAAACCTGATCAGAAGCAGGGTGCCCGGTCGAGCAGGCCCAACTCCACGTCAGCACTTGCCAGCTGCGACCATTTGGCGGCATTCGCGAGCATCTGCCCGGAGGGGGAATTGACCACCAGTGACAGTAGTATAGCCAGCCCCGCAAAAAATCCCCAACTGCAATGCCCCCAAATGACCTCAAGAAATGCCTTTAGAAGGTAGAGGAGGCTTTTGCGGATAGTTCTCTCTCGGTCTGGTGCTATCCGCAACTGATGTATACCTTGGCTCAGGCGCTCGCACCGCTGGCTCCGGTCACCCCGATCCGGAATCATCACCGGACGGAAGGCAGCCGACTGGAGCAAAATGGTGCCGGGCCGTTCAACAACGCAGCTCGCACTGCGCTTGAGATTATTTCCAGCGGGGATCGGGCGAAGATCGTTGCGTCTACGGAATCAGCACTTGGTGTTATACGCGGCAAATGGAAGGTGGAAATCCTTGTAAACATGTTGAACGGGCCGATTCGTCTGGGTCAACTGCGCAGGCTGATTCCGCGCGCCAGCAAAAAGGTCATGGTTCAGCAACTACACGAAATGGAGAAAGACGGCATCATCGTGCGCACCGACCTGAGCGGAAAGATCAAACACGTCGAATACGCCATTTCGGCGCCGCTCGGTATCGACGTCATGAACCTGCTTGGATTGCTCTCCGATTGGGGAAGCCGGCACGCACCCGCGATTGCACTGCACGGCGGAACTCGGAGAGGAGCAACACCTGTTCTGCCTATGCCGGCCAAATCAGAGATTACTGCCCAAGCAGCGCCCTCTGCGCTATTCGGTCCGAAGTGCCTGCATCGGGTCCAACCGTGAGGCGCGCCACGCCGGAAACATGCACGCTGCTCCGGCCACCGCGACCAGTACGACGCTGACGAGCACAAACACCGTCGGGTCGAGAGGTCCTGTCGCATAGAGCATTGATTGCAAGAGACGCACTCCAGCCACACTTCCCAAGAGTCCCATTAAGAGGCCGATGAAGGCTGGCTTGAGTCCATCCAGCATCACCTGGCCTAGAACCCGGCCTCGCTCCGCTCCCAGCGCCATTCGAATCCCGATTTCGTGCATTCGCTGCGCTGCAATGAAAGACAGCACCCCGAATAGTCCAACGGCTGCAAGTAGCAATGACACGACGGCAAAAATCAGTAGCAGCCCCGCATCGAAACTCGTATCCCGTATACTCCGGTCTACGACCTGATCCATCGTGAGGATGTCCATTACGGCCAACTGCGGGTCAAGCTGCTGCACAATCTTCTGAATCGGCAATGCCATCTGTGTGACATCTCCAGCCGAGCGAACTACCAGTGCCGAACTGCCAAAGTCGCCACTGTAAATGGAGAAGTACATCATTGGCTCAGGGGGTCGGGAAGCTTTATACCGCGTATCGCCCACGACTCCGACAATTTCAAAGCGATGCTGGCCCATAGTGATCAAGTGCTTGCCGATCGGATCCTCCGCGCCGAAGTACTTTTGCGCAAAAGAATGAGTGATCACGACCTCGTTCGCCTCCGCCAGTCGTTTACTTGCATCAAAAGATGCTCCGCGCCATAGCGGTATGCCCAGTGCGCCGAAGTATTCTGGATCCGCCCAACGCACAACCGCGTTCTGCGCTTTTCCGGACGGCAGCGGCGGATGTTCGGCAATAGCAAAGCCCGCATCACCACCGCGACCCTCTCCTGGAACCGTACGCACAAGTCCCGCAGCCTTCAAACCGGGTAGAGCACGTACATCCTCAAGAAGATGGGCAAAGAATTGTTCCCTTTGATGTGGTTGGCTGTATTTTTCATCCGGCAAACTCAGTTGCATTGTTAAGACATTCTGGGTTACACAGCCGAGATTCGACGCGCGCAATTGCGCATAGCTCTTGAGAAGCAGACCGGTTCCGATCAGAAGTACGACTGTCACGCCAACTTCAAACGTGACGAGCCATTTGCGCAGACGTGCTCTCCCTCGTCCCTCACTTTGAGATCGCGAATATGCTGCGAAAGATCGAGCGATCTGTCCACCTCGGAAAGATAGGATGGACGCGAATCCGGCGCAGACGGCGCAGAGCAGCGTCAGGCCGACAGTAAACGCGACGGCAGTGCCATCCAAGTGAATTGCCTCTACGCGGCTCATGTCCTGCCTGGCTCGTACGAACCAATGAATTGCGGCGAAGGCGACAAGAAGGCCAGCCGCGCCGCTGATTGCCGAGAGAACCAGGCTTTCTGTCATGTGCTCGCGCAGCAGCCGCCAGCCTCCTCCCCCCAGCGCTGTGCGAATCGCCAGTTCCTTGCGTCGCATGGCCTCTCTCGAAACCATCAGGGCTGCGGTATTCAGGCAGGCTATGAGCAACAGGCAAGTAGTTGCAGCCAACAGCAAATAAAGCGGCATCTTAAACTGTCCAACCAAATCCTCGAGCAGCGGCATGCTGTTTGCCGCGGTGCTAATGAATGGATCGTCCAGATGTTGGTCGTGTAAACGGCGAACGATCACAGATAAATCTGCCGTTGCAGTTGCTTCGTTCACACCCGGTTTCAGCCTGCCTATCGCCTCCCAATCGTGTTCGTCGATAGCATTCATCTCGCCTTCGGGTATCAAGTGATGAATTGGCGTCCACAACTGGACGCTTTGTATGGGATAGGTAAACCAGGCCGGCAATACTCCGATCACCGTATAAGGCTTGGCGTCCAGTTCGATTGTTTGTCCGAGGACAGAGCGATCTCCGCCAAATCGACGCTTCCATAGGCCCCATGTCAGCATCACAGTTGAATTTGCGCTAGGCCGATCATCACTAGCTGCAAAGCTCCGTCCCAGAGCAGGCTCAACCCCAAGCAAGGGGAAGAGATTCCACGTGCAGACGCCGAAGTTTACCTTCTCTGGCAACTGGCCGCTGCCCTCGGACAGGCTGAACGCCAATCCGCTATCGAGTAGGGCAAGGTCAGCAAAGCTGTGATTTTCCTTCTGCCATGCGGCGAATACACCACCTGCCACCTCGTTGTACGGGAACCGGTCCGAGCTGTACTCGTATAGCTTGACGAGTCTGGATGGCTCGGTAAACGGCAGGGGGTTCAACAGCACAGCGCGCACGATTGTGAATAGCGCTACATTCGCGCCAATGCCTAATGCCATTACGAGCACCGCGAGTGCCGCGAACCCAGGCGCCCGCCACAAAGTGCGCAACGCGTACCGCAGGTCCCTCCACAGTCCATCAATCACCACAACCGTGTTCTGCTGCCACAACCGCTCCCGGACTAGCTGCCGGTTCCCAAGTTTGACTCGCGCCTGCCGATGAGCCTCATCGAAGGACATGCCGCGCGCCATATTTTCGGCCGCTTCTTCTTCGAGATACGACTCGATTTCGCTCTGCACCTCGGCGTCCTCACGCCGCCTACGAAAGAATCTGCGCCAATTCATGCGGTTTCTCCCTCAACCTGCGTCTATTCATCCAGGCAATTTTGCAAGTCACAGCACACGGCGGCCGCGGCTCTATTCCGCCCGCAGCGCCTGCATCGGGTCCAGCCGCGACGCACGCCACGCCGGAATCATGCACGCGGCGCCCGCTACAGCAACCAACATCAGGCTGACCAGCGCAAACACCGCCGGATCGAGCGGCTGCGTCGCGTAGAGCATCGACCTCACCAGCCGCGCCGCTCCGGCGCTGCCAGCAAGACCCAGTACCAGCCCGACCGACGCGGGTTTCAACCCATCCAGCAGTACTTGCCCCAGCACGCGCTCTCGCTGTGATCCCAGCGCCATGCGGATGCCGATCTCCTGCGTCCGTTGCGCAACCATGTACGAGAGCACACCGAAGATGCCCACGCCCGCCAGCACCAGCGACAGCACGGCAAAGGATGCCAGCAGCGTCGCATCGAAACTCGCGTCCAGCATCCCTTTTCCGAGAATCTGCTCCATCGTCAGAATGTCGCCGACCGCCAGATTGGGGTCCATGCTAGCAAGAGTCTTCTGCACCGGCAATGCGAGGCTCTGCACATCGCCGTTCGCTCTGATCGCGAGATAGCTGAATCCGCTGCTGCCGCGAAAGAGCGGGTAATAAACGGTTGGCGCGATTTGATCGGCCAGAGTGTCTTGTGTATCGCCCACCACCCCCACGATTTCGAAGGCGTGAGGACCATCGAAGTTACCATCGTCGATGTGCTTTCCAAGCGGATCGGAGTTGGGGAAAAACTTGTGCGCGAATGCCTGGGTCACAATGGCAACGTTTGCCTTGTCCAGACGCTCATCATCCCGGAAAAATCTACCTCGGATCAGCGGAATCTGCATTGCACGGAAGAAGCCCGGATCGACGGAGCGCGCGTCGGCCTCGAAGAACTTGCCGACCGTCGGCGACGGAACTTCCTCAATCGCAAAAGCATTCGTGCGCTGATGCCCGGTTCCCGGAAGGACTGTATCCAGCCCGGCGGCTTCAACGCCCGGCAGTGCGCGCACGCGGTCGAGAAGCTGCTCAAAGAAGGCCAAGCGCTGTGCCGGCGTCGCGTAGCGGGCCTCGGGCAGCCCTAAATCCATGGTCAGCACATTGTGCGTAGCACATCCCAAATTTACTGCGCGTAACCGCTGGTAGCTCTTCAGCAGCAACCCCGCCGAGGTTAGCAAAATCATCGTCAGCGCGACCTCCGCCGTCAGCAGCACGCGGCGCAGCCGAAGTTTGCCCCGGCTTCCCGCATGCGAGCGCGAAGCGTCTCGCATGCCATTCAGCACCTGCCGGTCATCCGCTGAGAGCGCCGGAACCAATCCCGCGATCAGGCCGCACAGTGTCATGACTCCGATACCGAAGAGAATCACTGGACCGTCGAGATGAGCCTCGTAAACACGCGGCAGGTCGGCTCGCACGCGCACCAGCCACTCCACGGCACTCCAAGCCGCCAAGAGGCCCAGCCCGCCTCCGGCCACGGACAGCATCAGGCTCTCCATTAGATGTTCTCGGATCAGTTGGGCGCGGCTTCCTCCCAGCGCAGTCCGGATTGCCGACTCTTTGCGGCGCGATGTAGCGCGCGCCACAAGCAGATTTGCAATGTTAAGGCACGCGATCAGAAGCAGGCACCCGGTTGCCGCGAACAGCACATACAGAGCCGGCTTAATCTTTCCCACCTCCGACTCAAGCAGCGGCGTCAGCACAGCTGCGTCGGCAACCGGACCCGTCGGAACCTGCTCGCGAATGCGCGCCTGGATCGCGCTCAGTTCGGTCTGCGCCTGCGCTTCTGACACACCTGGCTTGAGCCGTCCCACCACCTGTAAGAAATGCGACCAGTGCGTCGAGGTGAACCATTTCCCTGTTTCTTCGTGCCGCACCGGCGTCCACAGTTGCACCATAGGATTTGGATAGGAGAACCAGGACGGCAGCACGCCAATCACCGTATACGGTTTGCTGTCCAGCAGGATCGTCTGTCCGACAATTTGCGGATCGGCGCCATAGCGACGCTTCCATAAACCCCAGGTGATGACCACTGTCCCATTGGCTTCTGCGCTGTCGTCACTCTCGGTGAACACACGCCCCAGCGCGGCATTGACACCCAGGATCGGGAACAGGGTCCAGTTGGCTTCCTGTGCGTTCACCTGCTCGGGAAGCTCTCCCGCCGTTCCCGACAGGTTGTAAAGCTTGTGTGCTTCCCCCGCCATCGCCTCAAAGCTGCGCGCCTGTTCCTGCCACTCGGCCAGGTCCGCATTGGGAACAAGATTTTGTCCCCGCGTTGCGCTATGCGTGTCCGTATCGGTGATATCCACGAGCCGCCCCGGATCGTGGAACGGCAGCGGCGTCATCAACACAGAATGCACCGCCGTAAACAGCGCCGTATTCGCCCCAATGCCCAGCGTCATTACAAGGATCGCTGTTGCCGTGAATCCCGGCGTCCGTATGAGGGTCCGCGCCGCATATCTCACGTCCCGCCACATGCTTTCTACGACCGCAACGCTGTTCTGCCTCCACAGCGTCTCGCGCACCCGCTGCGCGCTTCCCAGCTTGATCAGCGCCTGGCGCCGCGCTTCGTCCGGTGCCATGCCGCGCGCTACGTTCTCGGCAGCTTCTTCCTCCAGATACGACTCGATCTCGCTCTGCACTTCGGCGTCCGCGCGCCGTTTGCGAAAGAACCTGAGCCAACTCATCCCCTTCCTCCTCAACCCTGCGTCTCTTCGCCCATCACGAGCCCTATAGCCCGCGTCATCTGGCGCCAGCGACTGGTCTCGCGGCCCAGTTGCTTCTTTCCGGCCGTCGTCAGCCGGTAGAACTTCGCCTTGCGATTGTTCTCGCTCACACCCCAATAGGACGAAACCCAACCACGGTTCTCAATTCGGTGCAGCGCTGGATAAAGTGACCCCTGCTCCACCTCCAAAATGTCCTCTGAAGTTCGCTCAATGATTTTCGCGATCGTATGTCCGTGCGCATCCCCGCTGACGAGTGTCCGCAGGATCATCATGTCCAGAGTTCCTCTGAGCATTGCTGCATCCGGCTGGTCGTTCCGGCCCACGGCTCACCTCCACTCGAAACTCTATGGGAGATGATGATACACCACTCGGATTTCTAGGGGAAGTAAAAGCCCTCAGCTAACCCCCAAAGTTTCGAAAGCGATGACGGAGATATTGAAGCCAGAGCCGGCGCTTAGTTGTGGCACCCGCTCCAGAGCCAGCCACCCTCGATCGATTCCTCCGCTCAAATGTCCCCAAAGTGCGAGTAGCGAGACGATGCACTTCGGCGACAAGCCAACGAAATTATTTGTGCAATCGGGCGATATTTCCGATGGAACAAGGTTTTGAATGGGTGAGTTTAGAATGAGGGCGGCTCATGTGCTTCCGAATCCTCATTGCCGTTTTCGCCTGTCTCTTTCCCGCCTATGCCTACTGCCAAGCTGGACCCGGTCCGGCCGCCGATAGCGCGGCGATTCACCACTTGATGGGACAGTATGCCCAGGCCGTCGATACTGTCGATCTAAAGCTGCTCTCGCAGATCTGGTCTCATTCGCCCGATGTCTCGTTCATTTATCCATTGGGCGAGGAACACGGCTTCGACGCCATTGAGCAGCACGTCTTCCAGAATGTGATGGGTGGGATGTTCTCGGCGCGGGACCTGAAGATGCACGACGTGATGATCTACGTGAATGGCGACTCCGCGTGGTCTGAATTCCACTGGGATTTTCACGCCACGATGCGCAAGGACGGCTCGGCAGTAACCACGCACGGGGTCGAGACTCAGGTTTACCGCAAAGAGAATGGAGAGTGGCGTCTTGTCCACGTGCATTATTCGGAAGATCGCCAGCCGACTCCCTGAAAAGTGAAGAATCGGCGGAAAGACTCTGATCGTCACTCGCCAGCGGCCCGGGCGTCAGTCTCGGAAGAATCGGCACCGGCTTGTAGCTGCGCCATGCGATTCGGGAACTCCAGGGCAGGGCGCCCGGTAAGTACGGCGAGAAGATCGCCGGGGAGGAGACGAATGCCTTCGCCTTCGATCTCGAAGTAGGGAACTTCCATACCCAATTGTTCGATGTAACCGACCTTCCGGCAACGGCGCAAATAGAGCTCCAATTCGCTCAGAGGAATCATCACTTCGCCCTCGATCACCTTCTCGACCTTCCGAAAAGGAGCAGTGGCTGCGTGGCTGATGTCCAGCCAAAGGTTCCTGGTGGCCTCACGCGCCCGCCTGGTGAAAGGCGGTTTTCGGCCTGTGAGGATCTCGACCGCCTCATCCAACGTGATCATCCGGCGGTACTGCTCCAGCCTTGCCATCGCATTCGCACTCTGAATTGGGCCGGGCATGTGAATTCCTCCAATTCTGTCTTGTGACGTACGATCTTGCTGAAAGGGTTTGTCATGGATTCAGCCTCGGGTCGACAAACCAGTGGCGATACGGCCATTGCGAACCAACGCACAACGCCGTCCAATAGCCGTCCAATAACGTGAGCCGAGGGGGATTTTAAGGGACTGAGGGAGCCACCCGTTCCCTTAAGTTTCAAAGAGTTACCTCAGTTGGGCAGACTTTCACGGCGATAACACGGGTTCAAATCCCGTCGGGGACGCCAACAAAATCAATAGCTTAGCTGTTTAGCTGATAGTGCGTACGTCAAGCATACGTCATAGAGCCTGTTGGTAGAGTGCCTGTGTGGATGCTGAGAGCGCGCACCATGCAGCATTGCCAGGAGAGCCAAGCATTCTTGCACACCCCCCACCCCCTAGTTTGGCGCTTCGATCCGGCGCGGGGATGCGTCCCTGAATATCCGAGGGTCTAAGGTGAAATCCGGTCGTGACCGGATATCGTAGCGAGCTAACAAAAGCTGTTTAGAATGGGAACAGTTGGAGGTTCAATACATGTTGAAGGTTGGAGACAAGGTTGCGGTTCACTTTCCGGATCAGCGTTTCTATGCTGAGGGAGAAATTGTCGCAGTTGCCAAGAACGATTCGGACGAAGTGGTCTACAAGGTGCCAGCAATAGTCAGCGATCAATCGTACGCGTGGATCGATGCGAAACGCGTCTATAAGATTGAATGATATTATCGATTCCTTGTTGCGTTCGTATTCCGAGCAATCGCTTTAGATGTTTGCGAGTTCGGATTGCCTATTTCGGTCGCAATCACTCCCGGCGCGTGCTGTTGAATCAATCCGGGAACCTGCTCACGCACGATAACGCGAATACGGTTATCGTCGGTCTGTTGAACCTGTACATTCTGCGATCCATAATTGTGTATTTCTATGGGCTGCCGAGTGTCCCGCGTGTTTTGGTTTCGCACTGCATCGATGAGAGCCACATTGTCAGCCGCAGGAACGATGCGTTCGCCTTGGTGAATCTGAGCGAGCATATCGTCTGGTACGAAATTGGTTCCCACATCGAAGTGTGGGATCGCGGATAGAGCCGTAGCCACGGCCAGCCCGGAACTGTAGGCACTTAGCCCGATGGCGTCTGCCGCCCCGAAGCTCGCCACAGAGGCGGCAAAGGCAGCCGGAGCCAGCCCATGCAGCCGCTACAGCAGCGCCCTGGGCAACGCTGGCAGCCGTTGCAGCGGTTCCAGCAGCCGCGCCAAGGGTCGTGTTGATTACTTCCTGAATGCCGAGCTTCACAAGCCCGCTAATGATCTCCGCGATGCCTTCCCGCGCCACATCCTTCAGGGCGCTTCCAAGGTTCTTTCCGTCTGCAATGGCGCGGCCTAAGCTGTCCGCAAAGCCGTCAGAGAGCGTTTTGAATACCGGGGTAAATGCGTCTTCGATTCCCTTGGCAAGCGTTGTAAACTGCTCTCCATACTGCTCGATTGCTCCCGAGAATGGATTACCCCCGGTCCCATTGCTCAACTCTTGATTGTTGAGTTGAACATGGTCACGCAATGCAGATGAGTTTGCCGCTTGCTGCGATAGCGAGCCCTGTTTTACTGCTTCAGTCAGAGCTTGATGGTGCGTCGAAAGTTGATCCTCAAGGTTCGCTTGCTGAGTGAGCAGTTTATTCGTTTCCTGCTCCACGGCATTGCGATTCTGCATTGCGGCAATCAACGGTGAAAGCTCAGAATTGATCTTTGTGATATCCGATTCGCTATAACCGAATGGATGGGACGCATCCACACCCGGTTTACGAAGCTGCGTATCGAGCGATTCAAGATCCGTTTTCACTCCAATTTGTCGCAGCGTGCCTAGCTTCGCCGATTCGTCGCGCTGTTGATCGGCTAGGGCATTCTTGAACTTCGTTACCGCGCTGGTAGCTTCGTTATATTGCTTCATCGTTTGTACGATACCTTGCGCGTATGTTTCCTCCGATAATTGGTTACGACCATAAAGCGTATGCAGCGCATCGAGAGTTGCAGCGAAGTTAAGCGCGGCACCAGCCGTATGCTCAAAGATGCTGCTCAAGTCTTCTGTGTATTGGCGTGATTCGACAATTTGCGCAATCTGCGATTTGTAGCCTGCAACTTCGGCCGGGGAAAGTTCAATATTGCGCCTGCGTGCTGCTTCCAAGATGCTGTTAAGCGCGGCTGCTTCCTTTAGTGCATCGCTGTACAGACCGATTTCCTTGACCTGATCTTGCAGGCGTTCGGATTCATCTTGTTTCCACGAATCGTTTGCGATTTGATTGCGGAATGGAAGCTCTTTTACTGCGAGCTTGTCTGCGTTAAGCGGATTTATATTGCGGCCAAGCTGTTCAAGCTCTCCAAGGTTCTGCTGTGGCGTAGCTCTGTGGCCGCTACGGTCCATTTCCGATTGGAACGATACGAATGCCGCTTCAAGCTGTTTCTATTGCGCGGCTGCTTGCTTAATTTGATCCTTCAATTCGGAAGTATGGTCCCGCAGTTTATCAACAACTTCATTTTTGCCGATATTGCTCATCGTCAAATCAAGACCACGCATCTCTTCCTGGGCTAAATGGGCAGCCTTCCCAAGCATGGTCAGATTGGCCGTTTGATCGAATTTGGCTGCCTGGGTATCGCCATACGGCGTTTGCACGTCGAGAGCAGGAGCGTTCTGAAGGCGCTGCTTTGCGTTGTATTCAGTTTGAAGCGCAGACACTACGCTTTGAATTGCAGCGCGCTCTTGTGTATATGCTTGCAAAAGCGCAGCATGGGAAGCCTTCGGATCACGCAAGCTGGTGGCGCGGTCGATAGATTCAGTTGCTTTCTGCCGCACATCGCTTAATTGGTCGAATTGCTTGCGCACGAAATCGGCAGTTGGGTTTGTGTCAGACTGGCCGGTGAATAGGCTTCCGAAAAAGTTAACAGAATACTTCTGCAAAACCTGTTCTAAATCGTTTTGCACTTTTTCGAGTGAATCGTCGAGCTTATCGGCAGATGAACGCGCTTCGTCGAGCGCAAGCTGAATGCCGTTTGTCGATGGCTTACCTTGCAACTTTGCAATGGTCACGTCGAGCTTGTCATTCGTTATTGCAAGTTCATCATCCGTTTTGCGGAGTGAGTCAATCGCTTCGTCGAATGCTTTGGCAATATTGTGGCCTGCGTCTTCTGCTTCCTTCACCATTTTGTAAAAGCCGACTCCAACCTGATAGAGAATGTCCACCAGGGCAACCGCTCCAATGACGGAATAGAGCGCGGTAAAGGCTGAGCCAAGGCCGAGCACTTCTGTCAGAAACGATGCAGCGGAGCGCGTAGCGCCAAACATGGAGCCAGTCATCACTCGCAGCGCCCCGTTGACCGCAGTTGTATCACCGGCTGTTTGTCGCATCGCTCCCGATAGGCCACTTTGAGCCGTAGAAGCCGCTACACTGCCACTCTGGACACTTGCCAGAGCCGCAGAGAGCCCACCAATGCCGGCAGTGTTCATAGAGGCAAGCTGCGTCTTGAGAGAGCCCAAAGACTTACTGGCCTTGTCGCTGGCTTCCGCGATTCTAATCAGCCGTGGCGCAATATCAGGAGCAACTTTATCTGTAACGACGATATCAATCGAATTCGTAGAATCAGCCATTAAGTTATTCTCCTGCGTTCGCGAGCAATTTTTGCTGCTGTGCGGCGCATTTAGCCGCCCATTCCTCATCGGTGCCATGATCGCGCACAATCATTACCGGCTGAATCGCAGCGACATTGACATCAACCTTCGTATGCGGTGAATCCATCTCGCGATAGTTGTGTCTGCATTTGAGAAGAAACATGGCGTTAGCGTTGGCTGGTTTACCTGCTACAGCATCGCGCTTAATCAATGCATGGAGAGTCTGTCGCTCCATTTCGCGTCCATGCTCAAACGCTTCATCAATTGCTGAAATCTCATCTCTCCAGCGTTTGAACGTATCTTTTCCCACGCCGAGATGCTTCGCAATCCCGACGATTGCAAAGCCTTCAGAAGCAAGCCGCTCAATATCAGCGACCGCGTTAATTGGTGGATGCTTACGAAGTGCGCCCATCGATGCCCCTTAAAGTAGTGAGCGGCGCGCCGGTCCCTGTCGCCACGCCGCTCACATTCCGGTGTTTGCCGGAAACTGGTTTACCCGTTGCTCACAAGGAAGGCCAGGGGAATAGACTTGCGCTGTGTCGCAACGCGAGTCCAATGCGCCGGTTTCTTAAGGTCGGCAATCATCGGTGACGGTCCTGCAAGCGCATTCTCGCCGCTGCTGTCCGACCAGCTAAACCCGAGGGGATGAATGGCAAGGTTGATGCGGCTATGAAGCTCTGTCAGGCCGCTGCCGTTGCCAGCGTTAGGCGCACGGAAAAGCTCTGTGCCGTAGCCGGTGCGCGGTGGAGCAGTCGCAAAGCCTACAGCACCCGCACCGAACAAGACTGAGATGTAAACTCCCGGTGTTCCGCCGATTGTCAAGTTGTCGTCCTGGATCAAGACTTTTCCGCCATAGGTCTGAAACAGAATGTTATTATCCGAATCTCGAATAAAGTCGATCTGATTCAGGCTTTGCATCGTCTTGTAAACGGCGCTGTGGACGGCGAGAGCCTTTATATCTTCCATGCGATCCCCGAGAGTACCGCAGGCTTCAACAAAAGAACTGTAGTTGAACAGGTTGGAAGGGGCGACAGTACCCTCACCTTGCAGCGAAATGTCATAGACCATATCGCCGCTGTCATTCGCGACGTTGGAATCCATGATTCCAAGCAACGAAGCGAAGAGACGAAATTCATACTGACGATTCCAGTAAGCCATAACCCTGCTTTGAATGCGCGTCAGAGCATCGCTGCCACTCAGTTCGCTAGCAAGGTTCATCTCGCTCCATGCCTGATTCAGAAATGACTTCCGAACATTCTGGCTATAGGCGTTGATCTTGAAGGGCGTAGAAACATCGGTCGGATCATCGGTGCCGATGTTTGCTTCGGTGTCAGTAAGATCGTTCCAGCACGGTACGGTGAATGATTCTGCTCCGGCGCTAAGTTGTGCGGACATAACGCCGTTTTCGACTGCAACGCCAGACTGAAACAGCGCGGTTGAGACGAGACTATTCTCGACAATGTATTGCGTGAATCCTTCGGGTACAACTACATCCTGAATCTGAACTGGCATGGGTCTGCTCCTGGATTGGAATGTGTTTTTGGGATTCGCTTCCGGGATAGACCGACTGGTAGACCGGGACTCTCGACTGAGAGATAAAACCTTATAAGAATGTCCGACTGGACAGATACAACATATCACGAAATCACTTATAGCGCGGCCCTATTTGCACTTTTGGTCGTGGCGCAGCAAGCTGCCTATTTATCACTACCTGTCCGCCACCACTCGCGCGACTGGCGATTGTGATTGCACGAAACGTCTTTGCTCTGGCATCGTCGCCATCGGTAAGGAAGGCTGTTAAGCCGTTTTCATCAAACAGTGATACAGGTTTGCCGTCTTTGTTCGTGACCGGCTTATCATCCTTCGTCAGAATGGTGAGCTTACCTTCGACTAAATCAATGTTGAAATGCTTGGACAGTTGCTCCGAGAACAGTTCGGGAGCAGTGCTCATACGCTTAGCAAGTTCCTGAAGCGGGGCATCGACAGTCAAATGCCGCAACGATGCAGTAGCTTCGCCAAACTTCGTTTGGAGTTCTGCATTAGCCTTTTCAAGATCGGCGATGCGTTGCTTGTGCGTGGCTTTCTTCGCCAATAGATCGGTTACGGCGCGCTTGAGTCCATCAAGCTCTGTTTCGTTTGGTTCTGCCATTATTCGCCCCCTACGTTTGGTTCGCGGCCATCAAGATGAACCTTAATGTAGGCCCGTAGAGCGTCCTCGACGAGATTCGATAAAGATTGTCCAAACTCGTGCGCCAGCAATGTTGCCTGATACTTTACAAGCGGACTTATCGTTACCGAGCAAATCTCGCGCTTCTCGCCTTCACTCATGCGTGGCGCGTAAGCTACCTTGGGTATCATTTAAGTTCTCTCCCTCATGTAAAGATAATAGCTTGACGCGCGGCAACTGTCAAGCTATTATCTTTACATGAGGGATAAGTTGTGAAAAATACTGCGCGCTTCAAACCGGGCATTGACGATGAGACGATGAGCAACTGTGCTCCCACGCTCGGAGCGCTGATGCTGGCGCATTTCTCCACGCCGATGATGCACAATCCCGCGTGGTATGAGGATGACAAGTCTTGGTTCGCATCGCACCCTGGGCGACGCCTACGTCTGCGTGCCGCATTCAAAGGGGAAATGGATGTGTATACGTCCGATGCCGATTGGTGGAAGCGCCCTACACTATGGGTTTGCGTGGCAGAGCACGCACCGGGATATCACGAGCGTACCCCGCGTTTTAGAGGCCAGCTAGGATGGATTGATCTCAAAAGCGATATGGAAGTAGCTCAAATGCTCTTTCAGATGTCATGGAAAGAGGGTGAAGACGCACTTCAATTCAAGTCTTATATTTCTAATCAACGTATTCAAAGTAAGAAGCAGCGTAGCAATTCAAGGATTAACTAAATGAGTTCAAATAATAAGGATGTGGCCCTTGCATTAGCTGCGCGTGGCCTTCACGTCTTTCCATGTAATGCGGATAAAACGCCAAAGGTTAAAGCGTGGGAACAAAACGCAGTATCCAGTGCATTCAAAATTGAGGCAATGTGGCGCAATTGGCCCGATGCTTTGCCCTCAATTCCAGCAGGCGCGCATAGCTTGGTTGTCTTTGACTGCGATAGGCGACAAGGTAAAGCAGACGGTGTTCAAGCGTTCATCGATCTTTGCGCAGCAAACACAATCGATACATCTAAGTTCTTTGTCGTAGAAACACCGTCAACTGGATTGCATTTTTACTTTCGCACCGATGTGCCCTATTCAAACTCGCGCGGATCGCTGCCCGATGGTATCGACGTGCGGGGAGTTGGCGGCTACGTCATCGCTCCTGGTGCTACGCTGCCAGATGGCCGCAGCTATAGGCAGATAGCAGGCTCATGGGACGCGATACCGGCCCTTCCTGGGGCTCTGGCGTCCGCACTCAAGGGAAAGAGCCCTGCGGTCGTTCCTGGGCCGTCTGTGAGCCCCGTAGTGACGGATCGGGAGAGGGAATACGCGCAGGCCGCGCTCGCAGATGAATGCTCGAAAGTTGCAGCGTCAGAACCCGGCACTTGCAATGCCATTCTGAATATAGCCGCGTATTCCATGGGGACGATGGTGGGAGCAGGATGGCTCGAATATGAGACAGCTGCGAATGCCCTGTGGGAAGCGACTAGCCACAATTGGACGTTCACTTGGCCGGACGGCAAAACGAAGGCTGAGGCGACAATCAAAAGTGGATTGAATGCCGGGATTGAGAAACCACGCACTTCCTTGACAGTCAGTAGAGTGCAAGCTACGCAGTCCCAAGACGTAGTGCTCACTCCGTTTTCGAGCATTCAGAGAGCGTCAATAAAATGGCTGTGGAAGGGATACCTGCCATTAGGCAAGTTGGTTCTCCTAGCCGGGCAAGGTGGAGTGGGGAAGTCAACACTCGCATGCACCTGGGCGAGCGTTATTACGACGGCGGGACTATGGCCCGATGGAACGCGATGCGCGTTTCCTGGGAATGTCTTGATATGGGCTTCTGAAGATGCTGCGGACGATACAATCGGGCCGCGCTTAGATGCCGCAGGGGCGGATATATCGCGATGCTACTTTATAGGCGGTCGTGCTGATAATAATGGCGTCGCGCGCTCATTCGATCCTGCGAAGGATATGGACAGCTTGAACAGGGTCGCCGCGCAAATCGGCAATATCAGCCTGCTAATAATCGACCCTATCGTGAACGCAGTAACGGGCGATATGAACAAAAGCAACGAAGTGAGGCGAGCGCTGCAAACCTTCGTAGACTTCGCAGCAACGCACAGATGCGTGGTCCTTGGCGTCTCGCATTTTACAAAAGGATCAGCGGGGCAGAATTCCGCAGAGCGAATCTTAGGTTCATCTGCATTCAAGGATTTTGCTCGTACTGCATTGGTCGCGGTTCAAGATGAGGAAACCGGCGAATGCGCGATGGCACGCGCGAAGACCAATATCGCAGTTAACAGCGGGGGCTTCTCCTACCGAATCGAAAGCGTTCACTTTCCGCCCGATATTGAAACTATCCGCATAATATGGGGAGCGCAGTTAGAGGGTTCCGCGCGTTCCATTCTGTCGAAGTATGAAAAAAGCTCAAAGGAAGATGCGCCCAAGAGACATGCTGCGAAGCAGTTCTTAATTGAAGCACTGAATAATGGCCCGGCTGCCGCTAATGAACTAATAAAGCACGCCCGCGAAGGATATGGAATTACCGAAGATACCCTTCGCGAAGCATACGCTGAAATCGGGATGAAGCCTTCTCGCATTGGGTTTGGAAAAGGCAGCGTGTCTATGTGGTCGATACCGCTTGCCACTCATGTTTAGTTAGATCGTTCCAATCAAACGGATAGTTATAAGGGATATTGTCGCCGTTCTGACAAACTATCGTGCCATCCTGTACGAAGATCATTGCTTCGCCATTCCAACGGGTTTGAGCTACCGGCTTACCCTGCTCAAGAAGAGATACAACTTGTGCGATTGATATAGACATTAATCCTTGCTCCATTCGTAGATTAGTTAGGGGGATCACTTAGGCGTAATAGTGCCTGATATATAGGTTATTGTCAAGCATATTTATCGCATTAAGTTATTGAATCTAAAAACGTTGTCTATAGCATTCAGCCATGACCTAATATCGTAGTCTATCGAGTGCAAAGGATGTCTTCTAATGCCTTCATTGTGGCTTGAATACATACTTTGGGGGTCGCGTATGGACCCCAAAGTACCCCCAAGTATGGGCATTACCCTAAGTATGGGAAATACATACTTAGGGTAGTTAACTTCTTTAAATAACATATATGGGTATATAAAAATTAATATGGTACTACATTCCCAAATGCCGAGAAGCCCTGCGCCATCGACGCAACGCGCCGGTATAAAAAGAGTGTCTTCGATTGACTAACTAGCCTTCGTTATCAGGACAGGACCGGGTTTCACGCTGAATCCGAATGACGGTGCATTAGCTCTGACAGACTCTTGCTTGAATGTCGGGCACAGGTGCGCGTAATGACGCATCGTAATACGAGTGTCTTTGTGTCCAAGTTGCTGCGCTAACACTTCGATGGTCATTCCAGCCATGAGCGCGTGACTCGCGTATGTATGCCTGAGAATGTGAAACGTCACGCCTTCAACCTTCGCAGCATCGCAGGCTGCATTCATTGGTCGGAACTGCTCTGAAGTCTTCCACGCCTTACCAATGGAACGCAGGAATAGCTTTTCCTCTGGCCTGCGCCCTTCGGTGAGATGGTTAAAGAATGCTACCCCGGCAGCATTCAAATCGACGTATCGCGCTTCGCCATTCTTGCTATGCGCCACATACAGTTGACCATCCTTCGAATTGAAATCAGCGATAGTCATTGCGGTAAGCTCACCGTAACGGCATCCGGTTAACAATGCGCCTTTAACCAGCGATTGAAAATCAGGCTCACACTTCTCTACAACCGCGCTCACTTCGTCTGCGGTAAGGAAACGCACTTTCGGTACGTCCACTTTGGCGAATGGCTTAACGTCAACCCATGCCGCATCGGTCGCGATCCGGCGAGATTCAGTCTTGGCAAAGTTGAGAGCAGCCTTTATAACCGTCAGAATACGGTTTGCAGTGGCCTGCCGGGCTCTCTGTGAGCTTTCCTCTACGTCTCGATAGGCTTGAGGCTTTCCGGGCTTTGTACGCACCCTGGGCGCTGTTTCTGCGAGCTTGTCGCGCCACGCTCTAACCTGTGTGTGCGAGAGCTTGGCAAGATCGACGCTGCCTAATGTGGGCAGGATATGAGCTTTGACGATTGCCTGCGTGCGATCCTGCGGCCTGCGCTTCGTTTTCGTCAGATGGGTAATGTAATCTGCGCAGGCCATCTCGACGGTACCTATCTAAACAGTTCGCTGACGGTCTATCTCAGGCAGCAGGTTTACGGCGGCCAAGGCCTTTCCGATATTTTCAAATGGCCCCTCGCCGGAGGTGCTGTTTTCCTGCTGCTTCAACTCCCGTTCTCCATTCCCAGAGACATCCGGCGCCGCAAAGAGATGAAGTACGGGCGGCGTCTCAAAGGTCCCGTTCTGGTTACGCCAAAGCAATTCAACAAGGCCATGAAAGGCACTGGAATTGCCATTACCGTAGACCAATGCCGCGAGCCGCTTTCAATTCCCACGCGGGCTGAAGACCAGCACTTCGAGATCATCGGCGACACCGGAAGCGGCAAGACAACAATCATCATGCAAATGCTCCGGCAGATTCAAACACGCGAACATTCCGCCATCCTCTACGACCCGGCTTGCGAATTCATCGAGCGGTTTTACGACGAGCGGCGGGGTGACATTGTGCTCAATCCACTCGATCGCCGCTGCCCATATTGGGGTCCATCGGAAGAGCTGGTGCGGCGGGCCGAGGCCCGCACGATTGCGGCATCGCTCTTCCAGCCAACGAATGACCGCAGGGGTGAATTCTTTGTTGAAAGCCCGCAAAAGATATTTGCTCACTTGCTGCTAGATCTTCCCTCTCCACAGCAACTCGTCTTCTGGATGTCGCACCCGGAAGAGATCGACAAGCGAGTAAAGGACACCGAGCTGGCCTCGCTCATTGACCCTACAGCACCGCAACAACGCTCCGGCGTCCTCGGCTCTTTAAGTCTCATCGCTGACAGCTTCCGCCTGCTTCCAAAAAAAGAGGATTCCAGGTTCGAATGGACGGCGCGAGAGTGGTCAAAGAATCGGCGCGGATGGATCTTCATCACCTCGCAGCCTGCCGAGCGCGAGGCGCTCCGCCCACTCCACAGCTTATGGATTGACATGCTTGTTCTGCGGCTACTGAGTGCGCCGAAACCTGATCAGCATCCGGTGTGGTTTGTTTTGGACGAGCTGGCCAGTCTGCAAAAGCTGCCACAGCTTCACACCGCCATCACGGAGAACCGGAAATCGCGTAACCCGATCGTACTCGGCTTTCAGGGCAAGGCGCAGTTGGAGGTCGTTTACGGCCACCTTGCCGAGGTCATGCTCTCGCAGCCCGCAACCAAAATCTTTCTGAAGACCACGGAGCCGAACGCCGCCGAATGGGTCAGTCGCGCCATCGGCAAGGTGGAGATCGAACGAATGAAAGAAACGCACTACGACGGCAGTCGCAGTGGGAGGAATTTCGCACTCGACCGTCAGACCGAGCCGCTAGTTCTTGATTCTGAAATCAGCGGAGCCTCTTGCAAAATTCCGTAACTGCGCGGCACGTATAGGCCGCAAATTGTATTTTTGCACTTCGATGTCTGTCTCTCGGCTTTGTTTTCGCGCGGGGTTGGCCGTTTTTTGCTTGCAGTTGTGTTTTCGCGCACGCCG
>DATAVZ010000016.1:0-39472 GCA_036267475.1 Occallatibacter sp.
GCCGCCAGAATCGCCTTCCATCCCTCCGCCGGCGCCGCCGCCAGTTGCGCCGCCTTCGCCGGGTCCCAGAACGGCTCGAAATGAATGTCGCTCACCATCAGCGCCGGCGCAGTCAGCACCGGCGCCGTCGATGCGCCCGCATGCGCCGTTTGCGCCGCGCAGCATGCGGCGAAAACCGAGCACAGTATCGCCAAAATCCACCCGGCGCCGATCTTGGTCTTCCCTCTCATCACAACTCCTGTTGTGCCGCGTCGAGCGGCCTCTCGTCCCACTGGAGCGGCATTTTCTTGTCGGACAAATTGCTTCCGGCCGTGAGTAGGATAACCCGAAGCGCCACCGGGCTTTGCTCGACGGCGCAAACACACTCGTATCCTTGTCAGATTCCCAGCCATCTCCGTGCAACTGTGGTATACGTTTGCACATGATTCCCCGCAGGCTGTTGCCCGCCGCCGTTCTTCTCGCAGCTTTTTCTTCGGGTACTCTCTTCTACGCGCAAGCCCTCGCGCCCACGCCGCCTATGGGCTGGAACAGTTGGGATTCTTATGGATTGACCATCGATGAGGATCAGTTCAAAGCCAATGCCGCCGTGCTCGCCCGGCTGCGGCAATACGGATGGCAGTATGCGGTGATCGACGAAGGATGGTACATGGTCAATCCTTCGGGAAAGACCGTGGAAGAGAAGCAGTATCTTTGGAACCCGAATGGATTGCTTGTGCCCGCGCCGGGCCGCTTTCCCTCCGCGGCAAACGGAGCGGGCTTCAAACCGATTGCCGACTGGGTCCACGCGCAGGGATTGAAGTTTGGCATTCATATCATCCGCGGCATTCCGCGCCAGGTGGTCGCCGCGAATCTGCCCATTGCCGGAACCGCGTTCACGGCAGCGGACGCAGCCGACACCACCAGCCCTTGCCCGTGGGATCAGGGCAACTGGGGCATCAAAGACAATGCCGCCGGCCAGGCCTATTACGACTCGATGTTGAAGCTCTACGCGGCCTGGGGACTCGACTTCATCAAGGTCGATTGCATCAGCGACCGTCCCTACCGGCCCACGGAGATTCGGCAAATTGCCGACGCGATCCGCAAGACAGGCCGCCCCATCGTGTTGAGCCTCTCGCCCGGTCCCACTGCGCTGGAGCACGCGGCTGAAGTAGCGAAATCCGCCCAGATGTGGCGCATCACCGATGACCATTGGGATGGCTGGACCTTCCCGCACACGCCGGATCACGGCGAGTTCCCCTTCGGCCTCCGCAGCGAGTTCGATCGCCTCGCTCAATGGTACGTGTACACAGGTCCCGGCAACTGGCCCGATCCGGATATGCTTCCCATCGGCTACCTGGGGCCCAATCCGGGGTTGGGCGAGGCTCGCCAATCCCGCTATACGCCCGATGAAGAACGCACCGAGTTCACGCTCTGGGCCGTCACGCGCTCGCCGCTGATTCTCGGCGCGAATCTCACCCGGCTCGACGATTTCACGCGCTCGCTCCTCACCAACCAGGACGTGCTCTTCATGAATCAGAACGTGACCTACAGCCACCCGCTCGATTCCTCCACGCTGGGCCCCGGCTTCGAGAATGCCCGCGTCTGGCGAGCCACCATCAACGAGCCCGGCGCCAGGGGCTACGCCGAATACTTCGGCTTCTTCAATCTTGCAGACCAGCCACTCGCCCTCCGCACCACATGGAAGCAGCTCGGCCTCGACAATGCAAAGCACTCCGCGCAAAGTCTGTGGGACGATACCACAACCAAAGACTCAAAAGAGATCAGCGTAACGCTACCGGCACACGGCAGCGCTCTCTATAAGGTCCGATAGCAACGGCGGCTTCCAGCCGCTCGCGTATGCGAAACTGGAAGTCGGTAAGTTGGGACGCGAATCGGTCGCACCTTCAGGCAGAGGCAATCAATGGCCGTTCTACGTTCCGCCTTTCTTGCTTTCTCGCGCAATCGCACGTTGCGCCGCTTCTGCGAGCAATCGAGCCTCGGCGCCCGCTTAAGTGCGCGTTTCGTCGCCGGCACCACCATCACCGACGCCCTGCGCGTGGCCGAGGCCGTCAACAATCAGGGCATGGCCGTCACGCTGGACTCACTCGGCGAGAGCGTCACTTCGGAGACGGAGGCGCACGGCGCGGCCGAGGTCTACCATGCGCTGCTCGATCTCATCGCAGCCCGCAAGCTCGATGCCAACATCAGCGTCAAGCTCACGCAGATGGGCCTCGAGCAATCTCCGCTTCTGGCCGAATCCATCGCCCGCGGCCTGGCGCAGCACGCCGGTTCTCTCGGCAACTTTGTCCGCATTGATATGGAGGACTCGCGGCTCACCCAGATCACGCTCGATATCGTGCGCCGGCTGAATGCGCGCGTGGACACGCGCGGAGCCATCGGTGTCGTCATTCAGGCGTATCTCTACCGCTCCCAAGCCGACATCGAGCAGTTAGTTGCCGATGGCATCCGCGTGCGCCTCTGCAAGGGCGCGTACGACGAGGCGGCGCAGGTCGCGTTTGCCCGCAAGACCGAGGTCGACGCGAACTTCGTCCTGCTGAGCAAGATGTTGCTCGAAAGCGCGACTTACCACGCCGTCGCGACGCATGACCAGGCGATGGTCGCAGCCGCGAAAAATTTTGCAAAGGAGCGCGGCATCGACTCCGGCCGCTTCGAATTCCAGATGCTCTATGGCGTGCGCCGCGACCTGCAAAAGGCGCTCGTCCAGGAGGGCCATAAAGTCCGGGTCTATGTCCCGTTCGGAAACGCCTGGTATCCGTATTTCATGCGCCGACTGGCAGAGCGGCCCGCCAACCTGGCCTTCCTGGTCCGCAATCTCTTCCGCTCTTGAGAGCGCATTGCATCCTCAGTCCGCAAACTCTTTCTGCTTCAGTTTTCTGCGGTACCGTTTGCGAATCAGGAAGCTGTTCTTGCAAACTCCGCATAACCACGGATAGTACCCGAAGAGCGGCAAAATCTTCTTTTGCAGAAAACCCCTTCGCTCCAGCCGGTGAGGATGATGGCTGCCGCACCCAGGGCATTCGGCCCGCAGGCCCGATTGTTCAACGAGTTCTGCTGCGCTTGCCGGTTGGCCGGTGTATTCCACACTAATCTCCTCGAAGCTAAATACTTTTTCTATAGCGATTGCGCAACAGCCCGACAGAAAACCGGCCCGGTACACGGCTGCTCTAAGCCCGTGAACAGCGGCCCGATGGAACCGACTTGATTTTCAATACTACAGGCGCATCGCTCTCCAGAAATGGAAAAGCCGCACCTCGAAAACTCGATCGTAACCAGCGCCAAATTCCGAAAGAGCTATTGCTTTAGAACAATCGGTATGCAACCCGGCGTTACCGGCATCAGCCTCTGAGCCGCGCCAGCCCCTGCCGCGCTAAATCAGCAACTGCCCGCGCCAGCGTCGCCGAATCGTTCAGTGACTCCGGCCGCTCCAGCCGAATGCCGATTCCGGCTGCATAGGCGCGAAATAATTGATCTATGTCATAAAGAATTTCCACGTGATCGCAAAGAAAACCGATGGGCTGAAGAATCACCGCGCGCACTCCGGCTGAGGCCATTGCATCCAGCGTCTCTTCCACACTCGGTCCAATCCACTCGCCCCCGCTCGCACCCTGGCTTTGAAACGCGAACCACCATCGCGGAATCTCCGCAACCCGTGCCGCCACCAGCTCCGCCGTCTGCCGCGCCTCCTCCGCATAGGGATCGGCGCCCGTCCCCGGCCAAAGACGCGGCTGCGCGCCGGCGTCGGCAGGCGGCGGTTCCACCGTCCGCTTCGGCACGCTATGGGCCGTAAACAGCACCGGCGCCGCTGCGCCCATCTCGTCGCTGAGCTTCGCCCACGCCGGCAGAAGCCGCTCGGCAAACGCGTCGATCAGCAGCGGATGCCGTGCCCACCCCTCAGTAAAATCGATCCGCAATCCCTGCGCCTCGGCCTCCACCGCGCGCCGGTACAGGCCCACGCTGGTGCGCGAGTTCTGCGGCGCCATGCAGATCACTGACGCCGCTTCCACGCCGTCGGCCCGCATCTGCCGCACGACCTCCGGAATGTAGGGCCGCCAGTTTCTCATCCCCACATACACGCGCACCGGCTCACCGGCCGCGGCCAATTGCTCTTCCACCAGCCGCGCCTGCTCCATCGTGATCTCAGTGAGCGGACTGCGCCCAATCAACGCGTAGCGGTGCTGAATCTCCTCCACCACCGCCTGCGGAACCGGCCTGCCGCTCACCACATTGCGCAGATACTCGGGAATCTGCTCCACCGTCTCCGGCGTCCCGTGGGCCAGCAACAGCACCGCGCTCTTATCCATGCGCAGCCTCCAGCCGGAACTCCTTCACCATCTTCACCACCGCCTGCACATTCTCGACCGGCGTCCCCGGCACAATGCCGTGCCCCAGATTGAAGATATGGCCCGCGCGTCCGTTCGCCGCCCGCAAAATTTCCTTCACCCGCTGTTCGAGAATCTCCACCGGCGCAAAGAGCGTAATCGGGTCGAGATTGCCCTGCACCGCGCGGCTATGGCCGACTGCGCGCCATCCCTCATCGAGCGGCTGCCGCCAGTCGAGCCCAATCACATCGGCGCCCGTTGAAGCCATGGCCGTCAACAGCCCCGCCGTCTCCACGCCGAAGTAAATCACCGGCACGCCCATCTGCTGCACGGCACGGATCAGCCGCTTCGTCACCTCAAGCGCATATTGCCGGTAATCGCTGAGCGCGAGCGAGCCCACCCAGCTATCGAAAACCTGAATCACGTCTGCCCCTGCCTGCACCTGCAGCCGGCAGTATGCGGTCAAGACAGTCAGCAGCTTGTCCAAAAGGCTGGCCCACGCAAGCGGGTCGCGGTACATCAGTTGTTTCGTGTGGATGTAATTGCGCGAGCCGCCGCCCTCGATCATGTAGCTGGCCAGCGTAAACGGCGCGCCGCAGAAGCCGATCACGCCCAGCCGGTCGCGAAAATGCGCAGCAACCTTCTCGATCGACCGCCCCACATACTCGAGATCCGCCGCGCGATCCGTCCGCAGCGCCCGCACATCTTCCGCCGTCCGCACCGGACGATGCACCACCGGCCCTTCGCCGGCCTGAAACTCGAAGTCGAGACCCATCGGCTCCAGCGGCAGCAGCAGATCGGCAAAGATGATGGCCGCATCCACGCCCAGCTTCTCCGCCGCCGTAATCGTCACCTCAGCGGCCAAATCCGGCTGCTTGCAGATCTCCACCAGCGTATGGTGCTTGCGCACGTCGCGGTACTCCTGCATATACCGCCCGGCCTGCCGCAAGAACCACACCGGCGTGCGATCCACCGGACGCCGCAGGCACGCGCGAATAAACCGGCTGCCGTCAAAGATCTCCCCGGCCGCGGAAGCCTCTCCCGTCTTCATTTCCATATGCAGTCAATTTTAGAAGGTCGCCCCAGACAGAACAGGCGCAGCTCTCAGGACCATCGCGCGTCCAAGCTTCGCAGGCTACCTGCTCCCACCAATAGCTCAATCGGCAAGTCTCGCGAGCTCCCGTAGGGCCGGAACGAAATCAACGGCCATCATTGCCCGGAATCGCGGCGCCGCTGCGGCAGCTAAGAGAAGAGCTGCGTGAAATATGGATTCATCAGGCGGTTCTGCGGGTCGAACTGCTGACGCGTGGCCAAAAATTTGGCGATCCTCTCCGGACCGTAGGCCTTGCGGATGATCGCGGAGGTCAGGTTGGGCGTCTGGTTGAGCAGCGGGACGCCGTTGCGGTCGCTGCACCACTGGTTATACACATCGAGGAAGGTGTCCCAGCCGTCATTCGCGGTCGAGACCGGGTCGATGGTCATCACCCCTCCGTCATACGAGTAGGAAAAGAGCGACTTCTGGTCCGCGGCGATGCGATAACCCACATAAAGCAGGTTGGTGCGGTAGCCGGTCTGCTTGTAATAGGCCTGCACAAACTGCCAGAACTCGGCAAGCGTAGCCGGATACTGTTCCTCAGGGAAGGCGAAGAGCGTGAAGGTGTAGCGGCTATCGTTCGAGACGGGCGGGTAATAAATAGTCTGGTCGCAGGCGTGGGTATTGTCGCTGCGTATGATGGTTTCCAAAGTCAGCCGCCAGCTGTCATTGAAGGCGTCGATGATGTCGTAGCGGACGTGCGGTTCGCCGATCTTCTGGGTAATCTCGTATCCGAATTTCGGTCCCGACGTTCCCCAGATGTGATTGCGCAGCTCCCACGCAACGCGGTTGGGCGCTCCCGTGGCGCTGGGATTGTAGTGGCGGAACTCGACCGTGATGCGGTCTGAGAAGGGAAACATGTAAAAGAACATCGAGTCGCCGCGGGCCTTGAGCGATGGCAGAGCGGCGAGGAAGTCGCCGAGGCTGAAGGTTTCGTGGTGCACGTGCATCGGGATCAATGGCCGGACCTTGAAGGTGGCCTCGTAGACGATGCCGAACAGCCCGTAGCTCGAGCGGAGCAGTTGCATCAGCTCAGGCTGCGCCGCTTCCGTCACTTCCATCAGCTCGCCGCTTGGCAGCACCATCTTGACGCCGATGATGTACGAGCCCACCTGGCCGTACTCCCCGGTGAAGGATGCGTCCTTGGTTCCGGCGATGGAAGCGCTGCCGGCCGAAAGGCTGCCGATCTCGGTGTTCACGTAGAACTGCAGATTATGCGCTTCCAGATACTTGGCCATTTCGATCTGCGTGGCATCTGCCTGCACCGTGAGCGTGGGCTGCCCATCCGTATCCTGGCCAATATTGAGAATCTGGTTCATCTTCATCCGGATCAGCGTGCCGCCATCCGCCACGCCGCAGGGCGGGTTGGAGTGATTCGAGCCCACGGCGCGCACCGGCGAAGGGTACTTCACCGGATCTTTCATGACGGCAATGATGTCCTCCACGTGGTAGGCATCCACAATAATGGCGGGATGCGAGATGACATTGCCGAACCAGTTGCTCACGGTGTTCGTGGCCATGGCGATACCTCGGATGGGATGGATTTTCGGGGGCCGGAGAAGAGTGTGGTTGGATGCAGTGATATTGTGCGCTCGCAGCGCTGGACGTATCAACAAAATTATTGAATCGAGGGGAAATAACCGGAATCCCGTGCTTTGCGAACAGATTGCTCGCAGGGTGCCCTGGACCCTGCCCCGGAACCCTGACCCGTGCCTGCCGAAGGGTCCCGCTTTTCCGGGGTGGTTGAGACCTGGGATAGCGAAGAACTTTATCGAAGCACAAACTCGTGCGATCGAATCCCTCGACTCCTCATCTCCACCGGAAGATCCGCAGCGAAACCGCAAACGGCACGCAGAACCACGCCAGCAGAATCGCAATCTGCGCCGCCATGTGCGAAAGCTCCGTCCCCTGCAGCATATTTCCGCGTATCGCATTGATCGCCGCCGTCAGCGGCAGCGCCCGCACCAGCGGCTGAATCATCGCCGGAAACCGCGACGCCGAAAAGAATACGCCGGAGAGAATCCACATCGGCAGCATCACCAGATTCATCAGGCCTGACACCGCCTCCATCGTCTTCGCCCGCGAAGCCACCAGCAGCCCCAGCGCCGAAAACACCAGCGAAGTCAGCACGCACACCAGCCCCAGCTCCCACAGCGATCCGCGAAATGGCACGCCGAACGCGATCCGCGCAAAGCCGAGAAACACCACCACCTCGATCACCAGCATTGCCAGCCGCGACAACAGAAACGCCGTCAGGTACTGCCACTTCGGCATCGGCGAAGCCACCATGCGCTTGAGCAGCTTCTTCTGCCGCCCCTCCACAATCGAGAAGCCAAGCCCCCACATCGCCGAGCCCATCAAATTCATGCCCAGCAATCCCGGCACCACAAAGTCGATGTACCGCGAGCCCGTCTCATGCACAAGCTCATTGCTCGCGGCAACCGCATCGCGCCGCCCCGCGGCCGTCTGAATCGCGCGGTCCGCCAGCAGCCGCGCGTTGCGCGCATCAGGATTCGTATCGTCATATCGATACTCCACCCCACCCGGCCGCGCCACCGCGAGCAGCAGAATATTTCCCGTCGCCAGCGCATGCACACCCGCGGACTCGTCCATCTCCATCGCCCTCAGCCCCTTGTCCGCAGCCAGCGCCCCGGCAAGCTGCGGCGTCGTCGCGGCCACCGGCAGCACATCCGCCGGCCGGTTGCGAAACGCGATCCCCAGCCCCACCGCCAGCAGAATCGGAAAAATAAAAATCCAGAAGATCGCCTCCGGCTCGCGCAGCACCAGCCGGAAGCGCACCATCGTCAGTTGATACAGGCTGCTCAACTCCAGCTTACTCATCGCGCAGATTTCTCCCCGTGAGCCGCACAAACACATCTTCGAGCGTGGCAGAGTGCGTGCGGAACTCGCTCAAATGCAGCCCCTGCCCGGCAAGCGCCGCAAAAATCCGCGGCACCGCCGTGTGCAGCTCGCTCACCGAAAGCTGATGCAATCCCGCATCCACCCGATGCGACCGCACCCCCGGGATCGCCATCAAAATTGCCGGATCAATTGTCGCGCGCTCACAGTTATCGCTGGCATCCTGGGCGAAGGGAGCCTTGGCGGACGGAGTGGAAAGCCTGCCCTGAGCTTGTCGAAGGGGACCTGTGGATATTCGTTCTTTCGTGGCCGGTGGATCCTTCGCCGCGCAAACCGCGAACTCCACAATATCCTCGCCGCCAATCGACGCAATCAACTGCTGCGGCGTGCCCAGCGCAATCACTTTGCCGTGATCCATAATCGCCACGCGGTCACACAGCCGCTCCGCCTCGTCCATGTAATGCGTCGTCAGAATGATCGTGCGTCCCGCCTGCTTCAGTCCATCCACCAGGTCCCACAAATGCCGCCGCGCCTGCGGATCGAGCCCTGTCGTCGGCTCATCCAAAAAAAGCAGCTCCGGATCCCCCACCAGCGCGCACGCCATCGCCAGCCTCTGCTTCTGCCCGCCCGAGAGCCCGCCAATCCGCGACCGCCGTTTCTCCTCGAGCTGCGCCGTGCGAATCGAGTCATCCACCGAAAGCCCGCGCCGGTAGAAGCTCCGGAACAACCGCAGCGCCTCTTCCACGGTCAGCTTGTCCGGGAACTGCGTCTCCTGCAGTTGAATCCCAATCCGCTGCCGAAGCTCCTTCCCGCCCGTCCGCCAGCTCAACCCCAGCAGCTCCACCGCGCCCGCATCCGGCGCCGTCAGCCCCTCGCAGATTTCGATGGTCGTCGTCTTCCCCGCCCCATTCGGCCCCAGCAGCCCGAAGCACTCCCCCGGCGCCACCTCCAGGTCCAGCCCATCCACCGCCTGCACATCCGCAAACGCCTTGCGTAAGCCGCGCAGCAGCAGCGCCGGCCCACTCGGAGCGGACCGCTCAGTGCCGGAAGTTGCTAAGATTGCTGCCTTTGGCCTATCCGTAGCGTCCATCATCGCCCCAGCTTACCGCACTTTCATTGCGGGATAAGGAAAGAGGCGCGCGGCCCAGAACTGGTCTCATAAATGATCTTGTGAAAGGGCGCGACTTTAGTCGTGCCGAAAAAGCAGCCAAAAATCGATCGGGCTTTAGCCCTGAGGGACGCTTTAACGATGCAACATCATTGATGAGACCACCTCTCGAGGCTGCTATTGACTCTTTCAGGGGTGGCATTGCGAACGAAAATCGCGCCAGTCACTGACCAGAAGTAATGCCCGTTCTGGGTGAGAAATCCGCCAACACGGTATAAGCTGTACACATAATCATCAGGTTGACTGCCAAATCTCTTTTTCCCGGGCCTTCAGGTTTACGGGCCCAGATGCTGCTTTGGAGTTAAACAGCAGAGCGCAATAGAAATTTTGGCGTACATTGGCCGATAGTAGGCTGATGGGATTAGGAGTCATAACAGCGCGGATGGAGCAAGGGTTCACAACACCCGGCCGTGAACAGCGGCGGAATTGGCGATTCGCTTGCCAGGCCTACGTCTCTCTTTACAATCTCATCTCCCAGAGACGTGTGCCGGGGCAAATGATCGACCTCAGCATCTCCGGCTGTCTGGTTCGTCTCGATGAACCTGACCTTCTGCGGGAAGGCGACGTGATCGAGGTCAGCTTCTCTCTGCACGGCTTCTCGATCCGCATGCCCGCCAGCATCCGGAACATACGCCCCGACCAAACCATGGGCATCCAGTTCCGCGACCGCGGCGACAGCTCAAACTGGCAACTCGCCCGGCTGATGCAGGAACTCGCCCAGCAATCGGTGAGCAATCAGCATCCCGAACCCCGCCAATAGCGCCCGCGCATCCTCGGTATCGGGGCGAAAGTCGTCCTTCAGCAGTTCTGGTATTTCCAGTTGCGCTGCTTCCCTTCGGCAATCCACGCGACGGCGGTCCCGATCCGTTTGTCGCGCGTCTCCGGCCGTTTCGCCTCGGCGATCCAGTCCACATATTCCCGCTTGCAGCTTGGGCTAAAGGCCTCAAAGGCCGTTGCGGCCTTCTTGTGCTTCTTCAGTGCCGCTGCGAATTCGGCCGGCACCGTGGGCGCAGCCTTGGCTGCCTTCACCACCTTGCGCCGGGCCGCGATCGGGCTCGTATATTGGCCGCTCTCCACAAAGCCGGCCGCCTGCCGGATCCAATCGAGCAGGTCGCGATCCGAAGGCAGATCTTCCAGCCGCGTAATCCGCCCCAGCGAGCCCATCGCGCCATCCTGCACTGCCTTCGCCTTCCGCAGCACGGCGCCAATTTCCTCGCCCCAAAACCCAAAGCTGCAGTGCTCTTTGAACCCCGACATGTTGCCGAGAATCGCGCCTCGATACTCAAAAAATGGCCGGCTCCATTTAATCGTCTCTTCCGCGCCCGGACAGCCCTTGTGCATCAGCTCTCGCAAATGCGTGAGAATCGGCTTGGCAAACGGCTGCGCCTTGGCAATGTAGGCATCCACCTTCGGATTACGGTTCTCCTTCGCCATCTCCGGTCGTTCCCTTCTCGTTGTGCGATCTTATGCAGGAATCTACCGCGTCTTCTCGCGCACCTCAAGCAAATTCGCCGGTAAAGCGGAGTCGAAGGGGATCTGCGGTTCGGGATCTCGGCCCAGGCCATGAACTTCAGAGACACCACACTTGAAGCTGTCATCCTGAGCAACAGAACGCATCGCATCTGCGCTGCGTAGCGGAGTCGAAAGCTTGACCTGAGCGTAGTTGACCGGAATCTGCGGTTGCTTCTAACACTGATTCATCGGAGGCTTCCACCGAAAGCTTCGCACCCGGGCCGTTTTGCAGAAAAATATCCATCCCAGGCGCAGAATAGAGCAGGAATAAAAAACTTCGCATCGGAAAACGATCCCGTCCCTCTCATTTTCGACTGTGAACATAAAAATCGAAATAACTCCAGCAACATCAGTTACTTCCGCTCCACAGCCTTGCGGCAACACAGAAGTTGTGAAACTGTGAACCCTCCCCTCCTCCGTACACCGCTCTGCAGGTAAACTAAGTACATGGCGGAGATACAGCGCAGGAAGACACCCACAGTCCGGATCGGGCAGGTTCGCGTCGGCTGGGAGGTTCCGGTCGTCGTCCAATCGATGACCAACACCGACACGGCTGACGTACCCGGCACCATCGAGCAGGTCGCAGCCCTCGCGCTCTCGGGCTCAGAGCTGGTCCGCGTGACCGTCAACAACGAAGACGCCGCGGCCGCAGTCCCGCACATCGTCGAGGGCCTCGACAAACGTGGCGTCCACGTCCCCATCATCGGCGACTTCCACTACAACGGCCATATCCTGCTCAAGAAATATCCGGCCACCGCGCGCTCGCTCGCCAAGTACCGCATCAACCCCGGCAACGTCTCCGTCGGCCGCAAGAATGACGACAACTTCCGCACCATGGTCGAGTGCGCCGTCGAGAACCAGAAGCCCGTCCGCATCGGCGTCAACTGGGGCTCGCTCGATCAGGCTCTCCTCACCCGCATGATGGACGAGAACAGCAAGAAGGCCGAACCGCTGCCCGCGCGCGACGTGATGATGGAAGCCATGGTCGTCAGCGCCCTCGACTCCGCCAAAGCCGCCGAGCGCTACGGCCTCGGCCATGACATGATCATCCTCTCCGCCAAGGTCTCGGGCGTCCGCGATCTGATCGATGTCTACACCTCGCTCGCCGCCCGCTGCGATTACCCGCTGCATCTTGGCCTCACCGAAGCAGGCATGGGCACCAAGGGCGTCATCGCATCGACAGCGGGTTTAGCTCCCTTGCTTCTCGATGGCATCGGCGACACGATCCGCGTCTCGCTCACGCCCAAGCCCGGGGGCGACCGCACCGAAGAAGTGCAAGCCGCGCAGCAGATTCTGCAGTCGCTCTCCATCCGCAGCTTCATGCCCCAGGTCACAAGCTGTCCCGGCTGCGGCCGCACCACCAGCACCTATTTTCAGGAGCTGGCCGAGCAGATTCAAACCTACCTGCGCGCCTCTATGCCCGAGTGGCGCAAACGCTACCCCGGCGTGGAAGAGCTCAAGCTGGCGGTGATGGGCTGCATCGTCAACGGCCCCGGCGAATCCAAGCACGCCAACCTCGGCATCAGCCTGCCCGGCACCTTTGAAGACCCCGTGGCCCCGGTGTATGTGGATGGCAAGCTTTCCACCACCCTGCGCGGCGACACCATCGTAGCCGAGTTCAAGCAGATCCTCGACCGCTACGTCGAGAGCCACTACGGCCAGAACGCGAAGAGCGAAGAGCTGGTGGGCGCGCATTGAACGCTGGATTATCAGGCTACGATTTTTCTGTCGTTCGCGGAAAACGCCACACCCAACTATCTCGAGTTGACGAATCGAATCGTGCTCTATTCTCAAGTCCCAGTCGCTCGGAGCCACCTTTCAGCAGCTCGCCAATAAAATCGATGGCGTATTGAAGGGCTACGAAAGGATCTCCTCCTGCAATTGGGAATATCTTGTCGTCATGATCGAGTCCATCGATTTGCAGTGGACAGCGATACAGCTGCAAGCGTGGCCCTGATTCGTCACCCTCAACTTGCCGTATCCCTGGAAAATGGGCCTTTACAGGCGCTCCCAGTGATACAGTGATTGTCCGCTTTTCACCTGTGTGCTCATAAAGAACCAATCGCCGTTCTGCAATAATCGTTCCCATCGGAAAGTTCTCAGGAGTCATAGTCGCTTTTCCTTTGCGGCGCGGGATAGACGCTCGGCAGCCTTTACACAGAAGTCAATCCGCTATTGCTTTTTCCGGAATCTAGCATAGTCTTCTACTGTCCCTCGAACAGGTATTTTGTGCGCCGAATTATGTTGCTCTGGATGATTGCATCAGCCATCGCCTTTGCAGGCACGCCAAGGCAGTGCGTCTCCATCGAACAGGCTGCGAAAATGCTCAACAAAGACGTTTGCATTTCGGCGCATATCTATGACGTGGTTCGACTTTCAGATGGAACGCGCTTCCTCGACGTGTGCCCGCCCGCGACCGCCGACGCCGCTTGCCGCTTCACCGTAGTCAGCCTGCCGCAGGACTACGACACCGTCGGCCGGCTCCAGCAATACCGCGACACCAACGTGCGCATCCGGGGCATTGTCCAGCCCATGCGCGGCCGCGCCGGAATCCTGCTCAGCCACGCGCGCCAGTTCCACGGCGGCCCGCCGCGCTTCCGTCCCAATCCGCTGCTGGCCGACGGCTTCTCCGCCGACCAGGCGCGGCCGCCCGTCAACGATCCCAATCTCAGGCGGCAGGGCGGCCGCCGCGCGTTCATGAACAGCCGCGAGCAGGAGACGCTGCCGGGCAAGTAGCGAGTGGGTCAGCTTTCTTCGAGCAGCGGCGCATACCGCGAGCCGGCCAGCAGAATCACCGCCGAAATCACCAGCGAGATCAGCGTGACGCCCAGCCCGATGCTGAGGTTGGAGCGGTCTGAAATGGCGCCGATAATCTGCGGCGAAAACGTGTCGCCGAAAAAATGAATGCAGAACAGGTTCACCGAGATCGCCGTGGCCCGCACCGGCGCATTTACCGAGTTCACAATCGCCGCGTTGAGCGGCCCGGTGTTCAGAAACAGAAAGAACTCGGCCAGAAACAGCGCCGGCACCGTGGTGCTGCGCGGCCCAAAGCACAGCAGCGCGCCAAAGGGCAGCGTGAGCGCCACGCTCCAGAACGACACCAGATACAGCGCGCGATGATTGGTCCGCAGCCAGCGCTGCGCCACCCATCCGCCCACCAGCGTTCCGGCAATGCCGTCCACCACCGTGATCGCGCTCACCGTCATGCTGGCGCGAGACACTGAAAGGCCGTTGAAGCGGTGCAGATAGGTTGGCACCCAGGCCGAGATACCGCCCATGGCGAAGGTCAGCGTGGCCAGCCCGAATGTCCCCGTCAAAAATGCGGAGTTGGTAAACAGCCCGAGAAATGTCGTCCGATTCAGCGTGGGCCGGATGCGGTCGCTGGCGCCGCGCTCCGGCTCGCGCCCCAGCACCGCGTAAAGCCCGGCCACCAACAGCCCCGGAATGGCGCACAGAAAGAACGGCTCGCGCCATCCCCACCGGGAGCCCAGCGTGCCGCCGGCCAGATAGCCCAGCGCCGCGCCTACCGGAATGGCCACATAAAAGATGGACAGAATGCGGTTGCGCTCGCGCTCCGGATAAAAGTCCGCAATCACCGCCGACGCAAAGATGGTGAACGTAGCCTCGCCCACCCCCACCAGCGCGTGGCGCATATACAGCGTCCAGTAGCTGTGTACCCAGGCCGTAGCCAGCGTCGCCAGGCTCCACAACACCGCGCCGGCCACAATCAGCGGCTTGCGCCGGAAGCGGTCGCCCAGCCATCCGGTGAGCGGCGCAAACAGCATGTAGGCCACAAACAGCGCCGTGGTCAGCGCGCCCATCTGCTGATCGGTGGCGTGAAACTCCCGCTGGATGAGCGGCTGCGCGCCGGGCAGAATATAGCGGTCGATAAAGTTGAGCAGGTTCAGCGCCAGCAGCAGCGCGAACGTAACAACCACCGGACCAGCCACAGCGCGCGAAGATCGGGTGGATTTGAACACGGGCGAACTCAGGAATACCACAGCGGGCGAGCAGAGCCCAACCTAAATTACTCCCACCCAAATTACTCTTTGGGCCGCGGCCAGCGCGCCATCACCGTCGTCCCAATGCCGCCGCGCGGCCGGAACACGCCTTTCACCTCGGCCCACACCGGATCGCAGGCCTTCACCACATCTTCAAGCACCTGGTTGACGATGTTCTCCTGAAAGATGCCGAGGTTGCGATAGGTGAACAGATACTCCTTGAGCGATTTCAGTTCGAGGCAGCGGTTGCGCGGCATGTAGCGGATGGTGAGCACGCCAAAGTCGGGCAGGCCGGTCTTGGGGCACACCGAGGTCAGCTCCGGATCGTCGATGAGGATCTCGTAGCCGGGAAACTGGTTCTGCCAGGTCTCGATGGCGGGAAATTCGGCATCGAGTCCGGCCTTGGCGTGGTCGTCGGTATAGCGTGGTTCGGTGGCCATGATTTTATTGTACGGGCAGCGCGGCCGGGCGCCGGCGTGCGAATTTTATGCTCCTTAAGCGCATGATTTTGAGTCTTATATACTGGCTTTGGTTAAACGAATGGCAGAGGCACAAGCGCAATCGAGCAGAGTGTGGTTATGGATCGGCGCGGCCGTTGTTCTGGTCGCCGTCTTTTTCACGGCGCGTTCGCTTTTACGGGAGCGGCTACCGGTGCGCGCGGCGCAGGTAAGCCGCGAGTCACTGGTCACTTCAGTGAGCACCAACGGCAAGGTCGAGCCGAAGGTGCCCTATCAGTTTTTCAGCCCGCTGGCCACCACGATCAAGGCCGTATATGTGCAGGCCGGCGACAAGGTTCCCGCGGGTAAGCTGCTCATCGCGCTCGATGACGTGGATGCGCGGGCCCGGGTGGCCGCCGCCGAAAGCGGCCTGACCGCCGCGCAGGCCTCGCTGGACGCCGCGCTGCACAACGGAACCCAGCAGGAGCGGCAGGCCTCTTCCGCCGACGTTGCCCGCGACAAGCTCAACGCGGCCCAGGCGCAGCACAATCTGGATGCTCTCACCAAACTGGCGGCAACCGGCGCGGCTTCGGCTGGCGAAGTGGCCTCCGCGCGCCAGCAACTGGCCAGCGCGCAGGCCACCCTCGACGCCTCGCAGCAGAGCGCCTCCGACCGCTACTCGCAGCCTGAGATTGCGCGCGCGCAGGCCGCGGTGACGGACGCGCGAGCCAGCCTGGCCGCCGCGCATCAGGTGCAAGCGCAGACCCTGATCCGCGCGCCCATTGCCGGCACCGTCTACAGTCTGGACGCCACGCCCACTTCGTTTGTGGAAACAGGCCATCTGCTGGGGCAGATGGCCGACCTGTCTCATGAGCGCGTGCGCGCCTACTTTGACGAGCCCGACCTCGGACGTCTCGCGGTCGGCCAGAAGATCACCATCAAATGGGATGCCAAGCCCGACCAGGAATGGCATGGCGAAATTGAGCGCGTACCGGTGACCGTAATTACCTACGGCACGCGCACCGTGGGCGAGGTGCTGGTAAAAATCGACGACACCGACTCCGGCCTGCTGCCCGATACCAACGTCACCATCACCGTCACCATCTCCAGCGAGCCCAACGCGCTCAGCATTCCGCGCGAAGCTCTGCACTTTGAAAACGGCAAGCCATACGTCTACCGGATCGAGGGGGACCAGTTGCAACGAACCCCGGTCACCACCGGCTCCTTCAACCTGATGCGCGAGGAAATTCTCTCCGGCCTCAAAGAAGGCGAACAGGTCGCCACCGGAGCAACCAACGGGCAGCCTCTGCAGGAAGACGAGCCCATCGAGGTTGTACGCTGATGGGTCGTACGCCGATGAGCGGTGCGCTCATGCGTCCTGCGCCGATGCCGGCTTCCGCACCCAGTTGGCGCCGCCTCCCGCTGCTGCGCTTTCGCCTGATGGCCATCCGCGCGGCGGCGGCTTTGCTGTTGGCCGTTTCAGTGTGCGGCGCGTCCGCGCAGAGCTTTGGGGCCGAGTTGGGTCAGATCAACGCCGCGCTGCAGGCCGGCGAGGCCGACCACGCCATTGGACTGATTGCCGCTCTGCCGCAACAGGGCGCCAACCTGGCCGAGGCGCAGAACCTCGAGTGCCGCGTGCGCTTCACCCTGCAGCAGTGGGACGCAGCGGCCGGCGAATGCCAGCAGGCGGTAAGCCTGGACAGCGGCAATTCGAACTATCACATGTGGCTGGGCCGCGCGCTGGGCGAGCGCGCCGGCCGCGCCTCGTTTCTAACCGCGTTTTCACTGGGCAAGCGGGTGCGCGCGGAGTTTGAAGCAGCCGTGGCGCTCGATCCGCGCAACGCGCCCGCGCTCTCTGACCTGGGCGATTTCTACAGCGAAGCTCCGGGCATTGTGGGCGGCGGCCTCGACAAGGCTGAGAACATTGCCGTGCAGTTGGACCGCATCAGCCCCGCGCGCGCCCACCAGCTCCGCGCCGGCATTGCCGAAGCGCGCAAGGACGACGGCACGGCCGAACGCGAGTTGAAGCTGGCCATTCAAACCAGCCTGCATCCGGCCCTGCAATGGACGGTGCTGGGCTCGTTCTACGAGCACCGCCGGCGCTGGCCGGAGATGGAAGACGCCATTCACAACGCCGCATCGACCGCGGCCAAAGACCGCGCCGCCGGCGTGGCTCTTTACGATGGAGCCGGCGTGCTCATCCGGGCCCAGCGCGACCCCGGCCTGGCCGCCAGAATGCTTCAGGATTATCTTGCCGGCGACTCCAAAACCGAAGAAGCTCCGGCCTTCATTGCCCACTACCGGCTGGCGCGGCTGCTCGACCAGCTTGGCGACAGCGAAGGCGCGCAGCGCGAGCAGGCTGCCGGCTATGCCCTGGCCCGCGAATACCGGCCGCCGCAGGGTGGAAAATCTTGACCGCCGGACGACGGATATCGACCGCCAGACCGGAAGCCGCACGACGGAAAGTGTTGATCGCAAGACGGGAAAAACGGATGCAGACCATGCCATCGAAGACACGACGCACCCGAACCTGGCTCGCCGCGCTTGTAGCGCTGGCGGCGGCAGCCATTCCCGGCTCCGCGCAGGTCTCGCTGCGCACCGTCGTCGAGCTGGCGCAGCAGAACAGCTCCTCGGTGCGCCTAGCCGGCGCCGATATCGCCAAGGCCCGCGCCTCACTGTCTGAAAGCCGCGACGTCTTCATGCCCGCGCTGGCCTTCAGCTCCGGGTTGCCCGCATTTCCCGAGGTCGGCTTTACCGGTGCACTGCCGACCATCTGGGGCGCAACCGTGCAGTCCATGGTCTTCAGCGTTCCGCAGTATCGCAACATACAGGCCGCCCGCATCGGCCTCAACGCCGCGCTGCTCAGCCAGAAGGACGCCATGGAGCAGGTGGCGCTCGACGCCTCCACCGACTACATCGAACTGGATACGGTGGACACCGAGCTGGACGTTGCGCGCCAGCAGGAGAGCTACGCCGCCCGCATGATCGCCATCGAGCAGCAGCGCGCCGAGTCGGGCGTCGATCCGCTCAACGACCTGCTCGAAGCCCAGCTTACCGCCGCCGAAATGAAGCTCAAGCGGCTGCACCTGGAAACCCGCGCCGCCACGCTCTCCGAGCAACTCTCCACGCTCACCGGCCTGCCGGTGGGCTCCATCACGCCCGACCACTCCAGCATTCCCGAGATTCCGGCCATTACCGGCGATGAGCCGCCACGCGCCACCGCCGGTGTCCAGTCCGCACGGTTGCAGGCCGACTCCCGCGAGCGCGCCGCCATGGGCGACCGGGAGCGGGTCTGGTTTCCGCAGATCTCCTTCGGCGCCATCTACAACCGCAACACTACGCTGCTGAACAACACCAACGAGTACTACAACCACTTTCTGCCGGCTAACAACTTCAGCTCCGGATTCAACATCCAGTTGCCGCTGTTCGATATCGAGGGGCGCGCCAAGGCGCGTGACTCGGCCGCCGACGCCCTGCGCGCCAAGGTGGAGGCGGAGCAGGCCGAGAGCCAGAACGACCTGCAGATTACCGAGCTCACCGCCAGCCTGCGCGAGCTGGACGCGGAGGCTGACGTGGCCAGGCTCAAGTCGCAGATCGCCTCCGAGCAGTTAAAGACGGTCATGACCCAGCTCGAGTTCGGCAACGGCGCATCCGGCGGCCCCGGCGCGCCGCCGCAACTGAGCCCCAAAGCCGAGCAGCAGGCCCGGATCGACGAGCGCCAGAAGTACCTCGATTCCCTCGATGCCGGGTTCGATCTGAGCAAAGCCCGGCTCGATCTTCTGCGCGCCCTGGGCCACATGCAGGACTGGTTAAACGAGTTGCACACAAAGTAACGCCCGGGCCGGGAAAAACCACTGAAAAAACAGGCGCAATGTTAGAATAATGACAATGGCTACACCTTTGAAGACGCTCTTCCTTAACCCGCCTTCGTTTGAAAACTTCGACGGCGGGGCAAGTTCCCGCTGGCCCGCTACGCGCGAGATTGAATCCTACTGGTACCCGGTCTGGCTGGCTTATCCGGCCGGCCTGCTGGAGGGCTCGCGCCTGCTGGACGCACCGCCTCACCACATCTCCGCGCAGGAAACCATCAACATCTGCAAGGATTACGAGTTTCTGGTGCTGTTCACCTCCACGGTGGGCTGGGAGGGCGACCAGCGCCTTGCCGAAGCCATCAAGGCCGCCAATCCCTCCATCCGCATCTGTTTTGTGGGGCCGCCGGTCACCACCGACCCCGACCGCGCGCTCAACGAGTGCGCCGTGCTCGACTTCATTTGCCGCCGCGAGTTCGACTACTCCGTTGTCGAGTTTGCCAACGGCAAGCCGCTCAACGAGATTCTCGGCATCAGCTACAAGCAGGACGGCATAGTCCTGCACAATCCCGATCGTCCGCAGGTGGAAGACCTGGACGCGATGCCCTGGGCCACCAAGATCTACAAGCGCGACATGGATGTGACGCGCTACAACGTGCCCTTTTTACTGCATCCCTACATAGCGCTCTACTCCACGCGCGGTTGCCCGGCGCAATGCACCTTCTGCCTGTGGCCGCAGACCCTGAGCGGGCACGCCTGGCGCAAGCGCTCCTCCGACGATGTGGCCGCCGAGCTGAAGTGGGCCAAGGCCAACTTTCCCGAGGTCAAGGAGTTCTTCTTCGACGACGACACCTTCAACATCCAGAAGGTGCGCACCATCGAGCTGTGTGAAAAGCTCAAGCCGGTCGGCCTTACCTGGAGCTGCACCTCGCGCGTGACCACCGACCGCGAGACGCTGAAGGCCATGAAAGACGCCGGCTGCCGGCTGCTCATTGTCGGCTTCGAGTCCGGCGATCCGCAGATCCTCAAAAACATCAAGAAGGGCGCAACCGTGGAACGCGCGCGCGCCTTTGCCAAGGACTGCCATGACCTGGGCCTGGTGATTCACGGCGACTTCATCCTCGGGCTGCCCGGCGAAACCCGCGAGTCGATCCGCAACACCATCAACTTCGCCAAGTCGCTCGACGTGGAAACCATTCAGGTCTCCATCGCCCACGCTTATCCCGGCACCGAGTTCTACGACTTTGCCAAGGCCAACGGCTTCATCACCAACGAAAAAATGGAAGACGGCGGCGGCCACCAGATGGCGCACATCGAGTATCCAGGCCTGCCCGTCGACTACGTCATGGAGATGGTGCACCGCTTCTACGACGAGTACTACTTCCGGCCCAAGGCCGCGGCGCGCGTAATCTGGAAGGCGATCGTCAACCGCGATGTGCCGCGTCTTTACACAGAGGCCAAGGCATTCCTCAAACTCCGTTCCCAGCGCAACAAGATGGTGAAGGCGAAGCGCAACCAGCAGACCGATAAGGCCGCGGCCGCCGGCGCCGGAGCGTAACCCAGGGCTCCACAGGCAAGAAGGGCGGCGCCGACGCGCCGCCCTTCTTGCCTGTGGGACGCGCACAATCCGGCTCGACGCAAGAAAATGCGACCCGCTCGCCCGAAATTCGATCTACAGCTTGCAGGGATTTCCACCCAATGGCGCATCACACACTTTCGCCGCGGCAATACCTGGTTCTGGGGCTGGTGGCGGTGTGTGCGCCGCTGGGCGACACCTGCCTGTCCCGCGGCATGACCGCCATGCCGTCCATCGCGCTGGCGCATCCGGCCTCGCTCATTGCCGCCGTCTTCACGCCCTGGGTCGCGGCGGGAATCGTGCTGCTGATCGGCTTCTTCGCCAGCTACCTTACCGCGCTCTCCTGGGCCGATCTCACGTTTGTGCTGCCTGCCACCGCCTTCGGCAACGTCATCGTCGCGCTGCTGTCGCGCTTCTGGCTCCATGAGCCCATTTCGCCGCAGCGCTGGGCCGGCATCGCGCTCATCACCATCGGCGTAAGCTTCGTCGCGCAGGGTCCGTCGCTCACCGAGCGGCCCGCCACCGCGCTTCCGCAACCGGCCCGATCGGAAGTGGAACAGGAGACCGTACGATGATTGCTCCCTTCAGCGCCGCGCGGCCCGGCCTGCTGGCTGCCACGGCCATGATTGCCGCCATCGTGCTCTGCTCCACCACCGGAGAAGTGCTCACCGCCGCCGCCATGAAGTCCATCGGCGACCTCGACGAGATTCGCGCCCGCTCCGGCATCGCCGGCGCCATTCGCGCCGTCGTCACCTGCCCGCTGTTTTTCAGCGGAGTCTTTTTTCTGGCGCTGGCCTTCTTCGCGCTGCTGCTCGCGCTCAATCACATGGACCTGAGCCTGGTGGCGCCGGCCGCGGCCTCGCTCACGCTGGTGACAAACGCCATCGCAGGAAAGATATTTCTCAAGGAAAATGTAGACCGCCGCCGCTGGGCCGCAGCCCTGCTGGTGTGTGTGGGCGTTTACTTCCTGGCCCACTGACGCCGCAGAAAGGCGCCGCCGTCCAGCCCTCGGCAATCCTGATCTCTGATCTCTGTTTTACCGCTTCACCCACCGCATCAGCCCGCGCGGCTTCAAGTCCGCCACAAGAATCCTTCGCGGCTGGCCCAGCGTCCTGCACACCGCCTCCGCCGCCAGATGCCCGCTGCGCGCCGCGCTCTCCATTGTCGAGGGCCACCCGGTCGCGGTCCAGTCACCGGCCAGCACGCAGTTGGGCCACGGAGATTGCGAAGCTGGCCGGAAACGGTCCACGCCCGGCGGCACACCAAAGGTTGCGCGCACCTCCTTCACCAGCGCCGCTTTCACCAGTTTGGCCGTGCGCACCGCGGGAAAAAACTCAGCCAACTCGTCGATTGCCTGTTGAATGGCCTGCTCGCGCGGCAGCGCCGCAAACCTGCGCGACGCGCTCTGCACCAGCTCAAGATAGCTGCCCTGGCCCTCGCGACCCGGCTGCAGCCGGCTCTTGTTATACATCCAGTGAATCTCTCGATCCAGCAGCACCGCATGCTCCAGATCGGTAATCTCACGATCGAACCACAGATGCACGCTCGATATGGGCCAGTGCTCGTGGCGCGTGGCCTTGAGTAGCAGCGCCTCCGCGCCCTCGGCCGGCGGCATGCCGGCAATGAGTTTTGCCGTAGCCTCAAACGGCAGCGCCATCACCAGAAAATCCGACACCACATCGCCGCCGCGCGTCGCGATGGTCCACCGCGAAGTCTCTTCGTCCCATGCGGCGCGCTCCACGGCGGCGTTGAGCAGCACTTCAGAACCGCGTTCCACGAGAAACCGCCGCGCACCCGCATACAGCTCGCTCAACGGCACAGAGCTCATGCCCATCGCGCCCGCCTCAGCCGAGTTCATAAACAGCTCGCGGATCACCTTGGCCGCATACGGCACCGAGATGCATTCGAGATCGGCATTGAGCGCGCTCGCAATCACCAGCCGCCAGAACCGCTCCACCGCGCCGTGCGTCTGGCCGTTGCGCGCCAGCCACTGGGCGAGTGATTCGTTTGAATCCGCAACCGGCCGCAGCAGCACGCGAAACGCGCGCGCCAGCGATCTCTTGTCTGCCAGCGTGAAGGCTTTGGCCGCGAGCATCCTGGGCAGCCCGTGCAGCGGCGCCGGCAAAAACGACGGCCCCAGCCGCGAACGCCTTCCACCCGGCTCGATCATGGTCATCGTGCGCGTCCAGTGAATGCGCTCCGCGACACCGATGCGCCGGTAGAATCCGATGAGATTGGTGCAGCACCCAAACAGCACGTGCTGGCAGTTGTCGATCACTTCGTTGACGCCCGGATGCGGATAGGAGCTGGCGCGTCCGCCCAGATAGCCGCGCCGTTCGATGAGCTTGACACGCAGCCCGGCCTCGGCCAGCGCACACGCCGCGCTCATGCCCGCCACGCCACCGCCGATGACCGCGACAGTTTTTCCCGAGTTACTGAAAGCGCTCGCCAAACAAAATCCTTGCAAATCTAAAAGGGACAGCTTTGTTGAAGAGTATGAGCTTCACACATCTCAAACCCATACCCTTCATCCTTGCTGAAGCCCATGGTCACGCAAATAGCCTCAGCAGCATCATGCGCGCCAGTCCTGCGGCCAGAATGCTCAGCTTCCGCGCCGTGGGCACGCTCGCCCGCTCGGTGAACACGTCGTAATCGGCACGCTCGATGCGCTTGAGCAATTCGTGATAGATAGACACCAGCACGCGCAGCGCCGGCCGGCTCTCGCGATCGATCAGCGGCAGCAGCTTTGCAGCCGACTGGTAGTAGTTCTCCGCGCGTTCGGCAATCGACTTGAGCAGCGCCCGCTCCTTTGCCGTGGGCTTTGCCGATGCGTCGCGATGCAGCAGCGCATCGAGCGCCACACCCTGCGCGGCCAGATCTTCAAGCGGCAGATACACGCGATTCCGCTCCGCATCTTCCCGCACATCGCGCAGAATATTCGTCAACTGAAAGGCGATCCCGGTTTCTTCGGCCAGTTTTTCGGCGCGCGGATCGCTGTAGCCGAAGATGCGGATGCACACCAGACCCACCACCGACGCCACCAGGTAGCAGTAGCGATAAAGCTCGGCAAAGGTCGCGTAGGTGTCTGGCTCGCCGCTCGCGTCGTGCTCCAGGTCCATGGTGACGCCGGCAACCAGCTCGTCCAGCAGACTCAGCGGAATGTGAAACCGCTCCACCGCATCGTGCACGGCCACGAAAACCTGATTCGCTGAATCGCCGCCCTGGCACGCAACCCGCCACTCGCTCAACCACGCTTCCAGCCGCCGCCGCCGCTCGTCGCGCGCGATCGATTCATCGTCGGCGAGGTCGTCTGCCTGGCGCATGAACGCATAGATCGCGCAGATGGCGTTGCGCCGCGGCTCAGGCAGCGCGACAAACGCGTAGTAGAAGTTTTTGGCCTGGCGCTTTGCGATAGCGCGGCACTGGGCATAAGCGCGCTGCAAAGCCGGGCCCGCCGGTGCGCTCGTCAAGCCGCCTTCCCCGTCGGCCGAACGTTGAGCCGGAGAAACGGCAGCGCCTTTCCGCCAATCGCGCGCAGCGCCAGCGCCAGCTTGGTGCGTCGCGAAAGCGAGGGCCGCGCGCTCAGCACGTCGTAGTTCCGCCGCTCGATGGCGCGCAGAATCGCCAGCCCGCCGCGGCTGAACAGATCCAGATCCACGGCCAACTCGCGGTTCACGCGCCCGATCAGCGGCAGTCCCTCTTCAAACAGCGAGCGCGCATCATCCACTTCATGGCACAGCAGCGCGCGAAACTCCGCGGTGACCGCGCCCGCCGCAATCGTCGCGTCGCTCACGCCGAAGCGGCGCATATCGTCCTGCGGCAGATACACGCGGCCCCTCACGAAATCCTCGCGCACATCCTGCCAGAAATTGGCCAGTTGCAGCGCCGTGCAGGTCGCGTCGGACAGACGGAAGTTTTCCTCGGACACCTCGCCGCACGCATACAGCACCAGCCGCCCCACCGGATTGGCCGAATACCGGCAGTAGCCCAGCACATCCTGCATGGAGGCGTAGCGCGTTACCGTCTGGTCCTGGCGAAAGGCCGTCAGCAGATCGGCAAACGGGTCCTTGGGAATGGCGCAGGCGCGAATCGTTTCTGCCAGCGCCACAAACACCGGATGCCGCGCATGGCCTTCATAGCAGGCGTCGAGCTCGCGTCCCCACAGGTCCAGCAGGGCCAGAGCAACGGAGCTGTCTCCAACTTCGTCACCCAGATCGTCCGAGATGCGGCAGTACGCGTAAATGGAGTGAAAGTGCGGCCGCAGCGCCCTGGGCAAAAACCGCGACACCACGTGGAAGTTTTCGTAGTGCGACTCGGCCAGCCGGCGGCAGTAGGCGCGCGCTTCGTCGAGCGTGGGCGCAGCTTCGGGAATGCGGTAGGCCGCGGGCAGCGCCGCCCAGCCGCGGGCAATCAGCTCGTCCTGCGCGAGCGTTTTCGATTCGCTGTCCGTTGCCGCCGTCATCGCTTCCTTCATGGAACAATTGCCGTCTTGATCTCGCTGGACCGCTTCATCAGCCTCTCGAACACGCGGTTGAGCTCGTACAGATGCGCGTGGCCGGTAATAAAAGCGCCCGCCTGGAAACGCCCGTTCGCGATCAGAGCCAGCGCCTTGCGGCAGATGGCCGGGGTGTGATGAAACGTAGCGCGCAGCGTGATGTCGCTATAGTGAATCCGGTTGGTGTCCAACGTCAGGAGCGTATCGGCCGCGCAGCCGCCAAAAAAGTTCACTGTGCCACCCTTGCGCACCAGCTCCACCGCCTCCTGCCACGTCTCGGGCAGGCCCACCGCTTCAATCGCAATGTCCACGCCGCGATCGTTGGGCGTAAGTCCACGGGTTTCCCGCACCGCCTCGCGAATATTGCCGGACTGCACCACATGCGCCGCGCCCAGTTGCCGCGCCGCTTCCACCTGGCCGTCGTGCTTTACCAGCGCGATGACCTCATGGCCTGCGAGCGCCGCCACGTGCAGCATCATCAGCCCCAGCGGGCCGCCCCCGATAATGGCTACGGTGTCGCCTTTGCGCGGGTGCGAGTCTTCAAATGCATGGACCGCGCAGGCCAGCGGCTCGGTCAGCGCGGCGTGCTCCAGGGGAACGTGGCCGGGCACATGCAGCGTGTTCTTGGCCACAATCCGCCCTGGAATGCGAATGAATTCGGCATACGCGCCATTGTTGAACAGCAGGTCGTCGCACAGATTTTCCTGTCCGCGCCCGCAATAGAAGCAATGTCCGCAGGGCGCGGAGTTGAGCGCCACCACGCGGTCGCCAGGAGCAAAATCCGACACTCCCTCGCCCGCTTCCACCACCGTCCCGGCCAGCTCGTGACCGAACAGCGCCGGCGGCACAATCATGCGCGCGTGATAACCTCGGCGAAAGACTTTCAGATCGGTTCCGCAGGTCAAAGCGGCGTCTACCCTTACAATCAGCTCGCCTGGTCCTGCATTGGGAACCGGAACACGTTCAATGCGTATGTCTTCGCGGCCGTGGAGGACTGCGGCCTTCATGGTTGTCGCCATTAGGCCCTCCTTACTTTGCTCCCGTTCCTGAAATCGGTTCGATCATGATCTTCATGGACCCGGCCTGCGGATGCGATGCAATGTCAATCGCCTCCACCGCCTCTTCCAGCGGGAATCGGTGCGAGATCAGCTGGGTCAGGTCGAATCCGTTGCGATAGCCCGCAAACACCAGGTCTGTTACCTCATCCAGAATCGGAAATGAAGACGAATAGGAGCCAAGCAGAGTTTTTTCATCCACGCACACCGCGGCCGGATCGATGGAAACCTCGCCGTGCTGGGTCTGCGCAAACAGCATCACCTTGCCGCCGGGCCGTGCAGCATCCATCGCCGTCCGGATCAGCCCATTGCCGCCAACGGCCAGAACCACCGCATCCGCGCCGCGGCCGTCGGTCTCCGCCATCACCCGTTCAACCACGTTCTCCGTGCCGGCGTGGATGGGGTGGGTCAGCCCGAACCTGGCCGCAATCGCATGGCGCTCGGCGAACAGATCCGAGGTAAGCACGTGCGCTCCGGCGCGCCGCGCCAGCGCCGCATGCATCAGCCCGATGGGGCCCTGGCCAATCACCAGCACCGTATCGCCGGCCTCAAGGTTGAGCATCTTCTGGCCCTTGAGCACGGTGTTGAGCGGCTCGACAAACGCCGCCTGCTCGAACGGAACACCGTCGGGAATGCACACCACGCCGCGGCCGGCCACCACAAAATCCAGCACCCGGATGTACTCCGCGAAGCCGCCGCCGGAAGGCTCAAAGCCCGCCGTCGCGCCGGTCTTTTTGTACAGCGGACACTGTGCGGGCGTCTGCTTGCGGCAGTAGTAGCATTCGCCGCATGGCACGTGATGAAAGCTCATCACCCGGTCGCCCACCGCGAAATCCTTCACACCCTCGCCCACCTGCGCCACCACGCCGGCCATCTCGTGGCCAAAGATGCGCGGAGCGGAGTGCGAGCCCATGTGGATCTTCTTCAGATCAGTGCCGCAGACGCCGCACGTGGCAATCCGGATCAGCAGTTCGCCGCGGCCGATGCGCGGCACCGGCACGGTCTCCACTCGCATATCGTTCACGCCGCGATACACCGCGGCTCGCATGGTTGCGGGAATCCGCGACTCGACAAAATTTTCAGCGCCTGAGGTCTGGGTAGCCATTCTTTTTCCTGATCATTCCTTCCTGATCGTGCCTTCCTGATCATTGTGTGTGAATCGAGGTGTGTGAATCGAGCCTTGGGGATCGAGAAGTTCGAGCACCGCCTGCGCCATGCTCCGGGAAGCCTTTCTGCTATTTTCGCCCATTTGCTTCAACGCGGACCAGTGGCCGGGATGAAACAGCGCAAAAAAAGTAAAGCGGATGGTCTGGAACTGTCCATCCCGCGTCAGGAACGGGTTGAAGTCGGGCAGCCGGTCATCCACCCCGTCGCTCACGCCCTTGATGCACTGGAAGGAGACGCCGCGCATCCCGGCCAGCCGCGCAATCGCCGCCGCTTCCATGTCCACCAGCCCGGCCCGGTAAGTGGAGGCCAGCCGCTGTTTCTCCGCCGCGTCGGCCACTTTGGCGCTGGTGGCGAGCCAGATGTCACTTTGCGGCGAAGCTGTGCGCCCCGCGTTTGCGCCGTCTTTGGGACGCGGGGACGGGAGCTGCGGCACCCGAAACCGCTCGCCGGTCAGCGTGTCGATCACCCCGGCCACCCGGTACGCCTGACCCGGCTCATACGCCGCGCTCAGCGCCCCCACCCAGCCAACCGAGACAACCGACGCCACCGGCCCATCCTTTTCGATTGCAGCCAGCGCCCGCGTCGCCGCGTTCTGCCCGGCTCCTGCGCAGGCCGCAACCCATTCGCCTGCGCCGTAGCTCCAGCGCCAGATATCCACGCGATTGCGCTTTTCATGCCGCCAGCCGCGGACCAGCGGCTTCAACTCACCGGGCATTGCAGCGATGATGGCGGTGCGGATCATGGCTGCTTCGGCGCATACCCATGCGCGCGGAACCAGTCTATCGCCGCCCTCATCGCCGGATACACCGGCACAATCCGAAAGCCCAGCTCCTGCTGCGCCCGTGCGCTGGACGCGAACATCTTCTTGCGCCCCATGCGCACTTCTTCCAGCGTGGCCCGCGGCTCCTTTTTACGAATGCGCCCGGTGATCCACTCCTCAAAGAACGCGTACGTCGCCGCAATGGCAAACGGAATCTTCGTCGTCGGCGACGGAATGCCGGTGATGGCCGACATCTTGTCGAGAATCTGCTTGAGCGTCAGGTTTTCCCCGCCCAGAATGTAGCGCCGCCCCGGCTGGCCCACGGTGAGCGCCAGCACGTGCGTGCGCGCCACCTCGGAGACATCCACAAGATTGAGCCCGGTGTCCACATAGGCCGGAAATTTGCGGTTCAGAAAGTCCACGAAGATGCGCCCCGTAGGCGTGGGCCTGGCGTCGTTCGCGCCGATCGGCGTGGTGGGATTCAAGATCATTACCTGCTGTCCGGACTCTGCCGCACGCAGCGCTTCCTGCTCGGCCATGAACTTCGATCGCTTGTAGTGTCCGACCATATCGGCCAGCGACACCGGCGTGTCCTCGTTGATCACAATGCCGTCGCTGCGGAAGTGCATGGTGGCCACGCTCGACGTGTAGACAAACCGCGGCACGCCGGCCTCGCGCGCCATCCGCAGCAGCTCGCGCGTGCCGTCCACATTGGCGCGATACATCGCCTGCGGATCGGGAATCCACAGCCGGTAATCGGCCGCTACGTGCATCACCGCATCGCAGCCGGCCAGCGCCGGCCTGAGCGACTCCGGATCGGACAGGTCGCCCACGTGCGTCTCGCCGGCAATGCCTTCCAGATTTTTCAGGTTGCTGGTCTTGCGCACCAGCAGGCGCAGATCGGCGCCCTCCGAGGCGAGCGCCCGGGCCACATGATGGCCCACAAAACCTGTCGCGCCTGTAAGAAATACTTTCATAGCGAACTATTATTCTAACCGGCTGGCTAACTCGATCGACGGTAATTTCCCGCAGCATCAGGATCTACGTCAAGGGCAGATTCAGATGGATACCAAGAACTTCGGCGACCGTCCTCAGCCGGCTGTCGCGCGTCCACAACTGCGTTCCCGGCGTAATCAGGCAGGACGCGATCAGGTGCGCGTCGATCAGCCCGATCCCTCGCGCATAAAGAGAATGTGCCTCGATCATCTGCCGCACCTCGCTCAGGCGGGCCACATTTACCTGGGCCATCCCGTCCAGATCGGTCAGGGTCTGTTCACGATCATGAAGAGAGCCAAGAGCCAACTCGGCAATGATGAACGGGTGCATCGCGATCTGCCCGTCGGACAGTTGCTTCTGCATCTCCGCATTGCCATCGCGCCAAAGATCAATCCAGATCGAGGTGTCGGCCAGGATCATTGCTCAGCGGACCGGCGGCGCGGAATGTCTTTGAGTTCCGGCATCGTACCCGCGAGTGCAGCCAGCCTGCGCGAAGATTCACGATGAATCAGAGCCTTGAGAGCTTCACGAAGCAGCGCAGTTCTTTCCGATATGCCCGTATACTCCTGCGCCCTGCGCACCAGCTCGTCGTCAAGCGCTACTGTCGTCCGCATATTGCCCCCCTGGCATCTATTTTATCACCAAATAATGATAATAGTCGTGCCTTAAATAAAATCCGGCCATTTTCCGGCACCCATTACACCAATCCGCATCTCTGCACCACAATACCATCTCATGCTTTTCTAGAACTTGATGTAAAATGGCTCCATGAGAACCAGCATAACGCTTGATGACGATGTCTACGGCCTTGCAACCCTCTATGCCAGGGCAAAGGGCATCACGCTCGGAGCCGCAATTGGCGAACTGGTGCGAAGGGGTGAAGCGACGCCGCGTGCCGAAGCTCTTTCGTCCGAGCTCGAACGCGCGCCCAATGGACTGTTGATCTTTGCCTCTCGCGGAGACGGCCGAGTCATTACTCCGGAGATGGTCAAAGCGTATTCGGAGGACGAAATTGAGTAAGACGAAGCATCTGCTCGATGTGGACGTGTTGATTGCCCTGTTGGACAAAGATCATGTTCACCGCGGATTGGTGCTGAAGTGGTTCGACTACCCTGGTCTGGATTGGGGTGTGTGTCCTTTTACTGAGGCTGGGTTTCTTCGGCTTGCAACCAACCCCAGGGTTGGCGCGCAAACGATGGCGGGAGCAACCGCAATCCTGGCTGACCTTGCCACACGTCCCGGCTACCGGTTTTGGCCGGTCTCAGCAGGCTGGGCCACACTCGCCACTCCCTTCACCGAGCGGATATTCGGCCATCAGCAAGTGACCGACGCCTATCTGCTGGGTCTCGCGGTAAAAGAGAATGGAGTCCTGGTCACCCTGGACAAGGCTATCCTGTATCTGGCTGGACCGCAGCACAGCAAGCACGTTCTTCTGCTTGAATGATGTGGTTGTGAGAGACCGGAACCGAATGCGCCTGCGATCAGATGGAGTCAGTACCTTCCCAGGTTCGAAAATCCGTACCTGGGCCACCCAGTTTCCTGACTGCGGTTATGGGCCACTCGCGCGGCAAATTACCCACACGGAAAGGATATCCTTTAGAATATTTGCAGAGAGTCGGACATGAACTTTCGGATTCATATTGTGCCAAGCCACTCACCGGCTGGGCCACGCTATATGTTCTCTTTAGATAGTACGCAGGCACCGGGACGCGCAGTACCCAAGCGCACGTTCGATAGCCTGGACAGTCTGACAGCCTCCATGCGCTCGATTGAAGTCGATGACGAGCACATCCGCAAAATGCAATGCGAACTTTCAAGCGGGAAGGCCTTCAGTCTTACAGAGGTGTGGCTTACAGATGCCGAGGTAGCAAAGCTCGGGCTATACGTGTTGGGGAAGCAGCGATTTTTGGCTATTTCGGCAATCGAGGGACTGAACCTTGACTCCGAAGGCGCGGAACGTATGGAGCGCACTCAAGGCCTTCCTTCTGAAGAGCGGCGGGCAGAGACAATTAAAGCATTCTCGCAGTTGCAGAAACACGAATGACACAGGGCTACGACGCCTTCGACGATCCATACGCATATCCCGGCACGTCCGTTCTGCGAAACCGCTTGGGCATACAAGACGGCGCAGTTTTGGAGGCGTTTGAGGTGGATATCTCCACGCTTCGCGCCGAAGAACCTCTGCCCCATGGCGTATTTGATTCCGCCCACTACTGCAGCATTCACCACCATCTCTTTCAGGACGTTTATGAGTGGGCGGGGCAGTATCGGACCGTACGCACCTTGAAGGGCGGTAACGCGTTCTGCTATCCGGAATACATACCGGCACAGATGGATGCTCTCTTCCAATCGATTCGTGGCGGAGATGCATTTACCGACAAGAGCCCGAGCGAATTCCTGGAAGAGACTGCTCGATTCCTCGGAGAATTGAACGCGATTCACCCATTTCGCGAAGGAAACGGACGCGCACAACTCGCATTTTTGGGATTGATTGGTGCGACAGCTAACCATCCGTTCGCATTTGAACGGATCGACAGAAATACGTTTCTTCCGGCGATCATCGATAGCTTCCTTGGCCAATTCGAAACATTAATGGTTGAGCTCGAGAAACTCCTGACGTGATTTAGCGGAAAACGCAGACCGACCCGAAAGGTTGCCTGACCACCCTTCGAGCCTTACTCCAGCTTCTCCGGATGCAGCGCGATGCCCTTCTCGCCCGCGGCCTTGCGCTCGTTGTAGGCCTTCACCCAGTCTTCCCAGTGCTTGCCGGCCGCGCGATCCTTGCCGCTGAATTCGAGCCGCGCAATCTCGGCGTAGCTCAGCTTCAGCTTGTCATTGGACTTTGGCGAGAAGTACTGCACCCACGACTCGGCCAGCGTGGCGCCGGTGGAGCGGTTGAAGATGAAGGCTTCGATCTTCTCGCCCGATTTGAGCGTGATGGTCACGTCGCCGCGATAGTCGAAGGCTTTTTCCAGGGCCGCGCGCACTTCGTCGTCGCCGGCCAGCTCCGGAATCCAGCCCTCTAGCTGCTGGTGCTCGGTGCCCGGCGCAAGTTCCAGCGCTTCCACCTGGTCGAGCGTGTACTTCAGCACTTCGGCGGTCATGCGCGCGTCTCCTCAAACTCGCGATCGGGGTGCGCGATCTGCACCAGCGACGCGGGGCCGTGGGGCGCAGGCTCATTGAGCATGTTGAGCGCGTGCTGGTCGCGATAGCTGGAAAACGTGCCGCGAATCATGCCCCAGATTCCCTTCAGCGAGCCAAAGCCGTCCATCACCGCGCTCGGCTCATAGCCGCAGCTCACCATGCAGTTGGCGCACTTGGGATTGCCGCTGGCCACGCCGTACTCTTCCCATTTTGTGGTTTCGAGCAACTCCTTGAAGCTGTCCGCGTAGCCGTCCTGCAGCAGGTAGCAGGGCCGCTGCCAGCCGAAGATGTTGTAGGCGGGCGAACCCCACGGCGTGCACTCGTATTTGCGGTCGCCCATCAGGAACTCTAAAAACAAGGGCGACATATTGAACTTCCAGGTCTTCTTGCGATTGGACAGGATCGCGCGGAAGAGCTTGCGCACACGGGCGCGGCCCAGGAAGCGATGCTGGTCGGGCGCCTTCTCATAACTGTAGCCGGGCGAGAGCACAATGCCCTCGACGCCCATCTCCATCACGTCGTCGAAGAAGCCGCGCACCTGGTTGGGATCGGTGCCGTCAAAGAAGGTGGCGTTAGTGGTTACGCGGAAGCCGCGCTTGACCGCTTCCTTGATGCCTTCGACCGCCAGATCGTAGCCGCCCTCGCGGCACACGGAAAAGTCGTGATGCTCGCGCTGGCCGTCCAAGTGCACCGAGAAGGTGAGGTACTTGGAGGGCGTGAACTCCGGCAGCCGGCGCTTGAGCTCGAGCGCATTGGTACACAGGTAGATGTACTTTTTGCGCGCGATCAGGCCGTTGACGATCTCCACGATCTGCGGGTGCAGCAGCGGTTCGCCGCCGGGGATCGACACCATGGGCGCGCCGCACTCTTCCACGGCCGCAAAGCACTCCTGCGGCGTAAGCTGCTTTTTGAGAATGTGCGGCGGATACTGCACCTTGCCGCAGCCGGCGCAGGCCAGGTTGCAGCGGAACAGCGGCTCCAGCATCAGCACCAGCGGATACCGCTTCTCGCCCGTGAAGCGCTTCTTCAGCACATACGAAGCAACCGTCCACATTTGCGAAACAGGAACTGCCATAGTGGTTTCTTCCCTCAGGGGCTAAAGCCCATTTTCCCTTTGTGCCCGCTTCCGGCACGACTGAAGTCGTGCCCTGACACTTCGTGCCTTCCCGATACATCCTGCTCTTACAAACAATCCCGACGCTTCAGGGGTTTGTCTGAATATTTCGCTCCTTTAAGACGCGCCTTCCATGGCCCGCCTGTACGCGGTGAGCGCGAGTAGTGGAAAATAGTCCCGGTAGATGGTGTAAGCCAGGTAGAAAACTCTTGGGAATCCAGTTCCAGTGTACAGCGCCTGGCGTGTCAAACCCGAGCCTGTCGACTCATCCCAGCTTCCGTCCGGCCGCTGCCGCGTCAACAGCCAGCGCACGCCCTTGGCAACGGAGTCGGAGCGGTCGTCGCCGGCGGCCAGCAGCCCCAGCATGGCCCAGGCCGTCTGCGATGGCGTGCTGGGCCCCACGCCGCGGGTGTTGGGATCGTCGTAGCTGCCGCAGGTCTCGCCCCATCCGCCGTCGGAGTTCTGCACCATCCGGATCCACTCGGCCGCCTGCTGCACCTGCGGCTCGTGCCGGTCCACGCCAATGGCATCCAGCCCGCGCAGCACCAGGAACGTGCCGTAGAGATAATTCACGCCCCAGCGGCCGAACCAGCTTCCGTCCGGCTCCTGCTCGCTGAAGACGAACTGGATCGCCTTCTCGACGCGCTTGTCGTCGCGCGCGTAGCCGTAGGTGGCCAGCATCTCCAGAATGCGCCCGGTAATGTCCACCGTGGGCGGATCGAGCATTGCATTGTGGTCGGCGAACGGGATGTACTGGAAGATCATCTTGGTGTTGTCTTTGTCAAAGCTGCCCCAGCCGCCGTTCCTGCACTGCATGGCAAAGATCCAGTCAATGGCACGCTGCGCCACCTGGTGCTGGTAACGCTCGCGCGGATTGTCCACCTTGCTCAGCGCCAGAAGCACCTGGCCGGTATCGTCGGTATCGGGATAAAACTCGTTGTTGAACTCGAAGTACCAGCCGCCCGGCTCGGTCCTGGGAACCTTTACCGCCCAGTCGCCCTTGTGACGCACTTCCTTGGAAAGAATCCAGTCGGCCGCCTGCACCATGCGCGGATCGTTGCGCGGCACACCGGCCTCGCCCAGCGCAAAGATGGCCTGCGCGGTGTCCCATACCGGCGAAGCGCAGGGCTGCATGCGGAAGGTCGGCTCCGGCAGCCCTTCGCCGGCGGCCTGCTCAATGCCCAGCTTCTCGAACTCGTCACGGGCGCGGATCACCTGCGGATCGTCTTCCGAGTAGCCCAGGCAGCGCAGCGCGACAATTGCGTTGAGCATGGCCGGATAAATCGCGCCCAGGCCATCGGTCATCTCCAGCCGCTCCAGCATCCATTTCTCGGCGCGCTTCAGCGCCAGCGAGCGCAGCGGACGAATATGCACGCCCTCGGCCCAATGCATCACGCGGTCCACGGCCAGAAAGAAATTGCGCCACGAGAGCAGCCGCCTGCGGTCCATGCGCAGACGCAAAATCGAGTTAGCCCGGCCGCCCACAAAAAGCTCGTCGATTCCATGCTCGGGCGGAATCTTCTTGTACGGCTTTTTGGCATAGATAATCGCAAGCGGCACGAGAATCGACCGCGACCACGCCGAAATTTCGTAAAGATTGAAGTAGAACCAGTTGGGAAAAAGAACAATCTCCGGCGGAATGGCCGGCACCGCGTCGTAGTCGTACTGGCCCAGCGCGCAGAGATACATTTTGGTGAAGGTGTTGCACTCCACCACGCCGCCGTGCTCCAGCACCCACGCGCGGCACATGGCCAGCCGCGGATCGTCAGGACCTACGCCCATCAGCTTGGCGGAAAAGTAGCACTTCACCGAAAGCGAAATGTTGCCCGGACCGCCCGGATAGATGCTCCAGCTTCCATCCTCGTTCTGGTAGCGCATCATCTCGGTGAGAGCGCGCCGCAAGCGGCCGGGATCGCCTGACTCCAGCAGCGTGTGCAGAAAGATGTAGTCGGCCTCGAGCATCGAGTCGGCCTCGAGCTCGCCGCACCAGTAACCGTCAGGATGTTGCAGCGTGAGAAGGAAGTCGCGCGCACGGCCGATGGAAGATTCAACATCCGCCATATCCGCGTCGATGCGGCCAAAGCGAGGTGCGCTCGCCTGCGTCTGCGATGGTTGTAAGCTCATGCGGTCTGAAACGCCTCAGTTGCTATCCGGATCGGCCACGTACACTCCGATTCCGGCTCTCCGGCGCGCCACTGTGTGCCGCGTGCCCAGTTTTCTGCTTGCCATGAACCCTGAAAAAAGTCGCCCAAAACGTCAGTTGACCGCGACCGGCCCGTCCGCGCTGCCAATGGCCTGGACAATCTCGGGAGGCAGCCCAAAACGCACATTCTCGGGCATCACTTCTACTTCTTCGACGCTCGAAAAACCGTTTAGTCGCAGATAATTAACCACGTCCTCGACCAGGATCTCCGGAGCCGACGCGCCCGCCGTCACGGCCACATTGGTCACGCCCTCGAGCCACTTGGGATCGATCGCCTCGGAGTTGTCGATCAGGTAGCCAATGGTGCCCAGGTTGCGGGAAACCTCCACCAGCCGGTTGGAGTTCGAGCTGTTGGTTGAGCCCACTACCAGCACCAGGTTGGCGTTGTGCGCCACGTTGCGCACCGCCACCTGCCGGTTCTCCGTCGCGTAGCAGATATCCTGCGAGTGCGGCCCCACGATATTGGGAAATTTTTCTTTCAGCGCATGAATAATGTCTCGCGCCTCGTCAAGCGAAAGCGTGGTCTGGGTCAGATAGGCGACACGGTCCGGATCGGGCACCGCAAGCGCCTCCACCTCGGCCACATTCGACACCACCTGCGTTACCTCCGGCGCCTCGCCCAGCGTGCCTTCGATCTCGTCGTGATCTCGATGGCCGATCAGCACCAGCGAGTAGCCCTGCTTGGCGAACTTTACCGCCTCGATATGGACCTTGGTTACCAGCGGGCAGGTCGCGTCAATCACCTTCAGATGGCGCCGCTTGCTGATCTCGCGCACCGCGGGTGAAACTCCGTGGGCCGAAAAAATCACCCTCTGGCCGTCTGGAACCTCTTCGATCTCGTGCACAAAAATTGCGCCCTTGTCCGCCAGCTCATTCACAACATAGCGGTTATGCACAATTTCCCGGCGCACGTAGATGGGCGCGCCAAAGGTCTCCAGCGCGATTTTCACGATGTCGATGGCACGCACCACACCGGCGCAGAAGCCGCGCGGCTTGAGCAGCAGAACCCGCTTTTCAGTGGAGGATGTCCCGGTGGCGCTGGCGTTGGGAATGGATTCGAGGACGGAAGTGGTCACATCTTCAAGTATACCAATGGGCGCGCTTAAGGAACAGCATAGAAATGGGCAGGTTCCCGGAAGCGAACCGGCAATGCCTACCCCGGCTGCGCTGGCCGTCTCCGCGGCGGCCCAGGACTTTCAGGGCTTTCAGAGCTTTCCCGCCTGCTTCCCATCTTGATCGAGCCGCGCCGGCCTCAGGCCTGGGCTCTCATAAGCCAGCCTTTGAGATACTTTTGATCCACCGGATTGCCGGCCACGATCGCCATGTAATGCGCCACCCGTGCCGCAATAAACGCCTGCACCAGCGCTGCCTGGTCGGCGGCGTTCACCGCGGCCAGCGTCATCGGACCCCAGCCACCATCTACGGTCAGGCTGCCGCCCAGCGCGTTCACCGCCTTCTGCAGTGTCTGCACCGCGGTGCCCGAGCCGCCGTTCACGCCAAAGTCGAACACCCGCTTGGCCAGTTCGTCTGAAACCAGTTGCGCATACCAGTTGTTCCAGTAGCTCTGCTGATAAAAATCCTGCACCGCGGTCAGCCGCGCATCCTGCGGCAGCGCCGCAATTGTGGCGTACTGTTGCGGCCACACCCCCGAGTTGATGCCGCTGATCGCGTAGCACTGGCCGGTAAAACCAGCCGGAGACGCATCCGGCGCCGCCGCGCACGTCATCCGCGCGTCCTCTGACTGCATGCACCATTGAAACGCTGTCATGAAATCCGCCATCGCTCCCGCTCCCTTCCCAACAGAAATGCGAGTCACTGATCCTACAAAGTCCCGGCTCTGCGCAGCCCTGTTTACACGAAGCCCTGCTTACACGAAATCCCGATCGAAATTCTGTGCGAACCATCATACACGCCGACGCAAAATCAATCGGCGAACCGCTCCGCGATCGCAGCGCAAATACATCTTGAACGCATTTCAGAATGCAACCTGCCCCCTTTTACGAAGACGTGGTTTGCAGCGAATCCTGCTGTTTGTACAGGGAGACCCGGAAAGCTAATCCATGGCGGTGATATGGTGAACACGAGCGGAAAAGCATGATGATGACAAGACGGATTCTGTTCACATTCGCTCTCGCAGTCGCCTTCGCGCCAAGGTGCATTTGGGGACTGTCGTGTGAGCAGCTTCAGCACACAGGCTCCTCCACGATGTCCATTACGATGGCGAAGGTAATTCCTGCCGGCGCCTTTATGCCGCCTGCAAGCAGCAAAGAACAATTCAATCTTCCGGCATTCTGCCGGGTCGTCGCCACACTCAGACCCACCAGCGACTCAGATATCGGCATCGAAGTCTGGCTTCCCATCAATGGCTGGAATGGCAAGTTTCTCGCTGTCGGCAGCGGCGGCTGGGGCGGCTCCATCGCCTACGGTGCGATGACCGATGCGCTGCGCCGCGGATACGCGACCAGCGCCACCAACGACGGGCACACCGGCAGCAGCGCCCGCTTCATCATGGGCCATCCGGAGAAGTTTATTGACTTCGCCTATCGCGCGGAACACGAGATGACAGTGGAAGCCAAGGCGCTCATTCAAGACTTCTACGGACGCGATCCGCGTTACTCCTATTGGGACGGCTGTTCCGGTGGCGGACGCGAAGGGCTGTTGCAGGCGGCTCGTTACCCTGACGAGTTTGATGGCATTATTGCCGGCGACCCCGCCAACGTTCGCCGGAACGCCTGGGCTCTCTGGCTCGCCAACCGAACCTTCAAGAACCCAGCGGAATACATTCCACCCAGCAAGTATCCGATGATTCATCAGGCCGTGCTCGATGCCTGCGACGCCAATGACGGGTTGAGAGACGGCCTGATCGAGAACCCTGAAAGTTGCCACGTCGACTTCAAGAAACTTGCATGCAAGGGACAGGATGAAGCGGACTGCCTGACTGCGCGACAGGTTCAAACTGCGCAAACGATGATCAGCCCCGCCGCTGACGCCAGTGGACGAGTCTTCTTTCCGCGCCTCGAACCAGGGACGGAGCTTCGTTGGGCGCGCCTTGCCGGTGGTCCCGCACCTGCCGATCTTTTTCTCGATCAGTTCCGTTACGTTGTCTATCAGAACCCCGATTGGGACTGGCGCACCTTCGATCTGGACCGCGATGCGGACAAAGCCAACGCGATCGACAAAGATGTCGACGATCTGGATCCGGATCTTGCTGCATTCGCAAAACACAACGGCAAGCTGCTTCTTTATCACGGTTGGGCAGATCAGCAGGTGGCCCCTGGCTCAACCATCGACTTCTACAAGTCCGCTCTCGATGCGAGTGAAGGCTCCGCACACGCGCCCGCGTGGATTCGGCTATTCATGATTCCGGGCATGGGACATTGCTCCGGCGGAGAGGGGCCTGATTCCTTTGACAAGATCAGTGTGATGGAACTGTGGGTGGAGCATGGCAAAGCTCCGTCGGAAATCGTCGCCTCGCATCGGACGGCGGGCAAAGTCGATCGCACCCGCCCCCTCTGTTCCTATCCCGAAGTCACCCGCTACAAGGGCAGCGGCAGCATCGACGAAGCAATCAATTTTGCCTGCGTTTCCTCTCACTGATGGATCACCGGACTTGAACCCAAAGCGCTCTAGTACTGCGACCGCGAATGTTTGTAGTCTGGAGTGACCCCCGAAAGCGAGACCTGGGAGCCTCTTGCAAAAATCCGCGGGATGGTTGATTTAGTGGGTAGGGGTGGGAATCGCATGCTTTAGAATCTGGTTTCCAC
>DATAVZ010000017.1:0-186471 GCA_036267475.1 Occallatibacter sp.
GATTGACGAAGAGATGGGAAAAATTGGCCCCGTCCCTTCGGGTTGCGGGAAAAATCCTGCCATACTTCATTCTCGCACTCGACGGTGGACCCGCCACAGCCTTCGGGCTCGGCTTCGTCTGGCCGGATTTTTCCTCGCAACGCTGTGCCCTCAGAATTTGATAACAGGCCCTGGGAAACAAGTATCCGCGCAGCAGGTTTCGTTGATGCTATGCAGCGCGGTTAGAGCCTCGCCAAAGAATGCGCAGCTCTCAGGCTCCTTTGCGTTTCCCGACACGTATCTTCCGAATCTCTTCCATCCGCTGCGCCAACTGTTTCTCGCGGCCTTCCTGAGTCGGTTGATAATAGCTGCGCCCTTTGAGTGAATCCGGCAGGCAGTCCATGTCCGCCACGCGGCCTTCTTCGTCGTGCGCGTAGCGATAGTCCTTGCCGTAGTCCAGTTCCTTCATCAGCCGCGTTGGTGCATTGCGCAGATGCAGCGGCACCGGCTCCTGCCGCGTGCGCTCAATGTCATCCCGCACCGCGCCATAGGCCGTATAAACCGAATTCGACTTGGGCGCCAGGCACAGATACACCACCGCCTCCGCGAGTGCCAGATCGCCCTCCGGCGAGCCGAGAAATTCCATCGCCTGTTTGGCCGAGAGACACAAGTTCAACGCCTCCGGCGCGGCCAGACCGATATCTTCCACAGCCATGCGTACCACGCGACGCGCCAGATACAGCGCATCCTCGCCGGCGGCAAACATGCGCCCCAGCCAGTAGAGCGCGGCGTCGGGATCGGAGTTGCGCACGCTCTTGTGCAGCGCGGAGATCAGATTGTAGTGCTCTTCGCCGTGCTTGTCGTACATCAGCGCGCGCTGCTGTGCGGCCTCGGCGGCAACCCGGTTGTCAATGTGCTTTGCGCCGTCGGCGGCAATCTTGGCGGCCACCTCCAGCGTGTTGTAGGCGCTGCGGCAGTCGCCGCTTGCATAGCTTGCCATCAGCGCCAGCGCATCGTCGTCCGCCGTCAGCTCGAATGAGCCGAGACCGCGTTCACGGTCGGCCAGCGCCTTGCCGAGCAGTTGCACCAGGCAGTTGTCGCTCAGCGGCTGCAGCGTATAAACACGGCAGCGCGAGAGCAGCGCGGAGATGATCTCGAACGAGGGATTCTCAGTGGTGGCGCCGATGAGCCGGATTGCGCCGCGCTCCACATACGGCAGAAACGCGTCCTGCTGCGCCTTGTTGAAGCGGTGAATCTCATCCACAAACAGAATGGTGCGCGAGTGCATCTCGGCGGCGCGCGCCGCATCCGCCATCACCTGCTTGATTTCCTTTATGCCGCTCAGCACCGCGGAAAATTCGATGAAGGTGGCCTGCGTGGTTTCGGCGACGATCTTCGCCAGCGTTGTTTTCCCTACCCCCGGAGGCCCCCAGAAGATCATCGAGCTGGCGTCGTCCCGCTCGATCTGGATGCGCAGCGGCTTGCCGGGACCGAGCAGATGTTCCTGCCCGCAGTACTCATCCAGGCTGCGCGGCCGCATCCTCTCCGCCAGCGGCTCCATTACATGCGGCAGCGCCCTCAACGAGCGCGATGCCATCGAGGCCGTCCCTTCCGGCTCGCCGTCAAATAGGCTCATCGCTCGCTCCTGGCGGAGTTGTGCTGCGCCGCTCGGCTGGCGCGTTGCCTTGCGGCCTCATAGAGCAGCACACTCGCAGCCACGGCGGCATTCAGGCTCTCCACCGGACCGGGGCACGGAATGGTGAGCGCGTGATCCGCACGCATCGCCGCATCCTGCGGCACGCCGCTGCCCTCATTGCCGATGATCAACGCCGCGGCGCGCGTCAGATCGGCTTCGCCGGCCGCCACCGCATCGCGCGTCGCTGTTGTCCACACCGTAGCGCCGGCCCTGTTGAGATGCGCAAAACACTCGTCGATGCCGGCAGCAAGCAGCGGCACGCGAAACAGGCTGCCCGCCGAGGCGCGCACCGCTTTCGGGTTCCACGCGCTCACCGTACCCGGCAGTGCGACCACGCCGCTGGCTCCAAACGCCTCGGCAGAGCGCAGAATCGTTCCCAGGTTGCCGGGATCCTGAATGCCCGCGAGAAGCAGCACGAGCGGCTGCGTATTTCCGCCGGCGGCCACAATATCTTTCCATGCCCACTCGCGCGGCCGCACCAGCGCCGCCACAGGCTGCGGAGTCTCTGTCGCCAGCGCGGAGGCGAGAAGTTCCGCCGGAAGCAGCAGCATTTCCGTTTGCTGCGGAAGATGCAGCCCGTCGATCAGATGTTCGGCATTCTGCGCGACAAAAACGCACTCGATCGAGAGCTTGGCGCGCAGCGCTTCGGCAATCAGATGCGGCCCTTCGATGCCCGCCAGCCCCGCCGCGTCGCGGCCAGGCTGCGCCAGCGTCCGCCGCAACTCTTTCAGGCGCGCGTTCTGCTTACTCTGTACAATGCGAACAGGCATCGATGGAATCCCTCAGGAGCATGTTCGCTTCACTTGAGAATCGAAGATGCTCCAGCGCTTAGCCGATTGTATGATGTCTGCAGGTAGCACGTGCATGCGCGAAAGTGAATAACGGATTCTAAACTTGCGCCATGGCTGGTGCTGTGTTAGTTTCCGTCTTTACGGCGCATTTCCATCCGGGGAACTGAGGTAGGCATCCTTGTCCGCAGAACTTTTGCGTGTCCATCCCGATGAACCCCAACCAGAGCGGATCGACTACATCGTCTCCTGCCTGCGCAAGGGCGACCTGGTTGCTCTGCCTACCGACACGTTTTACGGGCTTGCAGCGGACCCCGTGAACCTGCTGGCGGTGGAGCGGATTTATCAGATCAAGACACGCCAGAAGCACAAGCCGCTTTCGCTGCTCATCTCCGGCCTGGCCCAGGCCTACGAATTGGCGCGCGATACCGACCCGCTGCTCGACAAGCTGGCCGACCGCTTCTGGCCTGGTCCGCTCACCATCATCGTTCGCGCCGGAACCAAGCTGCCTCTGCGTTCCACGGCCAACACTGGCAACGTGGCCCTGCGTGTGCCCGATGCGGTGATCGCGCGCGCCGTGGTGGAGCGGTTCGGCCTGCCCATTACTGCCACCTCGGCCAATCTGCATGGCGCCAGCGAATGTACCCATGCGGCCTGCGTGCGTGACCAGATCGGCGAACGCATTCCGCTCATCGTCGACGGCGGTCCCACCGGCCGCGCGCAGCCTACGACCATTGTCGATCTTTCGCTCGGCCCCGGACGCTGGGAAATTCTGCGCGAAGGCGCCATTCCGACTCACGAAGTCGTGATGGTGCTGCAACGATAAACGCTAGAGCGAAGAGAAGCGCATGAAGCGCGAGACAAAAGCGAGCCGCCGCCCGGCGCTATACATTGTGCTTGTGCTCTTTCTGGGCTTTGCCGGCGTGAGCGCGGGCTGGTGCCGCTGGGTCTATGTCCAGATTGAGAAATACGCCGATCTGGACCAGGCCACGCCCTCTGACGCCATTGTCGTTTTTGGCGCGGCCGAGTATGACGGCCGCCCGTCGCCGGTCTTCCGCGCGCGTCTCGATCACGCCCTTGAACTCTACCATCACGGCATTGCCCCGCTCATCATTACCCTGGGTGGCGCCGGCGGCGATGCGTACTCCGAAGGCTCGGTGGGCCGCGAATACCTGATGAGCCGCGGTGTTGCCGAGCAGAACATCATTGCCGAAACCGAGAGCCGCAACACCGAGGAGTCCGCGCGCCGCGTCGCCGTCATTGCCCGCGCCAACGGGCTGCGACGGCTGGTCATCGTCAGCGACGGCACACATCTGTTTCGCATCCACGCCATTTGCGCCGCCGATGGCCTCAACGTGCTCACCTCGCCGCGCCCGCGTCCCCTGGTAGAGGACCCCAAGCTCGAGGCCGAACGCATCGCGCACGAAATTCTCAGCTACACATTCTGGCGCCTCGGGCTGCATTGAACCTGTATTGAATCTGTATTGATCCTGCGCCGATCCTGCACCCGTCCACGAGGCGGCCAGTTGAGCACGTCGGGCCGCCTGCTCCAACGAATGCAAAGCGAAAATGCCCGGCGCGCAGAGGACTCAATGCGCCAGTGCGGCCAGCGTCAAGGCAAATCCCGCCGCGCCGGCCGTCGAAAGAAAATTCACCGCGTCGTTGTTGAGCCATCCGGCGCGCTCAAACCAGGCACCCAGAAGGCTGTCGAAGAAGAGGCCGAAGACGCCTCCCGCGCAGCTCATCCAGAAGAACTGGGCGTCCCCGCGCAGCGCGAGCAGTCCGAGTCCCGAGACAATAGCAGCCCCGCTTACACCGGCAAGCGTTCCCGCCGCGCTGATGGCTCCATCCGTGCCCGGCTCCACGGTGCGCAGCGTGGTCAGCAGGCGCGGCCGTCCGCCCAGTACCTGGCCAATCTCGGAGGAGACGGTGTCGGCGGCTGCCTCAGCCAGCGCGGCCAGCGCCGCGGTGGCCAGTGGCATGGCCGCGTGCGCCAGCCAGGAATGGTGATCGTTGAACCAGGTTTGCGACCCGTCGTTCAAAATCAATGCGGCCACGCCAAGGTTGGCGCCAATCTGCGCGGCCGAACGGCCAGTGCGCCGCTCGGCTGTCCCCAACTGCTCCTTGCGGCTGCGTCCCACGCGGGTTGCGCCAAAGGCCAGCAGAGAAACGGCCAGCACCGGGACAATGGCCGTCTGCCAGGGTGCGTAAGGCAGCCTGGCGGTGGAAAACATGAGATTGGCGGTGATGAGCGTGCCCGCCGCGGCCGCTCCGGGCGTGGCGGCGCGCAGCTTCCAGGTAATCAGGCCGAGCAGAACGCTGAGCCCCAGCGTCCATAGCGCCACGACCGGCTGCCGCGCGATCCAGGCCTGTGTCTGCAACACCACATCCGTGCCCGCCAACGGCAGCACCAGCAGCAGCACCAACTTCGATTGCCACGCCAATTCGTCTCTGCTCACGCCTCATCGTAGTCTTTGCATCACACCCATGTGCAAGTTGCGGAGTCTAAGGTGAAAGGCACCCGTTTGACCCTACCCGTTGATTTACAATCAGCAGAGAAGCAGGACAGACTTTAGATGAGGCTTTTTTACATGAAATCAGGCCAGGCGCGCATGCTGCTGGCAGAGGTGGGCGTTGCCTTGGCGGTTTCGGCCCTGATTGCCGGCTGCGGCAACAATTACCGGCCGGTAGTAACGCCCATTACCCCCAGCGGACCTGCACCCCAGGTCACCTCGTATGTCGTTGTGGTTTCCACCACCGGCCCCAGCACGCCGGGCGTGGCCACCATCATCGACTACGCCGGCGACTCAATCATGGCCCAGGCGCCCATCGGCATTGGCCCCAACGCCTTTACGATCGACGAGCTTGGTTCCGAGGGTTACACCGTCAACGCCGATGGCACTCTGACCAACTTTCCCATCACCACCTCGCTGCAGGCCAAATATGTGACCCAGTCCACGCTTCCTTTTAGCGCGCAGCCGGTGAATATGATGGCGCCGTCCTCCGGTCTGTGGGCCGCTGACCTGACGGACAACGTTGTGGATGTGTTCTCAGGATCGCCGCAGACCTTCAAGTTGGCCATTCCGCTGGGAACCTCGACCGCGCCGTCCACGCTGCCGGTCTCCGTCTTCGGTCCGCCTACCCTGACCGGTCAGCGTGAATATGTTCTGAGCCAGAACGTGCCGGACACCACCGGCGCAATGGAGTGTAATAGCGCGGCCCGCTCGGCCCCGCTCGGCGCCGCCAATCCCATTGAGATTGCCAGCAACACGGCCGATCCTCCGATTCCGGTGGGCAAGTGCCCGGTGTATGCGGTGCAATCTCCCGATCTGCAGCGGTTCTTCGTGCTCAACCGCGGCGATGACACCATTACCGTCATCAACAGCCAGAACAACGCGCTGGACGCCTGCACGCCCTTCCAGAACCAGAACGGCGTGTGGGTCACCTGCCATCCCACGATTCAGCTCCCGGCCGGTTCCGGCCCCATATACGGGGAATACAACTCGGCCACGCAGCAACTGGTTGTAGCCAATTATGACGGCGGCACCATCAGCGTCATCGACGTCAGTCTCGACCAGTACGGCAACGACTCGAATACCTACGCCAACAGCTCCTGCTCCACGGGAACCTATGCCTCCTGCGGCGCGATCACCGGCGGCTTCGGAACCACCTACACCATCCCCGTAGGCAATACCGCCACGCCCAATCCGGCCAGCGTAACCGTGCTTGCCGACGGCAGCAAGGCCTACACCGCCAACCAGAATGACACCGCGCCCGGCGACCCCAACGGCACCGTGACGGTGGTAAATCTGAGCACCCATCAGGTTGAAAAAACGCTCACCGTGGTCGGTCATCCGCGCACCGTGGTCTCTACGCAGAACTCCGAATACAGCAAGGTCTACGTAGCCTCGCCCGACAGCCCGTATGTGACCGTTATCTCCTCCACGCCCACCGTTACCGACGAGGTGGACACCAACATTCTCGTCGAGGGCGACGTGGTTGACCTGCGCGTAACCACGCAGAACGGCACCCCTGGCAACGCTAACTTCACCAGCCGCGTGCCCGGTTACGGCCAGCCGTGCAATCTGCCCGGCGCAACCTACACGGCCACGCTTGCCGCCTGTCGCGAGATTCAGTAGCGCATTCGGCGGACTACCGCATCACTCTTTCTCATTTCACGGGCCATTCTGCTCAGCGGAATGGCCCATTTCATTTGGTGCGCGCATCACGCCGCTGTCTTCGCGCGCGGTCCCGCGTTTAGATTCAAGGTGAGGAGTTGCGCACAGGGATGCCCGCTCAGGGAAAGATGCGTCTGGATCTACTTCTCGTCGAGCGCGGCCTGGCCGCCAGCCGCGAGCGAGCCCGCGCGCTCATTCTTGCAGGTCGGGTGCTGGTGAGCGAACAGAAGATCGATAAACCCGGTTCAACAGTGGCTGCCGACGCCCCTCTGCGCCTGCTCGGCGACGACCTGCCTTACGTGAGCCGCGGCGGACTCAAGCTGGTTGCTGCTCTCGACCACTGGCGTATAGCCGTTACCGGCCGCGCCTGCCTCGATGTGGGCGCCTCCACCGGCGGATTCACCGACTGCCTGCTGCAGCACGGCGCCGCGCAGGTGACCGCCATTGATACCGGTTTTGGCCAGATCGCCATGAAGCTGCGCAATGATTCCCGCGTGCGCCTGCTGGAGCGCACGAACGCGCGGCTGCTGGAGCCCAACTCACTCGCGGCAGGTGAGGGAAGCGTTCTCGCTCTTCTGGTTATGGATGTCTCCTTCATCTCCGCCACGCTCGTGTTGCCGGCCGTCCTCGCCGCCGCGCCGGCTCTCGCCGAAGCCATCATCCTGGTCAAGCCGCAGTTCGAGGCCGGCCGCGAATACGTGGGCAAGGGCGGCATCGTGCGCGATCCACAGGGCCATGAGCTGGCCATCCGTAAAGTGGCCGATTGCGTCGCTTCACTGGGCTGGCAGGTTGTTGAGACAATTCCTTCGCCCATCACCGGCATGGAAGGCAACCGGGAGTTTCTGCTGTACGCGAAGCGGAACTAATCCGCATCCGTTACACTGGGACCGCATGGTACGCATCGCCATTGTCTGCAAGCCGCACAAGGATGAACTCGCCCGCATTGTGCCGGAGTTGATCGCCTGGCTGCGCGAGCATGACTTCGAGCCCCTGCTCGATCACGAAGGCGGCCGCTATACAGACGCCGCTCCTTCGGTCGATCGCGCCGATCTGCCGTCCTTTTCGCCGGCGCTGGTCATCATGCTGGGCGGCGACGGCACTCTGCTCTCGGTGGCGCGCATCTTCGCCGCGGTCGGAACGCCGATCCTGAGCGTAAATCTCGGCTCGCTCGGCTTTCTCACCGAAGTGCGGCTCAGCGACCTGTATACAACGCTCGAAGGCTGGTGCAATGAATGCCACAGCGTAGACCAGCGCTGGATGCTCGATGCTGTGCTGTGGCGCGATGGCGCCGAGCACTCAAGCTACGCCGCGCTGAATGAGGTTGTGGTTTCCAAGGGAGACATTGCCCGCATGGGCGAGTTTACCGTGGAGCTGGAGGGCAAGCTGGTTGCGCGCTTTCGCGCCGACGGGGTTATCGTATCCACGCCCACCGGTTCCACCGCATACACCCTGGCCGCCAACGGCCCCATCCTTACGCCCGATGTGGATGCAATGGTGGTAACGCCCATCTGTCCGCATCTGCTCACGCTGCGGCCCATCGTGGTCCGCGGCGACGCATCGCTTACCGTGCGCGTGGAAAGCGTGCCCAATCTCTCCCTGCTCACCGTCGACGGCCAGCAGGCCTTCGAACTGCTGCAGGGCGACGAGCTGCGCTGCCACCGCTCCAGCCATGCGGTCAAGCTGGTGCGGCTCAGTGAGAGCGGATTCTTTGAGGCGCTGCGCAGCAAGTTGAGCTGGGGCGAGCGATAGCCCCGCATTACCCGGTCAGTTCCTTCAGCAGCACGCTGGCTTTGGCTGCCAGAGTATGCGCGCCATCCATGTCTCCTGAGGCCATTGCGACTTTGGCCTGTTTGAGGAACTCGCGTATCTGTCCTGCGGTCTTCTGCTCAGAGTCGCTGAGCGGACGGGTTATGCCGTTCAGCCCGCGCTCAGTGGAATCGATCAGTTTCGCCGTATCCTGGCGATAGCTGGCCGGATCGCCGGAAGAAAGCTGTCCAATCGCGCTTACGCCCGGATTAGGGTTCGCCGCTTCTTCCACGGGGGGCGTGGACGGCGGGGGATTGGATGCCCTCGACCTGCGATGCCGGGGCTTTGACTTGGCTGGCGTGGGGATGTTTTGGACCGGTTCAGGTGGAATGCTTGCGACTTGCGGCGATAGAGGAACGGAAGCCGTTGAAGGCTGCACCGCAGGATTGCTCACGATGGGCGGCGCCAGAGGGTGTACCTGCGCCTGCCGCCTGTGGAAACAGGCAGTGAGGAAAAAAGGCAACAGCAATACGGCAAATTTAGCAGGCGACTTCATCCCGCAGTTCCCTTCTGCTCTTGTGAAACCGCCGGTCGAGGATGCCGGCGTCCCCATTCCGTGGCGGTAAGAGGAATTCGCAGCCGGAATTCCGTGCCACGGCCTGTCTCCGATTGTACTTCCACGCTGCCGTGGTGCAACTGGAGAATCCTGTACGTCATCGCCAGGCCAATGCCGCTGCCATCGCTTCTGGTCGTGAAGTAGAGGTCGAATATCTTTTCCTGGATCTCTTCAGGAATTCCGGTGCCCTCGTCGGTAATGCGCAGGATGGCCGCGGCGCGGTCGCTGTTTACAGAGGCGTTTCGCTCGGTTTCAAGCGCCACCTCGAGCCTGCCGCCCTCGGGCATGGCCTGCGCGCCGTTCTGGATCACGTTCAGCGCCGCCTGCTTGAGCAGGTCGGCATCCACGTTGGCGATAATCGGCTCGGCGGGCAGTTTGCTCACCAGCTTTACGTTGCGTGTGGAAAGCTCCTCGGCTGCCAAAGCCAGCACGTCGGCAATCACGCCGCGCAGGTCCTGCTCGCGAAGCTGCAGTTCCACCGGCCGCGAAAAATCCACCAGCGTCTGCACCACGCGGTCGAGCCGGTGAATCTCGGCGTCGATCACGTCCAAATGCCGCGTTGCAGGCCCTCCCGACTCGCCCAGCTTCGCCTTCAGCAGCTCCAGATGTACGACGATGGCATTGATGGGATTTTTCACCTCGTGGCCCACGCCGGACGTAAGCCGGCCAATGGCAGCCATGCGCCGTGACACTTCAAGTTCCGACTCGATCACCTCCGCCGACTCGACATCGTGCAGCGTTACCAAGGCCCCCAGTCCCTGCCGGGTCTCGTCGTCGTGAATAAAATCCACCGAAGCCTGAATGCGCCGGCCGGTCTCGGTGTGAATGTCTTCATGCACCAGAGAGACGCCCGCATCGAGAGCCTCCCAGAGCGCGCGTCCCAGCACCGTGGAGCGATCGAAGATCTCCCGTGCGTGCAGGCCGAGAATGGCATCGCGCTTCTTTTGCAGGAACCGCCGCGCCGCCTCCGAGACCAGCACCGCGCGGCCATCGCCGGTAAACAGCAGAATGCCATCCTGCAGGTTGCCCAGAATCTGGTCCAGATTTTCCTTGAGAGCCGAAAAGACCTCTTCCACATTGCGCATGCGCTGGCCGATCTTCTCGATCTTGGTTGAGACGCGCGCCGGCATGTCCTGGTTGGGCAGCGGCTCGTCGCCCGCAGCGGATTCGCTGGCCGTGGCCGCCGTCCAGTAATCAAGCTGCAGGCTGATTTCCTCCAGCGGCCGCAGCGCAAAGTTGCCCAGCAGGAAAGCCACCAGCAGCGCCGCCGCCAGCGCGAATACGGTAAGCCACAGGGCCTGTTCGAGCCAGGGTTTGTAAAACGCGATGAGCAGCGTGCTCCGGACGCCCACGTGCACGCTCACAAAGGGCTCGCCGTTGCGGTCCAGCGGCACCACCACGTCAAACACCCTGGGCGGACCGAATACATCGGTCATCAGTTCGAAGGGCCCCGCGGCAAGAAGTTGCCGGTAGTTGGGCCGCACCGGCAGCGGCTTGTCCTGATTGTTTGGATTGCTGCTTAACAGCGTGGTGTTCAGGTTGTCGCCAATGTTGACGTCGTACACGGTGAGAGAGTAGCGGTTCACCGATTCAATTACCGACTCCAGTGTGGGATTGCCGCGGATCGCCGCCGCGGCCAGGGCGCGCAGTTGCAGTGGGTTGTTGGGATCGACCTGCTGGTCCTTGAGGCCTGCCTTGAGCGCATTTTCAAGCGCCAGCCTGATCTGCTCGGCAACCATCTGGTTGGTGTCGTAAGACTGCTGCACCGCTACCTTCACCAGTTGCGTGACGTAGACGAGTGAAACCAGCCCGGCAATGAGAAACACCAGCGCCGTGATCGCCAGAACGAGTTTGGTCTTCAGGCGCATAACTCACTCTTCCGCGGTGCGGCTGTACTCTTTCAGCTTGTTGTGCAGCGTCTTCAGACTCACGCCCAGTATCTCCGCCGCCCGGGTCTTGTTCTGCCCGGTGGCTTCGAGGGTTCGTAAAATCAGCATCCGCTCCGCCGCATCCACTGTGGTTCCTACCGGCAGGCTGATTGCGTCCGCATCGGCCGATGGCGTCAGTGCGGTCTTGGCTTTGCCAAAGCCCGGCGGCAGGTGTCCCGCGTCGAGCGGAATCCCGTCGGGACACAGGATCACCGCGCGCTCGATCGCATTGCGCAGCTCGCGCGCGTTGCCCGGCCAGTCGTAACTCATCAGCCGGTCCAGCATCGACGCTGCCATACCCGGCACTTTGCGCCCGTGCTTCTGATTCATCTCATTCAGCATGGTCTCGGCCATCGCGGGCAGGTCTTCCAGATGATGGCGCAACGGCGGCATGTGAATGTTGAAGACATTGAGCCGGTAAAAGAGATCGGCGCGCAAATGTCCATGCGCCACGGCCATGTTCGGATCGCGGTTGGTGGCGGCCAGTACGCGCACGTCCACATCCTGTTCGGTGCGCGCGCCCAGCCGGCGCAGCTTGCGCTCTTCCAGCACGCGCAGCAGCTTGGCCTGCGTGCCAATGGGCATTTCGCCGATTTCGTCCAGCAGCAGCGTGCCGCCCGCGGCCAGCTCAAAGCAGCCCGCGCGGCGCTCGGCGGCGCCGGTAAATGCGCCCTTCTCATGGCCGAAGATTTCGCTTTCAATCAGCGTTTCGGGAATGGCGGCGCAGTTGACGGCCACAAACGGCCGCGTCTTGCGCAGGCTGAGCGTGTGCAGCGTGCGCGACACCAGTTCTTTGCCCGTACCGCTCTCGCCGGTAATCAGCACCGGCACATTCGAGGGCGCAATCTGCTCGATAAGCCCGAAGATCTCGCGCATGATCTTCGAACTGCCCACCAGTGCGCCCAGCACGCCGCTCTCGCGCAGGCGCCGCCGCGCCACTTCGAGCTCGATGGCCGTATCCCGCTGCCGCGTCGCATTGCCCAGAATCGTCCGCAGCCGCGTCGCATCCACCGGTTTGGGCAGAAAGTCGTAAGCGCCCAGCTTCATGGCTTCCACCGCAACCTGTATGGAGCCTTGAGCGGTGAGCACCACCACGGCCAGGTTGGCGTTCAGTCCGTTGCCATCTTCCGCCAGCCTGGCCAGCAGGCCCAGCCCATCCAGCCGCGGCATCTTCAGGTCCGTTACCACAATGGCCGGATCCCACGCCAGCGCCTTTTCCCAAGCCTCGACGCCGTCCCGCGCAGTCTCCGTCCGGTATCCCCACCCGGAGATCAGCTCGGCCAGCCCCATAAGCGCATGCGGCTCGTCTTCGGCGATGAGGACTTTTACAGCATTCTCCATAGAATTTCCCGTAAGTCCTAAGGTTATCCTTTCCGGCCTCAAAGTAAAACGTCCCAGTCCGCCGAGTGCAGCCTGATCCTCTCCCAAGGCACTACACTGAAAGCATGCTCGACTACGAGATTTCCCCCACTGAAGCTGCAGCGCTTATCCAACAGGGCCACGTGCGCCTGATCGACGTGCGCGAGCCCTGGGAGTTTGCCACTACCCACATCGACGGCAGCGTGGCGATGCCCATGGGCGACGTTCCCACCCGCGCCCATCATGAACTGGAGCCCGAGGAGCGGCTGGTGGTTCTCTGCCACCACGGCGTACGGTCCATGAACGTGACCGTGTGGCTGCGCAACCAGGGATTCGAGCAGGCGCAGTCCATGCGCGGCGGCATCGAAGCATGGTCTCTCGAAGTGGATCCCGCCGTCGGCCGATACTAGCTTTCTGACCGCTTGAACATGGATCAACTTGGGTGCCCCAGGTCTCGCTTTTGAGACCTGGGAAAGCACGAATCGAAGGAACAAAATTATGTGGTCAGAAACCTAGAATGAAAAAAATCTTCACCGCGCTGGCTGGAAGCTTTTTTCTGCTCTTTGCCGCAGCCGCGTCTGCCGCAGTCAAACCTTCCGCGCTGTTTACCGACCACATGGTGCTGCAGCGCGATATGGAAGTGCCGGTGTGGGGCACAGCCGAACCCGGCGAGGCCGTGAAGGTAAGCTTTAGCGGCCAGACCCGCACTACCACTGCCGGCGCCGATGGCAAATGGATGGTGCGCCTGGCCAGGCTCAAAGCCAGCGGGCCCTTCGAGATGGAGATTCAGGGGACCAACCTCATTACCCTCCACGACGTTCTGGTGGGCGAGGTATGGCTTGCAACCGGCCAGTCCAACATGGTCTTCACCGTCTCGAAAAGGGCCGCGTTCTTTGCCGGCATGCTCGACGAGGACAAAGAGATTGCCGCGGCCAACTATCCGCAGATCCGCATGTTCACCGAGAAAACCGTCAAGGCCTACACGCCGCAGGACACCGCGCTCGGCGACTGGAAGGTCTGCAGCCCCGACACCGTGGGCGCATTCTCCGCCATCGGCTACCTCTTTGCCCGCGATCTTCAGCAGCAGCTCCATGTGCCGGTGGGCATTGTCACCGTGGCCTTCGGCGCCAGCACGGCCGAGTCGTGGCTGCCCCGCGAGGCCTTTGCTCACGACCCGCAGCTTCAACCCCTGCTCGACCGCTTTGACGCGCGCGAGACGTACTTCAAGGATCATCCACACGCTCTGGCTGCCAATGCACCGCCCGCGCCCTTGACGCTGAATGCGCGCTCCGCCGGTTCGACGAGCGGCCCATTGTTCGATCCCGCAGAGAATCAGCACGAGCCCACGGTCATGTTCAACGGCATGCTCCATCCCGTCATTCCCTACGCCGTGCGCGGAACCATCTGGTATCAGGGCGAATCGATCGTCGGCGGCAGCGCCGGCGTGGAACTGTATCCGCATGTGATGGACACGCTGGTGACTACCTGGCGCGCCCTTTGGGGCGAGGGTGATTTCCCGTTCTACGCCGTGCAACTGGCCGCGCTGAAGAACGTTTCGAACAATCCCGTGGTGCGCGAGCAGCAGGCAAAAATTCTCTCCCTGCCCAACACCGGCCTGGCCATTACGATCGATGTTGGCGATCCCGATAACGTCCATCCCAAGGATAAGGAACCCGTGGGCCGGCGGCTCGCTCTGATTGCGCTTGCCAAAGCCTACGGCCGCAAGGTTGAGTATTCCGGGCCTGTCTACACCTCGATGAAGGTCGAGGGTGACTCCATCCACATTCGTTTCGCGCACATCGACGGCGGCCTGGCCGCCAAAGACGGCCCGCTCCACTGCTTCCAGATCGCCGGCGCCGACCGGCATTTTGTCGACGCCGACGCCGTCATCCAAGGCGACACGGTAGTGGTGAAAAGCGCGCAGGTGCCCGCGCCCGCAGCGGTGCGCTATGCATGGGACAACTACCCCGAAGGCGCCAACCTATACAACGCCGACAACCTGCCCGCCGCGCCTTTCCGCACCGACGACTGGGACGCACTGTCCGCGGTCGCCAAAGAGTTCACCGGCCAGTAAGATCCGCTTTTGCAGCCGCGGTCCCGCGTCGATCCAGTCCCTGATCGCGCCAGATCCGCATGGCACCGAACCGATCCGGCGCAAAGGCCTATACTTTTCCTTTGGCCCAGAAATTCGTCGCCAAAATTCGCTGTTGAAATTCGCTGTTGAAATTCGCAGTAAGGATTGGCCCATGTCCTCCTCCGCCCTCTCATTCGCCAGCCACAACCAGCCTCGCTTTCTTGAAGAGCTGAAGGCCCTGTTGCGCATCCCGTCGATTTCCACTCTGCCTGAGCATGCTGCCGATTGCCGCCGCGCCGCCGAACTGCTGACCGCCGAGCTTACGCGCATCGGCATGGAAAATGTGCGCCTCGTCGAAACCGAAGGCCATCCGCTGGTCTACGCCGACTGGCTCCATGCCGGCGGCAAGCCCACAATGCTGGTTTATGGCCACTACGATGTCCAGCCTCCCGATCCGCTGGACGAATGGATCTCACCGCCTTTTGAGCCGGCCGAGCGCAACGGCAATCTCTATGCCCGTGGCGCGGTCGATGACAAGGGCCAGGTGTGGATGCAGGTCAAGGCCCTTGAATCGCTGCTTGCCGCCACCGGTTCGCTCCCGCTCAACGTAAGGGTGCTCTTTGAAGGCGAAGAAGAAGTAGGCGGGGAGGGAATTGCCGCATTTGTCGCCGCCAAACCGCCCGAGCTCAAGGCCGACTTCGCGCTCGTCTCCGACACCGAGCTGTTCGCGCCCGGTCTGCCTACGCTTTGCGTTGGACTGCGCGGCATGATCTACACCGAGATTGAGGTCCGCGGCGCGCGTACCGACCTTCACTCCGGCATGTACGGCGGCGCGGCCCCCAATCCCTTCGTTGCGCTGGCGCAGATTCTGGCCCGCCTCAAGGACGAGGATGGCCGCATCCTGATCCCCGGCTTCTACGACGACATTGTTCCGCCCAGCCCCGAGGAGCTAGCTGCCTGGCGCAGCCTGCCATTCGACGAGGAGCAGTACCGCATCGCCGAAGTTGGTTCCAACAAGCTGGTCGGCGAGCCCGGCTACACTGTGCTCGAGCGTACCTGGGCTCGTCCCACGCTCGATGTCCATGGCATTCCGGGCGGCTTTACCGGAGCCGGCGCCAAGACCGTGATTCCCGCCCGCGCGCTGGCCAAGGTCTCCATGCGCCTGGTGCCCGGCATGGTGCCGGCAAAATCCTTCGCGCTCTACAAAAATTACGTCGAGAAAATCGCGCCTGACGGCGTCCAGATCGAGATCCGCCTCATTCACCAGGGCGACGCCTGCCTTGTTCCCGTTGACAATCCGTATATTCAGGCAGCCACGCGCGCCCTGCATGAAGTCTGGGGCCGGGACACGGTCTTCATCCGCTCGGGCGGCTCGATTCCCATAGTCGGAGACTTTGCCCGCCATCTCGGCCTGCCCAGCGTGATGATGGGCTTCGGCCTGCCCGACGATAACCTGCATGCGCCCAACGAAAAGTTCAACCTGAAAAACTTTGAGCTCGGGATTGTCTCGCTCATACGGTTTCTGGAGGAAGCCGGGCGCTGAATTACGCCCGCATCCAGTAATCTGGAGTGGAGCGTATGGCTGACCCAGAATCCGAATCCGAGTCACGACCCGAGACTGAACCGGAGGGTAGCCCCGTCTCCGGCTCCGGAGAGACCGGCGACCACGGGAGCGAGACAGACCTGCCGGCACTGGCTGAAGCCATCGCGGAGATCACCGCCAGTCAGCCCGAAGAGCCTTTACCGCCCCCGGCGCCCGATGCCAGCCCGTCCGAGCCCATTATTTCGTTCCGGGATGTATCCATCTCCTTCGACGGCAGGCCGGTGCTCAAAGACGTCAGCTTCTCCGTGGAGCGGGGCCAGACGCTCTGCATCCTGGGCCGCAGCGGCGTAGGCAAATCGGTCTCGCTGCGGATGCTGATGGGTTTTCTTCAGCCGGACTCCGGCTCCATCCGCGTCGAAGGCCGAGAACTGGTGGGCATGAGTGAAGCTGACCTGATGTCCATCCGCAAACGCGTCACCATGGTTTTTCAGAACGGCGCACTGTTTGACTCGCTGAGTGTGCGCGAGAATGTCTCGTTCCCGCTGCGTGAGCGCGGCGGCCTGGTCGACGACCAAGTCCACCAGATCGTCGACCGCCTCATCGGCCTGGTCGGCGCCGAAGATGTCGTCGACGCGCTGCCCTCCAGTCTGTCCACCGGCCGCAAGCGCGCCGTAGCCATGGCGCGCGCGCTGGCCGCGCAGCCGGAAGTGGTACTTTACGACGAACCCACCACCATGGTCGACCCCATCATCGCCCGGCGTCTTGGCGATCTCATCCAGCGCCTCAAGCACCAGCTCGGCTTTACCAGCATCGTCGTCACCCACGACATGCGCTTCGCCGAGCGGCTCGCCGACACGGTCCTGTTTCTCGATGAAGGGGAGGCACGTTTCTTCGGACCGCTGCAGCAGTTCATGGACTCGCCGAACGAGCATGTACAACAGTTCCTGGCGCTGGACGCCTATGTGCTTCCATCCACATAGGAGAATTGTTAACTCAAAATGAGAATTTACTCATAATTCTCTTGCCTTTGCCGTCCGTTCGAGCGATGCTTGAATATCGGCTTTGCTTTGCGCCCCCGGCTCGTGCCGGTTGAGAGCAGCAAATTAGTCAGGACTGCTGACCCGGTGAGCGGAAACGATTCATTTGTAAGGTTCGTTTTTGAGCTCTGCAACTCCTTGTAGCGAGTGGGCTGCCCAAGCAAGTCGGGCTGGCTTGATCATCTCCTTCAACCTGCGCTGAGCAGCCGGCGTAACCAGCCCAGCCCGCTACCAGACAGTGCGGGTGGTTTCCGGACATGTGGTTGTTCCCTGGTGAAAAGTGCCGGCAATACGATGGCACTGGCAACATTAAAAGTTGCGAAGAAACAGGCAACCTTGCTCCCCGCAATTTTCATCTATCTAAAAGATCGCACACAGGTTCCGTTCTGGTGTTGAGTGAACGCAGTGGTAGTGCTGCCTTGCCCCCATGGTGTCTCTTTACTGCTTTTCTTTGAGGATTGTGGAAACCTATGGCGACTTCTGACTTTTGGCAACGGCTCTCTGCATCCGTGGCCGCCTCTTCTGAGCGAGAGCCAGGATGGGCAGGGGTCACAACTCGAGGATCGCGCGGCACTGTCAAGTTCTGGATGGCGCTGGACGTGTTCACTATTCTGGGCGCTGCGATCGTGGCCACACTCTACGAGCGGCATACCGGACCGGTGGCCGGAGCCAGGGGCTTCTGGCATGGCACCCTGTTCCATGGCCGTTCCATGTGGATGCTGCTGGCGATTCTCTGTGGCTTCACCGCGGCCATTATTGTCAGCAGCAGGCGCCTGCAACTCTACACACCTCTGCGCATATCCGGTATTCTGCACGAGCAGCGGTTGAACGCGATTGCCTGCTTTACCTCGGGGCTTGTGCTTACTGGCACGCTTTACCTGCTCCACCTCGACGACATTCCGCGCAGCATTGTTCTGTTGACCATCGGCTTGGTCACAGTGGCCTTCAGCGTGCGCCGGTTCGTGTATCGCGTCTCACTCTATCGCCGTTTTGATCGCGGGGTAGGCACACGCAATGTTTTGATCGTGGGCACCGGGGCTGAGGCCCATGCGCTTCGCCATCACATCGAGAGCATCCCGCACTTGGGTTACTCCTTCAAGGGATTCGTACACATTACGGAGGCACGCTCGCGCTTCAATGCTGTTTCCAGCGATGTCGTGGGCACGCTCGACACTCTGTTTCAGAACGCGCGCAGGCTGTTCGTGGACGAGATATTCTTCACCACTTCCTGCGAGCGCGGTATCATTCACAATGTTCTCGATCAGGCGCGCATTCACGGCGTGGACCTGCGAGTGGTTCCCGACATGTACGACGGGCTGGCCTGGAACAGCCCCATCGAGTACATCGGCCAGTTCCCGACCATCCCGTTGCATTGCGGACATGTGCCGGAACTCGGTCTGATCTTCAAGCGCGCCTTCGACGTGGTATTTTCCGCCGCGGTCCTCATCCTGATGTCACCGCTGCTGCTGGCCATCGCCATCGCCATCAAGCTCGATTCATCCGGGCCCGTCTTCTACCATTCCGAGCGTATTGGCAAAAAGGGCGTGGTCTTCCATTGCACCAAGTTCCGCACCATGGTGCGGGACGCCGAAAAGCGCCGCGCCGAGATCATGCACATGAACGAGCGCGATGGCGTGCTGTTCAAGATTTCCAACGATCCGCGTGTCACCAGGCTTGGCCGTCTTCTGCGCAAATATTCGCTCGATGAGCTGCCGCAGTTCTTCAATGTGATGCGCGGCGACATGAGCGTCGTGGGTCCGCGGCCTCCCATCTCCAGCGAGGTCAGGGAGTATGACATTAGCCATCTGCGCCGCCTTGACGTGACGCCGGGCATCACCGGACTTTGGCAGGTGCAGGGCCGCCAGGACCCCTCCTTCGCAAGCTACGTTTCGCTCGATGTGACTTATATCGACAACTGGAGCGTATGGCTGGACTTCAAGATCATCATGAAGACTGTCGGCGTGGTGTTTGCAGGCACGGGTAGCTGAGCCGCCCTCTCGATTTCAATCAAAGCTCTCTCCAGAGAGAATGGGTCGCCCGCAAGTTGAGCGGCCCTTTCGTTTGCAGGTCCAAGGTAAACTGGATGGGTGAAGATCGCGCTGGCTCAGATCGACCCCACGGTGGGGGATTTCACCGGAAATCTTGAGAAAATTATGGCCGCGAGCGGTCGAGCCGCAGCCCTTGGCGCGCGGCTCACTGTCTTTTCCGAGCTGGCGATTTGCGGCTATCCGCCTGCCGATTTCCTTGAGAAACCGAGCTTTCTTGCCAGTTGCCGCGAAGCCGTGAACGAGCTGGTCACTGCCGCCCGCGCGCTGCCCACGGCGGTGCTGGCCGGCGTGGCGCTGCCCGCGCTGGTCGACGCCGGCAAGCCGGCGGTCAATGCGGCCGTGCTGGTTGACAAGGGGCAACTGCTGCTTGAGCAGCACAAGTGCCTGCTGCCGTTTTATGACGTCTTTGACGAGCAGCGCTACTTTGCTCCGGCAAAGGCCCAGAAGGTGGTCGAGCTCGACGGCGTGCGCCTGGCCGTCACCATCTGCGAGGACGCGTGGAACGACAAGAATTTCTGGCCGCGCCGGCTCTATGCAGCCGACCCTGTTCAAGACCTCATGCGCCAGAATCCCGCGCTGCACGTCAATCTCTCCTCCTCGCCCTTCTGGCACTCCAAGCGCGCCATGCGCCGCGAAATGCTCGCCGCCATCGCCCGCCGCGACGGCATCCCCGTGCTGCTCTGCAACCAGGTGGGCGGCAATGACAGCCTGATCTTCGATGGCTCGTCGCTGGCGCTGAATGGCCGCGGTGAGCTCATTGCCCAAGCCGCTTCCTTTCAGGAAGATATTGTCGTCTTCGATCCCTTCACGGCTCCGGCGATACCCGCGCCACAGGACGACGACACCGAAGCCGCCTATCGCGCCCTGGTGCTGGGCACCCGCGACTACATCCGCAAATGCGGCTTCCGCAAGGCTCTGGTTGCGCTGAGCGGCGGCATCGACTCGGCGCTGGTGGCCGCCATCGCCGCCGACGCTCTTGGCGCCGAGAACGTGATTGGCATTGGCATGCCCAGCCCGTACTCTTCGAGCGGCTCCATCGACGACAGCCGCAAGCTTGCCGCCAACCTGGGCATCCGCTTTGAGCTGATCTCCATCACCAGGCTGTTCGAGGAATACAATCGCGCTCTGGAGCCGCTCTTTCATGGCCTGCAGCCTGACCTGACAGAAGAAAACATCCAGTCGCGCACCCGCGCCACGCTGCTCATGGCGCTCTCCAACAAATTCGGAGCCCTGGTGCTCACCACCGGCAACAAATCCGAGATGGCCGTCGGCTACTGCACCCTCTACGGCGACATGGCGGGCGCGCTTGCCGTCATCGGCGACCTGGTCAAGACCCGCGTCTATGCCGTCTGCAACTGGCTCAACCGCGAGCGGGAGATCATCCCCGCCGCGATCCTTGAAAAGCCGCCCTCGGCGGAACTGCGCCCCGACCAGCGCGATACCGATTCGCTACCGCCCTACGAGGTGCTCGATCCCATCGTCGAGGCATACGTCGAACACTACAAGACTCCCGAGTCCATCGCCGCCGCAAACGGATTCACAATCGAGCTTGTCCAGCAGGTGGTCCGGCTCATCGAACGCTCCGAGTACAAGCGCCAGCAGGCCGCCCCGGTACTCAAAGTCACATCCAAGTCGTTCGGGATGGGGCGCAGATTTCCCATCGCCGTGAAGGTGAAGGTATAAGCTAGTTTCTAGGGGATTCTGAGCCGTTCCGCCCGTAGGATCGGGCCTCGCTCATTCATCCCGCGAATTACAGCGTTTCCGCGAATGCTGCCGTGAAACGTCCCAAGGAGAACCGATTGATTCGTCCGTCGATTTATTTTGCCAGCGCTGTCGCGCTCGTTTGCATTTCCCTGTCTTCAGCTCCAGCCTCCGCCCAGACGCAGGTGCCTCCCGCGCCCGCGCAGACTCCATCCACGCCCACCGCTCCAGCCGCTCCCGTGCCTGCCGCTCCGCCCGTATTTCCCAAGCCTGAACCGGCAAACTTCACCGCCGCTACGCCCACCAAAGAGGAGGTCAATGCGTTTCTCGATGCCAACTGGGGCTATGACCAGAACCGCATGTGGCAGGTGCAGGCCATTCTCAAGACTCCGGTAGACGGGCTGAGCAAGGTGGTCATCTTTATCGGCGACAAGACCGGCAAGGAGAAGCCGCAGGCTCTCGAATTCTTTGCCCTGCCGGACGGCAAGCACGTCATCTCGGGCAATGAAGTCCTTCCCTTCGGCGCACATCCGTTTGCCGACAATCGCGCCCAGCTGCAGCAACGCGCCGACGGCCCCTATCGCGGCGCTGCCTCCAAGAACTTCGAGATGGTGGAATTTGCCGACTTCGAGTGTCCGCACTGCAAGGAGGCTCAGGCCAACATGGACAAGCTGGCCGTGGATTTTCCCAACGCCCGCATCGTCTTCCAGAATAATCCCATCGTGCAGATTCATCCCCAGGCGCTCCGCGCAGCTCAGTACGGCGTGTGTGTGAACAAGATGGGCGGCAATAATGACTTCTTCCAGTACGCCGCGGCAGTGTTTGACGGTCAGGAAGGACTCAGCACGTCTGATGGCGCCGTGCTTACCCTCAACAGCGCCGTCACCAAGGCAGGGCTCGATCCCGCCAAGGTCGATGCCTGTGCGCAGACTCCGGCAGTCAAGGAGCAAGTGGAAGCCTCGATCAAGCTCGCATCGGACCTCGGCGTAACCTCCGTGCCCATGCTGGCTGTCGACGGCCGCATGGTGCCGGCCAACGCTCCCTACGACACGCTGAAGAAGATCATCGAATACCAGGAAAAGCTGGACGGCATCACCCAGTAACCGCCGCCAAAAGCCCTCTGCGCGAGCCGTTCCGACAGAAACGCTCGCACAGAGGGTTTTGCTTTGCCCGGCTGTGTGCCCATTACCGCTGCGAACTCTTGTCCACCAGCATCATCGGCGTATGTCCGGCCGCCTGTGTACCGCGCACCACATGCGGGGTTAGCACGATCAGCAGCGTTGCGTAGTTTAGTTGCCGGTCTTTGTCTGTGGCGTTATTCAGCCCCGGAATCTCGCTGATGCCCGGCGTGCCGCTGATGGCCATGCTCTGCGAGCGGCTCAGTGACGCGGCAATCACCGTGGCCTCGCCCGTCTTGAGCGTCACCACTCCCGAATACGACTGATTGGTAAGGATCGGGTTGCCGTCTATGGACGCGCCGGAGAGGGAACGGAGCGACAGGTCAAGCGTGAGCGCTACGTTGTCGTGGCGCATCACCCTGGGCGTGGCCTTGAGCGTCAACCCCAGGTCCTGATACTCCACCATGGGAATATTCGGCACCGAGCTGGCCAGCGAAGAGGCCAGTGAAGACAGGCTGCTTGAGCTGCCCGCTCCGGTAAGTCCCGGAATATTGGGCAGGCTGCCCGACAGGCTCGAGTACGACGAGGTCTGGATTGGATAGCGCTCGCCTTCCTTGAATGTGCCGGCTTCGCCGTCGCCCAGCCTGAGCTGAATATCGTCCAGCTCGCGCGAGTCGGATGAGTTCAGATTCAGGTTCAAGGTTGCGGGGCCGGGCGACAATCCGGAGGCGGTCAGGCCGCCGCCGAAGAGCGCAATGCCGTTCGAGAAGATCGAGTTCGAAACCTGTCCTGAAGCCAGCAGGATGGCAAGAATGGCCAGCGTGTCTCCCGGGCTGGCCAGCCCCGACGAGATGATCTGCTGTACCAGCGCTGAATTCTGGCTCAAAAGCGCCTGCTCTTCGGCGTAGACGTTGAATCCGGTGATGGTCTGCGGCGGCTGCACGCCGGTATTGCGCGTGCTGGTGTGCGCCACCTGAATCAGTTTCACGTCGATCAGTACCTGGTTGCGGCCGTCGAGCAGCACGCGCATGGTGCGGTTGAAGGCGGCCAGCGTGCTGGGTGGCGCGCGCAGCGTAATGCTGTCCGTCGCCGTGTCCTTAACCGCCTGGCGTGCATCAAAGACATTCTTGGCCAGGTTCTGCACCTCGGTCAACTGGTCGTCACTCAGACCAGGGGTGTAAAGCGTCTCCATCTCCTGGCGTGTATAACGCTCGCGCATTTCGCGCGTATCGCGGGCCACCAGCGCATGAAGCGGATCGAGCGGAACGAAAAATGTATCGGTCGCCATGCCCAGCGCGCGCGCCGCTTCGGCAAAGCTGGCATCGTCCATATCCAACCGCACCGGCTGATTGCTTACGCTGTCGTCCAGCATGGCGGTGACGCCGTAAGCCTGAAATACCTCGCGAATGGCCTGCAGCCGGTCGGCGCGGATATGGAAACTGTGCAGCCCCGGCGCGGGTTGCAGTTGCACCACATCGCCAAGTCCTTTTCCCGCCTGCGCGTTCACCGACTGCGGTTGGCCACGCACGGCATCGTCTGCCAGCTCGTAGAGGTGCTGCGTGACTTCGGCGTTTTTCGGATCGATATCGAGTGCATGGGAAAGGTCTGCGCGCGCCGTTGCCTCATCGCCCAGCAGGCGCGCCTTGGCCGCGGACTGGATAAGCGCCGTGACCGCGTGACTGCGCGCCACGTCGGCTGCAAGCCGGTAATCCGTATGGGAGGGGTCGAGCCTGGCCGCTTCTGTAAATCCGTGCAAAGCCGCTTCAAACTGGCCGCTGACAAACAGCTTGCTCGCGTCGAGGTAGAGCCTGGTAGCGCGGCGCTTCTCGCCGCTAGTAGGCTTGTGTTGCTCGCTTTGAGAATTGCTCTGCGCGGCTTGGGCCGCCTCTGGCTCCGCGCTTGAGGATGTCGTCGCTGCCGGCGCACCCGGCGACGCGGTTTGTGCCATCGCGCTGCCGGGGAAAATTGCCAGCAGCAGGGCCGCGGTAAGACATTGAATTCGAGAGGCCAAAATCCGCGTGTTCCGGCTCCCGACGCCCCGGTATCCGATACCACGGTTCCAGATACGGAAACCGCCCCGTATACGGAAACCGCCCCGTCCGCGCCTTTGCAACCGCATGGCCAACTTCATGCCTCAGTCCGTGGATGAGCCAGCAGATCGGCCAGGGAGGAGGCGCAGACCTCCGGCTGGTGCTTGAGCAATTCATCAAAGCTGTAGCTGCCTGTGGCCACCGCAATCACCGCGAGCCGATTGGCGCGCGCGGCTTCAATGTCGCGCGGTGTGTCACCCACCACGCATATTTTTGTTCCTGCGCGCAACTCGCGCGCCATGGCCGCAGCCTGCGCCACCAGCTCCGAGCGGACAGGGAAGTGATCGCTGAAGCCGCCAAAGCGAAACCACTCCCGCAGCCCGGCGCGCTCAATCTTGATCCAGCCAATCATCTCCAGGTTGCCGGTGGCAACGCCCAGCAGAGCGCCCCGTCGCGCCAGGTGCCGCAGAGCCTCTTCCACGCCCGGCATGCGCACCAGGTCGAGCTCGTGCCGGCGCTCTGCCACCGTGTTGCGCATCGCTTCGAGGATTGCCTCGGTATGCTGCTCCATGATCTCGGGCGGAATGCCCGCCTGGTGGCAGGCTTCGCGCAGAATTGCCGTATCCGTGCTGCCGTGCACCATAACGCCAGCCAGCGTAACCTCAAAGCCGGTTACCCGGTGCACACTCGCGGCCACTGAATCCATGTGGATGCGGTCGCGGCTACGCAACAGCGTGCCGTCGATGTCGAACAGGTACGCGTCCTGCGCGTCCCATTCAAAATCCGGCTCGATGAAGACGCGCGGTTCCTGGATCTTTGGTAGGGTCTGCATGTCGGTTGCCCGGCACACCGGCCACAGGCTCTAGCGATAGCCCTGGCGGAGTGCTCCGTATAATGGACGCTCCGAGCGCGGCGGACGCTTGAGGCCGGCACGCACTTCCGCCAGTTCCAGGCCCAGTTCGGCCATGGCGCGGCTAAGCGTGTTGCGGTGCATGCCAAGCTCTTCGGCTGCTTTACACTGGTTTCCCCGGTGCGCGACCAGAACCTCGCGCAAATATTGCCGTTTGAACTCCCGCACCGCTTCCTCATAGCGAATGCCGCTGGAGTGCATTTGCGTCACCAGGCTATCCAGTTCTCGTCTCACGTTTACCTCTTGCTCGGATCGCTGATTTAGTTTAACCGGTGCGGAGAGACCGCGTGCGGTCCTTGCGGAAGATGCGCTGGCGTGGGTGCGATTGTTCGGCACAAGGGGATTCAATTTGGTTCACACTCCACAGGGTTCGCTCCCGGTCAAAAAGAATCGGGCCGCAAGAATCGGGCCGCGGATGGAAGCAGAAAAGCCAATCTTTGCATGCTCCGGGCTCCGTTAATTTGTTCTGCATTTATACGGGTTCGAGCCCGCTCTCATCAAGCCCCGGTTTAGGCCCCGGTTCAAGCCCCGGTTGCTGCCCTGCAGATTCCCGCTTCCGAGTCGCCTTATCCCGTTTATGAGCTGCCACTGCCTGGATGCGGCCAGTGCGGAGCTTCCAGTTCCATCTTATGGAGACCCTCGCGCACGCGGTTGGCCAGTTCTCCTGGTGTGGCGCGCATGGTCAGGTTCAGGGTGCCGAAAAACTGCCGTGGCAGCCGCGACTCCTTGAGCCACGACGAATTGGGGAAAAATGCCACGCCCACCAGCACGCAGATCGAAATAAAGACCAGTCCCTGGAAAAATCCAAGCACCGCGCCGCCTATCATATCCAGGCAGCCAAGCCCCAGCCAATCCAGCGCGTTGCCTAGTAAATTGCCAATAAGATTTGCAACCGCCAGCACCAGGATGGCTATGAGAAAGAAGCCGATCGCGTCGGCGACGGCCTCGATCCTCACCATCGGCATCAGAAAGGCGGCGATGCGCTCGTAGTGCCACGAAGCCAGCGAAAGCCCCAGCAGCAGTCCCACCAGCGAGCAGGCCGTGCGGAAAAATCCCTGCGCCAGGCCGCCCAGCACAAATCCGATCAGCACGATTACGATGGCCCAATCGATCCAGGTCATGATGCGCTCCGAATGCGTCTCACAGTTGGATGCTGCGTCCAGTTAATCTACGAAAGGCTTCCGAATACTTTTCGAGGGTGCGTTCCACTACCTCGTCCGGCAACTCCGGAGCGGGAGCCTGCTTGTTCCAGTGAATCGACTCGAGGTAGTCGCGCACAAACTGCTTGTCAAAGGAAGGCTGCGCGCCTCCAGGCTTCCAACTCGCCGCCTCCCAGTAGCGCGAAGAGTCCGGCGTCAGCACCTCATCGGCAAGAATAATACCTTCCCCGATCCGGCCGAACTCGAATTTTGTATCGGCCAGAAGCATCCCGCAGGCCTCGGCATGCTTTGCGGCGCGTCCATATAGTCCCAGCGTCAGCCGGCGCAGCTCGGCCGCATCCTCGCCGCCCACCAGCGCTTCCGTTGCCGCAAACGAGATGTTCTCATCGTGCGCGCCGTCCTGGCTCTTGGTGGCCGGCGTAAACACAGGCTCCGGCAGCCGCGCCCCGTCCTGCAATCCCTGAGGCAGCGCCATTCCGCACACTGTTGCCGATGCGCGATACTCTTTCCATCCTGACCCGGCCAGATAGCCGCGCGCCACGCATTCCACCGGAAACATCTTCGCCCGCTTCACCAGCATCGACCGGCCCGCAAGTTGATCGGCATACGGCTGCAGCGCCTCGGGGTACTCGCTTACCTGGGCGGTAATCAAGTGGTTGGGTACCAGGTCGCGCAGCAGCTCGAACCAGAAGAGCGAAATCTGCGTCAGAATTTTGCCTTTGCCGGGAATCCCGGTGCCCAGCACGTGATCGAAGGCCGAGATGCGGTCCGTTGCCACCAGCAGCAACGCATCGTCCACAGCGTAAAGATCGCGCACCTTGCCGCGTCCGATCAGCGGCGTCACACCCAGATTGGTCGTCAGTAAAGCGGTCACTCGAAGATCACTTCCTCGCAGTTGCTGAATCTCCGATTGTCAAAGCCGTGGCGCGCTTTGTCAATGCGCGTGCAGCTGCCCGGCCGGCGCCGCGGGGCCGGTCGCACCGGCTGTTCTTGGGCTCGGCAGCGAATCTTTTTCAGTGCCACGAACACGTGTGACGTTCATCACCGACGGCAGCTTCGATTTGAGCCAGACTCTTCTTGTCAACAAGGTTTGGAGAGCGCGCAAGACAAAAGCTCTCTTTGAGCCGGGCGACACGAGGCGGCAGTGGACGGGGAAGCCGCGGTTCGCTTCGTTAGTATGTGGAAATCCAGTAGCCGCGCGCACCGACCTCCAGCGCCGGCTACTGGTTCCCACAATAGCTATCTTGTGTTCCTCTGCAAGCACCTCCGAGGCGACGGTTTCCTTCGGAGGTGATTTTTTTTGAGGCGCAATCGGAAAATTCTATGCGTGGCATTTGCCGGTTCACCGTCCAGGGCGACCGAAGGAACTCTCAACGCCGGGCGAGAGATTGCAATTGCGCACGCGCGATGCTGGCCCGTACGCGATCGGCATGAAACACCGGTGAGGAACAACTGTTCGCCGTGCACAAAAACAGCGCTGGCCGGCTAAGCTGCGGGTAAGCAACGCTGGTCGGCAGTGGATGTGGATCGGACGGGTCGCGGGCTTCAATCAGCTCGTGCGAAGCGATGGAGCGGAGCGCCGCCGAGCGCAGCGCAATCGTGCTCCGGTCAGAGTGCAATCCGACAATTGTGACGTGCAGGGGCGCCTCGGTAGCGTCCTGCTCCGCGAGCAGGGTACCGGCCGAGAGCGGCTCCAGAGCGACAGAAGGCGCGGCCAGATAGCGCATGGCTTCCTCGGCGGTGCGATGGACGCTGTCATCGCCGGTGGCGAAGGCGAGCATCGATGCGAAGCGCACCAGCGCGATGTTTTCGTCGCGATCGGGATGCGGGCGATACGCCGCATCCGTCGGCGTCCGCGAAGTCACAAATCCGGTGCCGGGCGACAAAGGCGCAAAGTTTGCGGCGATGAACTGTGCCGCCGCCGTCGCAGCGCTCAGTTGGCTGCGGTCTCCGGTTACGTTGTAGAGCGCCAGAAATGCCTGCCCCATAGCCAAGGTATCGCCCAGATAGGGGCCCGCTGCATCATGATCGTCATGGCGAAAGCCGCCTCCGGGCAGGCTGCGATGCGCAATGATCCACCGTGCTGCGCGCTGCGCCTCAGTCAAGGCAGACGCGTCGCCCGCGGCGGCATAGAACTGACATAGTGCCGCGATCATCCATCCGTTCTCGCGCGCATAGACGTGCTGATCGACGCGTGGGATTCCCTGCGCGCGACGCCCCGCATCCGACAGCTTGAAATATGGCGCGTTCTCCTCGCCGTCGTGCAAATCGGCATCCTGCGAGACATAAAAAGCGCCGCTGGCGGGCGACATGAGAAATCGCGCAACGTAACGATGGATGGCCTGCGCGGCATGCAGATACGCCGGATCCTGGGTCTGCTCGTAGGCCAGCGAGTATTCGCGCAGCGCATCGGACTGAATCGATATGAGCTTTTCAAAGTGCGGCTCCGACCAGTTTCCATCCACGGAGTACTGATACATGCCGCCCCACACCGGATCGATCAGCGCCGCGGCGCTGTGCAGTGTGTCCGCTGCCTGCCTGGCGGCGCGCGCGTCTCCGTGCGCGGCCAGCCGCAGGGCATACTCGACCGAATCCCGATCGAGATACTTGTGACCGAAGCCCCAGCCCGCGGCCTGCTTGTCGTATTGCATCTGGTACTGCGACTCGACGCGCGTCAGCAGAGACTGCGGCATCGAGGAGCTTTTCTCGGGATGAAAGGCCGCTTCCTTCTCCACGCTGGGCCCCGGAGACGGATCGTCGATGATGGCCTGGAGCATGGACGACATGGGACGCGGCGGAATGTAGCCCTGCCGCTTCACGATCTCCGAACCGTCGGCGGCAAAGACGACCGTCGCCGGCCATCCCCAGTCCTGATAGCGGTTGGAGATGTCAGGACGCGCGTCCTGGTCAACCTTGACCAGGATGTAGCGCTCATTCAACAGCCGCATCACGATGGGATCGCGATAGGTCACGTCGTCCATCACGTGGCACCAGTGGCACCACACGGCCTCCAGATCGAGCAGCACGAATTTATGCTCGGTCCGCGCCTGCTTGAACGCGCTGTCTGACCATCCCTGCCAGTGGAGCGACGCGGGCGGCGTTTGAGCAAGCCCCAGACCGCAGAGCAGTTGCAGCAGAAACGTAACCGCGGTGGCCATGCGTAATTTCATATCTGCATGGAGTACGCTTGATCCCCGCGGCCGGATTGGTCTGGAGCGAAAAACGTAGCGATTGCCCCGGAGCGAAACGGGCCAGAAGGCTTCGATGGGAAACGCGATCGTCCCGCAAGGGCGGCGGCTCGAGCAAGACGCGCCGCGTTTTACGCCGTTGCCCGCTGCTGATCATGATGACCCAGCCGCACGCTCACCACCTTGGATACGCCCGGCTCCTGCATCGTGACCCCGTAGATAATTTCCCCCGACTGCATCATGCGCTTCGAGTGGGTCACGATCAGGAACTGCGTATCGCTGCTGAGCGAGCGCAGTAGGTCCGTGAGCCGGCCCACGTTGGTCTCGTCCAGCGCGGCATCCACTTCGTCCAGCACGCAGAACGGGCTGGGCTGGAACTGGAAGATGCCCATAAGCAGCGCCAGCGCGGTAAGCGCCTTTTCGCCGCCAGACAGCAGCAGCACATTCTGCAGCTTCTTGCCCGGAGGCGAAGCGACGATGTCCAGTCCGCTCTCGGCCTGGTTTTCTTCGTCGGTAATGCGCAGAAAGGCCTGACCGCCATGAAAGAGCCGCGTAAACACCTGTCCGAAGTTCTCGTTGATGCGCGCGAATGCTTCGTCGAACCTGGTCCGCGAAATCTGGTCGATCTCCTTGATCGTCTCCTGGGTATTCTCGATCGAATCGACGAGGTCCTTGCGCTGCGTCTCCAGAAACACGTGCCGTTCCGCCGTCTCCTTGTACTCGTCCAGGGCCATCATGTTCACCGGGCCCATCTGCTCGATGCGCTGGCGCAGGCCGCGGCAGGTCTCTTCCTCCGCGGCCAGCTCTTCGCCGGCCACATGCGCAATCTCCTGGTCGCCGCGCAGCACGGAGGCCTCCACGTTCACCTCCGCCAGGCAGCTCGCCTCCAGGTGCTCCACATCGGACTTGAGCTTGGCCAGCTCGCTCGATCGCGCGGCGCGGCTCTCGCGCAACTGATCCAGCGCGGCGCGCCCGCTCTTGAGCTGCGTCTCCAGTTCGGCAAGCTGGTGGCGCAGCGCCTGCGCCTGCTCGACGATAGTCTGTGCCAGGGTGAGCGCTTCTGAGCGCGCCGCGGCCAGTTCCTTCTGCCGCTCCACCAGGGTTGCGCTTTCCTGCACGCGCTGCTCGCGCTCCGCGGTAGCCGCGGAGCGCTGCTGTTCAATAGCCAGCACGCGGCGCTCCAGGTCGGCATGCAGCCGGTCGATGCGCTGGAAGGCCGCCTCCGCTCCGCGGCGGCGTTCTTCCAGGCCGGCCAGCTCGGCCGTAAGCTGCGCGGCTTCCTGCTGCAATTGCTCGCGCTTCTTGCGCAGCTCGTCGAGCTGGGCCTGCATCGTGTCCAGCCCGGACTCGGCCTGCGCATGGTCGGCTTCCAGCCGCGTTGCCTCTTCGCGTTTCTGCGCAATCACCTGCCGCTTAGCCTCGCATGCGTCCTTGTTGCGCGCGGCCTGCAACGTCCACTCCTGCAGGCGCCGCTCGATGCGCTGCCCCTCGGCTTCCATCTGTTTGAGCGCAGCGCCCAGGTTCGCGCTCTCGCTCTCGGCCCCGCGGCGTTCCTCACTCTGCGCTTCCAACTGCGCGGTAAGCTGCTCGATGGCGCGGGTCAGAGAGGTGGCCTCCATCTCCGCCTGGCCCAGCTCGCTTTCCAGCTTGCCCAGCCGGTTTTCGGTGTCGCGCAGGTCGCGCTTCAGCGCCAGCGGGCCTTCGCTAGCCGGCTTGCCGCCGGTTACCGTGGCGTTGTGAAAGCACTCGCCGTCCGGCGTGAGAAAGAACGCATGCGGATAAGCAGCCGCCAGTCGCTGCGCTTCCACGGGATTGGCCACGATGTAGCCGTTGCCCAGCTTGGGCAGAATGCCCTCAAGCGAACGGCCAAAGCCGTTCAGCACCTTGATGGCGTCGCGAAGCGGCGTAATGCCGGCCTCGTTCACAGCGGCGGCGCCGGGGTCAAACAGCTCGCCCTGCGCGTCCGAGTGGATAAGAAACGTAGCGCGGCCGTCGCTGGTTTTGAGCAGCCGCACGCCTTCTTCCGCTGCGCCCCAGTTCTCCACCACCACGTAGTTCAACTCTTCGCGCAGAAACTCGTCGACCACGCCCTCGTGCTGGCCGCTGACCTCAAGAAAATCCGCCAGTGTGCCCTTCGGCGCCATGCCCGGGCCGAGTGTCCCCGGCTTCAGCAGCTTGCGCACCGTGTCGGTCGAATAGCCGTGGTTCCGGATCAGCGCCTGCAGGGAATCCCGCCGGCCAATCGCCTTGGCCTGCTCGCTGCGCAGTTGATTGGCGCGCGCGCGCATTGCGTTCTCTTCCGTGCGCGTGGTCTGCAGCGTCTCGCGCAGCGTGTCGATCTCGCTCTGCAACCGCTTGAGAGTCTCGGCGGCCGATTCGAATTTGAGTTGCGCCTGTCCGCTTTCCACACCCAGGTTTTCGCGCTCGTTGCGCGCCTGTCCCATCTCGGCTTCCAGCCGTTGCGCCTCGCGCTCCAGCGCCGCCAGGCTCTCTTCGGCCTGCGCCGTCTGGTTGCGCGCGTTGCCCGCCTGCGTGAGCAGATGCATCGCATGCCGCCGGCTGCTTTCAAGCTGCCGCTCGGAGCCGAACACCGCTTCGGCCGCGGAGCGCGCTTCCTGCTGCCGCGCCTCCACCTTCTGGCGAAACTCGCGAGCCTCGCCCGCCGCCGTCTCCAGAAAACTGCGCTGCTGCGTCCGCTCTTCGGAAATTGAGGTCAACTGCGTCCGTGTCTGCTCCAGCTCGGCGGCTGCCGCCGCCAGGCGCGCCTCCAACTCACTCACCCGCTCGGTGTTGCCACGCTCCCGCGCGGTGGCGCGCTCCAGCTCCACGGCCGCCTCGTTGGCGCGCGTTTGCGCCGCGTGGCCCTCGCGGTCGAGCTCGTAGCCGTGCTCGGTCAGCGTATGCTGGCTGGCCTCGTGCCCGGCAATCTCCGCGGCCGAAGCGTTCACCTGCTCGGTGAGCGCGGTAATGTCGTGCTCCAGCCTCGCCTGCTCGGCGTCCATCGCCGCCATGCGGCTGGCCAGCACCACGCGCAGCCGTCCGCGCAGCTCGTCGCGCACCGCGGCAAACCGCTCCGCCTTGGCTGCCTGCCGCTTGAGCGAGTTCATCTGCCGCGTGACCTCTTCAAAAATGTCGTCCACGCGCGCCAGATTCTGCTTGGCGGACTCCAGCCGCAGCTCCGCCAGCCGCTTCTTGGTCTTGAAGCGGGTAATGCCCGCTGCCTCTTCGATGATCGCCCGGCGGTCGTGCGGCTTGGAGCTGAGCAGTTGGCCGATGCGCTCCTGCCCGATAATGGCGTAGCTCTCCGGCCCCAGGCCCGTGCCCATGAAGATGTCCTGAATGTCACGCAGGCGGCAGAGCTTGCCGTTCAGCAGATACTCGCTTTCGCCGGTGCGGAACAGCCGCCGCGTAATCACCACCTCGCCCTTCTGCGGCGTGCGATGAAACTTGCGCCGGCGAATCTTCAGCACCACCGCCTGTGGTCCCTCGGCCTCCTGCGCAGCCGGCTGCCTGGGCGTACTTTGGTCGGCGTCTTCCTCGATCACCTGGCCGGGCTGTTCCGAAGCCACCATCTCCTCGGCCTCGGCTGCGCGCTGCCGGCGGAACTCATCCTCGTTCCAATCCGACGGGTTCTCGCTGTCTACCACCACCTCCGGCTCCACTGGAATCGGCCCTTCGTAAGCCTCGGGGTCAATCATGGTCAGCGTCACCTCGGCCATGCCCAGCGGCTTGCGCTCCCGCGTGCCGGCAAAGATCACATCCTGCATGTTGGCGCCGCGCAGGGTCTTGGCGCTCTGCTCACCCAGCACCCAGCTCACGCCGTCGAGAATATTCGACTTGCCGCAGCCGTTGGGGCCAACCACTACGGCGATTCCGGTTCCTGAAACCGTTAGTTCCGTGCGGTCGCAGAAACTCTTGAACCCGAGGATGTGGATCTTCTTTAATTTCAGCATCGTCTCTCCAAAACCTGAGGAAAGGCTTTATGCCTGCCTGGAGGCGGCTGTGTGGCTCCATTGCCGCCGGCAAAGCAACAAAAAACCTGTCTTGATTAGAGACTCTACGGAGCCGGGGGGAGGGGGGTCAACGTCAACAAGGGGTGTTTTTGTGGATAAGGGGGGTCCGAATCCCACTTCTTCGGGGATTACCGGAAATTGTCTTGAAATCGCCGGATTCACCGGTAGATTTACGCCAGATTTCCACAGAGAATCCACAGCTAAAATTTGCGATTTCCAGTCACTTTTTTCCGGTGGCCGCGTTCACGGCCTTGCGAATCACCCGCTCCACGGCGCGCAGCGCCTGCGGCCGCGGAAACCCCGGCCGGCTAGCCAGTCGGATGGTCCGGAAAGAAGCGCCGGCCAGCGGCCGCAGCACAATCTCCCGCCTGCGAAACGAGTCGGCAGCCAGCGCCGGCAACAGCGTGGTTCCGTAACCCGCAGCCACCAGGTTCACCAGCGTCTCCAGAGTCGAGGCCTGCATGGTGGCGGGCATCGCCCCGCGTTGTACGCCGTTGCGCGCGCCGCAGGCGGCCATTGCCTGGTTGGCCAAACAGTGCCCGTCGGCCAGCACCAGCAGCTCCCCGGCCAGCGCGTCTTCGCTGATGCTGGCCGCCCGGCACAGTCGATGACCCAGCGGCAGCGCGGCCAAAAGCGGCTCGTCAAACAGCACCAGTTCGGTAATCTCCGGCGCGTCGGGAGGCGTGGCCAGCAGCGCGGCATCCAACCGGTGGTTGCGCAGCCCGTCAATCAGAGACCGCGTCTGGTCCTCCCATAGCTCCAGCCTGAGCCCAGGGTAAGCCTGCTTCAGCGGCTTGAGGATCATCGGCATCAAGTAAGGCGCAAGCGTGGGAATCACGCCCAGCTTCAGCGAACCCACCAGCGGGTCGCGCGCCGCCCGTGCCACGTCCTCCATCTGCGCGGCCTCGGCCAGCGCGCAGCGCGCATGAGCCAGAATCTGGCTGCCCACCGGCGTCAGGTCCACGCGCTTGTTGGTGCGCTCCAGCACCGTCACGCCCAGCTCCTCTTCGAGTTTTTTGATCTGGCTGCTCAGCGTGGGCTGGCTCACGTTGCACGCCTCCGCCGCCCGGCCAAAGTGGCGGTGCTCGGCAACGGCAACCAGATAACGGAGATCCTGAAGATTCATAAGTCGGCCCGAAAAACTTTCCCGCTTTTATCATAGAGCGTAACAATCGTCATTGTAGAAACAATTGATTTTCCTTATCGCTGGGTAGGAGCTTAGTCTGGTGTTTGGGCCCTGAGCACGCGTTGGCAGCCTGTCATCGAGTTCCGAACCATCGAGTGGGTCATCTTTCAACTTTTCAAACTCTTCACTGAACCTGCCAGTCAATGGCGCACGAACGAACAGGAGAAATCATGTCGAACGAATCGAAATGCCCATTTTCGGGCGGAGTGCTCGCGCACACAGAGGCAGGCGTAAAGGGTAACCGCGACTGGTGGCCCAATCAGTTGAACCTGGGAATTCTGCATCAGCACTCTGCGCTGTCCAGTCCCATGGGTGAGCAGTTCGATTACGCCGAGGAGTTCAAAACCCTCGATCTGAATGCGGTAATCAAGGACCTCCACGCCCTCATGACGGATTCGCAGGACTGGTGGCCGGCCGACTTCGGTCACTACGGACCACTCTTCATCCGCATGGCCTGGCACTCGGCGGGCACCTACCGTACCTACGACGGCCGCGGCGGCGGCAGCAGGGGCTCGCAGCGGTTCGCGCCGCTCAACAGTTGGCCGGACAATGTCAGCCTCGACAAAGCGCGCCGGCTGCTCTGGCCCATCAAGCAGAAATATGGCCGCAAAATCTCCTGGGCAGACCTGATGATTCTCGCCGGCAACGTCGCTCTCGAGTCCATGGGCTTCAAGACCTTTGGCTTCGGCGGCGGCCGCGAGGACATCTGGGAGCCGGAGCAGGATGTCGACTGGGGTCCTGAAACCACGTGGCTGGGCGACCAGCGCTATAGCGGCGACCGCGATCTGGCCAACCCGCTGGCGGCCGTGCAGATGGGCCTCATCTACGTGAACCCGGAGGGCCCCAACGGCACCCCGGACCCGATCGCGGCAGCCCGGGATATCCGCGAAACCTTCGCCCGTATGGCGATGAACGACGAAGAGACCGTGGCCCTGATCGCCGGCGGCCACTCCTTTGGCAAGACCCACGGCGCGGCTCCGGCGAGTAACGTTGGTGTGGAACCGGAGGGCGCGTCCTATGAGGAGATGGGACTGGGCTGGAAGAACAGCTTTGGCTCCGGTGTGGGCACAGACGCGATTACCAGCGGACTGGAAGTGATCTGGACAACGACGCCGACCCAGTGGAGCAACAACTTCTTTGAAAATCTGTTCGGCTACGAATGGGAATTGACCAAGAGCCCGGCCGGCGCGCACCAGTGGAAGCCGAAGGGGGATGCCGGCGCCAATGCGATGCCCGATCCGCACGATCCGTCCGTGCGCCGTGCGCCGTCCATGCTCACCACGGACATAGCCCTGCGCATGGATCCTGCTTACGAAAAGATCTCGCGCCGTTTCAAAGACCATCCGGACGAGTTCGCGGATGCATTCGCGCGCGCCTGGTACAAGTTGACGCACCGTGACATGGGCCCGGTTGCCCGCTACCTTGGTCCGCTGGTGCCCAAGGAAGAGCTCATCTGGCAGGACCCGATTCCCGCAGTGAACCATGTGCTGATCAACGAGAAGGACATCGAAGCTCTGACGGCCAAAGTCCTGGCCTCCGGTTTGTCGATCTCCCAGCTTGTCACCACCGCGTGGGCCGCTGCGGCATCCTTCCGCGGCAGCGACCGGCGCGGCGGAGCCAACGGCGCGCGTATTCGGCTTGCGCCGCAGAAGGACTGGGAGGTGAACCAGCCGGCTGAATTGGCCGCGGTGCTGTCGAAGCTCGAAGCGATACAGAAGGAGTTCAACGGTGCGCAGTCCGGCGGCAAGAAGATATCGCTAGCTGATCTGATCGTGCTTGCGGGCAGCGCCGCCGTGAAGGCCGCCGCGAAGAAGGCCGGCCAGGACGTGAAGATTCCCTTTGCGCCCGGCCGCATGGACGCCTCGCAGGAGCAGACCGATGTGTCGTCGTTCGCCGTTCTGGAACCGCCCGCGGACGGCTTCCGCAATTACGCCTGCAAGGGGCTCAACGGGGCTGCCGCCAATCTGTTGCTGAACAAGGCGCAGTTGCTCACCCTCACTGCTCCCGAGATGACGGTGCTGATCGGCGGCCTGCGTGTGCTGGGCGCCAACTTCGGGCACTCCGCGCACGGCGTCTTCACCAAGCGGCCTGAGACTCTCACTAACGATTTCTTCGTGAACCTGTTGGACATGAACACGAAGTGGCAGAAATCCGAGACTTCTGAGAACGTATTGGAAGGGCACGACCGGCGGACGGGCGACCTGAAGTGGACAGCCACTGTGGTTGATCTCGCCTTCGGTTCCAATGCCCAGCTTCGCGCCCTTGCGGAGGTGTATGCGAGCAGCGATGCGCAGCAGCTCTTCGTCAAGGACTTCGTGGCTGCCTGGTCCAAAGTCATGAACCTGGATCGCTTCGACCTGGCTTGATTCCGCGGGACAGGTTTGAAGAAGTCCAGACGGCGTGTATGTCTGAAAAGGCTGTTCATCCGCACCTGATCCGAAGGGCGGGGCTGTCAAAGCCCCGTGGCCTTCGAGTCAGGAAATCGGGTGAGCAGCTTTTTTTGTCCGCAATCGGCGCGTCTACACTGGGAACGTGTGGCCACGCTCACTCTTACCGGCTCTTGGACTTTTCTTCGCGTTCGTCTGCGCGCTGCCTTCGCGTGCCCAGGTGCGGCACACGCTCCACTATGCTTCAGGCAAGTCCATTACGCTGTCGCTGCCCGCGTCTCTGGACATCGACATTGCCGCCAGCGGCCTGCGACGTGTCCGTTTTTTAGCCCGGTCGCCCGATGGCCGCATCTTCGTCACCGGCATGCATGACATCTCAGACAACACGCGGGGATCGGTTTTCATCCTCGATGGCTGGGACGCGCACACCCACACCTTCAGACGCGTCATTCACTATCTCGATCACCTGCGCAATCCCAACAATCTCGCATTCTGGACCGACCCGGCGACAGGTCAAAGCTGGCTCTATCTGCCCCTGACCGGCAGGCTCGTGCGCTACAAGTACAACGCTGGCGACAACGCGCCGTCTTCTCCGCCGGAGACGCTCATGCGTTTTCCCGGCTACGGCCTCAGCTACAAGTATGGCGGCTGGCATCTCACCCGCACCGTTGCGGTGGCGCAGGTCAACGGCGCAACGCGCATCTTCATCTCAGCGGGCTCGTCATGCAACTACTGCCAGGAACACGAAGTGCTGCGCGCCTCGGTAGTCAGCATGGACCCTGACGGTAAGCATCCGGTCCTGATTGCGCAGGGGCTGCGCAATGCGGTCGATCTTCACGCCATTGCCGATGTTGACGGCGGCGCTCTGTTCGCCACCAACATGGGCGACGACCACCTCGGCGACCAGTTGCCGGAAGATACATTCTTCGAGATCGACAAAGATCCGGCCGCTCCGCTCAACTATGGATGGCCCGCCTGCTATTTTGCGCACGGCAAACCAGTGCTCGATACCACGCCGCTGCCCACGCTTGACGATCCGAGCAAGATGGCGCCGACTCCCGCCGGCGATGCGGCAGACTCGATCTATGGCAGGCAGACCGGCGTAGCCGCGGCCGGCACCAATCTTGTCGCCGGGGGCGGTCACGCAGTTGGCCCCGATCCCAACGCCGCGCTGGGCCACGCGCCGCAGCCGCTCAAATCCTGCGACCACGTTCCGCTGGCCTATACCACTTTTGCCGCGCACAGCTCGCCGCTTGGCTTTGCATACTTTCCATCCACCGACATGGTGTTCCAGGACAGCTTTCTAGTCGCGCTGCACGGCGCCAGCCATCCCCACATCGGCACCGGCTATCGCGTGGCGCGTTTCTCGCCATCGGACCGCAGACCGCGTAACCTGATCACTGGATTTCTCACGCTTGAAAATGGAAAGCCCAAGGTCCACGGCCGTCCCTGCGGCATCTTGCGCATCGGTCCCGACAGCTTTCTGCTGACCGATGATTATCTCGGGCTGGTTTACTTCATCTACCCGCGCGCATAGGCTCATTTCGCAAGCGGTCCGCTCGCGGTTATATGGAAGGGCATGCGGCTTTGCCTGGGCACAAGCTTCGCCGGTTGATTGCGCATTTTACGCCTGGTTGGCCAGCACCGCCCGATACCGTACCTTGTTCTTCTTCACCTTTTCGATAGCCTCGTTGGCCTTGGCCATCGGAAAGCACTCGGTGGTGGCTTTCACGCCGTGTCGCGCAGCCACGTCCATCATCTCGCGCAACATGTGCGGGCTGCCGATCGGGCTGCCGGTCACGCTGCGCATGCCGGAGATGAGCGGAAACGCCTGCAGCGAAATCGGCGCTGGCGGAACGCCTACAAAGCACAGCGTACCGGTGGGCCGCAGCGCCTGAATGTATGTGCCCCAGTCCTGATCGGCGTTAATCGTGGTCAGCAGAAAATCCTGCGTACCTGCCACTTCCTTCATCGCCTTTGACTCGCGCGTATTCACAAACCGATGCGCGCCCAGTGCGCGCACCTCCGCTTCCTTGCCGGCCGACGACGAGAACGCCGTCACCTCCGCGCCAAAGACGCGCGCGAACTGAATAGCCAGGTGGCCCAGCCCGCCAATGCCTACAATGCCCACCCGCGACCCGGGATGAACGCCGTGGCTGCGGAGCGGATTGTAGACCGTAATGCCGCCGCACAGCAGCGGCGCGGCATGCTCGCTGTTGAGCGCCTCCGGAATGGGAATCACGAAATGCGCATTGGCGCGCACCCGGTCGGCATAGCCGCCGTTGCGGCGCACGCACGTTGCCTCAGACGACGCGCAGAGATTCTCCATCCCCTTGATGCACCATTCGCACTCGCGGCACGAGTTCGACTGCCAGCCCAGCCCCACCCGGTCGCCTACCTTGTGCAGGCGAACGTCGCTGCCCACAGCCGCGACCGTGCCGATCACCTCATGCCCTGGAATGAACGGATACTGGCTGAAGCCCCAGTCGTTGGAGATCAGGTGAAGATCGCTGTAGCAAATGCCGCAGTGGCTGATGGCGATCTCCACATCGTCGGAGCCCAGCTTGCCTGGGTCGTAATGGTAAGGCAGAAGTTCCGCTCCTGCTGCGTGAGCTGCAAGGCCGTGAATTTGAGCCATGTTTCGGAGTCCTCACTGGCGCGTGAAAGAAATTGGCCGGAATGACCGGCGTCCCAGTCTCGGTGCAACGTAGAAACGGGTAGGTTCTGCTGCCCCGGCATTAGTTTAAACCGCCGCCAGGCTCAATGTGCAGGTCGAGTACCTGAAAACCGGAAAGCACGCCGCCGGCCGGCGCCTCGGCCGCCAGTTGCGCCGACTCGCCGTTCAAGATCACGTCTCTGCTCGCGCGCTCGGGCTCAAGCGCATTGGCCACGGAAAGCGGAATGCCCGACAGCGTCTGTCCGCTTATCCCGGCTTGCGCCTCGGGCACCAGCAGGCTCACGTAGATGCGGTCGGCGGCGTGCTGCATGCGCGCCTCTTCCAGCAGGCTGGCAAGCGTTGCAGGCTGCGGCGGCACCTGCGGCTGATGCAGCGTGTGGTCCAGAGTTGAGCCGTTTGAGACCAGCAGCCGCAGATTGCCCGAGTCCAGCCGACCGGGCAGGCGTACCGAAATGCGCACATTGCGCGCCGGCTGCTGCCAGGGCTGGACGGTCGCCTCCACTTCCACCGTGTCGCCGGCGTGCACAATATCGTTGGAGATGAGCCGCGCGCTTTTAAGCTCAATGCCGATGCGGCGCGGAATCTCATCCACATGGAGGTCGACGCCGCGAATGGCGCCCTGGCGCGCGCCGTTTGTATAGAGCGCCGTGAACTGCTGGCCGGCGAGCAGCGCAAGCATGAGCGGCGCCGGAGCGGGTTCGCCGGGCGTGGACCACAGGTTGAGCGGCACCGCGGGGAAGCCGTCAAGATCGATGCTGCCGGTCAGATGGTAGCTCATCAATGAGGTGCTCACGTTGGACTGCAGCAGCGACTGGTAAAGCGTCACCATCATGGCCTGCGGCGTGAGCGCGGGAAGGTCTAGAATCTCCACGTGCAGCGTGCGATGATCGTCAGGACCGTTGAGCCCGATGCGCATGGGAATCATCTGCGCGCTTGCGCCCAGCACGCCGCGAATCGCCGAGCTCCGATCCTCGGTAAACGCGCCCACCGTCGCGCCCGTATTGATGATCTTGAAGGCATTCAGTGGCGAGGCCAGCGTGGTTACCACATCGGCCGTCGTCATTGGGAGTGAGACCGTGCCCGCCTGCAGAATCGGGTGGCCGCAGGCGAGCAGTTGTTTGGGATCGATGTAGGTAATCGTGCAGGTGGCTGAAATCTCCAGGTCGCCGCGAACCAGTTGCGCGCTGATCGCCGAGCCCGGCTCAAGCGATGCCGCGGCGGCCGCGGAAGGCTGCGCGTCTGCGGTCGAGGAGCCACCCAGCCCGCCTGCCGCCACTGTTGCCAGTCCGGTACCGCTCATCTGTTTCTGCCAGAACGCGATTGCCTGCGGGCTGAACCCGCTCATCACCAGCGGCGTGTCGATCACGCGAAAGTTCGTATCGCTCTCGGACGCGGCCGCCACCTTCATATCGTCAATCGGCAGGTCGCGCACCTGCAGCATCTGCTCAATGGGCGTAATGCCCGCAATCGGTTCTTTGCTGAACTGGCCGATGCGGTAAGAAAGCGCGCCCAGCAGCTTGTCGCCAATGTAAACCGGGCTCCCGCTCATCCCTTCCACTACGCCGGTGTACTCTGCCCTGGAGCCGTGCAGACGCGCCAGGATCAGATCCTGGTGCGGGCCCAGAGCCCCATGTAGCACTCCCAGAATCTCCACTGGCATAGGGTCGGGCCGGGTGCCTTCAAACACGGTCCATGCCGTGCCGGTCAGTCCGCGATGCACCTCGCTCAGTGGGAAGAATCCCCCGGTGCTCGGCGGCGGGGCTGTCTCTGTGGTCGCGGTTGGCGCCGGCGCCTGTTGCGCGCCAACGGCTGCGGCCGGCCACACGGCCATTCCGGCTGCCATCGCGGCCAGCCACACCCCGGTTTCCTTCAGGCAGGTATTCACGTCTATTAGAGTACAGCCACCGGTGAGGGCCTTGCTCCACGGCGGCCGATTGGATCATCTATGCTTGTGAGCAAAGAGGTTGCTATGTTCAGCCCGCGCACAACTTTCCGTTCCCTCCGCCCAATCCGATTTGCGGTCCTGCTTCTGGCTGCCGCGGCCATTGCGGCAGCGCCGTTCTGCGCCGCGCAAAGCCAGTCCCAGCCAGCGGCCCAGCCGCAGGATCAGACTGCGCCCGCGGCCGGCGGCCCCAGCGGCGACACGGGTGTGATCGCGGTTCCCAAAAGAAAAGAGAATCCCGACGACGTACCGCCCGCGCCGCCGGCTCCGCCCGAGCCCAAGGTCACCAGGCCTGAGGGAATGCCTCCGGTTTCCTTTCATGTGGAGGTGCCGGAGGTTACCGTGGATGTGGGCGTGCTGCTGCAAAAGACAGGCCAGTTTGTGCCGGGACTCAAGCCGGACAACTTCCGCGTCTATGAAGACGGCGTGCAGCAGAAAATACTGGGATTCAAGCGCGTCGAAGCACCCATTACCGCGCTGCTGCTCTGCGAGTACGCCGCGCGGGGCTGGGTCTTCCGGGTAGACATGCTCAATGCCGCGTGGGCCTTTACACAGCAGCTACGTCCTCAGGACTACGTGGCTCTGGTGACATTCGACATGCGCAGCCACATCTATGTCGACTTCACCCAGGACAAGACCCAGATTCAGCAGGCCATCAACGAACTGGGCATGTCCGTGGCCATGCCCGCCGCGTTCAGCGAGACCAATGTCTTCGACGCGCTCTACGAATCCATGGATCGCTTGTCCCGCATTCCCGGCCAGAAGTACATCATCCTCATCGCTTCGGGCATTGACTCGATGTCGAAGCTCACCTTCGACAAGATTCTCAAGGCCGTGAAGAACTCGCAGAACATCACCATTTACGCCATCTCCACCGGCGGACTGCTGCGCGAGATGACCGAAGGCCGCGGCGGCATGATGGCCTCCATGCGCGATATGGACTATCTGCAGGCCGACAACGAGATGCGCACCTTTGCGCAGGACACCGGCGGCATGTGGTTCGAGCCCAAGTTCAGCGGCGAGCTGCCCGACATGGTGCGCACCATCAACCAAAATATCCGCGCTAAATATGAGCTGGTCTATCAGCCCACCAACACCAAGCAGGACGGCACCTACCGCAAGCTGCGCGTGGAACTGGTCGACGCCGAAGGGCAGCCGCTGCGCATACAGGACCAGAAGCACAAGCCGCTCAAGTACCAGATCATCGCACGTGACGGCTACCGCGCCAACCAGGAAGTCGAGTAGCGGATTCCGGCCCGCTTTGCTTGCAGCTTCGTCAATGGCTGCGCGCATCTCCGCCGAGCAGATGCGCGGCCTGTGGCTCGTGATCGTCGTCGGGAGACACAACCCTTCATGGCGCAGGTCCGCCATCGCAAGGCCATCGCGCGCGCAAACTAACCATAGGCCTCAGGCGAGGCCTTCTTGCGGTGAGGATAGAAGGGTCCGTTACGACCCGATTATGTTCAGGTGCACAAGGATGTCGCGGACGTAGTAGGCCAGCACAATGACGGTCATGCCTACTACCAGCCACTGCGCCACCCGCAGCACCGGCTCTACCTTGGAAACCCGGGCGACAATCACGGCCTGAGCGGATCTTTCGTGCTCAAAGGAGTCATCGAGAAAGATCTGGTCTTCCTCGTCCCGGGTTAGACTTGAGCGATAGATGTGCAGGCCGGCCATTACTACGACAAGCGTGCTCCAGACCGACCACATGATCGGAACGAATGTCATCATACCCACCTCCAACAGGCTGCCGGGGTACCAGAACCAGCGGGTCCGTGACGGAAACGCGGTCTCGGGGGTAGAGGGGCCTCGATGGCTGAATATCATAGCCCGAATCTGGTGCGATTGTCCGCCAATATCTGCGCCGGAAAGCGGAATTTTCGCCCGGCTGTCCTTCCATGTTCTCTAAACCTTCGCCCCAGTACGGGCACAGCCGGCCCGGATGGTAGTGCGACTTCGGGTGCGGCTGCGGCATCTTATATGCAGCGCCTTTACGTGGAACCGGTCAGCAGGGCTTGTATTCCTGTCTGGCCAGCGGTACTCTTGAAGGCAGGGCACTCACTTAAGAAACCGGGAGAAATCCATGGCCACCGCTACAGTTGCACCTGCACAGGAATCCGTTAAGACGCCGCCGATCAGCCTCACTCCGCAGGCTATTGCCAAGGTGCGCGAAATCATGGCCACTCAGGATCCGCTTCCCGCCGGCCTGCGCGTTGGCGTTGTCGGTGGAGGCTGCTCCGGCTTCCAGTACTCCATGGCCTTCGAGAATCAGAGCGGCATGATGGACAAGGTCTTTAACTTCGACGACCTGAAAGTCTTTGTTGACTCCACTTCACTCATGTACCTGAACGGTTGCATCGTTGACTACGTTGAGACCATGGAAGCCGCCGGCTTCAAGTTCGAAAATCCACAGGTGAAGTCGACCTGCGGATGCGGCTCCTCCTTCAGCGTGTAAGCGCAGCGGTACCGCTACAGGATTTCAGGGAAGATTAAAAGGGCCGCTATCCCGAGATGGCGGCCCTTTGCGCGTGTGCGCAGGAACGTCTGTGCAGGAAGAACGTTTGTGCAGAAAGATGATGCGCAGCCGGCGGCAAAACTTACTGCTGCGGAGAATTGCTGCTTCCGCTACTGGACGACGGGCTGGAGTCCAGGCTAAAGCCTGAGCCGCCAGAGCCTGAACCGGTTGGTGTGCCGGGGGAACCGACGGGAGTGGTTGTGTTGCTCGCCGGCTGCCCGATCGCGCCGGTGTTGCCGCCGCCCATGGTCCGCATATCCATGATCGGGTCGTAGGTGAACTCCCACTGGTTGTAGTGGTCCTTCTTTTTCCAGATCAGGATCGACTGCTTCGAGCTTCCCGGCGAAAATCCGATAATTCCCCCGCCGCCGAATGTCTGGCCCGAGGAGTCGGAGCTACTGCTCGTGCCGCTGCCCGTTCCGGTCGCGCCGGCAGCCGTGCCTGAAGCGCCCGTCGTCCCTGTCTGACCGGTGGATGCCGGGCTTCCGCTCGAGGTATCCGTCGGCGAGGAACTGCCCGACGAAGGGAACAGCCCGCCGCCCGGGCCGCTGGGGGTGTTGTTGCCGCTTGGCCCAATGCCCGCCACCGAACTGGTTCCCAGCGGCTGCCCGAAGAATCCCATCGCAACCGGCACCTTGTTCTGGCCGTACAGGATGGGCTTCCAGTCGCTTTTGCCGGTAATGGGGTCGGTGTACTTCTTGCGTAGAAAGCGAATGTCGTTGGACTTAACCAGCGCGTCCACCGAGGGCGGATACGAGTGAAACTTGCGGTAATAAAGCTGCACGGCGCGGATGTACTGTTTACCGCGCTCCATGGTCTCCACATCGCGGTCGCGCTGAATCGATCTGGCCAGCCTGGGCGCGGCAATGGAAAGGCTCAGCGCCAGCAGAAACAGGAGGAACATGATCGAGAGCAGCAGATAGCCCTCTTCGCCGGGTTTCCCACGCCGCCGGGTTGTAGTTAGATTCTGCATCCTGCTTAGAACGCGGTCAGCGTGAGTGTCTGGGTGTTGTTGTAGCCCATATCCGTTACCTGCACGCTTCCTGGTTTGATGTTGTCGATCTTGTAGCGGTGGTCCACCACCTGCCCCGCGGTGGCAATGAAGATGTCCTCTCCGTGTACAAAGAAGGCCTTGATGGTCCTGTCCCTGTCTTCGCTGTAGCCGAAGTACTTCAGGTCGATAGCTGGTGGTCCGGGTGCGGACGGAGGCTGCACTGCGTTGGCCGCCAGGCCGGGACGCGCCGGCGCAACCGGTCTGGGAATATTCACCAGCGGCGCCGAGCTGGCCGAAAAGATATTGCGGCCGCTGCCCTCGTATTCCACGTCCTCACTCTGCGCCAGCAGCTCAAAATGCAGGGTCGGATCAATGCCCGCATTGCTCAGTTTTTCGGCTTCCTGCGCCGTCGAAGAAGTCTGTCCGGCGGTTCCGGCCGTGTTTCTGGCCTGCGAAACCAGGTGCGTCTCGGGCGGAGGAGGCGTGGACGGCGAAGAAAAATACGAATACAACTCGTAGCCGCCCCCGACCAGAATATTGAGGAACAGCACCATGACCAGGTAGACCTGCTTCTTGTTTTCGAGTCCCAACGGGAGAGCCATGGTTATTCGCCCTCCTGGCTTGCGGCTGATTGCGCGGACTTCGGCGTCGGCGGCAGTCCGCTGGCCAGCGCGTCCGCCGGCCGCAGCCATGTGGAGACCTGCATGCGCAGACTCACGGTTCCGCCCTGCTGGCCGGTCAGCGTCATGCCTTCAATCACAAAAAAGATCGGGTCGCGCTCCAGGCTGTTGATGAACCGCATAATGGCCGGATACTCGCCGGTAATGCTGGCATCCATGGCAATCTTGGTCAGGTAATTGCCCGGCTCTCCCTGCGTGTACTCCACGCGCGTGAGCCTCACGCCGGAGGCCACTTCCAGCGCGCTTATACGGCTGGAGATCGTGGAGTAGTTCGGCGGAATGCGCTTGGCGTAAAATGCTCCGACCTGATCGCGCGAATGCTCCACCCGCTTGTCCAGACCGCGCAGCGGGGTAGTCTGCACTTGCATGGCTTTCAGTTCCACCTGTTTGCCCGCCAGCACTTCGGAGGCGTGGCTGTCAATCGCCACCCAATCCAGTCCAAGCCGCACAGCCATGAAAATGGCGACGACGACGAGCAGCGCGCAGCCTGCGTAATGCCATGTAAGCGGCGAAGCGAGCCGCTCGCGCCACGGAGATATGCGCTGCTGGCTCATCGCGCACCTCCATGCGGCGTGCCGCCCGTGTAAGGCTGACGGCCTTGTTGCTGCGCGGCCGGCGCCGCAGGTCGCCGAGTCCGGCGGGTGCCTGCCTGCGGCTTTTCTTTTTCTCGAGCGGCCGATCGCTTCCCGGGCTTCCGGTTCGCGATCTCTTCTTCCGGCGTGGGCGGATTGTAGTCGGCCAGCAGGTCGAATTCGAAGCGATTGGAGGCGCTCACCGGCTCCAGCCGCTGGTTGGGTCCGCTGCCGCTCGACTCCGCGCTTTCCCCAGAGATGCGCGGATTGCGGAAGCGTTTGGAGTGTTCCAGGTTTCGCACCAGGTCCACGGAAAGATCGTGCGGCCCCAGCACGCGCAGTTGCAGCGTGATCTGGCCGCTCTTGGCGCGCACCGGCTGAATCTGCGTAACCTGCACGCCCGCCGGCAGCACCGTCTCGAGATTCTCCATCGCCAGCGTCCATGAGAAGGACTTCTGGCCGAAGAGCTGGTTGAGCATCTCCACCTGCGCCACCAGCGCGGCGTTATCCGGCTTCTTCATCATCGCAACATAGCCCTGACGCTCGTTCTGCAACCGGGCAATCGCGCCGTCCAGGGAGTGCTCATGGGCCCGCGCCTTTTCTGCTTTCTGATGCACCTCGTGCAGCCCCAGCAGCAGCAACAGGCAAACCCCGGCCAGCACGCCCATGGCGATGCGCAGCCGTTTGATCGCCGGCCCAAGGTCGACGAAGGGGCGCGTGGCCAGATTGAGCGTGATCCTCATCGAGCCGCTCCCGCATGTACGCCGCCGCGGGCCAGCGCTCCAGCCACGCCGGCAATGCTCTGCTGGCCTAGCGGCGTCAGCATGCCGCTTAACGGCCGTTCGGCCAATTCGACCACGGCCAGTTCGGCTGTGGGCGGCTCGATTGCAGTGGGCTCGATTAAAGGATGACCGCCGTTTCCCAGCCAGCCCGCAAACTCCGCCGCATCGCGGTTGCCCGTATAGTGCAGCACGCGTGGAGGCGCGCCCAGCTTGTCTTCAAAATAAGCGGTGGCCACGGCGACACTGCGCCGGATTTCGGCAACCCGTTCTCCGGCGTTCACCGGCAGATCGAGGGTGCGATAGAGCAGCAGGTCCTGCCCCGTGGTAATCAGAGTTGTAATCGCGGCATCGCTCAGATTGGCGGCCAACACGGCTTCGAGCGAATCGGCCATCTCCAGCGCGGCCAGGCTCGACGGCAGCACCGCACCTGCTTCGTAACCCGCGGCCCGCATCGCGCTCTCGTATTCGGCCAGAATCGGTCCCGGCATCACTGCCGTGAGCGCCTTGCACTCGCCTTTGCTCTGGCTCAGCACCTGGTAGCTGATTCCGGCATGCTCGGCGTCGAAGGGAATCATCTTGCGCAGCCGGAACCGGATCACAGAGATGGCTTCCGATGCTTTGGCCGGCAGAGCGTCGAAGTCGAGCACAAAGACGCGCACCGCGGTGTCCGGCAGCACCAGCGTTACCGAGCGCGTGCGTGGAGAAACCTGGTCGAGCGCGGAGCGAATCGCCTCGGCCACAGCCTGCGGCGCGCGCAGGTTGGCATGCTCGATGCCAGCCGCCAGCGCCTCGGGCGGCAGCGGCGCAAAGGCGTAGACCGGCGCCTGGCCCGGACCGGGCGATGCGGCTGCCAGCGCGCCCTCGGCCGTCAACTCCACCGCCGCCGGCGGCCGTCCGCCCGGCTGCGCGCTGGTCTTTACCTTGTCGAAGAGAGCTGGCACTAGCGTGAGGCCTCGATAAATGTGACTTTGTTGATCTCTTTGAGTGTAGTCAGCCCGTGCCGCACACGGTCCAGCGCCGACTCGCGCAGAAACGTCATGCCTTCCCGCTGCGCCATCTTGCGGACCTCCGACGTGGGCTTCTTTTCGAGAATCAGCTCGCGGATCGGATCGGTCAAATCGAGCAGCTCGTGAATCGCGGTACGCCCCCGATAGCCGGTCCCGCCGCACTCCATGCAGCCGGCGCCCTCGCGGAATCCAAAATCCTGCCACTCGTCCGGATCGAGGCCGCCCACCGTCAGTTCGTCCCTGGTGTAGTGCACCGTATGCACGCAGTACTCGCAGATGGTGCGCACCAGCCGCTGCGCCAGAATGCAGTTGAGCGCCGACACGAAGTTGTACGCCTCGACGCCCATGTTGAGAAAGCGTCCCAGCACGTCCACCACGTTGTTGGCGTGGACGGTGGTGAACACCAGGTGTCCGGTCAGCGCGGAGTTGATGGCGATCTGCGCTGTCTCCTGGTCGCGGATTTCGCCCACCAGAATCTTGTCCGGATCGTGGCGCAGAATCGAGCGCAGCCCGCGCGCAAAGGTGAGCCCCTTCTTCTCGTTCACCGGAATCTGGGTGATGCCGCGAATCTGGTACTCCACCGGGTCTTCAATGGTAATGATCTTGTCTTCGTCGCTCTTGATCTCGTTCAGCGCTGCGTACAGCGTGGTTGTCTTGCCGGAACCGGTCGGGCCGGTCACCAGCACCATCCCGTACGGCTCCCGGATATAGCGCCGGAAGCGCCTCAGATCCGACTCCGCAAAGCCGACCACATCGAGCGTCAGATTGCGGAATTTCTCGCTCATCGATTCCTTGTCGAGCACGCGAAGCACTGCGTTTTCTCCATGCACCGTGGGCATGATGGAGACACGGAAATCGATCAGCCGCCCCTTGTAGCGCACCCGGAAGCGCCCGTCCTGCGGCACGCGCCGTTCGGCAATGTCCAGTTCGCTCATGATCTTGATGCGGCTCAGAATCGTCGAATGGTGCTCGCGCGCAATCGGGGCCATCGCCGCTTGCAGCACGCCGTCGATGCGGTACTTCACCACCACCGAGTCGTCGTTGGTTTCGATATGGATATCCGACGCGCGGCGCTCCAGAGCGGTAAAGATCGTGGTGTCCACCAGGCGGATGATCGGGCTGATGTCTTCTTCGCTGGTCAGCTTCTCGATCGAGATGTTCTCGTCGGGGTTGTCTTCGCCGGTAAGCACATCGAAGGTAAGTCCCTCGCTGGCCTCGTCCAGAACCCGCTGCGACTGCTCGGTCTTCTTCAGCAGGTCGGTGATCTGCGAGAGCGTGGCCACGCGCGGCTGAATCCGCTGTCCCAGCAGCCCGGCAATCTCATCCAGCACCATCAGCCGCGAGGGGTCGCTGACGGCGATCACCAGCGCCTCGGGCCGCTGCTCAATGGGCACGAAGTTATAGCGGAACATCAGCTCCACTGGCACCGTGCGCAGCAGTTCGTGCTGGATCTTGAAGTTCTTCAGGTCGACGAACGCGGCGTGATACCGTCGCGCCAGCGCCTCGGCCTGCTCGCGCTCGTTGCCGGCCATCGCCACCGGAAGAATCATCACATTTGCATCGGCCATAGCTTTTACCCCGACATTCCGCCAGCCTGACCCAGCGAGAAGATGGGCAGGTAAAGCGAGATGAGAATGAAGACCACTACCACGCCCATTACGATGAGAATGGCCGGTTCGATCAGCGCCAGTGCGGCGGCCAGCGCGGTGGCCACGTCTTCCTCGAAAAACTCCGCCACCGAGTTGAGCATCTGCGGCAGTGCGCCGGTCTGCTCGCCCACCGTGATCATGTCGATTGAAAGTTGCGGAAACACCTCGGTGCGCGCCAGCGACTCCGCCAGGCTCTTGCCCTCGCGCACCGTCGTAATCGACGACCCGACTGCCCTTGAAACCCGCCGCGACGAGATCGAGCGGGCCGCCGTCTCGAGCGAAGGCACGAGCGGCAGGCCGCCCGTCAGCAGCGTGGAAAGCGTGCGCGAAAACAAGGCTACCTGGTATTTGAGCCAGATTTTGCCAAACACCGGCAGCCCCACGCGCACCCCGTCCACAAAGTCCCGTCCCCGCTCGGTAATCGCAAACCGGTACATGCCAAATCCCACGATCGCGATTCCCAGCGCCAGCCAGACGATGTTGTGCTGCATCCATTTGCCAAAAGCCAGCAGCCACACCGTCATTGTGGGCAGGCGGCCGCCAATCTGGTCGTAGAGCACGGCAAACTGCGGCACCACTACCGTGAACATGAAAGTCATCAGGCCGCAGACCAGCACCAGCAGCACGCAGGGATAGATCAGCGCCCCGATCAGCTTTTTGCGCAGCGAGAGCGAGACGTGCTGAAAGCTCACATAGCGCTCCAGAACCTCCTGCAGATTGCCCGAGCGCTCGCCGGCCAGCAGCGTGGTCGTGTACATGACCGGAATCCCGCTCTGCGCCTCAAATGCCGCCGACAGCGATTCGCCCGTCTTCACCCGGCTCGACACGTCATCCAGTTGCCCGGCAAAGTGCGAGTTCTTCTGGATACGGCCCAGCATCTGCAGCGAGCCCAGAATCGGCAGTCCGGCGCGGATGAGCGTAAGGAACTGCTGATTGAAGATCAGGAACGGCTCAAGGCTCACCTTCCGCCGACGCCCCAGTCCGCCGCGCGCGCGAACAGAAAAGACATGGTAACCGGCATGGGTAAAGCGCTGGCGCAGCTCCTCGGCGGTCGCCGCCGTCTGGATCTGCTCCTGAATACGGCCACGCTCATCGGCCAGCTTGATGACGAACTCTGCCATAACTCCGGTTACCGCCCTGACACCTCACCGGCACCCGGCGGTTCTTTTCAGAACGCTCTGCTCAAGGGTATCAGTATCGGCAAACGAATAGACGGGAATGGGGGCTACAACGTTCGGCAGGCATTCCCGGACGGTCGAGCGGGCGAAATTTTCCCGTTTTCAGCGTTTTCCGTCTCAATAGCCGTTGGCCGCCAGCCAGCCCTCGGTCAGGTCGAATTCCGGCTTTTGCGCTGCCTGCGCCGCGGCCAGCTTGGCCAGCACGTCGGCCTCGATATTTACCGGCGCGCCCGCCGCCAGCGTGTGCAGGTTGGTCCGCCAGTAGGTAAGCGGCAGAATGGCGATGCCGATCTCATTCAGGTCGATTGCGGCGATGGTCAGGCTGATCCCTTCCACCGTCACTGAGCCCTTCTCCACCATCCACTGACGTGTCTTTTCCGGAACCCGCACCCTCAGGGTCCAGTCGGTGGTCTGCCGGTCAAACTGCGGACTGCTCGCCGGAATCACCGGCTCCAGCGCCGTCAGCGTACCCGTACCATCCACGTGCCCCTGGACGATGTGTCCTCCCATCGGACTTCCCGCCGCCGTGGGCAGCTCCAGGTTTACTCGTGCCCCAGGCCCTAGCCGTCCAAGAGAAGTGCGGTTCAGCGTCTCCTGAGCCAGGTCGGCGTGAAAGTAAGTTGGGTTAACGTCGAGCGCGGTCAGGCAGACGCCGGAAACCGCCAGCGAGTCGCCCTCGCGCAGCCGCCCGGCGATGCCCGGCGCCTCCACGGTAATGCGCCGCACGCCGCCGCGGCTTTCCAGGCTGACCAGGGTTCCGGTCTGCTCGATAATTCCCGTAAACATGAATTGATTGTAGTGCGGTGAACGCCGCCCGAACCAGCCGCGCCGCGTGCGTAGAATCTCTGGCAGAGTGGGCGCCGCCACTGTTCCCAGGCGGACACCGGTGTTCGAAAATGGACGGTTGGAAGCGGGAATGCATTTAACCGGATGCGTTTTCCGGCCCATCAGCCGCAACCCCTCGCTCTACGGCGGGACGGCCAATGTGGCATGGAAACTGCTAAAAAAGAACGGGAGCATATTTTGGGAGATTCCGCGGCATGAAGCAGTTCGAGCCTTTCCGGCTGGATGCGGTCAATGGGTGTCTGTGGCGCGGCAGCGTACAGATTCCCCTTCCGCCCAAGCCATTTGCAGTGCTTGAATACCTGGTGGACCGTCCCGGACGGCTGGTGACCCACGACGAGCTCCTTGACGCCCTGTGGCCGGAGACGTTTGTGCAGCCGCAGGTGCTGCGCACCTACATGCTCGAGTTGCGCAAGCTTCTCGGCGACGACGCCGGGCAACCTCGCTTTATCCAGACGCTGCCCAAGCGCGGCTACTGTTTTGTGGCGCCGGTTACCGAGATGCGCGCTTCCGCGCCCGGCGCGGCCTATCCATGCGAGATCAAACCGGCCGGTTTCGTAAATCGCAGCAACGAACTCCAGCGCCTGAAAGCGGATTTTGATCATCTCAATCAGGCCCAGCGCCGCGTCGTCTTTATCACCGGCGAGGCTGGCATTGGCAAAACCGCGCTGGTTGACGCCTTCTGCCGTCCTGAGAGTCTGGGCCAGGCCATAGCGGTGGCTCGCGGCCAGTGCGTTCCCGGAGTGGGCATCAAGGAGGAGTACTACCCGGTGATGGAAGCCCTGGGCCAGCTTTGCGCCTCCGACGATGGCGATGCGGCCTGCCGTGCCTTGCTGCGCATTGCGCCGGCATGGCTGGCCAGGCTGGGCCGGTCCGGCGACGCTGCTGCCGGCGCGCCCGGCGAGCGCATGCCCGGAGACCTGTGCGCCGCGCTTGAAGAGCTGGCCGCCGCAAAGCCTCTTATCCTGGTGCTTGAAGATCTGCACTGGGCCGACGATGCCACGCTGAATCTTCTTTCCGCGCTGGCCATGCGGCGCGCGCCAGCGCGTCTGATGGTGCTGGCTACCTGCAGGTCGCGCGGCATAGCCGCCGGCCATGCGCTTAAAGCGCTCCGGCAGAACCTGCGCGTGCGCAAGCTGTGCGAAGAAATCGCGCTTGCGCCGCTCACCCGGGCCTCGGTGAATCAGCTCGTGAGCGGAGAACTCAAGCAGGACGAGCTTCCCGAGGGGTTGAGCGCCTTTGTTCACCGTCACTCCGAGGGCAATCCGCTCTTCGCCATCGCCATTCTCGAGCACCTGATCGCACAGGGCTGCCTTGGGTGCAGCCAGCAGGACGGCGCAACCGTATGGGAACTGCGCACGCCGCTCGATCAGGCCGGGGCGGGTGTGCCTGACGAGCTGGCCCAGATGGTCGAGCTGGAAATCGAACGGCTCACCCCGCTCGAGCAGAGCATGCTGGAGGCCGGCAGTTTGACCGCGGTTGCCTTTTCCGCGTGGGCGGTGGCCGCTGCGCTTGAAAAAGACGCGGCCGAAATTGAAGAGCTATGCGACGGCGTTGCCCGGCGCGTGCACTTTGTGGAGCGCGCCGGAGAAGATGAGCTGCCTGACGGCCATAGCTCCAGCTTTTACGTCTTCGCGCACGGGCTGTATCGCGAAGTGCTCTACCAGCGCCAGGCCGCATCGCGGCGCGCCCGTCGCCACGAGCGGATTGCCTTTCGGCTGGGAGAGATGTTCGCCGGCCGCGAAGCGGACGTGGCCCGCGAGATGGCCGTGCACTACGAGGCCGCCGCAAACTGGCAGCGCGCTGCTGCGGCTCTGCGCTCTGCCGCGCGGCATGCCGAACAGCGCCAGGCGCAAGCCGAGGCCGCCGATCTGCGCGAACATGCGCAGCGCATGGAGAACCATCTCAAGGCTGGCGCGGACGGCCATGAGGCGAAGAACGGAACGAAAAAGCGTCAAGGAAAAACTTGACGATTTCTAGACAGGAACTTAACGACTTAATTTTTCCAGATGGCTAGTGTGGTTTGCAGGCAGGAGGTCAACCCAATGCGAATCACACTTAGTTCCTTCGTTCTGACGCCGGTCATGCTGGCGGCAGCAGTCCTCACCGCTCACGCTTCAACCACGCAGACCACGCTCAAAGTTCCCTTCGATTTCACGGTGGCGGGCAAAACGTGTCCCGCCGGCTCGTACACGGTGCAGTCCGATACGTGGGGAAACTCGGTCAAGCTCGAAGGCGTTTCAGGAAGCTTTACCTGGCTCATCCACCCCGGCGACCCGGCTCCGACCGACAAGCGCATCATCCTCAAATTCGACGAGATCGGCTCACGGCATCTGCTGCGCAGCGTGCAGTACCGCGATCAGATTACGTCCCGCCTCGACAAGCACTCTCGCGATCTGGAAAGCGCGTCGATCCGGGTTGTGCAGGGACAGTAGCTGTTCTACACGCCTGTATTAAATAAAAATACATATACGAAAGCGAGGGCGCACCCTGAGACGCGCCCTCGCTTTTTTGCTGCGGATTCCGGTCTTTTGATTTTGTTTTTATACGCGCCCCTTCAGCGCGTAGCTTCGAGTTGCAGCACGTGCTCGGCGCGGACTTTAGTCGCGGTGAAAAGGCGCAGGAAGGGAGCGTCCTGCGCGGCAGCTTCGACGGCGGGGCGGCCGTTGGCTTCTTCGCGCTCCACAATGCACACCACGGCGGCGATGATCATGCCCGCCTCTCGCGCGGCCTCAATGGCGTGGATGGTGGAAGCGCCGGTAGTGCAGACGTCGTCCACAATGACCACGCGCGCGCCCTCGCGGCAGAAGCCTTCGATGCGCCGCCCGGTCCCATGCGCTTTTTCCGCCTTCCGCACCAGAAAACCATGCAGCAGCGGAGCGCCGGGGCTGGAGAGGGCGCGCCACGCGCTGGCCGTAGCCACGTTGGAGACAATGGGGTCGGCGCCCATGGTGAGTCCGCCGACGGCTTCAGCGTCGATGCCGTTGGCTTCGAGCAGCTCGAGGATGGCGTGGCCGGTCAGCCGTCCGCCTTCGGCGTGCAGCGTGGTGGTGCGGCAGTCGATATAGTAATCGCTGGTTGCGCCCGACGAGAGCGTGAACTGGCCCAGCCGGAAGCTGGTCCGCGCCAGCAGCGAGAGCAGTTGTTGCGAATAGGTCTTCATTCCATTCGATTGTAACGGCAAGATCAACCGCTAGATTAAGCTCCCTGAAGCGTCGCCAAAATTTGGAGCGTAAAAAGCGCACCGGCGGCTTAGAGTCGCTTTGCTGCCAATCCTCTTCCCAAATGGGTGAGATATTTGAGGTAGTCTTTACCCTTAACCGTTATTTCCACCATATCGCTCGGGTGGTGGATCACGAGTTGGTTCCTGGTCAAATAAGGGAACCACGCATCGAAAGTGATTTTTTCGCTTTTGTATTCCTCTTGAAATTCGCGTGCCGCTTGGTCAAAGAATTCTCTGACTTTGGCCAATGTCAAGAACCCTCCATTGCGATTCACCTCCAGAAGAGCGGGAAGCTGACTCGCATACATCGGCCACCAAATATTGTCATAAGAGAATGCGATGAATCCGATGCCAATGAACTCCAGATAGAACTTTTCCGGATCATTCGGCTGCTCTTGATGCGCTAACAGGTAAAAGTTCTTACGAACCTCTGCCTCAGACGCCGTTCGATACGCAAGGCGGAAGAACTCCTTGATATCGATGTTCGACGGCAACGGAGTTTCCGTAGGATTTATCACAAGTGCTGCCGCGCTTTGCGGATTGGGAGCGATCCTCTTCTTCGCAGGCCATATGGCTCTTAAGATCGTAAAAAGGTACATGAGTAATCCGGCAATGATCAGCCAGATTGCCCATCCATACTGCGACAACGCAGCGACGTGGGAGACAATCCACTTCATCACAGCTACCGCTACGCCGCTGGACACGAGGAATTCTCTAATCCAGTAGGCATGATGCAGCCATTCGAGTGTTTCCTCGATCCGATTTCGCTTTTCTGACATGCTCCAAATCGTCTCATTGGATGCTTGGAGACGTAAAGCAAGCATTTGAGTGTTTAGGTTTTGACGCAAATTTAAGACAATACCGGCGAGTCAGCACGAGGGCGGTTGAGGCTTACATGACGTTCCTAGCAAAATTTCGCTGACTCGTTGCTTTTTACATCTTGTCGAGGTGCCGGAAGCCCTGCGTGCCGATGAGCATGATGGAGAAGAGCATGAAGTTGTAGGAAGCGTGAACCAGCGTGCTCGATGCCAGCGAGCGGGTCCACAGCCGTACCGCGCAGAGTACGATGCTGACGCCCACCAGCAGCAGAAACGGCCCGATGGAGTAGCCGGTCTGTGCGGCGTGCAGCCAAGCAAATGGAATGCTGGTGACCACGGCTCCGGTGGCCATGGCCGCAAACGACCACTGCGGATGGCCGTCTTCAGCAAGCGGCAGGCGCGGCGCGCGGTACATCTTTTCGGCGCACCAGTCGTAGGCGGTGCAGAGCGCGGGCAGCAAAAATCCGCGGAAACACAGCTCCTCGAAGAACGGCGCAACGGTGACGCCGAAGGCGAACAGCAGCCAGGCGGCGCCGGGCTCGCGGAAGATATCTTCAATGGGCGCGTGCTTGGGACCGGGCAGCACCAGGGTGTTCAAAAGCGCCAGCCCCATGCACAGCGCCGCCGCGCTCACCAGCCGCCAGCGCAGGCGGATGGCCGTGTCAACATTCCACTGCACTCCGGCAAAAAGGCTCTGGTGCCACAGCAGCGGAAAGATCGCCAGGCTGAGCAGAAAGCAGAACAGGTAGCCGAGGCCTTCGCTGCCCAGCGTGTAGTGGATGTTGGTCTTGGTGCCCTGAACGGTGGAGACGCCGTCGAGATGGAAATGCAGCGCGAGGAGCAGGACCACGATGGCCCCGGCAAAACCGGCCAGCAGCAGCACCAGCAGCAGAAGGAAGTGGCCCAGGTGCGGGATGCGCGCCGGTGGTGCAGGCTCGGGCTGCGTGAAGGAGTGGAACAGCGGCAGCTCCGCGCCAAGGGGCTCAAGAACGGCGGCCGTCGGATCGCCGAGCGGTTCCGGAAGAACGCCCTGCGGGATCATGCCTTCGGGGATCGCGTTTTCATGAATTGCGTCTTCGGAGATTGCGCCATCATGAATTGCGTTCTCCCGGATCGCATCTTCTGGCATCGCGTCTTCGAGCGGCCCACGTGGCTCGTCCTCAGCAAAATTGCTCATGCATCGTCCTTCTTCCGCTTGCGCGAAGCAGCTTTCCTGGCGACGGCGCCCGTGGGCGAGCCATTTTTTGCCGCGGTCTTTTTCTGCGGAGTGCGGGGTTCATTGGAAGCGTCGGGCGCGGCCGCAGCTTCGCCGACGGCAGTTGTCTGCACCTGCTGCCACTCAGCTTCGGCTAGCCGTCCACTCTCTGAAGTGTAGTACCGGCGCAAAAACTGGCCAGTGTAGGAGTCGGGCGTGTGGGCGATGCGCGCCGGGCGGCCTTCGCCCACCACGCGGCCGCCGTCTTCGCCGCCCTCGGGACCGAGGTCGATGACCCAGTCGGCGTTGCGGATCACGTCCAGGTTGTGTTCGATGATGATGACCGTGTTGCCCAGGTCAGCGAGCCGGTGCAGCACTTCGAGCAGCTTGCGGACGTCGTCGAAGTGCAGCCCGGTAGTCGGCTCATCGAGCAGATAAAGAGTGCGGCCGGTCTGGCGCTTGGAAAGCTCGCGGGCCAGCTTCATGCGCTGCGCCTCGCCGCCGGACAGCGTGGTGGCGCTCTGGCCAAGGTGTACGTAGCCCAGTCCCACGTCCACCAGTGTTTGCAGCTTCTGGCGCACCTGCGGAACGTCGGTGAGCAGCGGCAGGGCGTCTTCGATGGTAAGGTCCAGCACGTCGGCGATGGAGTGGCCGTGGAACTTTACGGCCAGGGTTTCCTGGTTGTAGCGGCGTCCGTTGCACACTTCACACTGGACGTACACATCGGGCATAAAGTTCATTTCGATGCGCCGCTGGCCGTCGCCCTGGCAGGCCTCGCAGCGGCCGCCGGTGACGTTAAAGCTGAACCGGCCCGGCTTGTAGCCCCGTTCGCGCGACTCGGGCAGCATGGCGAACAGGTCGCGAATGGGCGAGAACACACCCGTGTAGGTGGCGGGATTGGAGCGCGGGGTGCGGCCAATGGGCGACTGGTCAATGCGCACCACCTTGTCAATCTGCTCCGCGCCGGTCAGGGTGTCGTGCGCGCCGGGCTCCTCGCGCGAGCCGTAGATGGTTTTGGCCAGGGAGCGGTAGAGAATGTCGTTGATCAACGTGCTTTTGCCGCTGCCGCTCACGCCGGTGACCACGGTCATTACACCCAGCGGAACGCGCAGGCTCACGTCCTGCAGGTTGTGCTCGCGCGCGCCGGTTACCGCCAGCCATCGGCCGGTGAGCGTGCGCGGCTTTTCGCGCTGCACCATGGTGGCTTCGCCCTTGAGGTAGCGGCCGGTGAGCGACGCGGGCGAGGCCATGATCTGCTCGGGTGTGCCTTCGGCCACGACGCTGCCGCCAAGGCGTCCGGCGCCCGGACCGAGATCGAGCACGTAGTCGGCGCGGCGGATGGTGTCTTCGTCATGCTCGACAACCAGCACGGTGTTGCCCAGGTCGCGCAGCTTTTCGAGCGCTTCGATCAGGCGCACGTTGTCGCGCTGGTGCAGGCCGATGGAGGGCTCGTCCAGCACGTAAAGAACGCCGCGCAGCCGCGAGCCGATCTGCGTGGCCAGGCGGATGCGCTGGCCTTCGCCGCCGCTCAGCGTGGCGGCGTTGCGGTCGAGCGCGAGGTACTTCAGCCCCACGGCACAGAGAAATTCGAGCCGCTCGGCAATTTCGCGGCGGATGCGCTCGGCGACCAGCGCTTCGCGCTCGGTGAATTTGAGGTTGATGGCCGCCGAAAGCGCGCGGTTGAGCGGGAGCGCCGTGAAGTCGGCGATGGACATACCGCCGATCTTGACGGCCAGCGACTCGGGACGCAGCCGCTTGCCGCGGCACACCGGGCAGGGAGTCGCCGACATGAAGTTCATCATGTACTCGCGGTAGCCGTCGCTGCGGGCCTCTTCCACTGAGTCGCGCAGGTAGGCGAGGATGCCGTGAAAGCCAGTGCGCGGCGCCTCGCCCTTGGGTGGACCGTAGACCAGGATGTGCTGTTGCCTGGGGGGCAGGTCTTCAAACGGCGTCTTCAGGTCGATCTTGTAGCGGACGGCGGCAAGCTCGACGAGCTTGAGCAGATACTGCGAGGCCGAACCGGGCCCCAGGCCGCCGTCGAGCAAGGGCTTGGACCAGTCGATGATAACCTTGGCGGGATCGAAGTCGTAGAGCGAGCCGAGGCCGTGGCACTCGGGGCAGGCGCCGAAGGTGGAGTTGAACGAGAAGCTGCGCGGCTCAAGCTTGGGCACGTCGAGGCCGCAGTCGGGGCAGGCCATGGACGAGGAGAAAAGCTGCTCTTCCTTCTCCGTGCCGCCGGAGCCCGTGCCGCTCAAGACCACTAGCACCAGGCCGTTGGCCAGTTGCAGAGCCTTGGTGACGGCCTGCTCCAGGCGCTTGTCAATGGAGGCTTTGCCGTTGGCCGGTGCGTCTGCCTTTCCAGCTTTTTCCAGTGGAGAGCGGGCCAGGGATGCGGTGCCGTCGTTTTTGAGCAGAATGCGGTCGATGACGGCTTCGACGGTGTGGTTCTTGCGCCGGTCAAGGACGAGCGGCTCGGAGAGATCACGCATTTCGCCGTCGACGCGGGCACGAAATCCCTGGCTGTCGAGCTGGTCGAGCAGTTCTTTGAATTCGCCTTTGCGGCCCCGCACCACCGGGGCCATGATGGTGACGCGCTCGCCGCGGCCCAGCTCCAGGATGCGCTGCACGATCTGCTCGGCGGTCTGGCGGGCGATGGGGCGGCCGCAGTTGGGGCAGTGCGGCGTGCCCACCGAGGCGTAGAGCAGGCGCAGGTAGTCGTAAATTTCGGTGATGGTGCCGACCGTGGAGCGCGGGCTGCGGCTGGTAGTTTTCTGCTCGATGGAGATGGCCGGGCTGAGCCCCTCGATCGAATCCACGTCGGGCCGTTCGATCTGGTCTAAGAACTGGCGCGCATAGGCCGATAAGGTTTCTACATAGCGCCGCTGCCCCTCGGCATAGATGGTGTCGAAGGCCAGCGAGCTTTTGCCGGAACCGGAAAGCCCGGTCACCACCGTGAGCGCATTCCGTGGAATGCGCACGCTGATGTCGCGCAGGTTGTGCTGGCGCGCACCGCGCACCGAAATGTGCGTGATTGACATGGATAGATTGGACGGCCACGCGGGCAGAGTGCAGGACACTGCCGCCCGAATTGATCCGCCGAAATAAAGAAGACCCTGGGGGTATTTTATTTGCCAACAGAAACGAGGGTCAATGCGGGCATGGTTCTGAGACAATCAGTGGGGCAGCCACACGGCATGTTTCCGGAGGTTTCAACCCGGTCCGCCGCCTGGATTGCCGGGACGTATCGTTTTTGAGGCCAGGGTTAAAAAGGGGTTACAGCCGGCGGTGGATCGATGAGCAGTCGGCATCCAAGCGGTTAAGGCGGTTAAACGAGGCCGTTAAGGAATAAAGTATGGATGATTTTCTGAATCTGATTCTGTTGATTTGCGCCTCCGTGGGCGCAATGGCTTTTGGCATTCTGGCCGCATACGCAATTCTACGCACCGGGTTTGCGCTGATGCGCCCGCCGGAGCGCCGTACCGTGACGAGCCCGCAAACCGAGCCCGCGCGGGTAAGCTGAAGGCGCATCTCTCCGGTCAGCTTTCCAGCTTAAATTCCCGCCGCGACCCTCTCCGCGCCGGTTTTTCTTAGTTTCCTCTCATGGGTTTTTCTTGAATTCAGCTCACAATTGTGTTGATACGCGTGCCTCCCGGCGCGCACTATATCCCTGCGTCTGATCCCACGCTTCTTCGGCTCCCTGAAAAATTTACATCTGAGGTATGCCATGGCTACGAATTCCGTGAGCAACTGGTTCGGCAACGTCGTCTCCCACCCCGCCGTCATTGTGGACGCCTACCACGTGGAAGACATCGTCGCGGTGATGAAAGACCCGGCAAAGTATCCCTCGCCGGTGCGCGCCATTGGCTCCAACCACTCCAATCCGCCCTGCGGATCGGCAGACGGCGGCACGCTGATCCGCATGAAGATGAACCAGATTCTCTCGATCGGCGGAGACACGCTCACCGCGCAGGCCGGAGCCATACAGATTGATATGGTCAAGGCACTCGAAGCCCGCAACCTGCAGTTTTATGTCAACACTGAGATAGGCAGCCTGTCGGCCGGCAGCGCGGCCATTGCCGGCACCAAGGACGCGTCTTTCGAGGGTGAGTTTGGGCAGGTGGGATCGTACATTATCGGCATGAAAATGGTGTTGCCCAGCGGCGAGCTGATGGAGGTGACGGAGGCCGCTCAGCCTGACCTGATGATGCAACTCCGCTCGAGTTATGGACTGTTCGGCATCGTCTACGAAGTCACGTTCAAGATCCGCCCGCTGATTCCCATGCACGTACACCATGAAACCTTCAGCCTGGGCGATTTTCTGGCTGCGCTGCCCTCGCTCAAGGCGCGCGGCGACTCGATGTTTTTTTACATGTTTCCGTTCTCCGACCGCATTACGGTGGAGTTCCGCCGCTACAATCCCGGCGCAACCGGCGACCCCAACCGTATTGTGTGGGAGCTGCGCAACCACATCTGGGGCACGTCTGGACCCAAGCTGGGCTATGAGGTGACGAAGAACATCGCCGAGCCGCAGATCCGCTACGGGATTATCGATGCGTTCAACGATAGCTGGCGAGTGACGCTCGATAGCATTGTGCAGAGCGACAATACCCACGCCGGCGACCAGACGATCTACTATCCGCCGGTTTCAACCGACAGCCGCTATACCTTCAGCCTCTTCGCATTTCCCGAGGAACAGTATCCGGCCACGCTCAGCGAGTTCTGGCAGTTTATCAATGACTATTACCGGCGAACGGGCTACCGCACCAACCTGCTGTGCGTGGGCTATCGCATTGCCGCGGATCAGAAGTCGCTGTTCTCGTACTCCTATGAAGGTGGCGTGATGACCATCGATCCGGTGTCGACGGCCAACGATGGCTGGTACACGTTTCTCGACGTGTATAACCAGTGGTGCAGCGACCGCAACGGCGTGCCGCTGCTGAACCAGACGCCCAACCTGACCGCGCCGATTGTGCGCAAGGCGTATGGCGCGGAGCGGATCGCGAAGTTCCTGGCCACGCGCCAGCAGTTCGATCCGCAGAACCGGCTGATGAATCCCTACTTTGCGCAGATGTTTTCGCTGGGCGCATCGGCATAGAGCGCGGGCGATGGGCCGGCTGATGCCGATGGAGTCTTGTATCTTGACCGCGAAGATTTGTGATTGCGATTGAGAAAAAGACAAGCGGCGGAATTAACGCGGAGGCTCCTGAGCGCCGTCGGGCTGGATTTGCTGCTGCGTTCTCTGCTCGCGGAGCTGCTGCTGAAACTGTTCCTGGCGGAGTTGCATCTCTTCCATCTGCTGGGCGGTGCGTGGCTGCGGCACAAAACCGTTGTTCATGGCCGGCTGGGCCACGGGCTCGGGCTGATAATTGTCCTCATCGCTGGAGCTGCGCGTGTCGTTGGGCGGGGCGGGGCCGGAAGGCTCGGCGCTGAGCACGATCTGCCGCGGTGCGCCCGATCCCTGGTCGCCGATCATGAGCACGTTATAGCCGGTGCCATTGAGCAACTGGGAGATGACCTCGCTGGCCGGACCCGGCCCGTAGACGCCGAATACGCGCACATCGGCCGGCGTGGGGCCTTCCAGCCGGGCGCCGGTATCCATGGAAATATCGCTCAGTATCTGCCGCAGGCTGGAGTTGCGCGCATTCACGCTCAGTCCATGGCTGTCCCACAAGACGGTTGCTTCGATGGGCTTGTCGTTCATGGGCCAGTTGGGAAGCGGTGGGGCTGCGGGAGCGGCCGTAACTTGCGCCGCGGACACATTAGGCGAGGTTTTGGCCGACGACGGCGTGGCTTTAGCATGACGGCGGCTGTGGGCCGGCCGGTGTTCGCCGGCCTTGCTGGAGCTGGCTTTGCTGGAGCTGGCCTTGCTTGGAATGGAGTGGATGCCGGCAGTTGCCGATTGCGCAGCATGGTCTGAAAGGGCTGCCGCCGGGATGCCTGCGGTCAGCAGCAGCGCTGCGCCGATAGTCACTGCGCTGACGGCCAGCCGGAAGATACGCGCAATGGAATGCCTGAACATCGCAATCGGCCCCTATAGGCTTCACGGTGCGAAAAGACGCGCGGCGGTTCTACGCGCCGATTCCTGACCGCTTCATAATAGACTAGCAGTGACCCATTGGCGCTCGAAAATGGGCGTTCGCGATGTGCGCCTGAAATTTGCGTCTAATGCAGGGTGAGGATGTTTCCCGAAATGCGCTTTTGCTGGAAGGCCGTCGCCGCCGCGGTTCTGTTTGCAGTGCCGGTCGCTGGCCTGGCCGCCACCTGCACCATGCAGGATGAGATGTCCGCCGCCGACCAGACCGCGATTGCCGATGCCGGCATGCGGCTGCTGCGGGCCGTTGCCGGGCAGGATCAAACCGCCGTGAAGGCCGCGCTGCTGCCTGCCGAAGCCGGCGCCTGGAGCGGCATTCAGGCTGTTATGGAGCAGGCCGGCCCGCTGATAAGCGGCGGTCACCCGCAGTTCCGCGACGCGTTTCTGCTGGATGCCTCGAACCAGTCCGCGCCCGCGGATACAGACTTCTTCTGCTCGAATACGGCGGGTACCATGAACATCACGCTCTCCATGCACGAGCTGCCGCCGGGCCGCTATGCCGTGCTGCTGGCTGACGCGCTGGGCTCTCCGCTTGCCGGACAGATCGGGTTGGTGCTGGCCTGGAACGGCGCGGCTTCCCAGTGGCAGCTTGCCGGGCTTTCTGTGCGCCCCGGCGCGCTGGACGGCCACGATGGCGTGTGGTACTGGAAGCGGGCACGGTCAATGGCCGCGGCCGATCCCTGGACGGCGTGGTATGACTACGACCTGGCTGCTTACCTGCAATTGCCGTTCGACTTCATCTCCTCGCCCAACCTGCAGAAGCTGCGCCAGGAGCAGCAGCAGATTCATCCCACTCCACAGAGCGCCTTTCCGCTATCGCTCCCGCAGGGCGACCGCACCTGGAAGGTGGATTCGGTGGCCATAGACGCCTCGCTCCGCGAGCCCGATCTGGCGGTGGTCTACGAGTCGACCGGGGTGACGGATCCGGCGGCGCTGCGCACCGAGGCGACCTCGGTGTTGAGCGCGTTTCTCAAAGCGGAGCCCGGCATCCGCGCCAACTTCCACGGGCTTTGGGCCGTTGCTCTGAAGAACGGCCAGCGCGAGCCGGTCATGGAACTGCCGATGGCGCAGATTCCGCAGTAGAGGCTGGGAACAGGGATTAGGGATCGGGAACAGCAATGCGGAAAGCGGGGTTCCTTGGTGGTTCTCTACCGTCATTGGTTGTCAGCGTGCATGGGTTGATTCGTTGCTGTGGACAGTCGCCTGAAAGCTGGGTAGCTGGACTGCGGGTGCTCCGTTGAAGCGGGGTCGGCGAAGAAAGGTTGCCAAATTTGCCCAATCAGCCCAATTTTATCGATCTTCGCTCCGACACCGTCACCAAGCCCAGCGCCGCGATGCGCGCGGCCATGGCTGCGGCCGAGGTGGGCGACGACGTTTACGGCGAAGACCCCACGGTCAACCTGCTCGAGCGCCGCGCGGCGATGGTCTTCGGCCGCCAGGCGGCGCTGTTTGTGCCTACCGGCACCATGGGCAACCAGATCGCCATCCGCCTGCACACGCAGCCGGGGCAGGAGATCATTGCCGAATCGCGCGCGCACATTCTGGACTGGGAGATGGCTACCGCCGCGGTCTTCTCCGGCTGCCTCATCCGCGCGGTGCCGGCGGAAGGCGGCATCGTTACCTGGAAGCACATCGAGCCGGTGATTCATCCGTGGGGATCGCTGCGCGCGTCGACCGGTCTGATCGAGATTGAAAACACCGCCAACCTTGCCGGCGGGCGCTGCACGCGCCTCGATATTTTGGAGGAGATCTGGGCTGGCGCACGCGAGCGCAAGCTGCCCACGCATCTGGATGGCGCGCGCATCTTCAACGCGGCCACGGCGCTGGGCGTGGACGTTGTGACGCTTACGCGCGGATTCGATACGGTGATGTTCTGCCTCTCGAAGGGGCTGGGCGCGCAGGTCGGCTCCATGCTGGTGGGAGCCGAGGAGCAGATGCACAGGGCGCGCGTTTTTCGCAAGGCGTTGGGCGGAGGCATGCGGCAGGCCGGCGTGCTGGCTGCGGCTGGCCTGCTGGCGCTGGAAAATGGCCCCCGGCGGCTGCATGAAGATCACGCCAACGCGCATCTGCTGGCCGAGGCGCTGGCCAACACGGCTGGCGTGGCCATCGACCTGGCGGCGGTCGAGACCAACATCGTGATCTTCAGGTTGACAGGTGAATTGAGCGCGGCCCGCCTGGTTGCGCGGCTCAAGGCCCGCGGCATTCTGGCGAGCGCAATCGGCCCGGACGCGATTCGACTCGTGACGCACCTGGACGTAAGCCGCGCGCAGTGCATCGACGCGGCACATGCGCTGACCGAAGAGATTGAAGCGGCGACGGCCGACGGGCTGGGATGAGACGACCGGACCCTGCGCCCGCAACAAGCCAGGACTCAAGCCGTGGTGACGGATGGGCCTGCTACCATTGCCGGATGTTCAACTTCGGCAGACCGGGTACGCCGGGCCAGTGGATTGGCCATATTCTGTTGGGAATCGTGGCCCTGTTTCTTGTCTGGTGGTTGTTACGGGTATACGTTCATTGATTCGAGCAAGTCGGTGCGGGGAAGCGCCGCCGCAAGCTGCTCAAGCACCAACTCACCATCAGACTCCACGACTTGCGCCGGGCGCGCATTCTCAATGCACTGCAGTGCGGCTTACGCGTGGAAGGCAAGTCGCAAAAAATCTGAGTCGAATGGTGGGCGCTCCACCGCTACTTAGCTTCAACCGGCTCGGGCAGTTTCCACTGCGGGCGGATGAAGTGGCAGGTATATCCGGTTGGATAGTGCTGAAGGTAGTCCTGATGCTCTGGCTCCGCCTCCCAGAAATCGCGCGCCGGCGCTACTTCGGTCGCCACTTTCCCCGGCCAGACTCCTGACCGCTGCACATCCTCGATCGTGGCTTTCGCAATCTCTTCCTGTTCCGGGCTGGTATAGAAAATCGCCGATCGGTAACTCATGCCCACATCGTTGCCCTGGCGATTCAAGGTGGAAGGATCGTGGATCTGGAAAAAGAACTCCAGCAACTTGCGGAAGCTGAGAACGGCCGGGTCGAAGATTACCTCCACCCCTTCCGCATGCTTGCCGTGGTTCCGGTAAGTTGCATTGGCGACGTCGCCGCCCGTGTAACCCACCCGCGTGGAGATGACTCCGGGCTGATGACGAAACAACTCCTGCACTCCCCAGAAACATCCACCTGCCAGAACTGCGCGTTCCGTGTTCGCCTGCATCGCATTCTCCTCATTCAGTGTTCGAAATCGCGGTACGAAACGTATTGCGAAGATAATCAATTGTTAGATGCCGCCGTGACTATTGTGTAAGCACAGATTTTTGAGTCTCCCGAACTCGGAGAAGTTACAAAGAAGTTTCAGTCATTCATCAAGTTCAGGTCCGCATCAGCGCGCGGCATAAAGCGCTTCGCTGGCCGCCTCGTCCAGCATCCGGTCCAGCAGCGACGCAATTGTTTGCGACATGGCCAGGAGTGCCTTCTCCCGCTCGGAAAGATCGGTGTTGCGATCATTGCACAGCCGCTGCAGCAGGGCCTTCAGGCGTGGCCCGCGTTCGCTGCTGCGGCCCTGCTGGTTGCCTTGCGACTCGAGATTCGCGGCCATGCCGCGCAGTCCCTGCGCACAGGCGCTGCGAAAGCTCTCTTCGATGCGCGCAAACGATCCTGACCGCTCCGCGCCCGTGCTGAACACCCGAAACTGAAGCAGCGGCGCCTCCATCAGGTAAAAGGTGCGCAGCGAAGCCTGCCAGCGGCGGATGCGATCCCGCGCGGCCATGTCGCCAGAGCGGCGCGCGCCGGTTTCGAAAGGGACCGCGTCAGACTGCGCATTTACCGAGCCGAAGTTCCGGTAAATCTGCTCGCGCTGCCTGCGGATTTTGAGCACGGCGACGGTGTCGGCATTCAACGGTGTATTGCCCATCAGGTCTGCCATCAGCCGAAGATTGCCGGCAAAGATGCGGATCATCTCGTCCGCGGCCGAGCGCGAATAGAAGCGCTCGAACACCAGCCACATCATCGTTATGCCAATGACCACGCCGATGGAGCGGTCGCGCGCCACTGTCAACGAAGTCTGAATTCTGAAGTCACTCAACTGGATCAGGTAAAAGGCCAGCGCAATCTGGACCCCGGCATAAGACAGCCGCGCGCTCGACGTGCCCACCCATGCCGCAATCGCCGTGACCGTGGCAAACAGCACCGTAAAGCCGGTGATGGAATCGATGCTGGGCAGGATAAATATCTGCGCTCCCAGCCCGAAGACAAACCCGCCCAGCAGCGCGCCGCCCAAACGCAGTACCTGCTTCTGCCGCGATGCGCCTACATTGGTTAGCGCAGTCAGTACGCATGTAGTCACCGAAGTGGAGATGCCCGGCCACGCCAGTCCGACATACAGCACATAACAAAGCATAGCCGCAAGCGTGCCGCCGAGCACGTAGCGAATGTTCTCCGGGTTCGAGAATGCGTCTTGCACAAAGATGCCCGCGGACGATGCCGGCGCTTCCAGAACATCCAGTCTCGGATCGATCGCGCTTCTGCTCGAGAAGACTGTCGGCATGAGTGAGACCATCGATTCGAGTTCAAACAGCAGCGGCATTGTCGGGCAGGGCTCCGGCTCAAAATCCGACTCGCACGGCTCGCCCTTGGTCTTCAGGCAATGACGAATGTCGGCGATGTGGCGCGCCAGTTGTTCCGCGCGCGGTTTCAGTTCGGGCGGCAGCGCCGGCATCGAACTCGACAGTGCGGCAGCAAAATCGACGGAACGTCCGGTGAGCGAAACAAGCGTGCTCAGCCGCATCCTTTGCAGTGGTTCGTAAGTTCCGCGTGCAAGGTGCCTGCGCATTCCGCCCACGCCGACAATCGCGAATTGCGCAAGCAGATTCTCCGCCTCGGCCGTTGGCGCAGTGCCCGCGCTATAACACTCCATGCGCTTTTGCATCAGTTCCAGCCGCGACTCAACTCCGTCCAACACCTCGTCTCGCTGTGAGATGGCATGAAACACCGCCTCAACCGCAAAGGTGACCATGGCGCCGATCAGCGCTGCCACAACCTGCCAAAGCGTCAGCTCGATATTGCGCTCCACCGGTCCCGGCAGATACCAGATGGAGAGAATATTGGTCGTAACCAAGGAGAGCCCGATCGCAACCGCATAATTGTTTAACGTCTTCAGCAGAAAAAATGAAACCAGCAGGCTTACGCCTTCCCACACGAAGTGAGTCAAAGGCTCCGCGGCAAAAAAGCGTGCACCGATAGGAATAAAAAGACCGGCAAGCGCAAATGCCGAAACCAGGGCCAGCGCCGATTTTGCCGTAGCCGCCAGGTCTTCCCGCGCCAGCGTGAATGCGAACAGCACGCCGATTGCACCGCCGGGTATGTGAAAGGTGACCATCACAATCATCGTGATGGTCGCCGCAATCACCGTGCGCGCCACGATCGCGCCGCGGCCAGGATAGGGAGCAAGCTCTCTGCGCAGGAAGTCGGGAAACCAGACCGTGAAGCGATCGGCGTGTTGAATGCGGACAGTCGCGGTCGCCATTTCTACTCTCCGGGCGAAACGGAAGTGTGTCCACGAATGACCACCAGCGCTGATTCGCCCATGCGGAACACGTCCGAAGGCTGAGACTCAATCCGGATTCGAACCGGGAAGCGCGAGGCAAGATGCACCCAGTTCAGTGTGCGCTGCACGTCGGGCAGTCCCGGCGTAGAGAGGCGGCCCACCAGGTCCGCGTCCGGAGTTACGCCGAATCCAACGCTGTCCACAACGCCTTTGAAGCGGATATTGGGCCTCGACATCAGGTAGACATCCACCGTCATGCCCGGCTTGATGTGCTGCAGTTGCGTCTCGCGAAAGTTCGCAACGGCCCACCACACGCGCGTGTCGATCAGGGTAAAGATGTGCTGTCCGGCGGTAGCATAGGCGCCTTGCGAGATCGTCAGATTGGTCACGCGCGCATCAAAAGGGGCCGTAATCACGCAGTTGTCAAGGTTGTACTGTGCAGTATCGATGGCCGCATGTTTGCCGGCCAACTGCCCCACCAGCGGCTCCAGAGTTGTCACGTTATGCGTCGCCTGCTGCACCTGCTGATGGCTCTGCACCAGCAGTGCCTGGCTCTGTTTGTATTGAGCCTGTGCGGAGGCGAGGCCGGCCTGCGCCAGCGCCAGTTGCGATCGCGCCTGGTTGGCTGCCTGGGAACGCGAAATCACAAGCGTGCGTGCCTGGTCGACCTGGTCCACGGTTACAAACTGTTTGGCGAGCAGAGGCTCAATGCGATGCAGATTATCTTTCGCGTATTGCAGCTCCGCATCGGCGCGCTCCACTGCAGCGCGGGCATTTCCCACATTCGCCTTCGCCTGCTCAATGGAGGCCTCTGCGCGCGCCAGGCTGGCTTCGGCGCTCAGCGCGCTTGCCTTTGCCACATCCACTCCGCTCTCTTTTCCCGCAATAATGCGGCCCTCATCGTGGATCTCGCCCTCCAGCGCCTCCTGATCGGATTTTGCGTGCGCCAGTGCGTAGGCATACGGGCGTGGATCGATCTCGAGCAGCGGCGCGCCTTCTTTCACCAACTGGTTGTCCGCAACATAAAGATGGGTAATGGGCCCATTGACCACAGGCGCAATGCCGATATAGTTCGCAAATACTTCCGCATCGTCCGTTCGCGGGTTTACCTCAACCTGATGCAGCACCAGCAGGCTCGCAATGGCGGCGCACACGATCGACAGCACGCTGATTGCCCGTCCAATCAACCGGAGCTTATTCTCCTGTTCACTCGGGGCCATACACTCCTCCGCTAGCTAAAGAAGATCAGCCACAATACGCAGGCAAAAAACAGCGCAATGCACGGATAGACAACGATCGACCATGCAATCTGCTGTTCGAGTTTGAAGTAGATCAGCACGCGATTGCTCGCCACTGCAAAAACAATGCCCACGCACATGCAGAGCAGCCACGCAGGGAAAAACGATCCGAAAATATTGAAAGTCGGAGCCCGCTCGCAGCCTGCCGCCAGCATCGTTCCCGCCAGCGCAATACTGGCGCGCGGTATTGTGCAAAGCAGAGATCCCCGCCGTTGCTTCGTTCTCACCTTCGCGCTCCTCATGGTCCTGTCTTCCCAGGCTGAACCTGGATCAGATCTCCGGTTCGGAATGACAGATTGGCCACCTGCAAAAGCAGTTGCGTCCGCGCGTACACATCCTCTGAACGCGCCTGTGCGAGCGCCTTCTGTGCCGAAACAACATCCAGCAAGCTGCGTACCCCATAGCCATACGATTCATGCGCGGCCTCATACGACTGCTGCGACGCCGCGAGCAGTGCCGCTGCGGACTGCTGCTGCCGCAGTGCGGTCTTCATATTGGAATATGCGGCCCACACTTCGTTCGCAATCTGGTCGCGCAGCGCGTCGATCTCGGCCTGCGCCGCTTTTTTTCCCGCAATCGCTTCGGCAATCTGATGCTCGCGTTTCGTGCCGTCAAAAAGCGTCCACTTAAGCGCCAGCCCCACATTCCAGTACTCGCCCTGTGCATAGCCGCCCGGTAGCAGATCCTGCTGCCCATAAGCGCGCGCCAGGCCGCCATCGCCGGAGAAACTGAGCGTTGGAAAGTAGGTCGAGCGCGCCTGCCTGACCGAAGCGTCCGCCGCGCGCACGCGAGCTAACTGCTGCAACAGGTCAGGCCGCTGCGTAAAGGCGCGATCGATCTCCTGATCGACTGAGTTCGCCATCTTGTCTGGCAGTGGCAACTCAGAGATTGGCTGCGCCTCAATCTTTGTATCCGGCGGCAGCCCCATCGCCGTAGCCAGATTCCCGCGGGCGATATCTTCGTTGCCGATCGCCGCCTGCAGATCGTAGTCCGCCTGCGCGCGGGCCGCTGTCGCTTCCAACTGGTCGGGCTTGGTGGCAAGCCCGTTGCTCAATCGACTCTCGGCATCTTCTTCCACGGCCTGCGCATTCTTCAAATTAACCTGGGCGGCTTCGCGCTGGCCCTGTGCATTGAGCAGGCTGTAGTAGGCTGACGCTACTTCAAAAATGATCTTGCGGTGCCTATCGTTGAATGCCAGATCGGCCGCCAGCAGGTTTGCCTTGGCCTCATCGATCGCGCCGCTTCGTCCGCCAAAGTCGAACAGCAGGTACTCGACATGCAGAACCGGCTCGAAAAGACCGATCGTCTGGCGGTGAAAATACTGGCCGATCAGAGCGGCATCGCGAACGGTTCCGGCCAGCACAACCGCTGCCATGGTGGGGAACAGTGCGCTGCGCGCAATGCCCAATGACGCGGCTCTGGCCTTGGCCGCCTCCCACACCACGCGCGTATCCGGATTGTGCGATTCGGCAAGATCGATCAGTTCCGCCAGCGTATAGATCTTTGCCGAATCCACGTTGTAGGCCGTCTTGGGCGCGGCAGCCGCATCGCGGCTCAGGCTTTGCTCCGCTTTCGAATGCCAGACCGCATCGGGGGAGCGCGGAACGCCTTGCGCATGCGCACTCATCGCCGCACATGCGACGGCGGCGAGGACAATCGCGATGCTCTGGGTACCGTTCGCCAAATACGTCCGGGTCATATCTGTCGTCAGCAGGGAAGTGGTCAAGCCGAAGAACTGAGAAGCCTTTGCTTGCTTTCCAATTTACATGACCCCGCTGCTCCGGCTTCCTGTTCGCGGTTCCCTCGGCTCTCGTTTCGCGATTCCTGCTGGCGATTGCGCCGCCGCGCTTTTTCATACGGGCACACCTGCGGCGTGCCCGCATCAAGGCTCTCCTGCGTTCGTTTGCCTCATTCGCCCGCGCGCTTTTGCATGCGGATTACTTGTTGCCCGACAACTCCACGTGTCCGCCAAACTGGAAGCGCATGGCCGACAGCAGCTTGTCCTGGTAATCGGCTTCTCCACGCGACGCAAAGCGCTGATAGAGTGCGGCAGAAAGCACCGGCGCAGGCACACCTTCATTCACGGCGGCATTAATCGTCCACCGTCCTTCGCCGGAGTCGGAGACGTGGCCGGTAAATTTGGAGAGTTCCTGATCCTCTGCCAGCGCGGCCGCGGTCAAATCCAGCAGCCAGGAAGCAATCACGCTGCCGCGGCGCCACACCTCGGTAATGTCGCGCAGGTTCAGGTCGTACTGGTAGTGTTCCGGGTCGCGCAGCGGAGTCGTCTCCGCGCTTGCCGCCGCCTCGTTCTTGCCCACATTCGCCGCGCGCAGCACGCCCAGCCCTTCCGCGTAGGCGGCCATCACCCCGTACTCAATGCCGTTGTGAACCATCTTCACAAAATGGCCGGCGCCATTCGGGCCGCAGTGCAGGTAGCCCATCTCCGCGGTGCCGTCCATCTTTTCCCGGCCCGGCGTGCGCACAATATCGCCCATGCCCGGCGCCAGTTGCTTGAAGATCGGATCCAGCCGCCCCACCACTTCGTTTTCTCCGCCGATCATCATGCAGTAGCCGCGCTCCAGTCCCCACACGCCCCCGCTCGTGCCCACGTCCACGTAGTGAATCTTCTTCTCCGCCAGTTCCTTGGCGCGCCGCTGATCGTCCACATAATAAGAATTGCCGCCATCGATCAACGTGTCCCCGGCCTCAAGGTGCGGCAACAGCTCCGCGATGGTTTTATCCACCGCTCCGGCCGGAACCATCAGCCAAAGCGCGCGCGGCTTCGCCAGTTTCTTAACCAGATCTTCAAAATTCGCCGCGCCAACCGCGCCTTCCTGGGCCAGATCCTGAACTGCCTTTGGCGACAAATCGAATGCAACGCACTCAACGCCTCCGCGGATCAGCCTCCGAACCATGTTGGCCCCCATCCTGCCCAACCCGATCATTCCCATCTGCATAAATTCCGCTCCTCTTCCGCTTGTTGGTTTGTCTCAGTGCCCGATGCCTGCCGCGAAACCCTTCATTGCTGAGTCTATCCCCTCGCAACTGCCGAAAGACAGCCGCGCGATTCGGTGCCCGCGGTTTGCTGCGGACAATCGTTCTCAGCCAGTCTCCGGAATCGCCGGTTCGGCTGCGTTCGAAAGCAGACGATCCTGACCAGAAAGATGCGTCCGCAGGCCGGCGGGTTTCGATTCAATCGACCTATCTGAGCCGGTTTATGGCATGACGTATCGAAATGGCAGACGGTAGAATCGGTTCAGCGACACGTGCAGGCCTGACTGCGCCGCTTTTTTGCATAAGTGGCTTACAGGTCTACAAAGGAGAATGGATGAGCGAGACGCAATCGGATGCGCTGGTGTTTTTTGGAGCGACGGGCGACCTGGCCTATAAAAAAATATTTCCCGCGCTGCAGTCGATGGTGCGGCGCGGCCATCTGAATGTGCCGGTCGTCGGCGTAGCCAAATCCGGATGGAATCTCGACAATCTTCGTGCTCGCGCCAAAGACAGCGTTGAAAAGCACGGCGGCCTCGACCCGCAGGCCTTCGACAAGCTCAGCAGCCTACTGCGCTATGTCGATGGCGATTATGAAGATCCCGCCACATTCCAAGCCATTCGCAAGGAACTGGGCACAGTCCATCGTCCGGCGCATTATCTGGCCATTCCACCGCTCCTGTTTGAGACAGTGGTAAACCAACTGGCCCAGGCAGACTGCGCCTCAGCTTCGGGTTGCCAGAACGGCGCGCGGGTCATCGTCGAAAAGCCCTTTGGCCACGACCTCGCTTCCGCGAAGGAACTCAACACCATCCTGCATAAGGTATTTCCCGAGTCCTCCATCTTTCGCATCGATCACTATCTCGGCAAACGCCCCGTCAACAATGTCGTGATCTTCCGGTTTGCCAACGCATTCTTGGAGCCCTTCTGGAATCGCAATTACATTGAGAGCGTGCAGATCACCATGGCCGAAGACTTTGGCGTGGAAGGCCGCGGCGGATTCTACGACCAGACCGGCGCCATCCGCGACGTGATGCAGAACCATCTCTTCCAGATCGTCTGCAACCTCGCCATGGAGCCGCCGGTGCGATTCGATGCCGAATCCATGCGCGATGAAAAAGCCAAAGTGCTCAAGGCGATTCCAGCCATCAAGCCTGAGGATATGGTGCGCGGCCAGTTCCGTGGATACCTTCAGGAAAAAGGTGTCGCTCCCGGCTCTAAAGTCGAAACCTTCGCCGCGCTTCGGCTGGAGATCGACTCCTGGCGATGGAAGGGTGTGCCGTTCTATCTTCGCGCCGGGAAAAACATGCCCGTCACGTGTACAGAAGTACTCGCCACATTCCGTGAGCCGCCTACATTTCTTGATGACGGCGCGCCGGGAAGGAATTATCTGCGCTTCCGCATCAGCCCGGATATGGAGATCGCGGTCGGCACCAATGTGATGGGACTCACCGAGAGCATGAAGGGCGCCGCGGTAGAGATGATCGCCAGCCGCCATCCGTCTCCTGAGGAAATGGAAGCCTACGAGCGCGTGCTCGGCGACGCCATGGCCGGCGACCCCAGCCACTTTGCGCGCGAAGACTATGTGGAAGAAGCCTGGCGTATCGTCGATCCCATTCTCAACGCCGAAACGCCAGTCTACGAATACGAAAAGAACACCTGGGGTCCGGCGGAAGTGGACAAACTGGTTATGCCGCCGACCGGATGGCACAACCCCGCAACGGACACGCCCAGCACCGCTCCCGAGCCTGAGCCGCAGCAGGTAAAAGCCGGCTGAAGGCCAACGTATCGGCTACAGTCTGTCTGGTAACACGGGCTCTTTACCCGCGCAAGGAACAAAACAGCACCATGCCAATCATCCATCTCATCACCACCGGCGGCACCATTGAAAAAATGTACTCCGAGCAATCGGGTGCGGTGCTCAACAGCGCCAGCAAGATCGGCCAGTATCTCAAAAGGCTGCGCCTGCCCGGCTGCGATGTCCGCGTGGTTTCGCTCATGAATAAAGACAGTCTGGAGATGACTGCTGAAGACCGCGCTGTGCTGGTGAGCCGGATAGCTCTCCTGCTGCCCCAAGGCAATCCCATCGTCGTCACCCACGGCACAGACACCATGGTGGAAACCGGCCTCTGCATCCAGAAAACTTTCCCTGATCTCAAAGTGCCCGTCATCCTGACCGGAGCCATGACCCCGCTCGGTTTTGAAGGCAGCGACGGGCTGCAGAATCTGACGGAAAGCCTGCTGGCCACGCGCCTGCTGCCGCCGGGCGTCTTCGTTGTCATCCACGGCCAGGTTTTTCCCGCCGACAAAGTGCGCAAGGATCATGAGCAGGCAACCTTTGTCTGGATTTGAGGCAGCGCGTGCAATCGATCAAGCCGTGGGCTTGATATCGAACTTCGATAATTTATAGGCAAGGTCACTGCGCGAAAGCTGCAGCCGCCGGGCTGCCTCGGCCTGCACCGCGTTGCTCCCGCTCAATGCGCGCAGGATCAGCCGCTTCTCCACACCTTCCAGCAGCTCGCGCAGGGTCACCGTCTCCGGCAGCGAGTCGATCCAGTCAGAATAAGCCGAAGCCTGGCTTGCCGCCGGGTTCGCGTGGGCGCCCAACGGAAAATCTACCGGTCCGATTTCCGCGTCGGCTGAAAGTATCAGCGCCCGCTCGATCAGGTTGCGCAGCTCGCGGATATTGCCGGGAAATTCGTACCGCTTCAGCTTTTCGATTGCCTCCAGCCGAATGGGTCGAAGCGGCACCTTCAGCTCGCGCGAAACCTGCCGGCAGAACTGTTCGCACAGCCCCGGAATATCTTCCACTCTTTCCCGCAGCGGCGCCAGGTGAATGGGAACCACTGCCAGGCGATAGTAAAGATCCTGCCGGAAGGTGCCATCCTTCACCCGTTCTTCGAGGTTGCGGTGGGTTGCCACCACCACCCGCACATCCACGTCGCGCGGCTTGGTTGAGCCCACGCGCAGAATCTTTCCCTCGGCCAGAACCCGCAGCAGCTTGGCCTGGGTGGACTGCGACATCTCGCCCGCTTCATCCAGAAACAGCGTGCCCTCGTGCGCGGCTTCAAACAGGCCCTGCCGCAGCCGGTCGGCCCCTGTAAACGCGCCTTTCTCGTGGCCGAAGAGTTCGCTTTCGAGCAGTGTCTCAGTAAACGCCGCGCAGTTCACCGCAACAAACGGCTTGTCGGCCCGCGCACTGCTTTTGTGAATCGCACGCGCCACCAATTCCTTGCCCGTTCCAGTCTCGCCGGTAATCAGCACCGTTGCATTGGTGGGAGCCACGCGCGCAATCATCTGCCGCACCGCCAGTATCGCCGGACTGCTGCCGAAGATTTCGCCGCTGCCCTCCAGCCGGTCCACTGTCAAGCGCAGCAATCCGTTTTCGCGCAGCAGTTGGGTATGCTCGCATGCCCGGCGCGCTGTGGCCCGCACCACATCCGGCTGAAAAGGCTTGGTGATAAAGTCAAACGCGCCCTGGCGCATGCTTTCCACGGCAAGCTCCACCGTTGCAAACGCCGTCAGCAGCACCACGGCTACGGCCGGATCGATCTCCCGCGCGCGCGCCAGCACCTCCAGTCCCTCGCCGTCCGGCATCTTCTGGTCGGTAATCACCGCGTCGTAGCGATTCACCGCCAGGTAGCCAACTGCCTGCGAAACGCCGGAAGCCTCCGTGACCGTGTGCCGATCCATCGCCAGGTTCGCGGCCAGAATCTTGCGCATGTTGCTTTCGTCATCGACAATCAAAATCCTGCTCAAAGGGCGTGCTCCTCTCCGGCCGCCTTCAACGGAAGCGATAGAACGAACCGGATCGCTTTCGCATCGTTGTGCGCCAGCGCCAGGTCGCCGCCATGCGCCATCGTGATGTTGCGAGCAATTGCCATGCCAAGCCCCGTGCCGCTCGGCTTGGTGGTGAAAAACGGCTCAAAGATACACGCCACCGTCGCGGCCGGAATGGGGCCGTTGCCATTTTCAATGTCGATGCAAACCTGTCCGCCCTCGCGCCGTCCGCGCAGAATCACCGTGCCGCCCGGCAGGGAAGCTTCCACCGCATTCATAGCCAGGTTCAGCAGCGCCTGTTGCAGTTGTCCGCCGTCCACTTCGGCCCACAGGCCTTCGGCGCAATCGCAGCGCACTTCCACATTCTGTTCCGCCGCGCGAGGCCTGCAGATCTCCGCAATGTACCCCACCGAATCGGCCACATCGCTCAGCACCATCGATGGAGAGCGGGGGCGCGCATAGGCCAGAAAGTCGGTCGTCAACCGCTCCAGCCGCCCTGCTTCCTTGGTCGCAATCTCATACATCTCCTGGCTCTCGGCAGTGCCCGGCTCGTGATGGGCGGCCGTTGCCAGAGCACTCGAGATCATCGCCACCGGGTTGCGAATCTCGTGCGCAATCGCGCTCGAAAACCGTCCCACCGCGGCCAGCTTTTCTTCAATCAGCAGTTTGGCTTCCGCCTTCTCCAGGTCGACGAGGCTTCGCGTCAGCTCAAGCTGTTTTCTGCGCAGATGATTCACCAGCGTCCACACCAGCAGTGCGATCACCGCATAAATCAGTGCCACCGTGCCCGCACCGACATATTCATTGGGATCGACCGGCGGATGCACGCGAAAGTAGTTCCACACCCAGAAAAAAATCAGCCCGTCGCTCACCGCAATCGTAAGAATTACCGCCCCCAGCGAAAGCCGGAATGCAGCCTGCAGAATCGCCGGAATCATCAGCGCGAAATACTGCACATCTTTTTTGTAGGAATACGATGCAATGCCAAAAGCAATCGCCAGATGAATTGCAATCATCGCCCAGGTGAGCCGCGCAACCGCGCCCGCGCCCAGTTCCCGGCGGAGATTCAGCCACAGCAGCTCGCCGATATTGGCAACAATGCCCACGCCCAGAAGCGCCAACACCTGCGGATGGGCCGCGCCGAGATATTGCTCCCAGAGAAACTGCGTCAGGCACAGAAAAGCCAGCAGCGCCAGGTTGAGCCCGGCAAACACTCTCTCCTGCCGCCGGAACGACAGAAAATCCGGCAGCTCCAGGGCCGCCTCCCCGATCGTTGCGCCGCCCGTTTTGCTGATCATCGCTTCGCCGGCCATTTTCGCAAACCATCCTGTTCCGCAGGTTCGCCTCAGCATAGCAGCGAAATCGCTTGCCACGGCTTGGATGCAATCCCTTCGGACGCATTCACCCATCCACTCTATTCTCTTGTCCAAAAATTTTGACAGATCCGCGCAGATGTTCAAGGATTTGAACGGCCCAGCCTTGACAGGGCTTTTATTTTCAATCACTTAAGTTTGGCATCCGGACTGCTTTAGTAGAGGCATGCCCGACACAATCCATGGGCAGAAGGGAGAGGAACAATGAACAACTTCACCGCTTTCGCACTCAGCCTCGCTCTGTTGCTGCCCGCCACTCTCATGGCCGGCGAAACCAGCGACCAGACCAGAAACCGCAAAGAGGCAGTCCAACTCACGCAGCGGATTGAGAGCTCCGCGCGCAACATCCAGACCGAGGCCGATCACCTTAGCCAGATGCAGAAGGGCAACGCGATCTCGAACTTCACGCACCAGTACAAGCTGCACGTCATCTCCACTGAGATCAACGAGCAGTTGGGGCCCGCGCTCAAACGGCTCGCCGAGATTCAACCCGGTCTCCCGGACTGGCATAGCACCGCGGTCGACCGCATGCGCACCTCGGGGGCAAACCTGGCCGCGAACGCCAATGCAGCGGTTCTCAATCGTGGCTTTTCCGGTACGCGGCAGCCGGCCGTTCTCGATTCCGAGTACGGTCAGCTGATCCAGAACATCAACACCCAGGCGCAAACCCTCGTGCAGGTAGCCGATGCGACGGGTGACTACGGAAACGCGCAGCTTAAAGGTCACAGGGCGGGATTGGCAATCACCTCCCACGAATGACGGTCGATCTAAGCCGCAAGCCCAGGGCCGGCTCTAACGCACCACGGAGCGGCCCGGGCCACGGCGGCCAGTCTTCAGCAAGTTGGCAGCATGCATTCACCCGGCGCACACGGCGGCCAACTGCCCGCGCCTAACCACTCCGCTATTAAAAGGAGGAGAGAAAAATGAAAAGGAATATCTTCACCGCAATGCTTCTTCTGGCCGGAATGGCGCTGCCTGCTCTGGCCTCGGCTCAAACCAATCCGCGCCAGGCGCAACAGGATCAGCAGATCCAGTCGCTCGTCTCGTCTCAACTGGAAAAGAAAGAGGTCTTTCGCGATGTCAACGCGAAGGTAGACGATGGCATCGTCACCATCCAGGGCACAGTGCCGCTCTACATGGACAAGCTGAACGCGGAAAAGCGCGTCCGCAAGGTCAAGAGCGTCGACGGAGTCCGCAACCACGTTAGCGTGGGCGGCCCGGCCATCTCCGACAAGGAAGTGCAGGAGAATCTGGCCGGCAAGCTACGCTATGACCGCATCGGCTACGGCATCGTCTTCAATAGCCTTGGCGTTGCAGTGGACAATGGCGTGGTCACTCTCTCCGGCAACGTGCGCGACTATCCGGACCGTGACTCGGCTCTGGCCATCGTTTCCACGACAGCCGGTGTAAAGGATGTGGTGGATGAGATCGCCGTTGCTCCAGTGTCAATCATGGACGACGGTCTGCGCATCCGCCTGGCCCGCGCCATCTACGGCTACTCCTCGCTGCAGAGGTATGCGCTTGATCCGCAGGCGCCTATCCGCATCGTGGTCGAAAATGGCAACGTTGAACTGGCCGGTGTGGTGCTGAATGACATGGATCGCCAGTTGGCCTTCACTCGTGCCAACTCGGTCCCCGGAGTCTTCAGCGTTACCAACCACCTCGCTGTTGCTTCGCAGATCAGCGAGTAACCGGCCCCTAACCGCCCGCGGCAGCCGTGCTCCAGTCGGCTGCCGCGGGCGCGCATTTTTGCACCCATTTGCACAATATCCACAAAGAATAGACTTGCTCGGGTCATCGAGTACGAGATATAGTGTCTTTCAGTTTCGTGGTTCCTCCGCGTTAGCGGAGGATGAAAAGGGAATCCGGTGTAAATCCGGAGCTGCCCCGCAGCGGTAAGCAGGAACGAACGCTCACTATGGCACTGGCCTTCACAGGCTGGGAAGCCGAGCCAGTAGGCGGCCTGCAAGTCCGAAGACCTGCCGCGAATGATTTCGCTGACGCCTCCGAGGGGAGGCGAGGTGGCAGTGGTCTTCTCTTTCCGCCCGGGAAAGAACTCCGCTGTTTTCTCGCATCATTTCTCTGAGGCCAAGGAGACGATCCATGGCCGCCCTGTCTACGCCTTCCGCACTGCAAACCAGCCTCTCCGATCTCGATCCCGCATTTCCCGCGCGTGAAGAAGCCTCCATCATGCACGTCCGCAAGCGCAACGGCGCACTCGAGCCCGTCGACGTAAACAAGATTGTGCGCGCCATCCAGCGCTGTACCAACGGGCTGCCGCACGTCGACTCCATGCGCATTGCGTCCAAAACCATCGGCGCTCTTTACGACGGTGCCACCACCAGTCAGCTCGACGCCATCTCCATCGACACCGCGGCGTCGCTCATCGCGGAAGAACCGCAGTACTCGCGCCTTGCCGCGCGTCTTCTGCTTGGCACCATTGTCAAAGAGGTTGCCGGCCAGAACATTCACTCCTTCTCGCAATCTATCGCCCACGCGCACGAGCAGGGAATCGTCAGTCCGGCGGCGGCTGAATTCGTCCAGACCCACGCGCGCAAGCTCAACCACGCCATCGAGGACGAATTTTCCGACCGCTTCGAGTACTTCGGCCTGCGCACCGTCTACGACCGTTATCTGCTGCGCGATCCGCTCTCCCGTAAGGTGATCGAAACGCCGCAGTACTTCTTTCTCCGCGTCGCCTGCGGCCTTGCCTGCTCAGCGCATGAGGCAATCGGCTTCTACCATCTCATTGCCTCGCTCGACTATCTGCCCAGCTCGCCGACGCTCTTCAACTCCGGCACCAGGCATGCGCAGATGTCCTCTTGTTATCTCCACGACTCGCCCGCCGACTCGCTCGAGAGCATCTACGACGCCTACAAGGATGTGGCCATGCTCTCCAAATTTTCCGGCGGCATCGGCCTCGCCTTTCACCGCGTGCGGTCCGAGGGCTCGCTCATCCGCGCTACCAACGGCCTCTCCAACGGCATCATTCCCTGGCTGCGCACGCTCGACGCTTCCGTTGCCGCCGTCAACCAGGGCGGCAAGCGCAAAGGCGCCTGCTGCGTTTACCTCGAGCCCTGGCACGCCGACATCGAAAGCTTCCTCGAACTGCGCGAAAACACCGGTGACCTCTCGCGCCGCACCTACAACCTCAACCTCGCGAACTGGATTCCCGACCTCTTCATGCGCCGCGTCGATCAGGACGGCATCTGGTCGCTCTTCGATCCCAAGGACGTGCCGCATCTTCCCGATCTTTACGGCGACGATTTCACCGCCGCCTATGAGAAGGCCGAAGCCGACCAGCTTTTCGCCCGCCAGATCAATGCCCGCGAACTCTACGCGCGCATGATGCGGTCCCTCGCTGAAACCGGCAACGGATGGATGACCTTCAAGGATGCCTGCAATCTCAAAAGCAATCAAACCGGCAAGCCCGGCAATGTAATCCATCTGTCCAATCTCTGCACGGAGATAACTGAAGTTTCTTCGCGGCAGCAGACTGCGGTCTGCAATCTCGGCTCCATCAACCTCGCGCGCCACGTCTCCGTCAATCCCTCCGGCACGCCTGTCTTCGACTTTGACAAGCTCGCGCGCACCGTCCGCGCAGCCATCCCCATGCTCGATCGCGTGATCGACATTAACTACTACCCCATTTCGCAGGCGGCCGATTCCAACGCCCAATGGCGTCCTGTCGGTCTTGGTCTCATGGGTCTGCAGGACGTCTTCTTCCAGCTCCGTCTGCCTTTCGACAGTCCCGAGGCTCAATCTCTCTCCACGCGCATTCAGGAGGAGATCTACTTCCACGCGCTTTCCGCTTCCTGCGAACTGGCCGAGAGCGAAGGCCCGCACGTCAACTTTGCCGACACGCGCATGGCCCGCGGCCAGTTTCAGTTCGACCTCTGGGGCCTGCAGCCGTCGAACCCCGAGCGTTGGCAATCGCTTCGCGAGCGCATCCTCAAGCATGGTCTGCGCAACTCGCTGCTCATCGCCATTGCGCCCACCGCCACCATCGCCTCCATCGCCGGCTGCTGCGAGTGCATCGAGCCGCAGATCTCCAATCTGTTCAAACGCGAAACTCTCTCCGGCGAATTCCTTCAGGTCAACCGCTACCTCATTGAAGAGCTGAAGCAGCGCAACCTGTGGAATGACGAAATGCGCCAGCGGCTCAAGCTGGCTGAAGGCTCCATCCAAAATGTCGCCGAGTTGCCCGACGATCTGAAGCTGGTTTACCGCACCGTGTGGGAGATCTCCATGCGCAGCCTTATTGATATGGCCTGCGCGCGCAACGCCTTCATCGATCAGTCGCAGTCGCTCAATCTCTTTGTGGAAGCGCCCAACATCGGCCGCCTCAGCTCCATGTACATGCACGCCTGGAAGCAGGGATTGAAGACCACCTATTACCTGCGCTCGCGCCCCGCAACGCGCATCGCGAAGACCACCGTAGCCGCCACCGCGGCGAGTCAGACTCCGGTCAACTCAGCGGCATCCGCATCCGCATCTGCGGCCGTCGCCTGCTCGCTAGAGAATCCAGGGTCCTGCGAAGCCTGCCAGTAGCCGCGCGCTTTGGCGCGAACGAATCCGTTCAAGACTCGCTCAAGATCCGCTCAATATCCGCTCAAGGAGAGCCAACCATGTCCGCTCACACCGCTTCCTCTTCCGTCGCCGCGCCCGAGCATATCCTCGACCCCGGCCTCTGCCTCACGCTGCGCCCCATGCGCTATCCCGTTTTCTATGACATGTTCCGCGACGGCATCAAGAACACCTGGACCGTGGAAGAGGTCGACTTCCAGACCGATCTCTCCGACCTGAAACAGCGCCTCTCGCCCGCCGAGGTCCATCTCATCCAACGCCTCGTGGCTTTCTTCGCCACCGGCGACTCCATCGTTTCCAACAATCTGGTGCTCAATCTCTACAAGCACGTCAACTCGCCTGAGGCGCGGCTCTACCTTTCGCGCCAGCTCTTTGAAGAAGCCGTCCACGTGCAGTTCTATCTCACGCTGCTCGACAACTACGTGCCCGACCCCGAGCAGCGCGCCGCCGCTTTCGCAGCCGTCGAAAATATCCCCTCCATCGCCAGGAAGGCCGGCTTCTGCATGAAGTGGATGGACTCCATTCAAAAAATGGACCAGCTTGAAACCCGCTCCCAGCGCCGCGAATTCCTGCTCAACCTCATCTGCTTCGCGGCCTGCATCGAGGGCCTGTTCTTCTTCGCCGCATTTGCGTACGTCTATTTCCTGCGCTCCAGGGGATTGCTCCACGGCCTTGCCGCAGGCACCAACTGGGTCTTCCGCGATGAGAGCTGTCACCTCGAATTTGCCTTTGAAGTGGTGAAGATCGTGCGCGCGCAGGAGCCCGATCTGTGGGATGCGGAGCTGGAAGGCCAGGTCGTAGAAATGCTGCGCGAAGCCGTCGATGCGGAGACGCAGTTCGCGGAGGATCTGCTGTCGGGCGGCGTCGCCGGCCTTTCTCTGCGCGACATGCGCCAGTATCTGGGCTATGTCGCCGACGCGCGGCTGCAGCGGCTGGGCATTGCGCCCGCCTTCGGCGCAAAAAATCCTTTCTCATTCATGGAGCTTCAGGATGTGCAGGAGCTGGCCAACTTCTTCGAGCGCCGCGTCTCCGCATACCAGTCCGCCGTGCCCGGCGAAGTAGCATTCGGCGAAGACTTCTGATCGAAAAAAGCCTGTCTACTTCACATAAACTTCGGGCGCGCGTCCTTCTTCTTCGCGCGCCCTGAACATGCCCAGCGTATTCGAGCTCCACACCGGATCGCCCGCCGGAGCCATCACAATTACCCCGCCCTCGCCGCCCTTCAGCGCGGGCAGTTGCGTGTGGATCATCTCGTCGGCCGCCTGCTGCGGCGTCTTTCCCTCTTCCACCAGCGTGCACACCTCGCGCGCCAGCGTCAGCCGGATAAAGTACTCGCCCACGCCAGTGCCAGACACGGCGCATGAGCGGTCGCTGGCGTATGTGCCCGCGCCAATCAGCGGCGAGTCGCCCACCCGCCCCGGCAGCTTGCCCTGCATTCCGCCCGTGGAAGTGGCGGCGGCCAGGTGCCCCGCGCTATCGCGGGCCACCGCGCCCACGGTCCCAAAGCGATGCGCAAATATCCGGAGCGCCGCCATGCCATGCACGTCGCCCTGCGGCGGAACGCCCGCTGGCCGCGGTGGGATCGGCCGTCCGCTCGCTTTCATGATCGACTCGAATTCATGCCAACGCATCTCGGTAAAAAAGTACGATGGCGGCTCCTGCTCGATCCCCTGCGCCCGCGCAAACGCGTCCGCTCCCGCGCCCACCATCATCACGTAAGGCGTGCGCTCCATCACCGCCCGCGCCAGCCCAATCGGATGCCGGGTGAAATGCACCGCGGCCACGGACCCGGCGGCCAGCGTGCTTCCATCCATCAGTGCAGCGTCCATCTCGTTGGTGCCGTCGGCCGCAAAGGCCGCGCCGCGTCCTGCGTTGAACAGCGGATCGTCTTCCAGCACCTCAACGGCTGCCTCCACGGCATCGAGCGCCCTGCCGTGGTGCTTCAGCACATCCGATCCCGCAGCCAGCGCATTCGCCAGTGAAGCGTGATATGCCGCCGCAGTCGCTGCATCCATGTGCTCCCACTCGTCCTCGCCCGCGCCGCCATGGATGGCAATCGCCCATCCACTCCCGGATTTGGCAGTTATTGATTTGGCGGCTATGGATCTGATGGCCATGGGCTTTACGGTCTCGGGCTTCGCGGCCACGCCCACGAGGGCTTGGGCCTGCCCCGCGGCCGGCGCTGCCAGCGCGCACACGACGGCCGCGCATTGCAATCGCAGCCGCCATTTCTTTCCGCCGGCGCATTCTTCCGCATCGGTTTTTCGTTGCTGCCTGCAAAACGATCCAAATCGTCTTAAAATACCAAGCATCTTACCCCCGCGCCGCCGGAGTAATAATAGAAGACGATGACTGCGGAAATCTCTCATTACGATCACGCCCTTGGCGAGCAAGCCGATCCGCCGACTAAAAAAGGCTGCTGCACGCCCACCGCGGAGCGCACCACCGAATCCCACAGCAACTGCGGTCCCGCCGTTGAGCCGGCCGCACGCGCAACCGCTGACGCTGCGCGTCTCATGGTCACTCTGCCCGGCGGAACCTTCCTCATGGGCACCGATTACGCTGGTGGTTTTCCCGCCGACGGCGAAGGCCCGGTGCGCCCGGTCGTGCTGTCGCCCTTCGCCATCGATGTGTTTCCGGTCACCAACGCCGACTTCCGCGCCTTTGCCAACGCCACGGGCTATAAGACCGAAGCGGAACAATTCAAATGGTCCTTTGTCTTCTGGGCCCATATTCCGCAGAGCCGCTTCAAACTGCTGGTTGAAGACACCGTAGCCGCCGCCCCGTGGTGGTGCAAGGTTCCGGGCGCCTGCTGGAAGTATCCCGAAGGCCCGGGCTCCGACATCAAAGGCCGCGACAATTATCCCGTCGTCCATGTCTCCTGGAACGATGCCGCCGCCTACGCCCAATGGGCCGGCAAGAGCCTGCCCACTGAGGCGCAGTGGGAGTACGCGGCGCGCGGTGGCCTGGAGCAAAAGATCTACTCATGGGGAGACGAGCTCACCCCAGACGGCAAGCACATGTGCAACATCTGGCAGGGCCGCTTTCCCACCCGCGATAACGGCGAAGACGGTTACACCGGTGTCTGCCCGGTGGATGCCTTTCCGCCCAACGGCTACGGTCTCTACTCGGCGACCGGTAATGTGTGGGAATGGTGCGCGGATTGGTTTGCCACCACATTTGCCGCCACGCCCGCGCAACATGACCCAGCCGGCCCGCTCACAGGCGATAACAAGGTCATGAAGGGCGGATCATTCCTCTGCCATGCTTCCTACTGCAATCGCTACCGCATGGGCGCGCGCACCAAGAACACGCCCGACAGTTCCACCGCCAACATCGGCTTCCGTTGCGTCCGCGCGCTCGCGTAATCGTCGCAGTCTTGCCGCGCCAGTCCGAAGCGGCGTCAGCCTTCCCGGCGAAAAGTCATTCGTAACCAGTCTCGGCATTAAGCTCAAGATCAACCTGGCCGGAGTGTGCGATCGCTACGTTTGCATAGCCTTGCGCAGCCGTTCTTCCGCCTCCGCGCTCCAGTAGCCGCAGTCGATCTCGAAGAAGACCGATGTATACGGCAGGGTAAGACCGGTCTTGATAATCAGCACGTGGAACACCTGCGCGCACTCGTCCAGTTTTGCAATGATCTGCTCGTGCCCGAGCTGCTGCGCGTTCGCTCCTTCAAGCACCGTCAGCAACTGTCGCCTGAGCGCGGAAATTCCCGGCGCATCGCTCTCGGCCACCGAGTCCAGCTCGCGGTCCACATACACATTGGCGCGCACATGGGCGCTCGCGGCAATGCTCCCCAGCACCACCTTGACCGCTTCGATGTGGTCGCCACCCGCGACTATGGTTTCGATTCCCGGCTTGGACTGCGCCGGGTAAGCCGAATCGGCCACTACAATCCAGTTGCGATGTCCGAAGAGCGGCAGCCGGCTGGCCAGCGCCTGCTCCCACGCAGACATTTGCGTATCGTTCCGGTCGGTTGTCAACGCCATCCTCTACTCCCCACTCGGGCACACCGCAACCTTGCCGCATTTGCCCGAGGCCATCAACGCGTATGCCTCGCTCGCCTGCTCCAGCGCAAAGCGGTGGGTAATGATCTCCTCCGGGTGCAGCCCCCAGCGTACCAGCCGCTCCACAAGCTCCTCCATCCTCCACGTCGAAGTAACCCAGGAGCCATAGACCGTCTTCTGATCGTGAATCATGTCCGGTGAAGGATTGAAAGTCACCGTTCCGCCTTCGCCAATCATCACCATCCTGCCCCATTTGCGTGTTGCGCGAATCGCAGTCGCCCGCGCCACGGCATTGGCCGAGCAATCCACGGCGCGCTCCACGCCGTTTCCGCCGGTCAACGCGCGCACCTGCGCCTCGTTGTCCGGGCCTGAAGCGAAAACCGCATCGCAAAGCCCCAGCCGCAGCGCCAGATCCAGCCGCTCCTGCGCAATATCGATTCCGATGATCTTCTCAGCGCCCAGTTTGCGGCACAGCGCGCCCGCGGCCAGCCCCACCGGTCCCAGGCCGGTAATCAGCACCGCATCGTTGCCGCTGATGCCGATCTTTTCCAGGCCTTCATAAACGGTGCCAAAGCCGCACGCCACCTGCGCCCCGTCGGCATACGAAAGCGCATCCGGAAGCGCGATCAGGTCTTTCTCTTCGGCAATCATGTACTCGGCCATGCCGCCGTCGCGCTGCCAGCCATAGGCGCGCCGATACGTGGCGCTGGTGCATGAGATCATGAACCCGCGACGGCAGTCGTTGCACACCCCGCAGCCTGAAATGTGATACACAATCACGCGATCTCCGGTCTGGAACCGGCGGCAGCCGGGCCCGGTCTCCACAACCAGGCCCGCCGGCTCGTGACCGGCGATCACGCCCTGGTAGCCTTCCGGCCCTTTGCCCAGGTGCTCGTGATAGATGCACCGGATATCCGATCCGCAGATCGTCGAGGCCTTCACCTGCAGCAGAACCTCGCCATGGCCCGGCGACGGTATCTGCACATCGCGCATCTCCACCGAGCTGTTACCCGGCAGATAGGCCGCTTTCATCGTTGCGCTCATTCCATCGTCTCCTTTAGCGCGCTCGCCGGTCCGGTCAGGCCGGAGTGATCTCGCCATTCATATCCCACAGATCCTCCCAGGACTGGTCATCCTTCCACAGAAACACCTGCCCTTTTATCAGCCGGCAGTTGCGGTCGATCTTCGCAATCGCCCGCATATCTTCTTCACTCAGCGGATCGCTCGTCACCGCCCGCAGATTCGCCAGATAATTGCGGCGATTAGCGGAGAAGGGAATCGCCGTCGAGCCGCGCTGCACGGCCCACTTCAAACACACCGCCGCCGGATGTACTCCCATCCGCGCCGCAATGTCCGTAATCACCCGATCGCCCAGCGGCGACGTATCTTCCGGCGTGCGGTCGCGATCCGGCCGTCCCGGCGAGCCCAGGGGCGAGTACGCTATGGGCTCCACGCCGTTGGCGCGCAGATAGGCAACAAACTCCGGCTGCTGCAAGTGCGGATGAAGCTCCATCTCGTTGGCCGCGGGCTTGATCCGCGCATCGTGCAGCACCCGCTTCATCTTCGCAATCGTCATGTTCGACGTGCCAATGTGCCGCACCAGGCCGCGGTCCACCAGTTCTTCCATCTTCCTCCACGTGCGTATGTAGTTCTCGTGGATGTACGGCACCGCGTTCGGATTGCGCGCGCTCACGTCGCAGTGGGGCGGATGATGGTTGGGAAAAGGCCAGTGCACAAGATAAAGATCCAGATACTTCAGCCGCAGGTCGGCCAGCGACTTTTCGCACGAAGCGATCACGTCGTCCTCGCCGTGCTTGTCATTCCATAATTTAGAAGTGATCCAGACCTGGTCGCGGCCCAGCCCGCTCGCAAAAATCTCGTCGAACGAATGGCCGATCAGCTCTTCGTTGCCGTAAACAGAAGCGCAATCGAAGTGCCGATAGCCCGCCGCCGCGGCCAGCTTCACTGCGTCGGCAACCGCCGCATGCGACACATGATCGGAACCGAACGTGCCCAGTCCGATGGCCGGCAGCATGGCTCCAGAAGCCAGGCGTCTTTGCGGCACAAGCGCTGGATCGACGGCGTCTTCCGCCGGCATCCAGAGCCGCGTGTCTATAGTCATTCGTTCCCCCATTTTGCCCAAGAGTAATCGATAACTGTAACGGACTAAAGACTATGCGGACCCACCCTGCTTGTCAAGCGCATCCCGCTCAGCCGCGTGGCCGTCGTAAACCCCTCGATGCATCTTCTGCGCGCATCTCTCGGTGGCTCATGCCGGCAAACCCGCCGACCATGTAAACTGCAATCGGCGGGCCGAGTGGTTGCCGGCCGCTCTTCTCCGGGAGGCAAGTCAAAAAGATGGCCGTGCGCTTGAAAGATATCGCCCACGACCTGGGCCTGTCGGTGGTCACCGTCTCCAAGGTGCTGCGCGATCACCCTGACATCGGGGCTGAGACCCGGAGCCGCGTCCTCAAGCGGATGAAGCAGCTCAACTACCAGCCCAACCTTGCCGCCCGCTCTCTCATTACGGGCCACACCTGGACCATCGGTCTGGTTGTGCCGGATCTGCTGCATCCCTTCTTCGCGCAGGTCGCCAAGGCTATCTCCGTTGAAGTGCGCAAGAAGGGCTACAGCCTGTTTATCTCATCCTCTGACGACGATCCCTCCCTCGAACAGGAAGAGATCGTCCAGTTGCTCGCCCGCCGCGTCGATGTGCTGCTCATTGCTTCCTCGCAGTGGACTGTGGAGAGCTTCCGCCGCATCGAGGAGCAGGGGGTGCCTTACATTCTTCTCGACCGCCAGTTCGCGGGCCTCGAATCGAACTTTGTCGGAGTCGACGATCGCGCCGTCGGTATGCTGGCCACCACCCACCTCATCGAGCAGGGATGCCGGCACATCGCGCACCTGCGAGGACCGGAGATCAGCACTGCGGTGGGCCGCCTCACCGGCTACACCCAGGCTCTGGCTGCCGCGCACATGACCCCGCTGCCCGGCCATATCGTCTCCGTGGGCTCTTCAGGAGATCACCTCGGCGAGCGTGGCGGATACGAGGCTGCCCAGAAGCTGCTCGCCGGCAAGACTCGCCCAGACGGCCTCTTCTGCTTCAACGATCCCGGCGCTCTGGGCGCCATGCGCGCAATTCTCGATGCGGGCCTGCGCATTCCAGAGGACGTGGCAGTCGTGGGCTGCGGCAACTTCTCCTACTCCGACTTCCTGCGCGTCCCGCTCACTTCGGTCGACCAGGGCAGCCAGAGCATTGGCCAGGAGGCGGCCGCGCTGGCCCTCAAACTGGCCCACAACAAGACGCCGCGCCGTCCTAAAAGCGCACTCGTTTCGCCGCATCTCGTCGTTCGCGCCTCCAGCCTCCGTTCGCGTCCGAGTTAGCGTTATTTCACCGCTTTCGCTGCCCGCGCCTCTCGCCGGCGATGAAGCGCATCCGCTACAAATCCATAACAGTTGCGAGAATTTTCACCTCGGCGCTGTACTTGTGCGGTTTCTGGCAAAGCCCGCTCAGCGCAACCTAACTAACGGCAAAGAAAATCTTTACGGTGTATCACGCCGTCCCGTTTCAAAACCCGCCCGGTTTCTTTTCGAGCATTCGAAAATTGTTTCGATCGAAGGACTTGCCGGTTGATATGGGATTTGCGACAATAGCCCACCAGCCAGAGCGGCCGTCTGCGGAACTTCTGCAGAGGCCTTCTGCGCAAAGCCGGCGGACGCGCTGAATTCAGCGGTTGCGGCGGCAGTTCGTACTCTCGTGTTTCATTTGGCAGACTCATCTTTCGCGGTCCAGGCAAATCGGCATCGACCGGCATTGATGGGCATTGGCATTGATCGGCATTGATCGGTATTGAGCGGTATTGAGCGATGCAAGCTTCGCGCCCGCCCTCCCAGGCATAAGGTTGCGGGCTTTTCTACAGTCCATTCGGGATGACATCGGAATCTGAAGGGGTACGCGCCATGGGACTCCCTCTACGTTCTCTCGCCGTGACCGCCGCTGGCGCCCTGTGCCTTTCAAGCTGCCTTTCTGCGCGTGCCCTCGAGCGGCCACCGGTTCGTTCTCTATCTGTTCTTGCCGCCGATGTGGCATCGCACAGCCGTCCCGATCCATCTCTCGCACCGCCGGATACTATCGTCATTCCCGGGCCGCTGCGCTCGTTTCTGCGCATGGCCGGCATCAGCCAGCAGGTGCCTCTCGGCGAGGTGCTGCCCATGCTGGCCCGCAACATCACCCTCTGGGGCCATGAGGACGGCAGAGACACCGAGTTTCTTGTTCTGCTCACGCGCTACGTTGAGTTCGCGCGCCAGCTTCGGTCGCTTGCCGGCGCTGACGGCGTAATCCGCGTCGACGGCTGCGGCGATGCCGAGCGGCTCGTCCAGGCCCTGGGCTATCAGTTCGAGCATCCCTGCGGACAGCCGGGCACGGCGCTCATCACCGCCAATGCGGAGCGCGCCTTTCTTGCCATTGACTCCGGTTTTCCACTCACCGCGCTCGAGCGATCGCTTGAAACGCACGCCGTATTCACCTTGGCCTATCCGGCCACGCAGGCCCCCATTCTCTTTCATGAAAAAGACTGGGCAGCGATCAGCCCGTGGAGAAAGCACGGCGACTCCAACCACCTGCTCGACATTCTGCTCCACGACTCCGCGGTCGATCGTCTCTATGCCGGCATGGATCGCTGCGATCCTGACACCCGCGCCTTTCTGGTCCAGGCGCCCGGGCTGCGGCGCCTCGTTGCCGTAGCTTCCGTCTTTGACTTCTACGGCAACGAGATCACCATCCGTTCCGGAGCTGTCTCCGTGCCCGGCGGTTCTGCGGCGGAGCGCGACTGGCACGAGTTGGTTGGTGCAAGCCCGCACGCCCCGGCCGATTTCACGATTCGTCTTCTCGCCAAGGACCGTGGCTGGCTGGCGGCCTATTTTGATGCGCTGGCGCGTGTAAGCCCCGAACAGCAGGCTCACCTTACCCAGCAAGGGCGCCTCAAGCTCCTGTACGAGTCCTATCGTTCGTCCGCGGGCAACTCCGGCGCGGCCGTCGGGGTATTTCCTAAAAACGCTGAGCTTCTCCTGCTCTTTCTTCGTCTTCACTGGCAGCCCGACGGAGACCCGCGCGTGCCCGGAAACCTAGCCGAATGGCGCGAAATCTTTGTCACGGACGCCAAAACGGTCGGCGTCCACGAGTGGAGCCGCATCGGACGGGGCCTCAACAGCAAGTCACAATTGCTTCAGGAACTGGTCGCGGCCTCCAGCGTCGAAACCGCCGTCGGTCCGCTTCAGGTTTATCTGCAATTGAGCGCCATCGGGAACGGCCGGCTGGCGGCCAGTCCGCTGTCGGACGATGCCGTGCGGCTGCTCGCGGCCAACTTTGTCCGCTTCTACAACTGGTACCCCATCTTCTCCGAGTTTCCGGCCCTCGACGATGCCTCCATCGCCGCCTTCATTGGCGCCGCCGACCGCATCGACAAAATCTCCAACGTCTCGTTGCGCGCCAATGCTCTCGGCTCTTTTCAGGCCGATGTGGGGTTGTGGCAGATCTTCGCCCGCCAGGAGCAGATTCCGCCTGCCGCAATGAACTTGTCCTGGCAAAACGCGATTCATCCCTTCACCGCGATCGCATCTTCGCAGCAGCTATTTGACGCCGCCCGCGAATCGCTTGGCGCCACCGTGAGCGCCGTCTCCGGCAGTTCCAAAGTTACCCAGGATGAGATCGTCGACCTGCTCGCCGGTCCGCCGCAAAAATCGGTGGATGGCCGCCGCGTCCACGATGAGCTGGCGCATCGCATCCGCTCGGTGCTCGAAGACCAGCGCCTGGTCTCGCTCGACACCCTGTACGGTCTTTATGACGGCCTGAACGCCATGGCCCATGGAGCCGCCGTCGGCGACCGTCTTATCCAGCTCGCCGGCAACCTGCGCGAGTTCGAGTTGCCGCGCCCCATCTTTACCGAGGGGGAAAAGACCACCTGGTCCCCCATCATCTACACCAGCCGCCATGCCGAACTGCAGGTGCGCACTGACCTCACCAGCGTCATTCGCACTCCTGGATCGGCTCCGCAGCTTGAGGCCGCGCGCGGAAAGCTCACGCCATTTCTGCGCGACACGCTCGTCGGCCTTAACTATGCCTATTACGAGCCGCCCGGCGCTCAGGTTCTGCACAACAATCCTCTCTTCGTCCGCTCCCACGACTTTTCGACCGTTTCCGTGCAGGGCGTGCAGGAGATCTGGGGCGCGCCAGAGCTGATCGGCATTGGCGTTACCGCCGGTGGAGGAGCCTATCTTATGGGCTCGCTTGCCGACCTGCCTTACGCGCTGGCCTCCGTGGAGCAGGACTTCATCGCTCCTGAAAATGTGCAGGCGCTCATCTGGAAAGAGACAGTGCCGCAGCTTCTGGTGGGCGCGGTGCTGCCGCGCTGGTGGGACGTCAGCGCGGCCGAGATGCATGCCGCCGCCCTTTACCAGCGCTCCGGCGAGGAACTGCTGGCTGCCGCCTCCGCGCATCCTGATCTGCGCCAGAAAGTCGAAAGCATCCTTGCCGACCACATCTCGCCGGACCGGCTCGATCGCGTTGAGTACGTTCTCAGCAATCCGGATGGGCGGCAGCCGGCCAACGCCGAAGTTCTTCCCGCAAGCACCTTCTACCTGGCCGCCGAATTCCGCCGTCGCTATCCCGATCAGGCCGCGGCCTGGGGACCGGCCGGCCGCGAGCTCGATGAGCTGGTCCGCAAGCATCCCGATGAGACCAGTCCCGCCCGCATTTCGCGCGACTTCGGGGTGCCGCACCCGGCCATGGAGCAGAGCGACTCCTGCATGCTGGTCAACACTGGTCTGTTCCCCGTCTCCGGCGGATACACCAGCCGGCTCTTCGGCGAATCCTGGGAGTCGAGCAATCTTTACTGGGCGCGTCTCGCCGATGAGATGGGCTACTCGCCGGTCATGCTCAATATCCTGGTGCCGGATCTCACCCGCCGCATGATCGTCAAAATCTTCGCCACGAACATTGACGACTGGCCGGCGTTGCTCCGCGCCATGCAGGAAACCGGCGATGAATTCCGGCATGGCCGAATCACCGTGCGGGCGGCCAATACATCATCGGGCCAATAGAAAGCGCACAACGGAGTGATCATGAAAAAACGATCGTTCGCTGTCTTCGGCATCTGTTCGGGGATTCTCCTTCTGCTCAGCGCCGACCCCAAAGGACCTGCGGCTCAGGACGATTCCACCAACTTTCGCGTCAACGTTGTGCTGGTTCAGCTCAACGTCGCCGTTACAGATCACAAGGGCAACTACATCGCCAATCTCAGCCCACAGGATTTTTCGGTTACCGAAGACAGGATTCCGCAGCATATCGCCACCTTTGAGGAAGGCAGCGAAGGTGTACGTTCGGTCACGGACTCGGCCGCCCCCGCTGGCGGCGCCAACACCGTAACGGTGGTAAAAGCCTCCGCGCCGGTTGAAGCCTCCGCCCCGGCGCAGCCGCCGGCAGGCTCAGGCGCGGACGATGTGCAGGTCTCTCACGTTGCCGGCGCCAACGTCTTCATCCTCTTTGACACCAGCAATTACATGTATCGCCAGTTTGTCTTCGCCCAGGACGCCATCGCCGACTTCGTGCGTTCCATGGACGATGCCAGCCGCATCGCATTTTATTCCTACAGCCGCAATCTCTCCCGCGCCACCACCCTCACCACCGACCGCTATCAAGTGGTCAGCGGCGTGCGCAGCACCGTGGCCGGAGACGACGCGGCTCTCTACAACTCTCTGCTGCTCACCGTGGAAGATGCCGCGCGGCTGAAGGGACGCAAAGCCATCGTCGTGTTCTCCAACGGGCCCGACAACGCCAGCTCCGTTCCGCCGGAAGATGTGGCTGAACTGGCCCAGTCCACCGGGACCATCATCTATATCATCAGCACGCGCCTGGCGCAGGAGGCGCCGGTTTCCGCGGCGGCTTTCATGCGCATGAGCAAGGCCACCGGCGGCCGCGCCTACTTTGCCGGCAACTGGCGCCAGGAGCAGCAGGCTTTCACCTCCATTCGTGAAGACCTCCTGCATCTCTACACGCTCAGCTACTATCCGCAGCCCAACCCCAATCGCGGCTGGCGCGCCATCCAGGTGCAGCTGGTCGGCAAGGACCTGCAGAAATATCACATTCGCACCCGCGACGGCTATCGCCTGCTGCCGCACATTGCCAACGCCGACGACAGCGACATCGCCGCAACTCCAGCGCCCGTCGCCGATCCCAAATAGCTCAAGCGGCCCGGCATGCAGGTCGAGTCATTCATCCGCCGCGTCATCCATCCGCATCGCGTTGGGCGCTCCACAACTCGCTCACCAGCAGGCCGCCCAGCCACGCGCGCCTTTTCTCAAGCGCAAAGGCCGCCTCGCGCAGCGCCCGGTGATAATCGGGCAGCGTGCGAACCCGCAGTCCTGTCAGCATGCCAAAGGCTTCATACAGCAGCCGCACCATCGGCCGCGCGATAGAGCGTCCATACCAGTTCGCAGGCTCCGCGAACTCCGACACAACCCATAGTGCTCCCGGAGCCGCCGCAGCACGCATCTTCTTCGCCAGCTCGCGCACCTCGTCCGTAGTCAGGCAGTCGAGAAAGAAGTGGGTCGCGACCAGATCGTACTTCGCAGCCTGAGGACGCCACACGCGCGCATCCGCGCAATGCGCCTGCACACGATCCGCATTCGGTCCCGCGCGCCGCGCCAGCAGCCGCAGCATTGCACGGCTCGCATCCACGGCATCCATTGTGATTTGCGGATTCGCAGCCAGCAGCCGCGCCGTAAACCGCCCGTCGCCATCGCCCAGAATCGCCCCATGCCGACAGCGGTTCAGTTCGCCGGCAAACGCGCATCGGCACCACCACAGCCACGGTCCAAAGCTGGCATATTCCATCCAGCGATAAAGCCGCGCCAGCCGGTTGAAGTTTGCCGTCTTCGAACCTGTCAGATTCGGCTCTCCGCGAAGCATTTCATTCCGCACCAGCATTTCATTATGTACCGTGGACCGGCCTGCCGCCGTCATCGCGTCAGCCACACCAGCGCCAGCAGCAGGGCCGGGGTCAGCAGCACAAAATCCGCCGCCGCGCGCAACGCTACCGGCCCCAGCCGACCGCGCCGGCGGTCCAGCAGCGCCAGCAGCAGCGCGCTTGCCGCTCCGGCAGCCAGCAGCGCGGCCGCGCGCGGATGCAGCCATGAAGCACCCGCCGCCAGCACAGTTCCGCATCCCGCCAGCAGCCACGCCGCCGTAAAACTGCCGCGCCTGCGCCATTGCGTCGGCGGCTCCATTCCTGCCGGCGGATCCACACTCTTGGATTTCTCCGACTCCCAGCGGTCGATTGCATGGCAGTTGAGCCACGCCAGCGGTACGAAAAATGCCGCGCACAACAATGGCGACCGGCCGCCGTGCGCCACTCGCAGCGCGCCAAATGCCGGCAGCACACAGCCCACCGTGAACAGCACTCCCACCAGCAGCTCTTTGGTCAGCAGCGCGGAAAGAAACGGCCGCGCTCTCTGTCCCGCGTGTACGCGCGCAAAATAAGCCAGGGAAGCAGCAGCCAGCACCGAGTTGCACTTGCGCGCCGCCATCGGCATAAAAACCGCGATCAACCCCGCCGCCGCGCAAGCAGCGACCACCGCCAGCGGAAACAAAACCCGCCTGTGCCGCCAGTGGAAATAATGCCGTTCCCGCAGCCGGTTTATCTCACAGGTGCGCAGCGCGGTACGCGCGTCAAGCAGCCGGTCAAAGACATACACCGCCCACACCGTGAGCGCCAGCAGCGGAGCGACCCATGCCGCCAGCCGCACGTCCGCGACCCATGCAAAGCCGAGCGCCCAGGCTACGGCCACCGTGGGCGCGTCCAGGCTTGCCAGGTGCCAAAGCTCCAGCGGGCGCAGCGTAAACGGTTGTGGCCGCGCGCACTGCGCCTGCTGACTGCTGGGAGCGGTGCGGGGTCTCGCTGAATCGTGCGCCGAAAGATGAGTGAGCGTAAGCGGCACTGTCTCTATTGTATGAGAAATCGCCTGCTCAGTCCGCCGCGTTGGCCTTCTTGTGCGCCGTCCTTGCCGTGGCCGCGGACTTTTTCGCCGTCTTCTGCCGCGCCGGCGCAGCCGTCATCCGCGCCGTCGGAATCGCGTCCAGGTCGGTCTTGCCTTCGGCCAGCCGCATCAGAAAATCCTGGCTTGAGAAGCTCGGCGCATCCTTGCACACCTTGCTTGCGCGCAGGTAGCTGCCATCCGGCTGCTGCAGCCGCGCCTTCACTGTGTCGGCCAGGTACGCGGGCAGAATCTCATCGTGAATCCGCGCCATAGCCGCGGGATCTCGCACCGGAAACGCAACTTCGCAGCGCTCGAACAGGTTACGCGGCATCCAGTCGGCCGACCCGATATAGATCTCGTCGCTGCCGCCGTTGGCAAAGTGAAAAATCCGCGAGTGCTCCAGTAACCGGCCCACGATCGACCGCACCCGGATCCGTTCCGACAGACCCTTCACGCCGGGCCGCAGAATCGAGAGTCCGCGCACGATCAGGTCGATCTCCACACCGGCCTGCGACGCAAGATAAAGCGCTTCGATCACCGACGGCTCCAGCAGCGCATTCATCTTGGCCGTAATCCGTGCTGGCCGTCCCGCCTGCGCGTGCTCGGCCTCTCGCCGGATCAGCCGCAGAAAGCTCTCCGCCATGGTCAGCGGCGCCACCAGCAGCGGGCTGTAGTCGTCCACTTCGGCATGCGCGGTCAGGTAGTTGAACACCATGTGTACCCGCTCGGTAATCTGCGGATCGCACGTAAGCAGGCTCAGGTCCGTATAGAACCGCGCCGTCACCGGGTTGTAGTTGCCCGTTCCCAGGTGGCAATAGCGCCGCGTCTGGCCGTCCTCATCGCGCCGTACCAGCATGGCCAGCTTGCAGTGCGTCTTCAGCCCCACGACGCCGTGAAACACCTGCACGCCTGCGTCTTCCATGCTGCGCGCCCAGCGGATGTTCGACGCCTCGTCGAAGCGCGCCATCAGCTCCACCACCACTGTTGCTTCCTTGGTCGCGCCCGCTTCGGTCAACGCCTGAACCATCGGTGAATCGCTGCTGGTGCGATAGAGCGTCTGCTTCATCGTCACCACCGCCGGATCCTCCGCGCCCTGCTGGATGAACTCGACCACCGGATCGTACGCGTCATAAGGATGGTGCAGCAGAATATCGTGATGGCGCAGCTCGTCGAAGATGCTCGCCGACTTGCGGCTCAGCAGCAGCGGACGGGGTGTAAAGGGCTTGAACTTCAGGTCGGGCCGCTTCACATCATCGCAGAAAAACATCACCCGCGACAGGTTCACTGGTCCGTCGCAGTGGATCACCTGTTCGTTCTCCAGCTCGAAGTTCACGCGCAGCCGCTCGGCAATCTCCGGATCGGCCCCGGTTTCGATCTCCAGACGCACCGCATCGCCCTTGCGCCGGTTATGCAGCTCCACGCGGATGGTCTCCAGCAGCGACCGCGCCTCTTCTTCCTCAAAATAGAGGTTCGAGTTGCGCGTAACCCTGAAGGCCGTGTACGCCAGCACTTCGTAACCTCGATACATGCCGGACAGTTGCTGCGCAATCAGGTCCTGCAGCAGCAGGTAATCGTAGGAGCCGTCCGCCGAGGGTAGCCGCACAAACCGGTGCAGCGCGCGCGGCACAGTCACCACGCCCAGCACCTGCGGTCCTGAGCTGCGCCGCTTGGCCCTGAGCAGCAGCGCCAGGCACAGCGCCTTGTTCAGCACGCGCGGAAACGGATGCGCCGGATCGATCGAGATGGGCGTGAGCAGCGGGTCCACTTCGCGCTGAAAATAATCCCGCGCAAAAGCCCGGGCCTCTTCGCCCAACTCGTCCCACTCCAGCAGCCGCACACCCTGTTTGCGCAGCTCGGGCAGAAGATGATCGTTCCAGCAGCGGTACTGCGCCGCCACAAATTCGTGAATGTCGGCCGTCAGACCGTCCAGCGACTCGTCCGGCCGCAGTCCGTCGAAACCCGGCTCCCGATAGCCGTCCTCCATCCGCTGCAGCAGTCCCGCCTGCCGGATCTCTACATATTCGTCCAGATTCGAGCCGGTAATGGCCAGAAACTTCACCCGCTCGAGCAGCGGATTGGTCGGGTCTTCGGCTTCTTCGAGCACGCGCCGGTTGAACTGCATCCAGGAGTGGTCGCGGCCGTTGAATATCTTGATCTTCTGCTTGTTTCTGGCCATGGTTCAGGTCCGTGCGCCGTGTTGGCAGTCTACAGCGTTTCGCCGGTGGCTGGCATGTCCATCATCGCCGGCAAACAAATTTGTTCCATCCTGAACAGATACAGCATGCAGTCGCAAACCAATGTGAACGGGCTGTGAAAAAGCCGTTCCGCCCGCTAATCCGCCTTCAACCCGCTCAGCGTGGCCACTGTGGCCCGTCCCGGAATACGGAAGCGTGGAGGCAACGATCCCGGAGCATCTGCCCGGCTGCGCCGGTTGACGGCCCGGCCCCTCGGGCTCGACGATAAACTAAAGGCTGGCCTCTACGGAGTCAATCTTCCACCGATTCATCTTGCACGAGTTTATCTTGCACGAATTTTCCTGCGCGAACTCATCGCACGAATCCATCCCGCACCAGTTCATCTTGATCGAGTGCATACAGAGAGGAGTTCTTCATGCCAGAAAAAGCGGCAGATCCACACTCCAGTCTGATTCCGCGTCAATCCGTACCCGCCGGAGCTGAAGACTTCACCAGCCGCATGCACAGCCTGCTCGATGGCCAGCCCAAAGACAGCGCCGCCGTCGATCGAGCGCTGGACGGCATGGATGCCATGTTCGATCTCATCGCCGCCGGCCTCTACAACCTTGCTTCCATGCTGGTCGGCGAGGGTGAAGACGGCGTCCGCGTGGTCGAAACTGCCGTCGCTACCGCCGAAGTTTCCGCCTGCGATGACGCCCGGCAGGCGCGCCAGGCCAGCCGCCTGGCACTGTGCCGCGCCGCGCTCGATGTGCTGGTGCGCCGCGATCCACTGAGCCTGGCCGCTCCACACGGAACTCCCGGCCCTGCCACCTGCATCCAAGACGACGAGTTGGACTCGGTGGGCGTATCCGCGGCCGAGCTTGAGCGCATGTTGAGCGGTCCGGACCGCGACCGCGTCCGCAGGTGGCTTGCAGAACTGCCCATTGTGCTGCGCACGGTCTTCGCTCTGCGCGCCGTCGCCGGGTTTAACGCGGATGAAGCCGCCGAGCTGCTGGTCGCGCACGGCGGAGCCGTCGCCGCCGGCTGGACGCCGGCCTCTGTCCGCGAAATCTTCCGTCAGGGGCTCTGCTCGCTGGCCTCGCAACTGCTTCACGCTTCCACGGCTCGCTGATCTTTGTCGTTTGCTTTGATGCACGCAGGGCAAAAGGCCGGGTTCGCGGTCCGCTTTTGAACAGTTCGATCCACGACATTTAGAAGCGCGCTGTCCTGGTCACGCATCCATTCTGTAACAGCCATTTCCAGGCGAATTTTCGCCCCGAGTTGAGCCAAGTTGAATTTGTCCAGACGTACCATCCAGAACGAATTTTGCGCCCGTACGGCCGGTTTTCTCTTAAGCCTGGCGATCATGTTTCCCGTGGCGGCCACCGGCCAGTCGGCTCCGCAGCCCGCCGGGCCCACCTCCTCATCTTTTCAGGGCAGCGTGGTCACCGGCGAGGCCTCGTCGCAGCCCATTGGCCTTTCGCTTGACGAGGCCATCCAGCGCGGCCTCAAGGCCAATCTCGGCATTATCCTCACCGGCACCCAGGCCGATGCGGCCCGTGCCCAGCGCCTCAGCCAGTTGCAGTCGCTGCTGCCTGGTGTCGATTTCAACGCCAAGGAGTCCGTGCAGCAGGTCGATCTGCCCGCCGAGGGCCTGCGCCTCCCCGGCCTACCCAATATCATCGGGCCTTTTGGCTATACGGATGTGCGCGCTTCGCTGAGCTGGTCGGTGGTGAATGTGAACTCTCTGCGCACCTATCTCGCCGACCGCCACAACTTTGCCGCGGCTCAGTTGACGGCCCAGGACGCGCGCGATATGGTCGTGCTCACCGTGGGCAACGCCTATCTGCTCGTGCTTGCCGATCAGACCGAGGTTTCGACCTCGCAGGCGCAGGTCGCCACCTCCAAGGTCTCGCTCAATCAGGCCGTCGCCAATCATCAGGCCGGCACTGCTCCTGAGCTCGACGAGCTGCGCGCCCGCGTCGATTACCAGTCGCAGGAGCAGCAATTGATCTCTGCCCAGGACGCGCTCGAAAAAGACAAGCTGGCCCTGGCCCGCGCCATTGGTCTGCCGCTGGCGCAGCAGTTCACGCTGACCACCCAGGCGCCCTACGCGGCCTATGACCGGCTCGACATCGACGCGCTCATCGCCCAGGCCCACGCCAACCGCAAGGATCTCGCCGCTCTGGTTGAGCAGGTAAAGGCCGCCGAGCAGCAGCGCAAGGCGGCCACCGCGGACCGTCTTCCCACCGTCAAGGTGGATGGCGACTACGGCGACATCGGCACCACCCTGGCCCATTCGCACGGCACCGTGGACGCCTCGGCGACGCTCAGCGTCCCGGTCTTCAAGGAATTTGCCCTCCGCGGCGAGGCGCAGCAGGCGCAGGCGCAGTTGGATACGGCGAAGGCACAGCTGAACGACAGAAATGCGCAGGTCGACGCCGACGTGCGCGACGCGCTGCTCGATATCCAGTCGGCGCAGCAACAGGTCGAGGTGGCCCGCTCCAGCGTGGATCTGGCCAATGAAGCTCTCCGCGAAGCACAGGAGCGCTACAAGAACGGGGTCAGCGACAACTTGGCCGTCAGCCAGGCGCAGCAGTCGGTGGCCCAGGCCGATGAGCAATATGTCACCAGCCTCTACCGGCACAACGTGGCCAAGCTTAGCCTGGCCCGCGCACTGGGAGCCGGAGAAAACTACAAGAGTTATATGGGAGGGAAGTAATCGTGGCCGATAGTCATTCGAACGAACCGGGCGCAGAAACCGAGATCGCGCAACCGCCCAAGCGTCGCAAAGGGTTGATCGTCGCGGTGCTCGCGGTGCTCGTTCTGGTTGCCATCGGGCTCTGGTGGCGCTCGACGTACAGCGAAGATACCGACGATGCCCAGGTCAATGGCCACCTGATCCAGGTGAGCTCGCGCATTGCCGGTCAGGTCATCAAGGTCAACGTCGAAGAAAACCAGTTGGTGAACAAGGGCGACCTCATCGCCGAGCTTGATCCGCGCGACTTCCAGGTCGCCGTCGAGCAGGCGCAGGCCGCGCTCGACAGCGCCAGGGCGGCTGCCGCCGCGGCCAGAGTCAACGTGCCCATCACCAGCGCCAACACCGGCAGTAACCTGCGTTCAGCCAACGCCGACCTGAGCGGTGCGCACGCCTCCGTGTCGCAGGCCGAGCAGCAGCTTGTGGCGGCGCAGGCGCGTGTGGCCCAGGCCCAGGCAAACTCCGTCAAGGCCCAGGCTGACCTCGAGCGCTACAAGCCGCTGGTCGAAAAGGACGTCATCAGCAAGCAGCAGTTTGACGCCGCCGTTGCTGCTGCCGACTCCAACAAGGCAGCCCTGGCAGACGCGCAGGCCTCCGCGCAGGGCGCGGCCGATGGTGTCCATGTAGCCCACGACCACGAGACGCAGGCCGAAGCTGCCTATAAGTACTCGCTCACCGGTCCGCAGCAGGTGGCTGCGCAGGACGCGCGCGCCAAGCAGGCTGAAGCCCAGGTGGAGCAGGCCCAGGCGCAGCTCGATCAGGCCACGCTTAACCTGAGCTACTGCAAGATCTATGCGCCCGTTGCCGGCATCATTACCCGCAAGAGCGTGGAGATCAACCAGAACGTCTCCGTTGGCCAGAACATGCTTACGCTGGTCTCTCTCGAAGACCTGTGGATTACTGCCAACTTCAAGGAGACCCAGCTTCGCAGCATGAAAGCCGGCCAGAAGGTTGCGATCCATGTTGACGCCACCGGCAAGGACTACGACGGTAAAGTCACGCAGATTGGCGGCGCCACTGGCTCTGTCCTCTCGCTCTTTCCGCCCGAGAACGCCACGGGCAACTACGTGAAGGTTGTGCAGCGCATCCCGGTGCGCATCGACTTCACTGACCTTGCCAAGGAAGATCCAAACCACGAGCTTCGCCCCGGCCTTTCGGTCGAGCCCAAGGTCTGGGTCAAATAAGCAGCGCGGGATTGGGAGTACTTCGCAATCGAAAAGGGGCCGGGCTTATTGGAGCCGGCCCTTTTTTCGCTGTGCATCTGCCATGTGGTCTCTGTCATGAATGCGGACCGCGGTCCAGGCGGAGGGTCGATCACATGGGCCGGATCGATGCCTTTCCGGTTTTGCCCCTGCGCAGAGGATTTAGATTATAGGGAGCGCATAACATGAAAGACTCCATCCACGTCTCGAAGGAGAACTACCTCAAGGCCATCCTGGAGGCCGAAGCCGAGGGCCGCGAAGTGATTCCCGCCGTTCTGGCCCATTGGCTTGAAGTCTCGGCGCCCGCCGTCACCATGGCGCTCAAGCGGCTCAAGCGCGACGGCTGCGTGGAAGTCGGCGGCGATGGCATCGTGCGTCTCACTGCCGTTGGCCGCGAAACCGCCTATCGCACTGCCCTGCGCCACCACCTTATCGAGCGCATGCTGAGCGAGTTGTTCGGCATGGAATGGCACGAGATTCACGAAGAAGCCGAGCGCCTCGAACACGCCGTATCTCCCGCCTTTGAAGCCAAATTGAAAGAGAAACTCGGTGAAGGCGGCGCCTGCCCGCACGGCAACGCCGTGCTGCCCGAGCGCCCCGCCGAGCGCAGGCGCCGCGGCGAAATGCGGCTTTCCGAGGCGGCCGAGGGACACCGCTACACCGTCGCCAGCCTGCAGGAGCGCGATCCCAGGCTGCTTTTGTTTCTGCACAGAGCCGGCATCGGCCCCGGCAGCAACCTGCGCGTGTTAAGCCAAAATTATGACCAAACTGTGCAGATTGAGCTAGATACAGGGAATTCAATTCTTGGCCGCCCGGCCGCGGAAGCGGTTTGGCTGCGGTTGGTCAACTCTCGGTAAGTTAAAATAACGAAATTTATTAACCATAATTAACAAGCTGTGGCATACTGAACTCAGAGGACTCTTCCATCCTCGTACCAGCCCTATGCCCACTAAAGCCGTTCCCCGCCCGGCCGCCACGCAGCCCTCCCTACCCGAGGTGCATTCCACGGTGGCTCTTTCGCGCTCGTCCCACTCCTGGCGGCGCCTATTGGGATTCATGGGCCCCGGCTTCCTGATCGCGGTGGGTTACATGGACCCTGGCAACTGGGCCACGGACATCGCCGGCGGTTCCCGCTTCGGCTACACGCTGCTCTTCGTCGTCATGGCCTCGAACCTGATGGCCGTTCTGCTGCAAAGCCTTTCGCTCAAGCTGGGCGTCGCCACCGAGCGCGACCTCGCGCAACTGTGCCATGAGGAGTACGGCCCTAAGGTCAGCTTTGCCCTCTGGATATTTGCCGAAATCGCCATCGCCGCCTGCGATCTGGCCGAAGTCGTCGGTTCGGCCATTGCTCTCGAACTGCTCTTCCACATCCCGCTCTTTTACGGCGTGCTCATTACCGGTCTCGATGTGCTGCTCATCCTGCTGTTGCAGCGCTGGGGATTCCGATACATTGAGGCCCTGGTCATCGCGCTCATCGGCACCATCATCACGCTGTTCGGCGTGCAGGTATTCTTCTCCCATCCCGACTACGGGCTCGCTTGGCGCGCGCTCTTCGTGCCTTCGTCCGCCATCGTCGCCGATCCCGCCATGCTTTACATCGCCATCGGTATCCTGGGCGCAACCGTCATGCCGCACAATCTCTATCTGCACTCCTCCATCGTGCAGAGCCGCCGCTATCTGCGCACTTCAGACGGCAAGCGCGAGGCCATTCGTATGGCCAACATCGACTCCGCCCTTGCGCTTACCATCGCGTTGTTCGTCAACGCCGCCATCCTCATCGTCGCCGCCGCGGTCTTCCATCGCAGCGGACACTTCGACGTGGCCGCCATTCAGGACGCCTACAAGCTGCTCAGCCCACTGGTGGGCGCGGCCGGCGCCAGCACCCTCTTCGCCATCGCGCTGCTCGCCTCCGGCCAGAACTCGTCCATCACGGGAACCCTCGCCGGTCAGGTGGTCATGGAAGGCTTCGTCAACATCCGGGTCGCTCCCTGGTTGCGGCGGCTCATCACACGCTCGCTGGCTATTATTCCCACCATCATCGTGGTGGCCATCACCGGAGAGAGTGGCACCGAGAAGCTGCTCATCCTGAGCCAGGTCATTCTCTCTCTGCAACTGAGCTTTGCCGTCTTCCCGCTGGTCCTGTTCACCGGCAACCGCGCCCGCATGGGCCAGTTCGTCAATGCCCGCTGGCTGCAGGCGTTGTCCTGGTGTGTCGCCATCCTCATCGCCGTCTTCAACGCCTGGCTCCTCATCCAGACCGTGCGCGCCTGACTCATTCAGCCCGACTCATTCAGCCCGACTCGCTCCGGCTGACTCACCCAGTCGGAGTGCAGCCGGGCTCATCGTTGCGAATACAGCCAGTCAACCCATACTGCGCCTCTCCCATTGCTGCTCCTCTCCGCGCGTGATTCAATGACATGTGTCACACTGGGGCAGCGGCCAATCGAAAAATGCGAATCGGGTGACGTTAGATGAGTGATCCCAATGGGCAGAGTCCGGTAGAAAGCGCAGCCCAGGAAGAGCCGCATCTTCCGCAAAGCCGCTATGAAGTGGTGCCCGGGGCAGAGAGAAACACGGCATCTGAGCTATACGCTTTCCGCGCCGAAATTCCGCCGCCACCGCCACCGCCGCCTATTACCCCTGCGCAGGCGGCCTTTGAAAAGAATCGAGCCCTGCTGACCGCCCTCGCTATCGGCGGCGTTATCGTCCTGGCCATGGTGCTGGTAGCGTGGCTCGTCCTGCGCTCAGGCGAGCCTCCCGCTTACATCGATCTTGGAACCGGCAACATCGCCGCAGCCGGCCTCGAAGGCCGCTTTGTCGCCCGTTGGCTGGGCGCGGCGGCCTACGAGCTTCACATCGATCCCACCTCGCCGCAGCAGCTCGCCGGCTTCTCCGCCGTGGCCGGCAATCCACCTTACCCGCTCTCCATCGATCTCCAGTTAAAGGACTCCTCCGGCGTCGTCTGCCGCAGGCAGATTCTCATTCCGTACAACCCACAGTCCTTGCCCGATCCCGACCACCCCGACGATCTGCAGCCCGAAAAAAGCCTCGACGGCGACACCATCCAGAACGTAGTTTCAGCCGACGGCAGGATCAGCGAAATCGTCGTTGATGGACCCATCAACTGTCCCGCCAAACTCTACAAGCGCCTCGAATCCTGGGATTTTTCCTCAAACTTTCCGGCCGTGGCCGATCAGGATGCATGGCGGCGCCGCGAACAGAGCCTGGTTTCCGGTGTGCGCCGCCGCGCCGCCGAGTCACGCGCCCGTGCGCTCATTCCACATTCCGCCGAGCTGGTTGCTCCCGTAGAAGCCGACGACGTGATCGTCTCCGACAATCCCTCGCGCGGCACCGTGCAAACCGGCTCCGGCCGCGTCTTTTACATCGGCCGCGATGCGCTGCTCGCCGCCGAGCCCGGCTGGCAAATCTTTCCACTCAACATCCATTTCCGCTGCAATGTGAAAGCCACATGCGTCCTCACCCGCCCCGGCGCGTCCACCGTGCTCCAGGCCCGGCTCGTGAACTGAAGTTGAGCCCCGGCGTGTCCTTTGCCGCGCAATTGTCTTTCGTTGTTCCCCCTAATCCCGCTCTTCCGTCGTACCATGTAGGCGATGCGCATTCTCTCCGCTGCCGAAATGCAGGCTTGTGACGCCCTCACCGTCGGGCGCTTCGCCATTCCGTCGATTGATCTCATGCGCGCCGCCGCCGCCGCCGTGGCCGCGGTTGCGCGGCGGCAATTCCCGCGCGCCCGCCGCGTCACCGTCTTATGCGGCCGCGGCAACAATGGTGGAGACGGCATGATGGCCGCGCGCCTGCTCGCGCGCGAAGGCCTGCGCGTCACTGTGCTGCTGTTCGGCGATCCCGGCTCGCTCAAAGGCGACGCCGCCACCGCCTGGCACGAACTCACCCATCCCAGGCTGCGCTGCGCCGTCCATGCCATCCACTCCGCGCACGAGCTTACCCAGCATCAGGACGCTCTCGCCGCCGATCTGTTCGTCGACGCGCTGGTTGGAACCGGCTTCAAGCCTCCGCTGAAAGGTCTCGCCCTCGCCGCGCTTGAGTGGATCGCCGCCAGCCCCGCGCACATCTCCGCTCCCATTCTGGCCGTCGATCTACCCTCCGGCTGGCCCGCTGACTCCACCCAGGCCGCCGCGCCCGAGCGCGTCTTTCCCGCAGACGCCGTCGTCACCTTCACCGCGCCCAAGCCCGCGCACGTTTTCGGCTCGCTCACCCGCTCCTGGCGCCAGCCCATCGTGGTAGCGCCCATCGGCTCGCCCGACGAGGCCATCGTCTCCGCGCTTCAGCTCGAATGGGCCGGTTCCGCGGCGGATCTCACTCGGTCGCCGCGCGCCGCCGCGGCCAACAAAGGCAACTTCGGCCATGTCCTCGTCGTCGGTGGAACCTTCGGGGCTGCCGGCGGCAAAGCGGGAGCCCCCGCCATGACCGCGTTGGCCGCGCTGCGCTCCGGCGCCGGGTTGGTCACCGCTGCCGTGCCCGCTCCCGCGCTTCCGGTTGTTGCCGTCCATACGCCCGAACTCATGACCGCGCCCCTTGAAGCCACTGCCGCCGGCCACATTGCAGAAAAAAATCTCGGTTCCGACTTTCTCTCCGAGCTCATGGTTGGAAAAACCATTCTCGCCATCGGTCCGGGCCTGGGTCAGAGCGCAGAAACGGCAAAGTTCGTCACCGGCCTGCTGACGTCCACGCAAATCCCCGCCGTCATCGATGCAGATGCGCTCAACATCCTTGCCGCGCAACCCGATCTGCTGCCTGCTCTTTCGCAGAATGGCAAGCGCACCGTGATCCTCACGCCGCATCCCGGCGAAATGTCGCGCCTGGCTAAGATTCCGACTGCGCACATCCAAGCCAACCGCCTCGAAACCGCACGCAGCTTCGCGCAGCGCAACGGCGTTACGCTGGTTCTCAAAGGCGCACGCACGCTCATCGCGCATCCTGACGGCCGCGTCGCGGTCAACACCACCGGCAACCCCGCCATGGCCAAGGGCGGCAGCGGCGATCTGCTCACCGGCCTGGTTGCCGGCCTGCTGGCACAGTATCCGTCCGATCCCGGCCGCGCCGTTTCGGCCGCCGTCTATCTCCACGGCCTGGCCGCCGATCTTGCCGTCCGCGCCGGCGACGAGCACACCCTGCTGGCCACCGACAGCCTGACGCATCTTTCACGGGCTTTTCGCTTTTACTCGCGCACCGCAAACGGGTATGTTTGGTTACAGGGACTGCCCGCGAACCCATCCGCCGACAGTCCCGCTCCCGAGGATTACCCATGACCAACGCCGCACTGCCCGCCGAAGGCAGGATCCACCAGTTCACCACGCAGAGCGGCGCGGACACCATCGAGGTAGGCCGCAAGCTCGCCCATCTGCTCAAGCCGCCGCAGTTCCTGCTGCTGCGCGGCGATCTGGGAACCGGCAAAACCACCCTGGTCAAGGGAATCGCACAGGCACTCGATGCCGCCGAGCCAGACGAAGTCACCAGCCCCACCTTCACGCTGCTCCATGAGTACGACGGCGCCCGTAACGGCAAGCCCATCAAGCTCTATCATCTCGACGTCTACCGCCTCGAAAGCGAGCGCCAGTTGGACACTCTCGGCATTGAAGAGCTGCTCACTCCCGACGCGCTCGTGCTTGTCGAATGGGGAGAGAAGTTCAAGAGCATCCGCAAGCACGCCACCGGAGAAATCGCCATCGCCTCACAGGGCGGCGACTCCCGCAAGATCACCGTCACACTCAAGGAATAGCCACTCATTCGTTCATTCCAGCCGCGGCACGATGATCCGCGCCGCATCCCTTCACGCACCTTGTGAAAAAGCGGCAAACCTCAGCCCTCCACCCGGATTTTTCCGCTTCAACACACTCGCGCCAGCCTTGACCCGCGATCACGTTCCTCTGTTCTAATCCAATCCATGCAGCGCATTCCATTTGAACAAGTGCAGCGGACCCTCGCCTCCATCCTCTGCAAACTCGGCTTCACCCCCGGCCGCGCCGAGGCCTGCGCGCGTCTGTTCGCCGAAACCACCTGCGACGGCGTCTACACGCACGGCGTCAACCGCTTTCCGCGCTACGTCGCCACCATCCGCAACGGCAGTGTAATCGTCGATGCGGAGCCGGAGTGCATCGCCGCATTCGGCGCCCTCGAGCGTTGGAACGGCCGACGCGGCGCTGGCAATCTCAACGCGCTCGCCATGATGGATCGCACCCTTGCGCTGAGCCGCGAGCACGGCATCGGCTGCGTAGCGCTGGCCAATACCAACCACTGGATGCGCGCCGGTGCTTATGGCTGGCAGGCCGCGGAGGCCGGCTTCATCGGCATCTGCTGGACCAACACCATGCCCAATCTGCCGCCATGGGGAGGGGCCGAGCGCATCATCGGCAACAATCCTCTGGTCATCGCCGTGCCGCGCCCCAACGGCCACATCGTCCTCGACATGGCCATGTCGCAGTTCTCCTACGGACAGCTTGAAAGCTATCGCAAACGCGGCGAGATGCTGCCCGTCGACGGCGGCTTCGACGTCCGGGGCAATCTCACCCGCGACCCCGGCGCAATCGAGCAGTCGTGGCGTCCGCTGCCCATCGGCTACTGGAAAGGCTCCGGCCTTTCCATCGTGCTCGACATGATCGCCGCCATCATGACGCTGGGCAACGCAACCCATCAACTCGCCCGCGATCCGGTCTTCGAGTGCGGCATCGCGCAGATGTTCCTCGCCATCCATCCCGCCGCCCTTGGCCCCGAGCCCAAAACCACGGAAATTGCCGATGCGATCGTCGATTCTCTGCACGGTTCAAAGCCGGCCACGGAAGGCAAGCGCGTCCGCTATCCCGGCGAAGAGACGCTGCGCATCCGCGCCGAAAACCGGAACCTCGGCCTGCCCGTAGAAGAAATGCTTTGGGCGGAGATACTGGAGATGTAACTCCCGGATCGATAATGAAAAGAGGAGTCTTCCCGCTTCGCAGAATATGCTGCGAAATTTGGGAGTCGCCTGAAACCACAGTGAAGGAGGCAAAGCAAGCTGATGGAAGTAGCCGAAATCCTCTCACGGATTGAAAGAATAACGGGCAAGTTCGAGCGAGAGGCCGTTGAAGCAGCGGTTGCGCGGCGCGATGAAGTAATCCTGGGACTTCTTCAGACACTGGAAGAGATCGCGGATCCGGAGCGCGCTGTCCAGATCGATGCCGAAGACGATTTTATGGGCCATCTTTATGCCGTGTACCTGCTGGCGCAGTTCCGTGAGATTCGTGCCTACCCGCTGCTCGTTCGTATCGCGGAACTCCCCGGAGACCTTCTGGATTCGCTCTTCGATGACTTTATAGCATCTGACCTGGGAAACGTGCTTGCATCGGTATGCGGCGGCGACATAAGTGGAATCCAGTCGATCATTGAGAACGAAACAGCCGACGTGTGGGTCAGAGGCGCAGGTTTGCAAAGCCTCACGATTCTTGTAGGCGCGGGAGAAAAACGGCGTGAGGAAGTCGTAGATTATTTTGCCTTTCTGTTTCGTGGGAAACTTGCGCGGACGACCGATAATGAAGTGGTCTGGAGCCAGCTTGTTTTCAGCAGCGCCGATATCTGTGCGGAAGAATTGCTCAGCGACATCGAACAAGCATACGAGGACGATCTGGTGGACACCACGTTTATTGGCCTGGATGAGGTGCGGCGCGACCTCGCAATGGGCAAAGACCAGGTGCTGGCCAGGCTGGCAACCGATCCGCACCATCATTTGATCGACGATACGGTCAAAGAGATGGAGTGGTGGGACTGTTTCAAAGAAAAAAAGCCACTCCCCGCGCAAGATGCAGCGGAGATCACAGAAGGAATACGCGCACAGTGGGCCGATTCCATCTTGCCTTTCAAACGCTCCACGCCGAAGATTGGCAGGAACGATCCGTGCTTCTGCGGGAGCGGCAAGAAGTACAAGAAATGTTGCGGCACATAGCGTCGTTGTGTGCGCTATTCTGAGCGGATGGACCTGCGTTCTCTGCCCAAGCTCGAGCTTCACCTTCATCTCGATTGTTCGCTGAGCTACAAGGCTGTCTCACGTCTCGCTCCCGGCATCACCCGCGAAGACTACCAGCGCGACTATGTGGCTCCCGCGCGCTGTACCAACCTCGCCGATTTTCTCTCCCGCGCGCCCATGGGCTTTCGCCTCATGCAGACCGAAGACGCGCTGCGCCTGGTCGTCGAAGACCTCTTCGAGCAGCTCGCCGAAGATGGCGTGATCTATGTCGAAATCCGCTTCGCTCCGCATCTGCACACGCTCAACGGCCTCACGTCCGAGCGCGTCGTGGCGATCGTCGAACGCGCAGTGGACAAGGCAACCCGCGCCACCGGCATTGAGGCCGGTGCGATTCTTTGCACCCTTCGCCACTTCACGGCCGAACAGAGCATGAGCACTGCGCAGCTCGTCGAGCAGTTCCGATCCAGCCGCGTCCTCGCCCTCGATATCGCCGGCGACGAGGCCGGCTTTCCGCTCGACGCGCACATCGATGCCTATCGCTATGCCCGCGAGCACGGACTGCATCGCACCGCTCATGCCGGCGAAGCGTGCGGTCCCGAAAGCGTGTGGCAAACCCTGCGCCTGCTCGATCCGCAGCGGATCGGTCATGGCACGCGCAGTTGCGAGGATGAGGCGCTGGTCGAACATCTGCGCCGCGAGAAGATCCATCTCGAACTCTGCCCCACATCCAATGTGCAGATTATTCCGTCCATTGCCGCATGGGAAGACCATCCCATCGACCGCCTGTATCGCGCCGGAGTTCCGCTCAGCGTCAATACCGACACGCGCATGCTTACCCCGGCTACCCTCACCGGCGAATACGAAGGCATCGAGCGTGTCTTCGGCTGGAGCGCGCAGGACTTTCATCGCGTCAACCGTATGGCTCTCGATGCAGCCTTCGCGGACGACTCGGTCAAGGAGAAAATCGCGCCCCGCCTGAGCGCGTCTTACGCGCAGTGACGCATTGAGCGCGCAGCTTTCCGCGCCATGCCGTCCGAATGGAAGACCTGGGGATAGAAGATTTGGGCTGCTTAAAAGCCCATGATGTTGTAGCCGCAGTCCACGTAGATCGTCTCGCCGGTCACCGCGCTCGAAAGCTCGCTTGCCAGGTACAGCGCCGTTCCGCCCACTTCGAGCTGATCCACGTTGCGGTGAAGCGGTGCGCGCTCGGCATGCGCCTTCATCATGTCGCCCAGCGCGCCAATGCCGCGCGCTGCCAGCGTCTTGATCGGGCCCGCGGAGATGGCGTTTACGCGAATATTCTTCGGCCCAAGCTCGTAGGCAAGATAGCGCACGCACGACTCGAGCGATGCCTTGGCCAGCGCCATCACGTTGTAGTGCGGCACCACTTTTTCCGACGCGTAATAGGTCAACGTCATAATGCTGCCGCCGCCGGTCATCAGCGGCGCAGCCGCGCGGCTCACCGCAATCAGCGAATACACGCTTACGTCATGCGCAACGCGAAATCCCTCGCGGCTGGTGTTGATGAACTCGCCCTTCAGGTCTTCGGGGGGCGCGAAAGCCACCGCGTGCACCAAGATGTCCAGCTTGCCGTACTCCTCCTTCAGAGTCGCAAACAGTGCATCGATCTCCCCATCGCTCGACACGTCGCACTGAAAGCCGCTGGCGCCCGGCAGGTCGTCGATCAGGCCCTGGGCCTCGGCCTTCAGGCGCTCGTTTTGATAGCAGATGGCGAGGGTCGCGCCGGCTCCCTGCAGCTTCTGCGCGATGCCCCACGCGATGGAACGCTTGTTGGCCAGCCCGAACAGGACGGCCGTCTTACCTGCCAGATCGATCATGCTTTTTAGAATCCTCCGCGCTCTGCGCACACCGCGGCGAAGAGCGAATCAACCGCCTCTAAGAATATCAGCCGCCCAGACGCCAATCGTCCAGCCGTCAGCCGCCGAACCCGAGTCGAAAACGCCCGTCACCGGCGCACCGCCGAATCTCTCTGTCGCTGCGCTCACTGCGGCGTTTCAGGGGCCGGCATCGCCTCGGCCGTCAGATAGGTTCGCATCAGATCCGCGTGCCCGGCCAGCGTCTCGCGCGGCTGTCCATCCACCAGAAAGCGCACCTCGGTCACCTGCGGCAGATTTGCATGCAGCGTAGCGCAGATCGACAGCACCGTCAGACTCTCCGTTTCGATCCCGGAAGGATGATTGCCCACAAACGCTCCGGCCAGATCGATCACCGCCAGCGCCGCGCCGGACTGGACACCGTTCTGCGCGCCATTCTGCGCATCGTTCGTCGCCGCGGCCGGCGCTCCCGCATCGGGCACCATCACGCTCTGCTCGCCGGACGCACCGGCCGCCGCATCAGCCTTCTTGCTCGCATTCAAAGGCATCAGGAACACCTGCAGCACCGCGTTCGCGCCTCCGCCCGGCACCGCATGCAGCGCGTCCGGCGCGGCATACAGATCGAGCAGCTTGTCCAGGATCGCCCGTGCCCGCTCGTTGGGACTCTGCGGCAGCGGCAGCGCCAGTTCCTGCGTCATCAGCGTGTCGTCCACATCGTTGGCCACCATCAGCGTGGCCTGCACCATAGGAGCCACCAGAGGCGCCTGCGTCGGCGTCGACTGCTCGCCCGCCAGCAGCCGCTGGTGCTCGCGGTTGCGCAGTTGCCACAACGCCACGCCCATTACCACCGAGGCAGCCAGCAGGATGAAGAACAGCACAGTCTGGTGGCGTGGAATCACGGCTGGCCGGCCCCCGTGCCCGGTGCGTCCAGATGCGGTCCTTCCGAGCGCCACTCCACCAGCGCGGCGGCCAGCGCATTGGCCACGCGCGCCTGGTAGTCTGCATCGTTCAGGCTCTGGGCGGGCGTTCCGGTTGCGTTTCTGTCTGGCGCAATCTCCACCGCAATCGCCGCGCAGGTCATGCTGTCCACCATCGGCAGCGCCGTGCGTCCCACCGTTACCGGCAACTCTGCCTGCTGCAGGGCCGAGTTCACCACGCCCTCCAGCGCTACGCTGCGCGTTACCCACACCGCCTGCGCCGTCTTCCACGGAATAAAGCGCACCTGCGCCGCGGGCGAAAACGATGAAGCGAACAGATGCACGCCCGACCCGGTCAGCGTGCCGTGCAGGCTTACACAGGCCTGTGCCTTGGCGTGATTGGCAATCGCATCCCGCTGATCGGCATTCAGTGTCACGTCCGACTCGCGCGTTGTCAGCACCTGGATTCCGCGCGCCGCCAGCAGCGAGCGCAGCTTCACGCTCATCGCCAGCGTAAAGTTCTTTTCCAGCCAGTCGCTGCTGTGGCCGCCCGAGTCATCGCCGCCGTGCGCCGCATTCAGCACCACCACAAACCGCGGCAGCGGCGGTCCCGGAGCCTGCGCCATCGCGGGCGCGCACCACGCCGCCATGGCCAGCACCGCTCCGCAAATCCGGCCTAACGCCATCGCTCTACTCCAGCGCATATACCGCCAGCCCGCTCAATAGCCTGGGATAGAAATCGGTCGAATCGGGCGCCATCATGTCCCCCGCAAATGCCACTTCGCGCACCTGCTCCATGGTTACAGGATTGGTCAGAAACGCAATCTCCCCTTCGCCGCGCCGCACCTGTTCCACCGCCTCGGCCGCTTCGCGCACGCAGCGAACCCCCGCTTGCCCGGCTGCCTGCTCCGCGCCCACTCCCAACAACCGCTCCAGCACCAGCACACGCAGATGCGTCAGATCCAGTTGCCGCAGCCGCTCAGGAATCGCGCCGAGCGCCGCCGCGGCCTCCGGCTTTGCCCGCAACAGGTAGTTGCCCTCGCGCGTCACGGCCACAAAAGCTGTTCCATTCTGCTGCTGCAGGGGCGCAGCCAGGCTCTCCGCATCCTGCCCGCGCAATAAATCGATGACAAAGAACTCTTCGGCCGCCTGCAAAAACGCCTTCGCGTCAAAGCCCGCAAGTCCCCGCACCACGCGGTGCGTGGGCAGAATCGCCAGCCCGTCCGCGTCCATATTCACAAACGTCATCATCGCCGCCGCTTCCGGATACGGTGGCTGCGGCAGCCGTGTCGAGCTGTGCTCCAGGCGTATCCGGGTGCTGGCGCCGCGCGCCCGGGCATCGTTCAGCGCCGTCTCGTAGCCGTCATGTCCGTCGGCGATAATCAGCTTCTTGTCCGCCATGGCCGTCGTCAGCAGCCGGATTGTCGCCGGATCGCTCACCCGCCATAGGCGGTGCGTCACGTCGTGCTCGTCGGTCACCTCGACGTCCGGCGCGCCGCTGCCGTCGAACAGAATCGCCTCCACCGTCCTCGCCGGGTCAGAATAGAGCATGAAAATCTGCTCGAAGTGCGCCCGCGTGGCCTGCAGCAGGTTCAGTCGATCGTTCTCGGACTGCTGCAAAGTCTGCTCGTGCCGGAAGACGACCTGTTCGGCGTAGTCGTACAGCTTGCCCAGCGCAATAAAACCCCGCCGTTCCTGCACCCGTTCCGTACCCGGAGCCGTAAATCGCTGCGCGTAGGCAAACACGCAGGGATCCTTTTCCTGCGCCAGCACGCCTTCCTCGCGCCACATGCGAAAATCCCGCGCCGCCCGCGTGTAGACGCTCTCGCCGCGTTCGGCATCGAACAGTTCAGGCAACCCCAGCGTGATCCGCACCACGTTGTACGGACTGCTCTGGTAGTAGGCCTGCTGCATCGCCGGAGAAATCTGGTCGTGGGGCTGGGTAACTACGTCATTCAGGCGGACGGCGGAAGGATTGTATCGCCAGGCGCGAAACGGATAAATGCGAGCCATCAGATAGATCGTGCTCCACGTTGAAGCAATGGAAAATTTGAGCGTCCGTATTCCGCCTTGTCGAATTTCCGGACGCTGAATTGCTCACGGTCGATTGTATCCCAGCGTCCGTAAGGATACGGGATAGTCGCCGGATACCGACATTCGGAAACGCGATTACAATCTGGTTACACCCGTTTCGAGGCAATCGTGGTACTATCGCGATCAATCTAACGTGTTTGGCGATCTCACGGTACTTGGGTTTCGCGATTCCGTCGTGTTTGAGTTCTGCCAGTTCAAGGTATTCTGCCATGACCATGCGTCCCCTCCAGCGCGTTTCCGCACATGGAGGCGGTGGTTTGCGACCGGCCAGCCGTCTGAGCCTGCTCCGCGACCTGCTCTGCCTGCTGGGCTTCTGCGTAATGGCGCTCAGCCTGTTGCTTGCCAGGGCGCACGCGCAGGACGACCAGCTCAACCGGATTCATGTGCAGCCGCCGCCAGGCACTGTCTCTTCCGGCGCCGAGCCGGCCGGAGCCGAAGCCAAGCCGGAGACCGGCATTAAGGCGCTCAAGGTTCATCCCGGCTCCTTCATCCGCATGGATGTCGATCTGGTCCTGGTTCCGGTCACCATTACCGACCCCATGAACCGCCTGGTTACCGGCCTGGAACAAAACGACTTTCAGGTATTCGAAAACAACGGTGCGCAGGCCATCTCCAGCTTTGCCTGCGAGGACGCGCCGGTTTCCATCGGCATCATCTTCGATCTCTCCGGCTCCATGAGCTCCAAGCTGATCCGCGCCAAGGAAGCCATTCTGCAATTCATCAAAACCGCCAATCCGCAGGATGAGTTCTTTGTCATCGGCTTCAATGACCGGCCCGAGCTGATCGAGGACTTCACCAGCTCCGTCGAAGACATCCAGGCCCGCCTGGCTACTGTGCAGAGCGGCCACCGCACCGCGCTTCTGGACGCCATCTACTACGGTGTGGCCAAAATGAAGGACGCCCACCATGAGCGAAAAGCGCTGCTCGTCGTCTCCGACGGCGGCGACAACCGCTCCCGCTACACCGAGGGAGAGGTGCGCGCCCAGGTCCGCGAGTCCGATGTAGAGATTTACTCCATCGGTATCTTCGACCCCTACGCGCCCACGCCCGAGGAGCGGACCGGACCCCAGCTTCTGGAAGACCTGAGTGACTCCACCGGCGGCCGCATGTTCCGCGTCGACGACGTGGACGAGATGAGTGACATCGCCGAGAAAATCTCAATGGAGCTGCGCAACCAGTATGTGATTGGTTACCGCCCCAGGGACGATGTCCGGGATGGCAAGTGGCGTAAAGTAAAGGTGAAGGTCAATCCTCCTCCGGGACTGCCTCCGCTCACGGTTTATGCCCGCACCGGCTACTATGCGCCTTTACAATAACGTTCTTTGCACAGTCCTGTTAGCCGGAGCCGCCCTGGTCGTTGCGTCTCAACCGGCGCTCGCCGCCGCGCAGTCGCAGTCGGCCGCGTCTGCCGCAGTCGCCCCGGCGCAGCATTTTCCCTCCGATTCCGACCCCGTCCGCGTGCCCGCTGGCACCGCTCCCGAGGTCCAGACTCCACTGCCCAAAGTGGGCGGCGGTTACGTGCTGCGCACCGATGTTGAAGAAGTCGATCTCAACGCCACCGTGCTCAACAGCAGCCAGCAACTCGTCCAGAACCTCACCAAGAGCGACTTCACCGTCTCTGAAGACGGCGTCAAGCAAACCCTGATCAGCTTTCAGCACACCGATCTGCCCGTCTCCATCGGCCTGGTCATCGATAACTCCGGCTCCATGTACCGCAAACGTCCCTCGGTCAACAAGGCCTCGCTCGATCTCATCGAGGCGTCAAATCCGCAAGATGAAGCCTTCGTCGTCAACTTTTCCGACGAAGCCTATATCGACTGCGACTTTACCAACGACGTAAACAAGCTGCGCGACGGCCTTGCGCACATTGACTCGCGCGGCGGCACCGCGCTCTACGACGCCGTGGTTGCCTCCGCCGACAAGCTGGTCAACGACGGTAAGCGTCCCAAGCAGGTCCTGGTGCTCATCACCGACGGCGAAGACAATGCCTCTACGCTCAACCTCGAGCAGACCATCCGCCGCGTGGACGATCTCTCCGGCCCGGTCATTTACTCCATCGGTCTTCTCTTTGGCGACGAAATGAGCCGCGCCGAGGTCCGCCACGCCCGCCGCGCCCTCGAAATGCTCTCCACTGAAACCGGCGGCATGGCCTTCTTCCCCAAGTCCATTGAAGAAGTCGACCAGATCGCCGCCGAGGTGGCCCGCGACATCCGCAGCCAGTACACCCTCGGCTACCGCTCCACCAAGCCCACCTCGGTCCCCGGCTTCCGCCGCGTGGAAGTCGTTGCCCAGGCTCGCGGCGCCGGCAAGCTCACTGTCCGCACCCGCACCGGCTATTACCCCGTAATCCGCAAGCAAAAGACCTCGGCCCACGGCAGCTCAAACTAGCCCCCGGACCGCTTGTTTTCGTGCTACCGGCGACCGGCCATCAATCGTTGACGCAGCTTCATCGCGACAACGATGGGAAGGCGGGAATTCAGGCGGCGTTCGCATCTCCCGCCACGGGCTGCGCAAGCCCGCGCTGCCAATTCCTCTCACACGCGATAAGCTAGAAGCAGGAGACCATCGCGAATCGCACTTATGTCCGACTACAAGTACTCGACCCTTGCCGTGCACGCCGGCCAGCATCCTGATCCACTGACAGGCGCCATCAATGTGCCCGTCTATCTCTCCTCGACCTTTCAGCTCACCGGCATCGGCACCGACCGCGGCTGGGACTACTCCCGCGCCGGCAATCCCACCCGCGACCGCCTCGAATACGCGCTGGCCGCGCTCGAAGGCGGCTGCAGCGGCCATGCCTTCACCACCGGCATGGCGGCCATCTCCGCGCTGCTGGCCATGCTCCGCACCGGCGACCATCTGGTCTGCTCGCGCGATGTCTATGCCGGCACCGTCCGCCTTCTTGAGGAGATCGTCAGCGGCTACGGCATCGCGGTCGACTACGTCGACACCTGCGACCTGGCTGCCGTCGAAGCCGCCATGCGTCCCAACACCCGGCTCGTGCACATTGAAACCCCCAGCAATCCGCTCATGTTGCTGACCGACATTGCCGAAGTCAGCCGCATTGCCCACGCCCACGGCGCCGAAGTCAGCGTGGACAACACCTTTCTTTCGCCCGTGCTGCAGAGCCCGCTCGCACTCGGCGCGGACATCGTCATGCACTCCACGACCAAGTACCTCAACGGCCACTCCGACGGACTGGGCGGCGCGCTCATCGGCTCAACACCCGAGCACAAGGAGCGCTTTCTTCTCGTCCAGAAGGCGGCCGGCGCCGTCATGTCGCCCTTCGAGTGCTTCCTGGTCCTGCGCGGCATCAAGACGCTGCCGCTACGCGTGCAAAAGCACGAGGAGAACGGCCGCGCCGTGGCCGAGTTTCTCTCCACGCACCCCAAGGTCGGCAAGCTTGCCTACCCCGGCCTCAAGAGCCATCCGCAGTACGATCTGGCCGTGAAACAGCAGAAGGGTTTCGGCTCCATGATGAGCTTCGAGCTCAAGTCCCGCGAAGAAGCTGCCCGGTTCCTCGCCGCTATCGAAATTTTCATCAATGGCGAATCACTGGGCGGCGTGGAGTCGCTTGCGTCCCACTCGGCCACCACCACCCACGGCTCGGTCAGCGAGGAATTCCGCACCTCCATGGGCATCAACGAGGGCAGGATCCGCCTCTCCATCGGCATCGAGGACAAGGAAGACCTCATCGCCGATCTTGACCAGGCTCTGGCCGCGGTCTGAAGAGACCTACATGCAGCAGGGCGCGCCCATTCTGGCAATTGACACCTGCGGCCCCTCCGGTTCGGTGGCTCTAGGCCGCCTTGCCGGCCGGGACCTCGAAATTCTCGGCTGCGCGGAGCTGGAAGGCCGCACTTATTCGGCCACGCTCATTCCCGCCGTCCGCACTCTGCTCGCCTCTGCGGGGGTTGATCTACGCCACCTGGGCGGCATTATCGCCGTCCACGGCCCAGGCAGCTTCACCGGCGTGCGCGTTGGCCTGAGCGCCGTCAAGGGCCTTGCCAGCGCCTATGACACCCCAGTCGTCGCGTTCTCCCGCCTGCTGGTGCTATCCCGCAAAGCCGGTGTCCTCTCGGCCGCGCTCGACGCGCATCGTGGCGAGATCTTTCTGCGTCTTGAACGAATGGATAAAGACCGCACCGGCAGCGAGCCCAGGGAACTGCTTGCCGGTCCTTCGGAGCTGGCCGCCACCCCGCCTCCGCTCCGCATCGCCGTCTGCGATGACCCATCGGCGCAGTTGCTGGCTGCCGCCTGGCCCACCGCGCAGCTCATAAAAACTGCCCCGCCGTCGGCCGCCGACGCACTCCGCCTCGGAGAGTCCAGCCTCGTCGCCGGCATCTACGCCGACATCGCGCTCCTCGATGGCCATTACCTGCGCCGCTCCGACGCCGAAATCTTTGGCAAACCTCTCGGTGCGGCCACCCAAAAACCATGAGCCCCGGTTCCGATCTGCCTCCCGGCGCCAGCGCCACTCCCCGCGCGCCGATCGAAATCCGGCCTCTCGCCGCCACGGACATCGATGCCGTCCTCGCCCTGGCCGCTACCCTCCCTGAAGCCCCGCACTGGTCCCGCGAACACTACAGCCAGTCCGTCTTCTCAACAGCTCCACTGCGACGCATCGCGCTGGCCGCGTACCATACCCGGAGCAGGGAAGTCGTCGGCTTCGCCATCGCCAGCCTGATCCCGCCCGAGGCTGAGCTGGAAACCGTTGCCGTCGCCGGGCCATGGCAGCGGCAGGGAATCGCCGCGCATCTGCTCGCCGCTCTTGTTCACGAGCTCAAAGTCGCGGAAGTGTCGGAGGTCCGCCTCGAAGTCCGCGTCTCCAACCAGCCGGCCATCGACTTCTATCAGTCCCAAAACTTCAAGCAAATTGGAGTTCGTGATCGCTACTATGCTGATCCTGAAGAAGATGCTCTAATCATGTCTCTGCTTCTATCGTGAGCCTTATCCGTCTTTCCCGCCCCTTTTTCTCTTCCGGATATACACAGCTAAATGTTACTTTTGGTGTTTTCCCGCTTGCCACCGGCACGCAACGGAGCTATATGTGTAAGTGTTCTGCCACACACGGTCTGGCCCGCTTTTTCAATGGACCTGCCGCACCGGAGGTGCTTGATGGACGAAGTACAGGACGCCACGCTGAGCGAAGAAATTCACCGCCTGCACGCCGAACATCACCGCTACGCTCAGCGGTTGGATCAATTACTTCAGAAACCCTATCTCAGTTCAGACGAAGAATTGGAAGAAGTGCGGTTGAAGAAACTCAAACTGCACGCCAAAGACCTCATCTACGCGCTCGAACGCCGAATTCCGGTCGTAGCTTAGGCCCTGTTTCCAACCTTTGTGGCCAAGCGGTGGACGCACAGTTCATCGAGACGAATAGTGTGCGCTGGCATCGGCCGGGTTGGACCTGAAATGAACCGGAGCGATTGATTAGGTCTGTGTTCGCCAGGTGTGCATTCGGTTTCATGAGCCTTCGGTTTCGCCGGGCGCGTGGTTCGTCACTCCGAAACTCAATCTGCACACATCTCTTCCGCTCCCGATAAACCGTATAATCGTTCTGGACTATGGTTCGTGACGGTTACATCTACGGTTTGAGTCTGCTGGCTGTCGCGGCAGCTTTGTTCTGGTTCACCGGGGGCTGGGTCTGGGTACTGGTGCCTGTCCTTCTCGCCGCCTTTTTCCTGTGGTTTTTCCGTGATCCTCCACGCGCCATTCCCTACGGAGCGGGCCTGGTTGTCTCACCTGGTGACGGACTGGTCACCGAAACCGTCGTCATTGCCACCCCGGACGGCCCTCGCCAGCGCATCAGTATTTTTCTCAGCGTGTTTGACGTTCACGTCAACCGGGCGCCCATCGGCGGCATCCTCAGCAAGGTGCAGTACCAGACCGGCCAATACCTCAACGCCATGAATCCGGCCTCCGCCGACCGCAATGAACAAAACATCGTCACGGTGCGCGGCCAGGGCGCCGACGAGGGCATCGAAGTCACCTTCAAGCAGATCGCCGGACTTCTGGCCCGCCGCATCGTCTTCAACTTCGCCGAGGGGCAGGCCGTGGCTCGCGGCCAGCGCGTCGGCCTCATCAAGTTCGGCTCGCGCGTGGATGTCATCGTTCCCGCCGCCGCCGAGCTGCGTGTGAAAGTGGGGCAGCGGGTCAAGGGCGGCCAGAGCGTACTGGCATCCGTGCTGCCGGGAGAGCGACTGTGAGCTACGACGACCAGGTTCAGGCCAAGGCGCGCCAAAAGGCACGATTGCGCCGCGGCATGTACCTGCTGCCTTCGCTGTTCACCGCCGGCACCATCGGCGCGGGCTACTACTCCATCACCCAGACCATCGCCGCCATCGGCAGCAACGGAGAAGCCCACAATCACCTCGACTGGGCGGCCATCGGAATCCTTTTCGCCATCCCTTTCGACGCGCTTGATGGCCGCATCGCCCGCATGACCAATACCTGCAGCGACTTTGGCCGCGAGCTCGATTCGCTCGCCGACGTCATCACCTTCGGCGTCGCGCCCAGTCTGCTGGCCTTCGTCTGGGGATTTCACTTCCTGCCCGATTCGATCAACCCTCAGTTGCATCAGCACCTCAAGCAGGCCGGCGCATTCATCAGCTTCCTCTTCCTGCTCTGCGGAGCCTCCCGCCTGGCCCGGTTCAACATCAGCCACGACCCGCAGCCGCGTAATCCCGGCAGCCCCGGGCGCAAATACTTCGTCGGCATGCCCATCCCCGCCGCTGCTGGCCTGCTGGCGGCCACGGTCCACTTCTTTTATGCCTATCCGGTCACTGCCTGGTGGGTCGCCATTCTGTGGCTCATCCTGGTCGGCACAGCCGGCTTTCTCATGGTCAGCACGTGGCGATTCTGGTCCGCCAAGGAGATCAATCTCTCCCGCCAGCATCCCTTCCAATTGCTCGTTGTTTTGGCGGTCGTCGTATACATTGCGCTGCGCTACTCCAACGTCGTGCTCTTTCTCTTTGCTTTGGCTTACATGTTCTCCGGTATCTGGGCCCGCGCCGCCTATGGATGGTCGCGCCGCCGCCGGCGAAGGCCGGACCGCGAACCCATGCCCGAGCGCCCGGTGGAACCCGAGCAACTGGGCCCCCGATTTACCGACTAGGTCTCTGGCGGCTTGAATTTATACCAGCCTGGATGAGCCTCGATTTCGAGACCGGGGGAAGCACGAGTCGAACGAACAAAATTATGCAGTCGAAAGCGTAGCTCCCGCCCTCACGCCAACTTGCCGGAATCGCGAATCTGCGAGCGCGCTGACCGGCTCACCCCCAATTCGCTGCTTCAAGAAGGATTCTCGTGTACAAGATTGCCATCGCCGGAGCCTCTACTCTCCTGGGCCGGGAACTCAAAGACGTTCTCTCCGACTCGCCCCTTGCCGCGGCCGACTTTGTGCTGCTTGACGAACCGGACTCCCAGGGCCAGCTTGACCAGGTGGGCGACGAGGTCACTTTCATTCAGGCCATCAGCGCCGAAGCTTTCGACCACGTCGATTTCACTTTCTTCTGCGGCACCGAAGCCCTTACCCGCATCCACTGGAGCCATGCCCTTCGCGCCGGTTCCACGGTCTTCGACCTCTCCGGCGCGCTCGATCAGGAGCCCGGCGTGCTCATCCGCGTCCCCTGGCTGGGCGCGGGCGCGGAGTCTGTCGACCTCTTCACCCCCGCCGTTGTGCCGGCTCACCCGGCCGCCATCGCTCTCGGCCTGCTGGTGGACCGTCTGCAGGGCGTCGCGCCCATCCGCTCCGTTGCCGCCACTGTTCTTGAACCGGCCAGCGAGTTTGGCCGCGGCGCCATGGACGAGCTGCATCAGCAGACCGTGAGCCTGCTCAGCTTCCAGGGGCTGCCGCGCGCCATTTACGACGCCCAGGCCGCCTATAACCTCCTCACCGGCCTTGGCGAGGCCGCTACCGTCAACCTCAACGCCGCCGAAGCCCGCATCCGCCGCCATTACATCGCCGTCGGCAACGGCCGCTGGCCCGCGCTCGCTCTCCAGGTGGTCCACGCGCCCGTTTTCCACGGACACGCTTTCTCCATCGCCGTGGAGCTGGAACGTCCCGTCGAGGCCGCTGTTCTTGAAGAAGCCATGAACGCTGAGCACATTGACCTGGTGCTCGAAGACACCGATTCGCCCTCGAACCTGGCCGCCACCGGCCAGAGCGACGTGCTGGTCCGTCTGCGCCCCGAAAAGCCCGCCCGCGGAACGGCCATCAGCCGCCTCTGGCTCTGGGCCGCATCCGATAACCTGCGCCTCAACGCCCAGAACGCCGTCGCCTGCGCGCTCGACATGCGCCGCCTGCGGCCCAAGGGAACGGTGCAGTAAGCCGGAATCCAAAAAGTAAGACAAACGCATGTCGAGGGTGGGCATATAGTCCGACAAGCTGGACCATCTCATCCGGCCTTGCACCGCGCCCACATCTGCTCAATGAACGCATCCGTCATGCCCGCGATGTAGTCGGTAACCGTGCGCGCCAGCCCCTGGCTCCCGATCTGCGCCTGATGGTCTTCCGGCAGCACGGTCGGCTCGGCAATCAGCGCCGCAAACAGCTCCTTCACCACCACTTCGCCATGCCGGTGAACCTCTTCCATGCCCGGCGAGTTGTAAAAGTTGTCGAACAGGAATCGCTTGGCCGCGGCCCGTGCAGCTTCTGTCGCCGGGCTGAAAGCCGCCAGCCTGCCGGGCGCGCGGCGAACTTCATCGAGCGTCGTCGCGCCCAGCGTCTGCACGCGCCTGTACGTTTCGGCCAGCAGGTCGGAAACGAACACATTCAGCAAGCGCCGCAGCGCGTCATATACCGCCAGCCGCGGAGCCGCCGCCGGATGCGCCTTCCGCGCCGCATCGTGAAAGCCGCGAAACAGCGGCACGCTTTCGCGCACCTGCTCTACCGTTAGAATCCCGGAGTCCAGCCCGTCGTCGAGATCCGCCGTCAGATAGGCAATCTCGTCGGCCACGTCAATCAACTGCGCTTCCAGCGGTGGAAATCGATCCAGAAAATACTCGCTCAGCTCCGGATGATCGGCTGCCGCATAATCCCGCGAGTGCTTGATGATCCCCTCGCGCACACCCAGCGTCAGGTTCAGCCCGCGAAACGCCGGATATCGCTCCTCGAACCAGGTGACGATGCGCAGCGCATGCAGGTTGTGGTCAAAGCGCAGCCCGTGCGCCGCCAGGGCCTCGTCCAGGGCTCTTTCGCCGGCGTGCCCATAAGGCGGATGTCCGATGTCATGCACTAGCGCCAGCGCCTCGGCCAGCTCCACGTTGAGCCCCAGCGCGCCGGCAGCAGTACGCGCAATCTGGGTTACCTCCAGCGTATGCGTCAGGCGGCTGCGAAAGTGGTCGCTCAGCGGATCGCCCGGCAGCCGCGTGAACACCTGCGTCTTGCCCGCCAGCCGCCGGAAGGCGCGCGCATGCAGAATCCGCGCCGCGTCCCGCGCAAACGGTGTGCGATAAGCATGCGGCGCCTCGGCATGCGCGCGCTGCGCCAGTTCGCTGCCTGAGTCGCCGTTCACCGCAATCGCGCGCGGCAGGGAAGAGTTCGGTTTGTTGTTCATCTAAAAGTATGGATGCGCTTCTGTGGGAGCCGAGCCGCAGCCCTCACGTCTGGTTATATCCCACGCGGCGGCCTTCCGCTCAGGCAGTCCGCACAAAGAAAAATGGCGGTCTCCCGGCAGGGAGTACCGCCATTCTGAAATTGCCATCCTGAACTTGCGTTGGTTGGGGAAGGTTGTGCCGCTTATTCCGGTTTTGACGGCCCGATGATGCTCTCTTCTCGGGCCAGCCGAACGCGCGCGCTTTCTAACTTCCTCTGGACCTTGGTCACATCGCCGGGGTCCACGTCTGCGGGCGACGACTTGGCGAACTCCGCCAGGGACAGTTGCCATTGCGCCGCGGCGAGCCGGATGCGTCCCGTCTTCTCGTACAGGTCGCCCAGATGTTCGTGTACTGTGGGGTCGGTCTGGTCGCGCTGCACGGCCTGGCGCAGATTATCCTCGGCCAACTCATACTGGCCAAGCTTGAAGTACACCCATCCCAGCGAATCCAGATAAGCGCCGTTCATGGGCTCGATATCCACCGCCTGGCGGATAAACTTCAGCGCCTCCGGCAGGCGGATACCCTTGTCGGCCAGCATGTACCCGAGATAGTTCAGCGTCATCGCGTTGGTCGGATCCAGGGCCAGCGCCTGGTGAAAATACTGCTCGGCCTGGTCCATGTGCTTTTCGCGATCGGCCAGTTCCCCGCGCAGAAAAAGCAGATAGATGCGATCGTCCTTTTTGGTCGCCAGCGGCTCGGCCTTGGCGAAAGCATCTTCAGCATCCTTCCAGCGCTTCAGCCGGATGTCGATCTGCCCGACCGCAAACCACACCGTCCTGTCATTATCCGCCGAGCCGTTCAGCAGCCCTTTGGCCATGGCCAGCGCATCGTCGGGCTTACCCTGGTCGGCCAGCTCGCCTGCCAGCATCAGCTTCAGATCGCGGTTCTTGGGATTGGACGCGACCGCTTTCTGCGAAACCTCAACCGCCTTGTCGAACTGCTTGGCCGTCTGGTAGGCGTCCACTTCGCCCTGGTAGCCGCGCACCGCGTTGTCGCCGCCCATGTCGATAATCTTCTGGTAAGCGGCAATGGCCTGATCGATCTTGTTCTGTTCGAGATTGACCGCGCCCAGCCGCTCGAGAAAGATGCTGCGGTTGTTTTTTTCCTCGTCGGTATAGGCGCCGTTCGCATGCGAGGTCAGATCCACCATTTTCTGGTAAGTTTGCGCGGCCTCATCGAAGCGACCCAGCACATCCAGCAGCAACCCCTCGTTGTAGCCGGCTTCCAGAGAGGAGGGATCGATCGTCATTGCCTTCTGGATCGTGTTCAGAGCGTCTTCATACTTGCCCTGCCGGCGCTGTATCTCCGAGATGCGGATCAGCGGCTGGTTGTTCTCCGGGTCCGCCGCCGCCAGTTGCTTGTACTGCTTCAGCGCATCGTCATACTGATTGTTGTTGAACAGCGCCCGCGCCAGCGCATCCATGGTGCGCAGGTCTCCCGGCTCCATGTCTTCAGCCCGCCCGTAGGCGGCAATCGCGTTTTTCGGCTGCTTCAGTTGTTCATAGGCCGCGCCCAGGGTGAACTCCATCTTCGGCGTGCGATCCGATTCCGGAACTGCCACGATCACCTGGACGGACTTCTGCAGATCGCCGCTTTCGGCGTAGAGCCGCGCCAGGTTCAGAACCACGTCCTCTGACTCCGGCTCGATGGCCTGCGCGGATTTGAACTCCGCCTCGGCCTTTTCCGGCTGGTGCTTCACCGTGTAAAGCTGCCCCAGCACCATGCGGTCTTCCACGTTCTTCGGCTGCAGCTCCACAATCTTTTCAAACTCGCCAATCGCCTGGTCCAGAACATTGCCGGAAGGCGACGAGGACGAGACGCCGTTTTGCGCTTCGCCCAGCTGCCGCAGATAGATCCGGCCCAGCAGCTTGTGCGCCTCCACGTTGTCGGGAGCGATCTTGAGCAGGGCGCGCGCGGCCGCCTCGGCCTGGCGCACGCTCCCGGTCCTGAAGTAGAGATCGGCCAGCGCATTGGCCAGCTCCGCCGAGTTCGGATCGGCATCGAGCGCCAGCTTGTACTCTTCGACGGCGTGAGTCACGTCTTCCTGGTGCCCATCGGACAGGGCATCGTCCTCATAGGTGGCTGCCAGCGCCAGATGATAGTACGCCACTGCGCGATTCGGAGCCTGTGCGGTGCCCGCGGTAGCCGTTGTGGCCGCGTTCGCCGGCGCTGCCGCAGGACTATTGCCCGCGCCCGAGGCGGCCGTCGAGCCTTGCGCCCGCAAAGGTGTAAAAGGAGAAAGAACCAGAACTACAGCGGCAAGTTTGAGCCAGCGGCTCGGTGATTCGGTTTTCTTCATCATCATGCAGGGAGTTCCATACCCTCGTTTGGCCAGGCCCACGGGAAAACTTCCTGTGAAGTCCCGAAAGCCGGCAGGCAGCCGGGCTGAGCAGCTCTGCCTGCTTGTAAAGACGATTTTACGCGCCATTGGTCGCAAACGCGCGGCCGATTGCACGATTTTCCTGTCGTCCAAGCACGCTCGGGGTACTCGCCTCGTTCCAGTTCATGCATCTTCACACGCCTTGAAGAACCACCTCAATGCCGGAAGTGCCGCATCCCCGTAAACACCATGGCAATTCCCAGCCGGTCCGCGGCCGCAATCACGTCCTTGTCATTCACAGACCCGCCCGGCTGAATCACCGCCGTGGCTCCTGCCTGAACGGTGGTCTCCAGCCCGTCGGGAAACGGAAAGAATGCGTCGGAGGCGGCCACGCATCCTTCCAGCGGCAGCACCGCTTTCATGGCGCCAAAACGCGCCGCATCCACGCGGCTCATCTGCCCGGCGCCCACGCCCAATGTCTGCCCATCTCGCGCGTACACAATCGCGTTCGACTTCACGTGCTTGCAAACCCGCCAGGCAAACAGCAGGCTGCGCAGCTCTGCGGCCGTCGGCGTGCGCCTGGTAGCTATCTTCAGCTCCCCCTCCGTAACTCGCCCGGAGTCGGCATCCTGCACCAGCAGGCCGCCGGAAACCCGTTTCACAACAGGCATGGGCGGCGCTGCCTGCACCTCCACCAGCCGCAGATTCTTCTTGGCCCCAAACCGCTCGCGCGCCTCGGCCGTAAACCGTGGCGCCGCAATCGCTTCCACAAACAGCTTGGCAATCTCCTCGGCCGCTGCTCCATCCACCTCGCGATTGACGCCGATCACCGAACCGAATGCCGAGGTCGGATCGCACTCGAGCGCCTTCCGATACGCCTCCGCCACCGTCGTGCCCGTGGCCGCGCCGCAGGGATTGGTGTGCTTCACAATAATCACCGCCGGCTCTTCGAACTCCTGCACCAGCTCCCAGCACGCATCCAGGTCCACCAGGTTGTTAAAGCTCAGTTCTTTGCCCTGCAACTGCTTTGCGCCCGCAATGCCCAGTCCCGAGCCGTCGGCGTAAAGCGCCGCCCGCTGGTGCGGATTCTCGCCATACCGCAATGGCTGCGCCAGCGGATAGTTGATGCGCAGCGTAGCCGGCAGTGTTGTTACATCGGGATCAGCGGGAGCGCCTGCCTGCGGAGCCTCTTGAATGCGCTCCAGCGTACCGGCAATGGCCGCATCGTAGGCCGCGGTCAGGGCAAAGGCCTGCCTGGCCAGCCGCCAGCGCGTTGCCCGGCTCAGTGCGCCCTGGGCGGCCTTCAACTCTTCCATCAGCGGCCCATAATCGCTCACCCGCGTCACAATCGCCACATCTTCAAAATTCTTTGCCGCCGACCGCACCATCGAAGGGCCGCCGATGTCGATGTTCTCGATCAGGTGCCCAAACGCAACACCTTCCTGCGCCGCCGTCTTTTCAAAGGCGTAAAGATTCACCACCACCATGTCGATCGGTGCAATTTCATGCGCCGCCACGGCGGCTTCGTGCTCCCGGTTGCCGCGGATATAAAGCAGCCCGCCATGTACCCGCGGGTGCAGCGTCTTCACCCGTCCGTCCAGCATCTCGGGGAATCCGGTGAGCTCGCTGATGTCCTTCACCGCGAGCCCCACCTCACGCAGCGCCCGCGCGGTACCACCCGTCGAAATCAGCTCTACCCCATAACCCGCCAGCGCCTGCGCAAACTCAACCAGTCCGGTCTTGTCGGTCACGCTCAGCAATGCCCGCCCGATCTTCTTTTCGCCGATCTCCACCCGTTCGCTCCCTTGTTTTTAGTTTGTATCGATTTCAGTTTGCATCGATCTTTGTTGAATGCGTGGCCATGCCGCCTCTGTCCCGCGCCCTGTCACCAGACTACAACCTTGTCCGTGTTACTTTCACCCGGGCCCGAGGTCCGCTTTCATGCTCCGCCCACCGCAAAATGCATTACAGTTAAGGTATGGGAAGTTCTCCCCCCCTGTCTCCACCCCACGGACAAGATTCGCCGCGTACCGGCCCCCAGGCCGAGGCGGAGATTCTGCCCCCCGCCGCTGGCTACATGCCGCCGCAGGCCGGTTATGGGCTGCCGGGCGCTATGCCGCCGCAGCCGGTGCGCCGCCGTCCGCTCTGGGCCGCCGCGCCGGCTACCTATCTGCTGGTAGGGATTAACTGTGCTGTTTATCTGGCCATGGTGCTGCGCGGCGTGAGCCCCTGGATGCCAAATGTCGACCAGATCATGCGCTGGGGCGCCGACAACGCCGGCAACGTGCTCATTTATGGCGAGTGGTGGCGAATCGTCACCGCCATGTTCGTTCACGTCGGCATCATTCATCTGGCCACCAACATGTGGTGTCTTTGGAATCTCGGCCTGCTCGCCGAGCCGCTCATGGGCTCAATCGGACTGTTCGGGGTCTACATCCTTACCGGCGCGGCCGGCGACCTGGTTTCCATCTTCTCCGGCTGGACGCATCCACTCCACGATCCCTCCGGCGCCATCTTTTTCCCGGCGGGCGCGGGCGCATCGGGCGCAGTCTTCGGCATCGCCGGGGCGCTCATCATTCTGCTCAAATCCAAGCGCCTGCCCGTCCCGCCGGATGAGCTGAAGAGATTGCGCAAGTCCGTCATCTACTTTGCTGTGCTCAATCTCGTCATCGGCTTCTCGGTCAACTTCGGCAGCGGATTCACCGGCATCTACGTCGACAACTCGGCGCACCTCGGCGGCTTTGCCACCGGCCTGCTCTTCGCGCTGCCCATGGTGCCGCGCATCGGCTCTCCGCGACCCAGCTTCAATCTGCGCCTGCGCACGGCCATCGTCGGATTGACCAGCCTGCTGGTCCTGTTCGGATTCTTCCTGTCCAGGCTCTCCGCGCAAAACTGATCGGCCCATGCGCGCACAGTTTGTTGTCTACTGAAAGGTCCGCGCGGCGGCTCCGATCGAGAGCACCGCCTCGGCCGCGCCGCAAGAATCGCCGCATTACGTGGTCGTTCATACCCTGCCGGTTGTTTTTCTGGCTGAATCGAGATGGCTGAATCGAGATTGTTAGGCTGGCATCCCGATCACGCCTGCGGCGTTGCCCCGGTCCGTCGCGCTACACCACCGCCGTCGCGGCAAACTTCTTCACCATCGCCAGCAACAGCTTGCGGTCGCTCTCGTTCAGATTCGAAGAGTAGCGCCGGATCTGGGTCAGAAACTTCAGCTCATCGTCGGAGAGCTTCTGCGTATTCAATTGCCGGCCCAGCGAATCGTCGGCAAAGAACTGCGCAATCGGCAGGTCCAGCGCCTGCGCAATCTTCGACAGGGTGTCGAGCGAGGGAACTGTGTGGCCATTTTCAACCCGCGAGAGATAACAGCGCAGCAACCCCGTCTTCTTCTCGATGTCTCCCTGCGAGAGCCCCTTCTGGAGCCGGTATGCGCGAATCGTGGTCCCGATCTTCATGGCCTGCTGTTCCTGTCCGATGCCCGGCGGGCTAGTATTCCGCACCGAAGCTATCAGCTTAGTGTTGGCTTAAGAGTTAACATGCGCAGCCGCGCATTGCAAGAGTATCTTCGCTCGCAGAGCTGTCACTTCCGTGGTATCGGTGTGGCCAACTGGTAAGGGTTACGCGCGGACCCCCTTGTGAATTCACCCATTTGCGTGAATCGTCCGCCTGTGGGAAAAATATTTGCGCATCGCCAGACGAAACCGGTCAGCCCCTCTCGCTATCGTAGTGAGCCTGTAAAGATCCACAGATTGATCTACGGATTGCTCCCACGCGGCCCCGCCACAATTCGCCATTCGCTCCGTCTCTCAAGGGTGCAGCGTCTGGCTGAGAAAGCGATCCACCCGGGCCAGAGCATCCGCAGCGTCGGCGGGCTTATATCCGGCGGTATTGTTTGGATTTTCAAATGCGTGTCCCGCATCGGGATAGATCTTTGCATCCACCGGTTTGCCCAGCGACTGCATGGCCGTCTCGAACGCATGCACTGAGTCTGGCGTGATCCCGTGATCCTGTCCGCCAAAATTTCCCAGCACCCGGGCATGAATCCGCTCCAGCGCCGCCTTGTCGGTGGGCAACGCGCCGTAGTTCACCGCGACCGCCTTCAGCGTTGGCGCAGCTACCGCCAGTTGAATCGCAAATCCTCCGCCCATGCACCAGCCCACGGCGCCAATCCGTTTCGGGTCCACGTCCTTGCGCGTCTTCAGCCAGGCCAGAGCTGAGGTCAGGTCGCGCACGCCCTGGTCCTGCGGCAATCCGCGCGACAGCTCATGGGCCAGGTCTGGCGTCGTCGCCACCTGCCCGTGATAAAGGTCCACAGCCAGCGCCACGTAGCCCTTTTCCGCAAATCCCGCCGCTTCCTGCTTGATCCAGTCGTTCAGTCCCCACCACTCATGGATCACGATCAGCGCCGGATGCGGCCCCGGCCCCTTGGGCAGATAAAGCAGCCCCTCACCCTTTGAGTCGCCGCTCGGAAAGGTCACAGCCTGTTGAGCGCTCGCGCTCACCGCCAACGCCGTCGACAACAGGCAGGCGGCGCACAGTAACAACACACGCAAAATTCTCACGGGTAGCCTCGGTTCTTTGACAACAGGGCCCAGAGGAAAGATTTTTTCAGTCAGAGAAATTTAACCATAAACACCAGCCCATCCACCGGATTATCGTTGTAGCGATCGCAAGCCGTGAATCCCATCTCTGCGTACAGCCGGTGCGCGCTGGCCATCGCCGCCGGAGCGGTGTCCAGGTAGATGGCCTTTCGCTTCGCCGCGGCTGCGCGATCCAGCACCGCCTGAGTCAGCAGCCGTCCCAGCCCCAGCCCGCGCGCAGCCGGCCGCACCCACAGCCGCTTCATTTCCCATGCATCCGTGCTTACCTGTGCGCTCGCAGCAAGCGCGCGCCATGCCACAAACCCCGCCGGCTGGCCGCCGCACCATGCCAGCAGACTGCCTCCGCCCTGCTCCGCAAAGCTCATCGGCATCCCTTCGGCTTCGTGTTCCAGGGGTCCCAAACAGAACTGCGCCGCGCCCGGCTGCGCAATCACGAATCGCCCATACTCAAGCAGCAGCTCCCGTGCCGCGCGAACGCTCTTTTCCCCAGTTGAGGTGCACATCGGCTCCACGGTCAAGTCCGCATGTACGCTCCTGGTTCCAGTCGCAGTTTCGCCCATGCCTGAGTGTACGATGCCGACCGTTATCGCTTTCCGGGTAAACCTTCATCGCGTCTGACTCGTCAGTCTCAGTACAGGACGTTCATCTCAAGGGAGTGTGAATGCAACACGGGGCCGCAGTGTGGGTGCTTGCAGCGTGCGCAATCGGAGCCATGGCTCAGAGTCCTTTGCCCGCCCCTCCTGCGCTGTCCGCCGCCCCCGCCGCGGGAGCGGAATCAGCTGTTGCCGGCGGCGCGCTGCATGGCGTGGTGAAAAGCGGCAGCATTCCGCTTCCCGGCGTCAGCGTAACCGCGCAGAACACGCTCACCGGCAAGCGCTACTCCACCACTACCGACATTACCGGCGCATGGTCCATGACCATTCCGCAGAATGGCCGCTACGTCATCCGCACCCAGTTCGCCGCCTTCGCGCCGGCATCGCAGGAAGCGCTTCTCAACGCCACCGGCCGCGATCGCACGGTGAACTTCGAGCTGATTCTCGCCTCCCGCGCCGCCCAGCAGGAGCGGGCGCAAGCGCAGCAGGGCGGGGGCCAGGGCGAGCAGAGCGCCGAGCAGCAGATGATTCAGCAACTGGCCGGCAACGGGACCGGGAACCTGAGCCTCTCAAGCGCCCTGGGTGAAGGCGCCGAGGCCGGAAACGGCTCAGGCGCTGGCGGAGCGGAGCTACCCTCCATCGCCGGCAACGCCGACTTCAGCGGCGACTCGGTAGCCATTACCGGACAGACCGGACAGGTGAGCCCCATGGCCGGCGTCGACATGGACGAGCTGCGCGACCGGATCGAAGCCTATCGCCAGCAGAACGGCGGCCGGACGCCCGGCAGCGGCGGCCTTTTTGGCGGCGGCCCCGGCGCAGGCGGCTTTGGCGGCGGCGGTTTCGGTGGCGGAGGCTTCGGCGGTCGCGGCAGCGGTGGTCGTGGCGGCCGCGGCAACTTTCGCGGCTTCAATCCCGGTCAGCCGCACGGCGCCGTCTACTGGGAAGGCAACAACTCCATCTTTAACGCCCAGCCCTTTGCCCTGGCCGGCCAGCCGCAGCAGCAGCCGTCCAACGGCTCCAACCGCTTCGGCCTCACCTTCATGAGCGCGCCTTACATTCCGCATCTCACCAAGCCCAGCGGCAAAGATACGGTCTTTCTCACCCTCAGCGGCAGGCGGCAGTCCACGCCCTACGACGAATACGCCTTTGTTCCGACCGACGCCGAGCGGCAGGGCGACTTCTCCGCCGCCGGCCTGCCGCTCATTTACGACCCCACAACGCTGCAGCAGTTTCCTGGCAATAAGATCGTACTTACCAGCGCTATCCTGAATTCGCCCGGCTACGGGCTGCTCAACTGCCCGGCCTCCACTCCCAACTGCCAGCCGCTCATTCCCGAGCCGAACCTGACGGGAGCCAATGCGCTGCATTACAACTACCATCTGCTTACCACCGGCCAGTCCAACTCCACGCAGGCCGGCATTCGTTATAACCGCAGTTTCGGCGCCAACGCCGGCCAGTTCCGTGGCGGCCGCTTTGGCGGTTTCGGACGCCGTTCGCAGAACACCGGCCTGCGCCAGAGCATCAACTTCAACTTCAACACCAGCCGCTCGGCCGCCGATGTCATCAGCTATGTCCCCATCCTGGGCGGAAAAACGGCGTCGGACTCCTACTCGCTCCAAGCCGGGTACACCGTCGGCTATCACCGCTTCACCAGCATCTTCAACAGCAACTGGAACCGCAGCAGCAGCCACGCCACCAACTTCTTCACCAACACCGCCGACGATGTCGCTTCCACTTACGGCATCTCCGTGCCCAACCAGGTGGCTCTCAACTACGGCCTGCCCAACATTCAGTTGAGCGAGTACAACGGCATCAGCGAGCAGCAGCCCAGCTTCTCCATATCGCAGACCCTCTCCGCTTCCGAAGTCGTGAGCTGGATTCATGGCAAGCACAACCTGCGCTTCGGCGGCGACTATCGCCGCGTCCATCACGACTTCCTCGCCGGTTCCGACGCCACCGGAAGCTTCGTCTTCAGCGGCCTGTTTACCGAGGACGCCACGCAGGACGAGTCCACCGGCTCGTCGGTTGCCGATCTGCTGCTCGGCCTGCCGCAGTCCACCAGCCTCAACTCGTCGTTGGCTAAAAGCTACCTGCGCGACAACGTCGTGGATGCTTATGCCCTGGACGACTGGCGCCTGAGGTCCTCGCTTACCCTCAACTACGGCGTGCGCTATGAGTTCTTCGCGCCCTACACGGAAAAGTTCGGCCGCCTTGCCGAGGTCGCCACCAATCCCCAGGGCGCATTCACCACCGAAACCGAAGTTCAGTCCGGCGCAGCCGGCCTTCCCGCGTCTCTGGTCCATCCCTGGCGCAAAGCTTTTTCGCCGCGCGTGGCGCTGGCCTGGCGCGTGCCCAGAATCAAGCAGGCCGTGGTGCGCGCGGGCTTCGGCACCAACTACACCGTGGGCGAGTACGCCACCTTCGCCAACACCATGACCCATCAGCCGCCCTTTACCAATGAGCAGACCAACCAGGAAGCCGAGGGCAACGCAGCCTCCTCGGCCTGCGCCCGCGCCGTGCCCGCCACCTGCTTCACCCTGGCCAGCGGATTCCCCGCCGCCGCCTTGCTCGGTAATTACGCGCTCGATCCCCACTACGGGCTGCCTTACGTCATGGTGTGGAACCTCGATATTCAAAAGACGCTTCCCTGGGGCATCGTGCTGAACATTGGCTACAGCGGTTCGCGCGGCAATCATCTCGACACTGTCATTGCCCCGCGCGCCATTCCGTCCAGCCCGCTCACCAATCCCTCCATTTGCGGAGCATCGTCCTGCTATCCGCTCAACTTCACTTACGAAGAGGCCGCTTCGTTCTCCAAGTTCAACGCCGGAACCGTGCGCGTGAACAAGCGCCTCTCGAAGGGATTTGCCGTGGGCGCGAATTACCAGTATTCGCACTCCATCGACGATGCCGGAGCGCTCGGCAGCGTGGGCGGCGTCGGCGTGCAGGACTGGCAGAACGTTCTCGGTGAGCTGGCCAGCTCGAGCCTCGACGTGCGCCACTCTGTCAGCGGCAACTATCTATACGAATTGCCCTTCGGCCAGGACAAGTCCTGGGTTACCACCGGAGCTGCATCGCACATCCTCGAAGGCTTCTCTGTCTCCGGCCAATTCAAGTTCGCGACCGGCACCTGGCTCAGTCCCAGCTATACCTCCAACGTGTCCAGCACCGCCTGCGGCACCGGCGGCGTCATGCGGCCCAACCTTACCGACATCTCCGCCATCGCCGGCGGCGGATCGCTCCACCAGTGGTTCAACCCAGCGGCCTACTCGGCGCCCGTCAACACCGTCACCCCCACGCAGACCTTCTGCGACTTCTTCGGCAACGCGCCGCGCAACTCCATCCTCGGCCCCGGAACCGTTTCCAACAACATGGCGCTTTCCAAGACCATGCAGCTCGGCGACACGCGCAGCATGGAGATTCGCGCCACCATCGACAACGTCTTCAACACCGTGCAGTACGCCGGCATAGGCACCACCGTAAACGCACAGAACTTCGGGCAGGTCACTTCAGTAGGCGCCATGCGGTCGTTTCAGTTCACGGCCAGATTCAGGTTTTAGGCAGGTAAGACGAGGATGAGCATAGCGTTGGTAACAGAGTAGCCATGAACACACACGAACTTCCGATACTTCGCTCCTTGCACGAATTTTGCACGAACATGCGTGCCCCAGGTCTCGACTTTGAGACCTGGGAAAGCATGATGAAGAACAGGCGCTTAACCCCGCAGAGATTTTCATGACCGCCCTGGCGCAAAAACTCGTTGCATTCCTCGCCACGCTCGCGCTCACGCTGCCTGCGGCGCAGCCCGCGTTCCCGCAGCAGGTTACCTCCACGCCGCAAAGCGGATTCGTGCTCAGGACCAACGCCGAGCTAGTGCTCACCAACGTGGTCGCCCGCGACGCCAAAACCGGCGAAGTGGTGCGCGGCCTCAAGCAGAGCGACTTCAAAATCTACGAGAACGGCAAACAGCAGCAGATCGCCACCTTCGATTTCCAGAGCGTCGACATGGCCACGCCTCTCAACGAGGTCACGGTCAGCGGCCTCGCCGCCGGGCCTTCCACAACCGGCAGCAAAGCCGTAGTCGTCGCCCGGCCGGAAGACCTGCGCAACCACCGCCTCATCGTCCTGTTCTTCGATCTCAGCTCCATGCAGCCTGAAGATCTGGAGCGCAGCGTTGACGCGGCGCAGGATTTCTTGCGCAATAAGATGCAGCCCGCCGACCTCGTGGCTCTCGTCTCGCTCGGCGATACACTCAGCATCGACCAGGACTTTACCGCCGACAAGAACGCGCTCATCAATGAAGTGGGCGCCTACAACGGCACCGAGGGCCAGGGCTTTGCGCAGGGCGCTAACGCCAACTCCAATCAGACCGAAGACACCACCGCCTACACCGCCGACGAGAGCGAATACAACGACGTCAACACCGATCGCGAGCTGTTCGCGCTGCGTTCCATCTCCAAATCGCTCGAAAAGGTCAACGAGAAAAAATCCCTCCTCTACTTCTCCGGCGGCATCTCCCGCGACGGCATCGAGAATCAGGCCTCGCTGCGCGCCGCAATTAACGCCGCCGTGCGCGCCAATCTCTCCATCTATAGCGTGGATACGCGCGGCCTGCAGGCCATCGGTCCGCTCGGCGACGCCTCCACCGGCAGCCTGCGCGGCTCCGGCGCCTACAACGGCGGCGCATTGCTCAACAACATGAACCAGAACTTCGCTACCCAGGAAGTGATGGCCACGCTCTCCACCGACACCGGCGGCAAAGCCTTCCTTGACTCGAACGACTTTGCGCCCGCCTTCGCCCAGGTGCAGAAAGACACCTCGGCCTACTACGCCATCGGCTTCCACTCCAGCAATCCCGCGCGCGACGGCAAGTACCGCAAGCTCACCATCCGGATCGACCGGCCCGGCATCAAGCTTGAGTACCGCCCCGGCTACTACGCCCCTGCCGACTTCCGCCACTCCGGCAAGGAAGACCGGGAGCAGGAGCTGGAAGACCAGCTCGCCAGCGATCTGCCCGCCACCGATATCCCCGTCTATCTCGATGCCATGTACTTCATGCTCGACACCAACCGCTTCTACGTGCCGGTTTCGCTGCTGGTGCCCGGCTCGCAGATTCCATTCGTTAAAGGCGGCGACAAGGACAAGGCCACGCTCGACATCCTCGGCGAAGTGCTCGACGAGGTTAAGCGCCCCGTGGGCCGCGTGCGCGAAACCGTCAAGCTCAATCTCGACCAGTCCCTGCAGGCCCGCCAGAAGAACATTCAGTACACCACCAGCTTCAACCTGCCGCCCGGCAAATACGACGTAAAATTCGTCGTCCGTGAAAATCAGACCGGCCGCATGGGCTCATTTGAAGCCAACATCACATTGCCCGATCTCAAGAAGGCTCCGCTCAAGCTCAGCTCCGTCGTGCTTGCCTCCATGCGCCAGCCCAGCAAAAAGCAGGACCCGCTGGTTCGCGGCGGCGAAGAGTATGTGCCCAACATCAGCCACGTCTTCCGCCAGGACCAGCACATGTATCTGCTCTACGAGGTCTACGATCCCGCCCGTGAAAAGCCTGCTGAAAACCAACCCAAAGGCGCAAAGCATGGCGTCGACATGCTCAGCAGCCTGGAGCTCATCCAGGGTTCGAGGCTCGTCTACCAGTCGCCGCAGGTGCAGGCCAGGCAGGTCAACGTGGAGGGCCGCGATGCCGTCGCCTTTGAGCTCGACGTGCCGCTCGCCGGCCTCAAGCCCGGTTCCTACATCTGCCAGTTGAACGTAGTCGACGACGCGGCCGGCAGCTTTGCCTTCCCGCGCTTCGCCGTGCTGGTGCGTCCCGGCCAGCCTCCGGCCACCGCCGCCAACCAAGCCACGGCTCCGGTCCCATAGTGGATCAACCGAACCACGCCGTGCTCCATCCTCTCGAACGCTTGCGATCGAAAGGATGGGAAGACGCAAACCCTACCCAGCCGCGTTTCCCGTCTCCACACCGTCCCGATAAGGACAGTGCCGGCATCCCGACTCGCAGCAGTATCCGCGCTTGAGGTGATACGCGGCCGTAAACACCAGGAATGGCCCGTCGAAGTAGTAATCTCCGGGCTCCAGCGCCGGTGTCTCACCTCGTTCGCCGCCGTTTGCTTCGCGATCCATCTCTCGATTCTCCACCATACCGCCGCCGCTGTCCTCCGGGTCCAATCGTCCCTGGGTAAAATCACTGAGTAAAATCAGAATATGACTCTTTCCGCGCCATTATCCGTTCTTGATCGCGCCCGCAAAATCAAGATCATCCTCTTTGATGTCGACGGCGTCCTTACCGACGGCAGCATCTGGCTCATCCCCGTGCCCGTCCCGTCGGCCGATGGCGCAACCACGTCGAAGATGATTGAAGCCAAGGGCTACAACGCCCACGACGGCACCGCAATCTCGCTCGCTCGCCTCGGAGGCCTCAAGTGCGGCATCATCACCAAACGCATCTCGGAGACGGTGCAGATGCGCGCCCGCGACCTCAAGCTCGAATTCGTCTATCTCGGCCAGGCCTTCAAAATGAAGCCCGTGCGCGAGATCATGGAGAAGGAGGGCGTCACCCTGGACGAAATCGCCTACGTGGGCGATGACGTCATCGACCTGCCGGTCATGCGCAAGTGCGGCCTGGCCGTAGCCGTCGCCGACGCCCGCGAGCGCGTCAAAGCCGAAGCCCACTACATCACCCCCAGTCGCGGCGGCCACGGCGCGGGCCGCGATGCGGTCGAGTTCATCCTTGAAGCCAAGGGCGTTCTGGACCAGTGCATCGAATCCTACATCGACGAAAGCAATCCCATCTCGCCTTCGATGGACATAGGCAAAGGCGGAGAGGACTCGCCGTCCAGGTAATAATCATCTGACTTTCTGTGCGTATGCCGTGTCTTGGCGTCGCCGCGACAAAACTCCCGCAGGGAGTGTCCGAAAATAGCCCAAGACGGAGTCCGCATCTGCGGACGACGTCCTGGGAAGGCAAATGAAAGAACGATTCTGCCCCGTAGGGGCGGGGCGAAAATACCAATGGCCGAAATGAACACCAACTCGAAAAAAGCAGTCGTACTCCTCAGCGGCGGCCTTGACTCCGCCACGGTTCTCGCCATCGCGCGCGACCAGAGATACGAGACTCACGCGCTCTCGTTCTCCTACGGCCAGCGCCACGTCTGGGAGCTCGAAGCCGCTAAACGCGTTGCCGCATCCATCGGCGCGTCGCAGCACCGCATCGCCGCCATCGACCTGCGCATCTTCGGCGGCTCAGCTCTCACCGCCGACATCGAGGTGCCCAAGGGCCGCGACGCGGACGACATGGCCCACGGCATCCCCATCACCTACGTTCCGGCGCGCAACACCATCTTTCTCGCCTTCGCGCTGGCCTGGGCCGAGGTGCTTGAGTCCAGCGACATCTTCATCGGCGTGAATGCGCTCGACTACTCCGGCTATCCCGACTGCCGTCCCGAATTCATCGAGTCCTTCGAGAAGATGGCCAACCTCGCCACCAAAGCCGGCGTCGAAGGCCGGCAGCATCTTAAAATTCACACGCCGCTCATTGCGCTTACCAAGGCTCAGATCATTCGAAAGGGAAGAGAACTAGGCGTCGACTACGGACTCACCAGCAGTTGCTACGACCCATTCCCCGACGGCCAGCCTTGCGGCGAGTGTGACTCGTGTCTGCTCCGCCAGAAGGGCTTTCGCGAAAACGGCGCCGAAGACCCGCTGCGCTATCCGCCCGCGGGATGGCGGGTCGGCCGATGAGCTACGCTGTCAAAGAAGTCTTCTACACCCTGCAGGGCGAAGGCGCGCAGACCGGCCGCGCCGCCGTCTTCTGCCGCTTTGCCGGATGCAACCTCTGGTCCGGCCGCGAGCAGGACCGCGCCTCCGCCATCTGCAAATTCTGCGACACCGACTTTGCGGACACCGACGGCCACGGCGGCGGCAAATTTGCATCGGCGGACGCGCTCGCCGGCGCAGTCGCCCAAACCTGGCCCGCTGCTCTGTCCGGCGGCAAAAAATTCGTCGTCTGCACCGGCGGCGAGCCGCTCCTGCAACTCGACACGCCGCTCATCGCAGCTTTGCACACGCGTGGTTTTGAAATCGCCGTCGAAACCAACGGAACGGTCGCCGCGCCGCCCGGTCTGGACTGGATCTGCGTAAGCCCCAAAGCCGGAACCACGCTCCAGCAAACCACCGGCGACGAATTGAAGCTCGTCTATCCGCAGTCCGGAGCAGAGCCGGAAAACTTCGCCGGCCTCGCCTTCCGCAACTTCTTTCTGCAGCCCATGGACGGTCCGGTCCGCGAAGCCAACACCCGTCTTGCGCTCGAGTATTGTCTCGCTCATCCGCAGTGGCGCGTAAGCCTGCAAACCCACAAGCTGCTCGGCATTCCGTAGTTTCGAAGCTCGCTGAAAATGAGATTGTCATCCTGAGCGAAGTCCGCGTCAGCGGACCGAGTCCAAGGATCTGCGGCTTGCTGCGTGCTGCACTAAACTAGCTTTTCTTGGTCTGCGCCTGCCTTGCCTCAGCCTCGGCGATCCATCCGCGCCGCAGCTTCTCCGCCGGCACACTCGACAGATAAGGCTTCACATCGAGCACCGGCGTTCCATCCAGCATATCCACGCCGCGCACGTAGAGCGAAGCTCCATCGCGCCGCAGCAGCTCCACCACCGTCAGCCCGATCGGATTGGGCCTGCGCGGCGAGCGCGTCGCAAACACCCCATGCGGCCGGTCGTCCGACGGCGGCCGCGCCGTCAGATCGAAGTCTGTCACGCGATCGAAGTGCCACAGCACAAACAGGTGCGAGAAGCCTTCCACATCCGCAAGTCCGGCCTCATACTCGCGCAGAAACTCGATCACGCCCTCGGCGTCGTGCTTTGCGCCCAGCCCCTTCGGAATCGTGGACGACTCAGTGTATGGGCTGCGAATATAAGCGATGGGTCGTGGCGAGAACATAACTGATTCTGCCTATACATTTCCTTTGCTCATCTCGCTGGCCAGATGTTCAGACGCGCGCATCGACAGCGACAAAATCGTCATGGTTGGATTCTGCCACCCGCCGCTCACAAAGCTGGCTCCGTCCACCACGAACAGATTCTTGTGATCGTGGCTCTGGTTCCACTTGTTCAGCACGCTCTTTTTCGGGTCGTCGCCCATCCGGCACGTGCCGATTTCGTGAATGCTGTATCCCGGCGGATTCGGCATCGGATTCTTCGACAGCACCTCGAATCCCGCCGACTCGCACAGTTCCGTGCCCACATCCGCGGCGTCCTGCGCCATGTTGAACTCGTTGTCGGTGTACTTGGTATCCACGTGCAGCACCGGAATTCCCCACGCATCCACCTTCTCCTTGTCGATGCGCACGTGATTCTCGTAGCGGCCCAGCACTTCGCCCATAAGCGTCATCTGGAATCCGCTGCCTTCGTACTCATCCAGCTTCTTCTCAAGATCCGCGCCATACGCCGCAAAGTTCCGCGGACTCAGACCGCCGGTCATGCTGCTTACATTGAACGCATACCCGCGCAGAAACTTGTCGCTCTTGGTGTCGATGTTGCGGAACCGCGGCACAATCGCGCCGCCGCCCATGAGGTGCGCGCCCTTGTGTCCGCGGGCCTCCGGCACCGACGCCACCACGCCCGCGCCATAAATCTGGTCGGTCAGATAGCGGCCCAGCACGCCGCTCGAATTCGCCAGCCCGGAGTTGAGCAGCAGTCGCGTGCTTTCGAGCGTTCCCGCTGCCAGCACCACCACCCGCGCCTTCACGCTCATCTCGCGACGCGAAATCCGGTCCACAAAGTTGCAGCCATTCGGCAGCCCGGTGTTTTTGTCCACCGTAATCTCGCGCACCACGGCGTTGGCAATCGAGTGCAGATTGCCGGTCTGCTCGGCGTCCGGCAGTAGCAGATTCACAGAGCTTGCCAGCCCGTTCACGCCCAGCGCCCGCCGCTGCTTGCATACCGGAATGTTCCGCGGCCGGGCGGCATCGATGAACCGCTGCATCGACGGCGTCCACGGATCTTCATCCAGAATGAATGCGCCATTCGGCATTTGCGGCGGCCCGTCCAACGCGCCGGCCACGCGAAAGATCCGCTCCACCCGCGAGTAAAACGGCGCGAGATCCTCATAACTTATCGGCCAGTCTTCGCCAAACCCGTCATGCGACTTGCATTTCAATTCGTAGTTGCTCAGCCGGAACGACTGCCGCGACCAGAACAGCGACCGTCCCCCGAACAACCGCACCCGCACCCAGTTATAGGGCTGGTTGGGCTCAAGCGTGTAAGGAACCTCCTGCTCGTCCACCCACACATTGGCATTGAACTCGTTTGACTGAAACACGTGCTCCAGCCGCCCCGGCGGCCTGAATCCGCGATACGGCAGATCGCTTGCAGGCAGCCGCTCGGCATCCCGGCTCAGATCCACAACCGGCCCTGCGTTCAGCATCAGGCAGCGGGTGCCCGCCTCAGTCAATATCTTCGCGGCCATTCCGCCCGAATGGCCCGACCCGATAATCAGCACATCGTAAACTTCGTTTTTCATGATTCGATTTCTGATCCGATTCCGTTGTCTGGCGTTGAAGTGAGCCTGCGGTGACCAGCGCTGGCTGAATGCGACCTGCCTCTGCCGGGCCTGTCTCGGTCTATCCCCGTCTTTGTCTAGCGTTGATAAACCGGCATCTTCTGCCCCGCCTTGGGCATCGCCAGCACGTGCGGCGGCGTATGCGCATACGCCGGATTCTCCCCGTACACATCCGGCTCGATCGGCAGCCAGTAGAGTCCCCGCTCGGTGCCTGGCTCGGCGCCCACTGAGGGTACCTCCATCCATGCCTTCGAGTTCACCGTCGCGCTGCGAATATCGTCATGCGCAATGTTGATAAAATCCGCATGCGCCTCAGTCGGCGGATGGTCGCTCATCCAGGTGCGCAGCCACGGTTGCAGCAGTTCGCCGGCATTGGTGTCATCCAGGTCCGCAAACGCCTTCTTGTGCTTCGCCTGCGCTGTACCCTCCAGCCAGTCCAGCCCGCCGGTATAAACCTTCTGCCGCGCTTCCACCGAGCTGCCGATCAGAAAGTCCATAAACATCGGCGTCTGCGCCTCCACAGCGCCCGGCTTGCCGTTCAGCGGAGGCAGCAGCACGGCGCTCAGCCGCGTCAGCGTGCGCATCTGCGCGGCACTAAAAAAGCTCAGGTCCGCGGCGGCCAGCTCATCGGCCAGTTCGGTCGCCGGAATCGGAGTCCGCGAATTCAGTCCCAGGGTCCATGGCACCGGCGCCGGCGGTGGCAGCGTAGGGTCGTTCAGCCTCTGTTGCGCGCCGGCTGCCTTGCCGGCAACGAAAAACGAAATAAGGGCGCGTACAAAATCACGTCGCAGCATAAACACTCCAAAGGAACGAATCCAAACTACACGGCCACCTCTTCCCGCGTCCACTGGCTGTGCGCTTAACCAGCTTTCGCCGCGTGCTCTGTGGGGGCATTCGGGCGGCAGCGTCTAAACTGAAACCATCGCCGCCGGATTCGACGCGATCCGGCAAAGCATTCTGAGGAGCGCAGACCCATGCACGCAGCCGTGGTCAATAGCCTGGGTGAGCCACCCAAATATCAGTCATTTCCCGATCCCGTCCCGCAGGATGGCGAAGTCCTGGTGCATGTGCGCGCCGCCGGCCTGCATCCCGTCGTCAAGGGTCTCGCCAGCGGCTCTCACTACGCCAGCGGCGGCCAATTACCCGCCGTCCCCGGACTCGATGGCGTCGGCGCGCTCGCCGACGGTAGCCGCGTTTACTTCGTCTTCGTCCGCAAGCCCTGGGGAACCATGGCCGAGCGCGCCGCCGCTCCGCGATCGAAGTGCATTCCCGTTCCCGACGGCCTCGGCGACATGCAGGCCGCGGCCATTGCCAACCCCGGCATGTCCGCGTGGCTCTCCATGAAGACGCGCGCCGGTGTCGTTGCCGGAGAAACCGTGCTCATCCTCGGCGCCACCGGCGTTGCAGGCCAGCTCGCCATCCAGGCCGCGCGCCTGCTGGGCGCCAAACGCGTCATCGCCGCCGGCCGCAACATCGCCGCGCTCGCTTCCGCCGATGTCGACGCCGTCATCGCCCTCGGCGATTCCGATGACGCAGTCCGCGAGGCCTTCACCGCGCAGGCCGCCGCCGGCATCGACGTCATCATCGACTACCTCTGGGGCCGTCCCACCGAGCTTCTGCTCGAAGCCCTTGCCAAGGGATTCAAGGCCAGCTCCACGCACCGCACCCGCCTGGTGGAAGTGGGTTCAAGCGCCGGTCCCACCATCACCCTGCCCGGCGCCACGCTGCGCAGCATCGATCTCACTCTGCTCGGCAGCGGCTTCGGCGCTGCTTCCCTTGAAGAGATCTTCGCCGTCATCCCCACGCTCTTTTCCATGGCCGCTCAAGGCAAACTCACCATCGCCGTCGAACCCATTCCGCTCGCCGACGTCGAATCCGCCTGGACCCGCACCGAAAAAGGCCGCCGCATCATTTTCACGCCCTGAACCCAATCCTGAGTCATTCACGCCGTCGGGCGCACATCGCGTCGCGCCGCAGCCTGCCATGCAAATGGCTGGCTGCGGCGCAGTGCGGCATCTACAATGCAGGCAGCATGCGGACCCGTCGCAATCGAATGTTCCTGGCGTTCTATCTGGCTCTGGCAGTCTGGGGCGCTGCTCTGGCCGCCGCTCCGGCCGCGGCGCAGCAGTCAGCTCCGGTTGTCACCATCGACGGCCTCGGCAAGGGCCTCGTGCATCTGGACCAGCGCTGGCAGTTCCACATCGGCGACGATCTCCGTTGGGCCCAGCCCGCCATCGACGACGCCGCCGGACAGGGAGGATGGGAAACCATCCTGCCCGATCGCGCATGGGGCGCGCAGGCGCACTATGCCTACACCGGATTCGCGTGGTACCGCATCCATCTCCACATCGTTCCCGCCCCTGGGCTCAGTCCCGCACTTCGCCTGGTGCTGCCCGGCGTGGCCGATGTTTGCGAGGTCTACTGGAATGGCGTGCTTATTGGCAGCAACGGCGTCATGCCGCCGCATTCTTCGTGGCCTTCGGTCGATGCCCCCGTGGATTTCGCTCTTACTGGGTCCACCATCGGCACACTCGCGGTACGTGTCTGGAAAAGCCCGCTCGGCTCCAGTTCGTCCGGCGAAGTCGGCGGTTTATTGCAAGCGCCCATCGTCGGCGATCAAGAATCGGTAGCCGACTATATCGACAGTTGGAACTACGAATTTCTCAAGGGAACGTTCCCCACTGACGCTCTCGATATTCTGTATTTCCTGGTCGGAATCGCGGGCATTCTGCTGTGGTCGCGCCACCGCGGAGAACGCCTTCTGCTCTGGTTCGCCATCTTCGCCATCTGTCCGGCCATCTGGACATCCGTCTACACCATGCGGATTCCCGTCTCCAGCCGATTTTCCGACTTCATCGTGCAGCCGCTGTGGCAGCTCCGCAACGTTGCTCTCTGGTTCCTGCTGATTGACATGCTCAATCTGCGCGGCCGCCGCGGCCTCATCCGCTGGGCCAGGATTCTCGCCGTGGTTTCGCTCAGCGCGGCGCTGCTTGACGCCTGCCTCAGCTACATTCCCGCCGCGTGGCTTGCCCCCTCCACCGGAGCATGGATTGACGCCGCGCTGACAGTGATCATCGAGCCCTGCGATCTCTATCTCCTAGTGGTGGCGGCTTTCGGTTTCCGTCAGAAGCTCGACTCCGTTCGCTGGGTGCTCGCAGTCAGCGCCTGCCTTTCGCAGTTGGTGGCCGTCACTGCTGCCGCCGCACAGCAGGGACAGCGCTTCACCCATTGGACTTTCACGCAGAGGCTCGACTCTCCGCTGTTCCACATCGGCGCGGTCCCGTTTACCATCCAATCGGTGCTTGACCTGCTCCTGTTTTTCTCGATTCTCTACGCCACCTATCGCTATCTGCGCGACCAGCAAACCCGCAAGGCCGTGCTGGAACGGGAACTGCGCAGCGCCCGCGAGTTGCAAGAGGCACTCATCCCGGAAAAACCGCCGCTGCTGCCGGGGTTTACCATCTCCACGGCCTATCACCCGGCTCTGGAAGTGGGCGGCGACTTCTTCCAGGTCATCCCGCTTGAAGGCGAATCCGCGGGATCGGTGCTGATCGTACTCGGCGATGTCAGCGGCAAGGGCATTCGCGCCGCCATGGCTGTTTCTCTGATCGTTGGCGCGGTCCGTACCCTGGCCGAAGCCACTTCCAGCCCGGCGCAAATCCTGGCCGGGCTCAGCCGCCGGCTCTGCGGACGCCTCCAGGGCGGATTCGCAACCTGCCTCGCCATGCGCCTCAGTCCTGACGGTAGTTGCACAGTTTCCACCGCAGGCCATCCCGCGCCCTATCTCAACGACCGCGAAATTGCCCTTCCCGGTGCGCTGCCGCTCGGCATCGATCCGGCCACCGTCTACGACGAGATCGCCTTCCGCATCCTTCCCGGCGACCGCTGTACCCTCTACACCGACGGCCTGCTCGAGGCCCGCGCCGTTTCGGGCGAAATCTTCAGCTTCGATCGCCTCCAGGCGCTCTTCGCCACTTCAATCGACGCAGCCGCGGCGTCAGCCGCCGCAATCGACTTCGGTCAGGAAGACGACATCACCGTGCTCACGCTCACGCGCACCGCTCTGGCCTGACACAGACGCGAGCGGCATCCGCCGCCGCAATCTTTACGCGGGAATCAGCACGCTGGATTCAGCACGTCTCAGATGCCCGCATACCAGGCGTAGCCGCCTTCCGGCGATGCCGAGCCAAGCCCCTTGCCAAAATGCTTCAGCGAGTCGGTGGCCGTGATGCGGGTAACGTATTTCACGCTCTTGTAGCCCAGTTGCCGCGGCACGCGCATGCGCAGGGGTCCACCAAAGCCCACCGGCAGCTCGCCGTCATTCATTCCCATGGTCAGGATTGTCTGCGGGTGCAGCGCGTCCGCCATGTCTATGCTCTCCCACCAGTTGGAATCGATTGAGTAGTAAACGATATACCGCGTCTGTGGCAGCGTTCCCACCACGTGTAGCACCTCGGCGAGCGGCACACCGGTCCACTCCGCGATGTACGACCAACCCTCCTCGCACGCCACCTCAGTGATCTGGCTGCGCACCGGCAGACTCTTCAGGTCAGACAGCGAGAAGGAAGCGGGATGAGCCACCGTGCCGTCCACCGTCAGTCGCCAATCGGCAAAGCCCCCTTGCTGCAATCGCACAAAGGCCTCGCTCGGCGGCGCGGTCTCATTCGCGAACGGCGTTTGAGAGATCATGCTGCGCGGAAACTCCCGTGCCAGCGAGTGCCGCGTCAGCAGCCGCTGCGCGGCGTAGGTGAGCGTCTCGCCGGGACCGTAGATTCCGCGGCTATCTGGCGGCACCAATCCGTAGCGCCGTGCCAGGCGCGCCGCCACGGCCAGCCCTGAAACGGCCGCCGCCGCGGCAACGCCTCCGGTAATCAATCCGCGCCGTGTCATTCGGCTCATGCGTTTTCCCTCAGCCTGCGTCTTGCTCTTCGCGCCCGGTATATGCCGCCCGCCGTCCCGTGATCATTCCGCGCATCCGGTCCCTGAACCCACCCGCCGCAACCATCGCCACATGCACCACCACAAAAAGCACCAGCAGCCCGGAAACAAAGAAGTGTAGCGTGCGCGCCGACTGCCGTCCGCCCAGCAGGTTCACCGCCGCCGGCACTGCGGAATCGAATGCCGGCGACAGTGCCAGCCCAGTCCAGATAATCAGCGGAAACAGCACGAAGATCACCAGCAGATACGCGCCGCGCTGCAGCACGTTGTACGATTCGACATCTCCCGGCTCGGGTGGCGCCCGTCGCATATACCTGGCCATCACCCGCCACGCCGCACGCCAGCTCCAGTCGCCGCGCTCCGGCAGCAGCCGCCTGCGAAAATGTCCCGTCCACACACCGAACAACCCATACACCGCGCCGGTGAGCACCAGCACCCACGCGGTCTGAAAGTGGAGATACCGGCTCCAGCCATTCTCGTCCGGCAGCACCGCGCGATAGCCGGTCGGCACCATATCGCGCGACGCCGGAATCGGAATCGTAAAGAATGGCGTTGTCCGGTCGTTGCCCGTCTCGCCCCAGTAGAAGCGTGGATGCGAAACCACGATTTCCAGTCCGCTCACCAGCAGCGCCACAAATGAGAGAAACGTAAGCCAGTGGGTTACCCGGACCAGCGCGGCATGGCGCGGAGTCGTCGTTTCTGGAGGCGCGGCAACGATGGGCACGGGTGGAGAATAGCATGAATCCGGGCATCCCATATGCCAGCCTGAACGCCATCCCGCCCAGTTCCGAACCGCTGCTTAACCCACCCTGTTCCGTGGCCGGAATTTCTCCCCGGCGTCGTCCGTCGTTACCCCGGCGTCGAAAGTAATCTTTTCCGGGAACAATTTGCCCCTGTCCCGGTGTCTAAGCAAATAGAAGGGCGTTGTGCGGGACGCGGCTTTTTGACCAGGTTCCGTTTTTGCTCTTCCGCAAGGCATTTTGATTTCCCCGCGGCGCCTTCAGATCGTGCGGGTTAGCCGCAATCGGCTTTCCCTGCGCTGGCTTTGTTTCCCGATTCCCGGTGGCTGCCGCAGGTGCAAAAAGCGGGTGCGTTGCGATAAGGTGGGAGGACACTGACTTGCAGGCGGACCTCACCATGGGCAATTTAGCCGGCGCGTTGACGCTTCAGTCCGAAGAGGCGGCTCTCATTGCGGAGTTGCAGTCCGGCTCTGAGGAAGCGTTCGGGTGGCTGATCGCGCGCTACCATCACTCCATCTATTCGCTTCTGGCTCGCACCGTGCACGACCAGGCCGACGCGGCCGATCTCACCCAGGAAGTCTTCGTCAAGGTCTTTCGCGGCGTCGGCGGCTTTCACGGTGAGTCCTCGTTGCGTACCTGGATCTATCGCATTGCCCTGCGTGAGGCCTCCAACCAGCGCCGCTGGTGGATGCGTCACAAGCAACAGGAGATCCCCATCGAACAGGAACTCGCCGATTCTGAATCGGGAAATCCTGTGCTTCTGAAAGACATGCTGATCGACCCTGCCGAGTCGCCCTACGAGGCGGCCGTGCATCAGGAAAATCGTGAACGTATGGAGCGGGCTCTGAATCAGGTCCCGGAACCATTCCGTACCACGCTTATCCTGCGTGACATTGAAGGCTTCGTTTATGAAGAAGTAGCCGAGATGCAGGGCGTCAATCTGGGAACAGTCAAATCCCGCCTGGTGCGCGGAAGGGCCTGTCTGAAGGCTCTGCTTGTCTCGCCAGAGTGCAGCGCCCGCCCCGCCGCTGCCGCCGGGTATGGCTTGCCTTTGGGAGAGGAGGCGCGATGAACGGCTGCTATGCTGTCCGTGCAGGTTTTACTGATTATCTTGATGGCCGTCTCAATGGCCACGAGATGCAGGAGATCGCCGCTCATCTGAGAGACTGCCAGGCCTGCTCCGGCGAGTGGGAGTCGCTGCGTCGGGTGCAGTTTTCGCTGGCCTCGCTGGGACCGGTGCCCGAGCCCGAGGATCTTCTGCTGCGCGTCCGCGTGGCCGTGAGCCAGGAGCGTGCGCGCAAGAGCCGCAGCCGGGTTGAGGCCGCGGGCCTGATCTGGAAGAACGCTGTAGGCCCGTTTCTGCTGCAGGCCTCCGCGGGCTTCGCCAGCGCCGTGCTGCTGCTGGGCTCGGTTGTGCTCATGGTCAGCATGTTTGCCCAGCCTGAAACCGCTCAGGCCAGCGCCGACGAGCCGCTGGGCATGGCCACCGCGCCACACCTGCTTTATCTCTCCAGCGGAGCAGACGACGATATCCGGGCCGCCGCTCCGGTGATCGTTGAGGCTTATGTGAATGACGCCGGGCAGGTCTACGACTACCGCATCGTCTCCGGACCCACCGACGCGGCAACCCGCTCCCAGGTCGAAAATCTGCTGCTGTTCAGCGTCTTTGAGCCCGCTCGCTTCTTCGGCCAGCCGGTTCGCGGCCTCGCCGTGCTGTCGTTCTCCGGCGTCTCCGTCCGCGGGTAGAAGTCCGAAGAACAGGGAGCAGAGTCCAGGGAACAGGAATCCAGGAATCATGGATCAGGGATCAGGTCCATTTTCCCCGGGTTCCGTTCTCTGTTCCACGCGTCCGTTCCCTCCCGTTTGACCCTGTCCCTGCGTCTAACTAGACTTGCAGACAAGGGTCTCTCTCAAATGATGGTGTCACCAACTCGCTTTTCCGGCCGCCTTCCCATGGCGATTCTGTGCCTTCTTGCCGTTCTGTCTGTTCTGCCGGCCCACGCCCAGTCTTCCAGCAGCTCATCCAGCAACAGCTCCACCTCCGGCCAGCTCTACGCCAAGGAAAAAGCGCCCTCGCTCATCGACCCCGCCGGGCCCGACATCTCGCTCATCAGCCGCGAGCCGGTCTTCATGATGGCTGCGGCACTCAACACCTGCGGATACGACGAGGGGCTCGACCAGAGCGCCCCGGTGCGCAAGCTGGTGCGCAGCGAAATCAACGACGCTCTGACCAAAAGCGAGGCCGCCCGCGCCAGCCGCGACGCGCTCTGCCTGTTCATTGCGCAGCATCGCATGACCGGCACCGAGCGCGACGTCTCGCAGTACGTCTCGCTGTCTCTCTACCTCACCCCTCCGCCGGAGATGGAAGTTACCACCGATCTCAGCGAGATGCCGCCCGACGCGACCCAGGTCGCAGAGATCGTGCCCCTGCTCAAGACCTTTGCCGCAGCCGTCGATCTTCACGGCATTTGGCTCACCGTTCACCACACCTATGACGAATCCGCCGACCGGGTTCACGACGCTCTTTCGGCCATGATCGTCAACACCAACCTCTACCTCAAGATGCCCGCCTCCTCCTACAGCGGCCGCCGCTTCATCGTGGTCATTGAGCCCCAGCTCTCGCCCGGAGTGGTGAACGCGCGCATCTACGGATCCGACTACATCGTGGTCGTCTCGCCGGTCAACGGTCAGATTCGCATGACCGACGTCCGACATGCCTATCTTCACTACATCATCGATCCGCTGCTGCTGGCCCGCTCCAACGCCATCGACCGCACCCAGCCCATCCTCAAGGAAATTCGTGACGCTCCCATCGCCTTCCGCTACCGGTCCGACACCGTAGTGCTGACTATCGAGTGCCTCATCAAGGCCATTGAGGCGCGCACCATGGACACCGGCGTGCCCATCTACAAAGTTCCTTCCACCATTGACCGCTCCGAGCTGCCCCGATACGAGCACCTGCGCCAGGTCTCGCTCGAAAAGGCCGAGGCCGTGCGCCTGGCCACTGTGCAGCACGACATGAACCAGGGCTTCGTGCTCACGCAATATTTTTACGAGCAGATGATCCAGTTCGAGAAGGACCCCGCCAGCCTCGAAAACACCATCGGCGAAATGGTCTACAGCATGGATGTCGACCAACAGGTGCACCGTGCCCGTCAGACCGTCTTTGACAAACAGGCCGACGAGGACGTGCTGCAGCGCAGCCAGCCGCGCCCGCTTGCCGGCCTCGATCTGGCCGAGGCCCGGCTCTCCACCGGAGACGCTGCTGCCGCCCGCGCCATCGCGGACAAGGTGCTGGCCGGCCAGACCGGCTCGCCGCAGTCGGTCGCCGACAGCGCCCGCGCTCACTTCATCCTGGCCCGCGTCGATCTCATGACCCGGCAGCCCGATCAAGCCATGGACGAGTTCCAGAAGACCCTGGCCACCAGCAAGCAGCAGCGTCTGCTCGCCTGGTCGCATATCTACCTCGGCCGCATGCTCGATCTGGAGTGCAAGCGCGACCAGGCCCTATCGGAATACAAGGAGGCGCTGGTCGTTCGCGACGGTCAGCAGGATACCCGTCTGGCGGCGGAGCGCGGCGTCAAGGCCCCCTATCTGGTCAAGGGCGAGAGTTGCGACGCCGATGACTCGGGCGACGACCAGAGTCCTCCCGCGCCGCCCGCGGGCGCGCAGGCTCCTTCAAACGGACCGGGAACAACGGGAGCGGGAACGCTGGCCCCGCAGTGAGCGCTCGCGGGCGAGCGCGGAATGTACGCATCGCGCCGCAGGCAGGACTGCGGCCAGGGCCTCCCAGAGCTTCAGCTTGCGGGGTTTTTGTCTATCTGCCGTAAATCTCTTTGCGCGCGAGGCGCCTGTGGAAGCAGCGTTCACTGAACTCGAAGCCGTTCTCGGGCATACCTTTCGCACCCCGGAATTGCTGGTCCACGCTCTCACCCACCGCTCGCTGGCCAACCAGATGGCTCACGAGGGCAGGGAAGACTCCGCCAGCTCCGGCGACAATGAGCGCCTCGAGTTCCTCGGCGACGCCGTTCTCAATCTGGTCGTGGCCGAGGCTCTCTTTATCACGCATCCCGAGTGGCAGGAGGGCGAACTCACCCGCATCCGTGCTCAACTCGTCAGCCGCAGCCACATGGCAGACATCGCAATATCCATCGGCCTTGGGCAATATCTGCGCCTCAGCCGCGGCGAGGACCGCAGCGGCCTGCGAAACAAGGGCACCGTGCTGTCCAACACCATGGAAGCCGTGGTCGGGGCACTGTTTCTCGATGCCGGGCTGGAGCCGGTCCGCGCCTTCGTGCATGCCCGCGTCATGGGCGAGGCCGCCGAGCATCTGGCCGAGGCGCTGCGCTCCGGCGCCGCGCTGGGCAACTACAAATCCGCTCTCCAGGAGCGGTTGCAGGCCGCTCGCGCTGGCACTCCCCTCTACCAGGTCAAAAGCGAAAGCGGCCCCGACCACCGCAAGCGCTTCCTCGTCGAAGTCCGGCTCAATACCGGTCCCGGCGAGCCGGCAGAGCCCCTGGCCTGCGGTCTGGGCAGCACCAAAAAGCACGCCGAGCAGGACGCCGCCCGCCGTGCCCTCGACCGTCTCGCCGCTGCCGACTCCAGGTCAGCCGGTGCGGACGCGCCCGTCTCCGAAGACCCGGAGCATGCCGCCCAATGAGCGACTCCGTCGTACTCCCGGCGCAGCCTTCACGCGGCATTGCCGGCGGCGTTCATGTTCACTTGCCCACCCTGCCGGAGGCTCTGGCCTCGCTGCTGCGCACCGTGGTGGTCGCGCTGTTCGTCATCACCTTCCTATTGCAGCCGTTTCTCATCCCATCCGAGAGCATGGAGCGCACTCTGCTGGTCGGCGACTTCCTGCTGTTCAACAAGCAGGTCTACGCGCCGGCCGGCCCGGTCGGAAAATGGCTCATGCCTTATCGCTCCATCCGCCGCGGCGACATCATCGTCTTCCACCATCCGCGTCCGTCGCTGCTGGTAAAGCGCGTCATTGGCGTGCCCGGCGACCTGTTGCGCATTCAGAATGGCAAGGTCTACGTCAACGGCGTCCTGCTGGACGAGCCCTACGCCGCCTACGAGCCCGCGCCGCCCAACGACTTTCGCGACAACTTCCCTCCACGCATCTACTCTGACCCTCAAGTCGATCCCGACTGGTGGCGCGAGATGCAGAGCCTCACCCATAACGGCGAGCTGCGCGTGCCGGCCGGCGAGTACTTTGTGCTTGGCGACAATCGCAACCACAGCAATGACTCGCGGTACTGGGGCTTGGTTCCGCGCCAGGCCGTCGTCGCCCGTCCGCTGGTCATTTATTTCTCGCTGCGCCGCCCCTCCACAACCGACGTGCAGCCGGCTCCGCTGCAGGCCGCGGATGATAAACTCGGACACGACCGGGATTTCTCAGTGCGGCTGGCGGACTTCGCGCGCTGGAAGCGTATCTTCCGAGTCATCCACTGACTGGAGTAATGAGCGACAGCATGACCAAGAAAAAATCGCTGGCCGTCAAGGAGTTGCCCGACGCCAGGCCCCAGCCGGCTTCCGTTGAAGAAAGGGTCGAAGAAACTCCGTTTGAAGCCGTAGCCAGCATCTGCGGCGTGCTCGTGGTGGGCCTGTTCATCCTCACCTTTATCGCGCAGAATTTCGTCATCCCCTCCGGTTCCATGGAGAAGACGCTGCTCGTCGGCGATCATCTGGTCGTCGACCGCGCCACACTCGCGCCGCCCGCCCACTGGATGCCGCTGGTCCACTACCGCGAGCCGCACCGCAACGACATCATCGTCTTCTACAAGCCCTCGCCTGAACCCGAGCCCGACTCCGACGGCAAGCCTCAGTACCTGATCCTGGTCAAGCGCTGCATCGGCATTCCCGGTGACCACATTCATCTCCGCAACGGCATCGTCATCATCAACGGAGTGGCACAGTCGCAGCCGCACGCGCAGCCCACCACCCCTGACAATCACACCGACTTTCTCGATGAGTTTCCCTCGATTCCGCCCTGGCCGCAGCCGGGCGGCGCCACCGAGAGCTGGGCCGTCGATTTTCCCAACCACATCGTCAACGGCGACCTCGTCGTCCCTCCCGGCATGTACTTCATGATGGGCGACAACCGCCATGACAGCCTCGATTCCCGCTATTGGGGCTTCGTGCCCAGGGCCAACATCGTCGGTCGGCCGCTGTTCAACTACTGGTCCTTCAAATCGTCGGAGTCGGAGTATGACGAGACCGGCCTTCGCAGTTCGGTCTCCCGGATGGCTCACGTGGCGTTGCATTTCTTCTCGGACACGCGCTGGAGCCGCACGTTCCATCTGATACGGTAGGCGCATGATGGACGACTCCCAAGGCCGGCAATCCGCTGTGCCTGCTCCCGGCGCGGCGGGCCGCCCGTCCGGCCGCCGCCGCCGCATCGTGCTGGTTGTCGCGCCCATCGTTCTGCTCCTGCTTGCCGTCTTCTTCGTTCCGCCGATGGTCAGCATCGGCAAATACCGCGCCCGCATCACCCGGCTCATCTCCACATCGCTCGGCCGTCCGGTGCGGCTTTCTTCCGTCCAGTTGCGCCTGCTCCCGCGCCCTGGCTTCGTCATCACCGACCTCAGCGTGGCCGAAGACCCCGCATATGGCGCCGAGCCGGTGCTCCACGCCAACACCGTCACCGCCTCCATCCGCCTGCTCTCGCTCTGGCGCGGCCGGCTGGTCATCGACAGCATCAGCGTCGACGAGGCCAGCCTCAACGTGGTGCACGCCGGGCCAGGCCGCTGGAACCTCGATCCGCTCTTCCGCACCGCCGCCGTCCAGGCTGCCACTCTCGGCAGAGGCCGGCCTACCCGCGGAGCGCTGCCGCTGCCTTATCTTGAGGCCACCAACTCCCGCATCAACATCAAGAACGGCGCCGAAAAGCTGCCTTTCTCGCTGGTCAACACCGACTTCGAGTTCTGGCAGCCCGATCCCGGGGACTGGCGCATCCGCCTCCGCGGCCAGCCCGCTCGCACCGACGTAAGCCTGTCTCTGGAAGACACCGGCGAAGTCCGCCTCGAAGCCAGCGCCCACCGCGCCCCGCAGCTCAGCCGCATGCCGATCACCCTTGACCTCGACTGGCGCCAGGCGCAGCTTGGCCAGCTCTCCCGCCTGCTCATCGGCTCCGATCCCGGCTGGCGCGGCGACCTCACTGGCAACCTCCACCTGGAGGGCACAGCCGACGCCGCGCGCGTCACTACTCGTCTGCGCGCCACCGGCGTTCACCGTGCCGAGTTCGCCCCCGCCGAGCCGCTCGACTTCGACGCCAACTGCGTTTTCCTGTACCACTACCGCCAGCGCTCGCTCGAAGATATCGACTGCAACTCCCCGCTCGGCGACGGCCGCATCCAGCTCACCGGCGATCTCAGCCCCGACTCGACGCCAAACGCTAAGCCTTCCAACCTGACCCTCGCGCTCGACCGCATCTCGGTCGGAGCCGGGCTTGACCTGCTGCGCACCGTGCGCGATGGTCTTGCGCCCGATCTCACCGCTGTCGGCTCCATCAGCGGCAAGCTGATCTACTCCGCCAAGCGCAGTTCGCCGGCCGCTCCCGCTCCCGGCAACAAGGCCCACCCGCGGTCCGCGCCCCCGTCGCCGGCCGAGTCCGGCCCGCTCACCGGCTCGCTCACCATCGACGGTTTCCAACTCAGCGGCGCCAGCCTCACCCAGCCCATCCACGCCACCAAAGTCGTGCTCCAGCCCGCTATCATGCCCGGTTCCGCTTCGGGCCGGGCCGAATCCCTCGCCGGTTCCATGTCCATCCCCGCTGGCGGCCCTGTTCCGCTCGCCGTCGGCTTCCGTCTCGCCCCCCTGGGCTATCAGGTCGACCTGCGCGGCCCCGTCAGTCTTGCCCGCGCCAGCGAACTGGCCCAGACCGCCGGATTCGCCGATCCCGCTGGATTCGACAGCCTGGCCGGCGCCCCGGTCACGCTCGACCTCACCGCTGCCGGGCCGTGGATCTCCGCCGGCCACGCGCCTGCCGAGCCGGACGGCCAGAGTCCTGACACGCTTGCCGGCACCCTTACACTCCACGAGGCCAACTGGCACGCAGCCTTTCTCGCCCACCCGCTGATGCTCACCCAGGCCACGCTTCACCTCGCCAGTGGCCATCTCCTCTGGGACCCCGTCGCTTTCACCTACGGCCCGGTGCAGGGAACCGCCACCTTTGACCTGCCCACCGGCTGTCCCGGCCCCGACCCCTGCCTGCCGCAGTTTCAGATCCAGTTCGGCGAACTCGATGCCTCCCGCCTGCAGGGGGCGATCCTAGGCGTCCACGAATCCAGCTCGGACGAATCTTCGCTCCTGTCCAGCCTGATCGACCGCATCCATCCTTCCTCGGCGCCGCCCTGGCCGCGGCTCCAGGGCACCATCAAGGCAAGTTCGCTCGTTCTCGGCCGCGTCACTCTCCGCCAACCCGTGGCCGCGGTCCGCATCGCTTCCGACGGCGCGGAGATCACCAGCCTCGACGCGGGCCTTCTCGGCGGACAGCTCCAGCTTTCCGGAAGTCTCCAGAAGCCGGCAACCGATCAGGACAAACCCTCCTATCAGTTCCAGGGCAGCTTCCAGAAGATCAACCCAACGGCCCTGGGCCAGCTCATCGGCCTGCGCTGGACCGGCAGCCTGCTCAGCGGCTCCGGCAAGCTCGACTTCTCCGGCTACACCGCCGCCGACCTTGCTGCCACTGCCACGGGCTCGTTCCACTACGACTGCCAGCACGGCGCCATCACCCCGCCGGCGGCGTCCCATGCTACATTCCCGCCCGCCCTGGCCCACTTCGACCGCTGGACCGCCGACGCAGACATTGCACATGGTGCCATCGTCGTTGCTCGTGGCCAGGTCTACCAGGCCGGCCGGGCTCACACCGTCATGGCCACGCTCACCTTCGCTGAACCGCCGCGGCTGGCTTTCAGCCCGGCCGGCGCATCGCCACCGTCCACACCCAGAAGCAATAACAAATAGTCCGCCATCCAGACAAAAACAGCAGCGCCGCTTCCCGGAAAGAGCAAAGCCGCGCCAGCCGAAAGCGGCGCCATGCCGCTCCCTCAAATCCCGCCCGATACAATAAAATCTATGGCCTCATCCATCGCGTCGTCGCCGCTTCTCATCCGCTGCAAGGGCGTCCTGTTTGACATGGACGGCATCCTCATCTCCTCGCTCGGGTCCGTCGAGCGCAGTTGGACCCAATGGGCGCAGATGCACGGTATCGACCCAGCCTATGCCATCCGCATAGCCCACGGCCGCCGCGCCATTGAGACCATCGCCCACCTGCGCCCCGATCTCGACAGCGCCGCCGAGCTGAAAGTGATTGAAGATCTTGAAATCGAAGACAACGAGGGCCTCACCGTTCTTCCCGGCGTTCTCGACCTTCTGGCTGCTCTTCCACAGGGCGCGTGGACCGTTGTCACCAGCGCCACCGAGCGCCTGGCCCGCGTGCGCCTTGCCGCCGGAGGCATCCCGTTTCCGGGCCGCATCGTCACCGCCGACCAGGTCAGGCTGGGCAAGCCCAACCCCGAGCCGTTTCTGGCAGGCGCGGCGCTTCTCAGTCTTCCGCCCGTGCAATGCGTCGTATTTGAGGATTCATCCTCGGGCGCAAAGGCCGGCCGCGCCGCCGGCTGCACCGTGGTCGCAACCACCTTCTCTCACACGGTCGAGTCACTCGATGCCGCGCACTATCTGGTTCCGGATTTGACCGCCGTCCATGTTGAGCCGCAGAGCGATGGCCTGGCACTTCGCATCGTTCCGCTCGCCCTCTGACCTGCTCGCTGATCACCGATTCATTGATCCACTCATCGATCAGAGGCGAGCACCACACGAAGCCCGCTCGCTGATCACGGGCATCCGGTCAGCTACCGGTTCGCCTCGATCTTCCGTCCGTGCAGGTCCTGGAACGGACGGGTGTTCATCCGGTAGAGGGCGGTGAAGGCGCGCAACTGCTCCCGGCTAATGCTGAGCACGTTCTCGAACACGTACCACTGCACATCCTCGCTGCATGGCGGCGTCAGCCGTGAGCCGGTATAAGTCCAGTAGCTGCGGTCGCCGGGCAGCAGGCCGCCGGGATTCACCATGGTGGAAATTTTTTCCTTCGCTCCCGACTGAGCCGGTAGATGCTCCCACAGCGTCGCCAGAGTCGCATTCGGATCCCCGCGTAGTTCGCTCATCCGCACCGCCAGCACGGCCATTTTTCCCTCGGCGCTCCTATGCACCAGGTCCACTTCCATGTCGGTCAGCTTGCCCTTTACGCCGTGCTCGCTGGGGTGATGAAACTCAAGATCTACCAGCTCATACCGCGTCCCGCCAGCCTCCATATAGCTTCCGGGGTCCACATTCACCACCACCCCGCGTCCGGTGTTCTCCACCGTCACCGGCCCGGCAATGTAGTGAAAGGAAATCGGCTGCAGCGCGGCATTGAGGTGGGCTCCGTGAATATTCACAGGCGACTGCTCATGCCCCTTCGAGCAGGCCTGGTAAGCCGGATCGAGCTTGCCCCACAGCAGCGGCCCCGTATGTCCTTTGTAATTCCAGTAAGCATTGCTCTGCGCGGCGCAGACGGCGGAAAAGCCAAGCAAAAGAGCGGCAGTTGCGAAAACACGCATCTTGAACTCCATCTTCGCGGACGCCTCCGGCATCCCCAAAAATTCTATAGCCTTTCAGCAGGCAGCGTCTTGCGTCCTTGCCGCGCCAAGGGCTGTAAGCGGGGCAACGCGTGCTGCTGCGGGCGCGGCAGATCGCCGGCATGCGGAGCAAAAGTTGCGGAGAAAAAGAAGATTGGAAGCCGGATGAGTTCGTCTTGATTGTCTTCGTTCCACGGCCACAGTTCACGGCAACCGGGCCGCCGCTGCTCTAAATGCGCCCGAAAGTCGACGCTCGACAGGCATAAGCGCCTGCATGCGGAAAGAATCGTGTGGAATGCGGCTCCGCGCATCCGCAGGCTGCAAGGGGGGATTGGCCCTGAGCAGCGGCTCTACGCCGACCGCTTCAGGTCGCTGCTGCAAGAGCGCACGATCGAAAAGCCCGACCGCACCCGCAGATCATCGATCAACTGCTTCTGCATCCGCAGCACGCACTCCTGTGCATCGATCACACGTGTGCGAAGGCTGGCTGTATCTTCAACGCCGAGTGCACGCTCAATATCTAAAAGTTTTCCGATTAGCATTCCAGAATTTCCAGAGTTCATTGCCGACCTCAATATTTCGAGTTTCCATGCGAAAGCCATATTTGAATGTGATGAGAATCACCTCACGCGCAAACTGCCAGTACCTTTGGTAATAAGAATCTATGCATCGAGCGCTTTGTGTGGCTTGAGGAATTGGCCCTGCGGAAAATCAAAGCGACAGCAGTCTTCTACGTGTAAGGCGGGAGCAGCCTTCTACCTGTATTGATCTGAACGTAACCTGTCCACGCGCCAGGCATAACGGCTACAGAACAGAAAAGCTCGCGAAGGTACCTCGCGAGCCGTTACCGCCGTGTGCCGCAATCCCACCAGAAAGTGGGATTCCGGCACCGCAGCCAGTGTGTTTATCAGTTGTAAGCCAATCCTGCTTCGAACAGCTACTTCGCAGCCGCCGTCACGCCCGCTTGTTCGGCCAGCGCGGCGGCCTTGTCGGTCGCTTCCCAGGTGAAACTGGCCTCATCGCGGCCAAAGTGACCGTAGGCTGCCGTCTTCTGATAGATCGGGCGGCGCAGGTTCAGGCTCTCGATAATGCCCTTCGGCGTAAGCGAGAAGTTTTTGCGCACCAGCTCCGTCAGCTTTGCTTCGCCCACCTTGCCCGTGCCAAAGGTCTCAATCCGGACGCTCACCGGCTCCGCCACGCCAATGGCGTAAGCGAGCTGCACTTCTGCCTTGTCGGCCAGTCCGGCCGCCACAATGTTCTTGGCAATGTAGCGCGCCATGTAGGCCGCCGAGCGGTCCACCTTGGTCGGGTCCTTGCCGCTGAAGGCGCCGCCGCCGTGCCGTCCCGCGCCGCCGTATGTGTCCACAATGATCTTGCGGCCGGTCAGTCCCGTATCGCCCATCGGCCCACCGATCACGAACCGTCCCGTCGGGTTGATGTGATACTTGGTGTGCTCGTCCAGCAACTTGGGCGGCACCACGGCCTGGATCACGTGCTTCAGAATATCCGCGTGCAGATCCTCGTTGCTCACGCTGTCGGCGTGCTGGCTCGAGATCACCACCGCGTCAATGCGCGCCGGCTTGCCATTCTCGTCATACTCCACCGTCACCTGGCTCTTGCCGTCGGGCCGCAGATAAGGCAGCTTGCCATTCTTGCGCACCTCGGTCAGACGCCGGGTGAGCTTGTGCGCCAGTGAAATGGCCGCGGGCATCAGCTCCGGTGTCTCGTTGGTCGCATAGCCGAACATCATGCCCTGGTCGCCGGCGCCGCCGGTGTCCACGCCCTGCGCAATATCGCCCGACTGCTTGTTGATGGTCGAGATAACCGCGCAGGTGTTCGAGTCAAAGCCGTACAGCGCGTTGTTGTAGCCGATTGAGGCCACCACGCCGCGCACCAAGCTCTGGAAGTCCACATAGGCCTTGGTCGTGATCTCGCCCGCAATCACCACCAGTCCGGTGGCTGTAAGCGTCTCTGCCGCCACGCGGCTATAGGGGTCCTGCTCCAGGCAGGCATCCAGAATTGCGTCCGACACCTGGTCGGCAATCTTGTCCGGATGGCCTTCGGTAACGGATTCAGATGTAAACAGGAAACGATCGCTCAAATCAATACTCCTTCCCGCTGACGGGATAAATGCTTGACGCCCGCGTACCCGCGGGTTCAGGCCGGATGGTTGTACTCATCCATGGTAATTGCGTCAGCCGCGTAGCTGCAAAGAATGGCAGCGAACAGCGCGGATTCGAGGTCCAATCGCACAGTATGGCATTGAGTCGGATTGGGTTCGACGGCTCGATTCAGTTCTGCGTCAGCACTCGTGCAATCAGGTGGCGCACCGGCTCAACCGCCGCCGTCATCAGCCGCTGCGGCAGCAGTGAAGGCCACCAGCCGGTTCGCACTCCGTAGTAGCGCACCGCGAAGAACCCGGCCAGGGCCACCAGCAACAGCAGCAGCGCTGCGCCCAGCCATCGCACCCGCAACTCCATGGCCTCGCGGTGCTGGATGCGCGACCTGCCCACATTGGCCGCGAATGCCGTCCAGCTCTGCTCTTCGTCCAGCGCCTGCACCGATGCCGAGTAGGCCTTGAGAAAGCGGTCCGTCCAGTCCCGCTCGTCCAGTCCCAGCGCGCCAGCGTAGCCGCGAACGATGCCTTTATTCAGAATGCCGCCGGGGAGTTGACGGAACCGTTCCTGCTCCAGCGCCACCAGGTGCCGCTGGCTGATTTTGGTAACGGCCGTTATTTCTTCCAGCGCAACGCCGCGGGATATCCGCTCCATGCGCAGGTCTTCGCCAAAACTGCCCATAGCCAACCAGGTCGGGCCCGGACGCTTCAGGAAATCGCTGTTAACTTGCAGCCGCCTGTCATCCGAACCGTCCCGGCCCACCGGTAACCCAGCCACCAGTAACCAATCGACCGTAACCTTGACGACAGCCGTCTTTCCTGAAAATGCCTTGTGCCCAGAAAGATTTCCACAACCACAATAAACCCGCGCCTGCCCTGCGTCAAAATCATTTTCCGGTAGAACCTTTATTATCATGAATCTGGCTGGAACGCGTCCCAATCCGGAACTGTTCCCAGATATACGTGTCTCCCGCCATCCGTCCTTCGCAGACGCCGCATGAATTCCGGTTCCGATTTCCGGCCGGTTACCAGGACCGCCGCCACGCAGATCGATTCCTGCATCGATTCCGAGGCCGATTCGGTGTCTGGAACAGAAGCAGGACCTTCTACTGAAGATAAACCGTCTGAACTGCCGAGACCACCTCACTGCATCTGACTGGGGTCGACCTGAGGCATCTTTTCCTTCCATCCCTTGCGGATGAGCCACGCATTGGCGGGGATGGCGGTTGCGGTGCCGACTATCATCGCGATCTGCATCATGAACCAGAAGACCGCCAGGCCCGGACCGAGGTGCGGCGACAAAAACAGCAGGTAGTAGACGATCGCCATCCACGAGAACATACCGACCTCGAAGAGGGTGATCGAGATGGTATCGGCGCGTACAGCCGCAACAACGCCCTGGCCGAAGGAAAGCCCTCGCATGGGCACGATGGTGAAATACTGGAATGCGATTCCCAGAACATAGGCAAAAACAAAGTCGAGGATGAGCTTCGATCCGAATTTACCGGCAAATACCAGCCCTAGACCCGGCGCGATGGACTCTGCGATCACATCACCGATGCTGCATCCGGCTCCGCAGTGATACACAGCAAGAATATTCTGGAACAGAGTGGGCGGTGCGTCTTTGTATCGCTCCTGCATCGCCCTCATCTGTGGAGTCAGGGGCTTCCTTTCCATCACCGGCAATGCCTTCCTGTACATGTAAACGGCGATGGGCCCCATGTAGAGTCCGGTGATCGGCCAGACAATGCCCATGATCCACATCTTCTGCGGACGAGAAGATGTGTGAATCGCAATGCCGAGCGCGCAGGCCAGGCAAATGCCGATGTAAACCCAGGCGAGAATGTGCAGCCACTCGGGATAAAGTGCCATGGCGCTTTGGATGCGGTGGTGGAATGAAACGTTAGGTTGAAGTTCTCGCCTGCGGCGAAATTCGCTGACCTCGCCCGCTCACAAATCCTGCTTGATCCTTTCAATATTTCAAACCTTGAATGAAGCTTTGCGGCGATCCGTCTTCCGGGTTCACGAAGTGGATGTCGCCGGGGTCGCGGCGCGGAGCATCGACGGAGAGAAAGACGACCGGGGCTTCGAGGATCTTGGGCAAAGCGTGGACGATGGTTCTCTTGAAGAAGAGCAGATCGCCGGGCTCGAATTCGGCCAGCGTGGCGGCATCGTTCATCCAGAAGGTGCCGCGGCCGGAGAGCACGTAGAGGTATTCGTCGCTGTGCGCGTGATAGTGCGGCGGGGTGCCGCGATAGACGCGGAAGACGCGGGCGCTGGCGTCGGCCTCATTGGTCAGGTAGGTATCGAGCAGCATCGAGTCGGCGGTGTCGGGGAATGTCTTCGCGATTTCGTGCGGCTTGAAGCGTTGAAAGCTGGACATCTGTGGCATGGGCGTGTTCCTTCGTTGCAGAGACATCCAGAGTATCTCGGGACGCTCTTGAATTCACTCATCCTGTTACGGCGTTGGGCTGATTGCGCCTTCCGCGCAGCGCACGATTGGCTGGTTCCGAAACGAATCGCGCCATGGCGAAGCCCAGAAGGCTCGATGCAATGATCGTGGCGGCGATCCATAGTGCGACATAGCCCCGATGCCAGTGCAGAAATAATCTGAGCACAAGGATGACCGCAAACTCGTGGGTCAAATAGACCTCGTAACTATTCTGCCCGAGCCAGCGAATCGGGAAGGTCCAAATGCTTCCGGTTTTGTTGCGGATGACGCTGCCGAGCATCAGCAGACATGTGCCGACACCGAGTACGGTTACATCCGTCTCAGAAGGTCCCAGAGGGTGAAAAATTGCCCGCGGCCACTCGCAGGCGACCAGAAGCATAAGTGCAACGCCGACCCATTCGCAGATGCGTGGCCACTGCGATTGTACAAACCACGAGAGCCGCATCAGGCGGTCGGCTAGCATGGCTGTGAGACAGCCAAGAGCGATGTTGTCTACATTGCCAAGATAGGATTGATAGTTCCATATCTTGTTCGTTGTGTACCAGGGCATTCGAGCGAAAGGGCCGAAGACTACAAGGCCGAATAGCAACGCGAAAAATACCGGGCGGCTCCATTGTTTCCTCAACAATGCAATGCAAAGCAGAGGGAAGAAGAGATAAAACATCTCTTCGACGGAGAGCGTCCACAAGACCGTCCACGACGGCGGCAGCCAGCCATGGACAGCTTCAAACCAATTGACTTGAAAGGTGAGGGCTGCAAACAGGGCCTGTGGCAGTGTGCCGACCGCGGGCTGGATGTGGTAGCCGCGCACATTGGCCAGATGCAATGCGCTTAGAACGCCGAGGAAGAGAAGCAGTGGAGGCGCGATGCGCGCGAAACGAATTCTGTAAAACCGGAACGGCTTGACTTGTACAAGAGTTCCAAAGCGGCGAATGGAGATAAACGTGATGAGAAAACCCGAGATGGCGAAAAATGCTGAAACGCCGTTGCCGCCGTTGCTGAAGACAATGAAACGCAATGTGTGTGGCAGGCTCGTGCCGATCGGATGGCCAGCACCACGGAGAAAGATGCTGGCGTGAAGCAGGATTACGCCGAGAATCGAGAAACCGCGCAGCAGATCGATGGTGTCAAAGCGACGCAGGCCCGGCTGTTTGGTCATCCGGCACAGGATATATCAGTGCAGGCCGAAGTCCCGGCGAAGAAATTCGTGACGCCCGACAAACTTTTACCCGCAAGTCCACTTCGGCTACGCTCAGGCCAGCTTTCGACTTCGTTGGGAGCGAAATGTACTCCCGACTTTGATTCAGGAAGAAGCTTATTTTTGTCGACAACTTCAGGAACGAGACGCTCAGCTTCGCGGCCAGAAGTGGGTCTCCGAGCAGGCGCGGAGGCGGTCGGCGGCCGATTCCGGCGTGATGTCGCGCTGCGGCATGCCCAGCATTTCAAAGCCGACCATGAATTTGCGTACCGTGGCCGAGCGCAGCAGCGGAGGATAGAAGTGCGCGTGAAAGTGCCACTCGGGGTGGTCGTTGTTGTCGGTGGGCGTCTGGTGGAAGCCCATCGTGTAGGGAAAGCTGGTTTCAAACAGGTTGTCGAAGCGGATGGTGATGCGGTTGAGCGCTTCGGCCAGCGCATCGCGCTCCTCGCGGGCAAAGTCCGAAAACGCGCCGGCATGACGGCGGCTGAGGAGCAGCACTTCAAAGGGCCACACCGCCCACCAGGGGACGAGCGCCGTGAAGTGTGCGTTCTCAAAAACGATGCGCTCGCCAGACTGGCGCTCGGTTTCAAGGTAGTCGCAGAGCAGGCAGCGGCCGGTGCGGGCGAGGTGGTCGCGCTGGGCGGCGGTTTCGGCGGCGGGCTCGTCGGGAATGAAACTGGTGGACCAGATCTGGCCGTGCGGGTGTGGGTTGCTGGCTCCCATCATCGCGCCGCGGTTTTCAAAGATCTGCACGTAGTCGATCCAGTCATGCGCGCCAAGCTGCTGGTACTCGCTGGTCCACGCGTCGATGACCGGGCGGATTTCGGCCGGGGTCATGCGGGCGAGGGTGAGCGAGTGGTCGGGGTGAAAGCAGAGAACCTTGCAGAGGCCGCGCGCGGGCTCGGCCCGCAGCAGAGGGTTGGCGGCGACGGCATCGAGGGCCGGCGAGTCGGGCAGCAGGGCTGCGTAATCGTTTACAAACGAGAACACGCTGGAGTAGGCGGGATTCACGGCCCCGCCGGCGCGCTTGTTGCCGGGGCAGAGATAGCACCCGGGGTCGTAGACGGTGGCCGAAGGCAGAGTCTTCTGGCCCACTTCGCCCTGCCAGGGGCGCTGGGTGCGGTGCGGCGAAACCAGAACCCAGCTCTGGTGAAGCGGGTTCCAGCGGCGGTGCGGGAATTGCCAGTTGGTTTGCATGCTTGCTCCCGCAAGAATTGTAAGGGGTATGGGCGGCGAAGGGCATGGGCGCCACTCTGGCGGCAAAACAAATATGCCGCCAGGATGGCTGGCTCATTTTCGTGCCTGGTTTCGCTGCTTGTTCAGGGCTGCAGGTCGAAAGCTGGACGCAGGCTGCCGTCCATGTAGAACGGGACCGAGTCGTGCTCATGGACGATGCGCCAGGCGTCGCCGACGCGCTCCAGGGCGTAGGTCACACGCATCCAGAAGCTGATGGGACGGCCGGCAGCCCGAGGCGTGCCGCTCATGCGCTGATAACCCCAGGCGAAAGCGTGGTTGCCGGCGACAGTGATTTTAAGGTCGCGGGATTCGAGGTCGATGCCGGTATCCCAGGTATCCAGCCAGGACTGCTTGCGCTCGACGGTAACGCCCGGGTGGGCCAGCGGCGGCGAGAGATCGAAGATGGCTGCGTTGGGGGCGTAGGGCGCGGCGATGCCGGCGGCGTTCTTGTCGCGATGCGCCTGGTGGAGCGAGTCGATGAGGGCGAGAATCTCGGACTCGGCGGATGCGGCGGAGGTGCCGAGCGTGGCTGAGTTGGACATTGAGTTGGACATGATGACATCTCCTGTGGGTGGAATGGTGGGCTCAGGCGGTGGGGAAGAGGATCTTGGTGAGGAGCTGGTCTTCGGGCGTGGTGCGCGGGTCAGTCACGTAGCTTTCGATGTTGAAATCGTCGCGGAGAGGGAACTGACCGGCCAGTTCGGAGGCGCGGCAGCTAGCCTGCGCGAGTTGCGAGTAGGGGCCGGTGAGGGTAAAGCCGGCGTACTTGCCGCCGGGAAATTTTTCGTACCGCAGGCCGTCGGGGAGTTGGATGGGCGGCGCCGCGAGTGCGACTCCAGCGCGGTAAATCTCCGGGCCGGCCTTGTAGAGGCTCATGTAGCCGGTGATCTGGTTGTGCTCTGAGACGGCGGGGACGAGCTTGTGTACCTCGCCCCATGCGACATGGGCCGTCTGCATGAAGGGGCCAATCTTCTCGATGAAGATGTAGTGGGTCTCGGGCCATTGAACGGTGTGAGGGGTTTCATTGAGGCTCATGGACGATTGCTCCTATGCATGCTGGGTTTGCGGTTGGCGGAAGAGCAGCTCGATGTAGCGGCGCAGGTGGTCGAGCGAATCGGCCGCGACGGAGACGTTCTGCCGGGCCTTGGCGAGGACGAAGGCACCCTGGATGGCCACCTGGGTCATGAGCGCCAGGCTTTCGGCCGACCAGTCGTCCTGCACGCCGTGTTTTTCGATGGCTGCCTGGATGTCGGGGATGAGCGTGGCGGCGTGGCCGGAGATGGACTCGCCGCAGGCGTCGCGGATGGCAGGGTGGGTGGCGTAGACCTCCTGGGCCATGGTGCCGGCCAGGCAGGTGAACTCGGCCAGCTCGCCGCGGAGCATGGCCTTGCGGAGATCGATGTAGGCCAGCAGACGGTCGAGCGGATCGGTGGCGTGGTGATAGGCTGACTCGGCGAAGAAGGCCGAGGTGACCTCGCTCCAGTAGTCGGCGGCGGCGATGGCCAGCTCCTCCTTGGTGGCGAAGTGGTGAAAGAAGCTGCCCTTGGTAACGCCGGCGGCTTCACAGATGTCTTCAATGCGCGTGGCGGTGTAGCCCTTGGCGCGGATGACATTCATTGCGGCCTGAAGGATGCGGGTTTTGGATTCGTGCCGGCCTTCAAGTTGTTGAGCGGTGGACATGGTGTGTACCTACCAGTTGGTATGAATAATACCTACCGGTTGGTATGGTGTCAAGAATTATTTTGCAGAGTGATTGCGTTTTTGATAAGTGATTTGTATTGATGGCTAAACTGCCAAAATTTGAAGTCTTAGTTTTGACTGCGCGGGTTTCACGCAGAGGTGAGGGGGTCCATGCGCGGCATCGATGCCAGGAAGCGGGCGGCGAATTCGGCGCTGTAGCCGGAGAGCAGCTCTTCGACGTGGGCAGCACCGTCGCTGCGGACGATCAGGCCGGCGTGGTGGTCTTTCCCGATGCGGTGGACGATTTCGGGCGCGGTGAAAGCGGAGGTGTCGGGCTCCTCGGTCTGGGTGAGGCAGAACACGCTGCCCGCGTAACTGGCATAGGAGGATGGAACGGCATAGTCCTGGCCGCGCAGGTGCGCGACTTCGATGTTGGCCCATTCGCGCCACAGGTTGATGCCGGTGGCGTGCTTGACCAGGTCGGCGCTTAAGGCTCCGCCCACGCACGCGGCGATTTCGAGCAGGTAGAAGCGGCCGTCGGCGCGGGAGCGGATGAACTCGGCGTGGGTGATGCCGCGGACCATGCCGAGGCCCGGCGCCAGCCGGGCGTTGAGCGCGGTGAGTTGGCGCCAGTCGGTACTGGAGCGGTCGACGGTGCGGGTGGTGAAGACGCCGCCTTCGTGCGCGGCCTGGAGCAGCGAACCGTCGGAGCGGTGGACGGCGCGGAAGACGACGCTCGACTCCGAGACGATGGAGTCGACGTGGTAGATGTCGGCGGGGATGAACTGCTCGAGCAGAAAATGGCTCTGGTGGTCGCCCAGCTCGTCAAGCGTGCGCCAGAGCTGCTCGGGGTCCTGGATGCGGTGGGTGCCTGCCGCGGAGGCTTCCGTGCGCGGCTTGAGGAGCCAGGGCGGCGGAACGCGGTCCATGAAATGGCGCAGCTCATCGTAGTTGAGGACGCGGCAGAAGCTGGGCACGGCGAAATCCATGGCGCGGGCGATGATCCGCATGGCGAGCCGGTCGCGGTAGCAGGCGGCGGTGGTGATGCCCATGCCGGGGATGCGCATGTGCTCGCGCAGCATGGCGGCGGTCTGGAGGTCGGACGCGTCGAGTGCGGCGACGCGGTCGAAGCGCCGGCCGCGGGACATCCAGGAGACTGTGTTGGCGATCTGCTCCTGGGTAAGGCCGGCGGGCATGGCGGAGATCTCTTCGAGCGCATCCTGCGGCCATGGCGCATTGCGGAGCGCGTCGACGGTGAGCAGGGTGCAGCCGATGCCCAGGTCGGCGCACTGGCGCATGAAGTCATGGCCATTTTCATGGCTGGCGAGGAGGAGAAATCGCTCGGTTGGGTGGGACATCGGGGCTCCATGCGAAAATGCTGCTTGGACCTTGAATGAGGTTAGTTCTACCATATTCCTGCAACTACACTCTCTTCGCCCCCCGATGAAAGGAAACGAGGTCTGGCATGTGGACGGTCGCATACCGGAAGAGATTACTGGCTGGCGTTGTGGCGGGATGCGGCGCGGCCGCACTTTCGTTTGATATTCCGGCGCTGAGCCGGCTTTCCTCGATCGAGCTGTTGGGCATGCTGCAATTTTTCGGGCGCGTGCTGGTGGTGCCCGGCGTGCTGCTGTCGATTGCCGTGAGCGGGAGCGCCCATACCTTTCCGTTGTGGATTGCGGCGGCGGGCAACTTTGCGGTCTGGCTGTGTCTTTGTTGGCTCATGGGAGAGCTGTACAGCAAGCTGGAAGAGCGGAAGCGGCTGGAAAACTGGTTGCCGATGGTCAAGGCGCGGGAAGCGCCTTCGCCGGTGCGGGACAACGCGCCCATGCTGGATGCGATTGCGCTGACCGCGCTGCAGGAACGCTGCACCCGGTACTGGCATGCCACGCAGGATGATGCGACAACCCGCGCCGGCAACGACTGGCAGATGGCGGTGGAGCGGCAGCACCGGGCCAACTTCGACCTGTGGCACATCGAAGACAAGGCGCGGACGCCGAATGCGAGCGACGAGGATGTGGCCGCGGTGAAGCGGCGCATCGATACCACCAACCAACTGCGCAATGACCTGGCCGAGGAACTGGACCGGATTCTGCTGGACTGGCTGGAAAGCAACGGCATGCCGAATCCGGGAGCGCCGCTGAATTCCGAGTCGCCGGGGCAGATCATCGACCGGCTCTCGATTCTTTCGCTGCGGATTTATCACACCCGCGAAGAGGCGGTGCGGCCAGCCGCTCCCGCAGGCCATGCCGAGCGCAATCGCGAGCGGCTGGCGGTGTTGGAGGAGCAGCGCAACGACCTGTCGGATTGCCTGGATGCGCTGTGGCGGGAGACGCTGGCCGGCACACGGCGGTTCAAGGCATACCGGCAAATGAAGATGTATAACGATCCGGATCTGAATCCGGCGATTTATGGAAAGTAGGCGCCTGATGGATGGGCTGCGCGGAGGGCTGTGATGGCTGGCGGCGGCAGGGGTGATGGGGTAAGCTCGAAGCGACCCATTGACGTCTTGCGGCGTTATGCGTATAAAGATGGCTCAAGCGGCGTTGTTCCACTACGCGGATTTGGGCCTGCGACGCAATGCGGTTCCAATGGTGCGGCAAGGAGTGCGCGCTGAATAACAATATGACGCAAGAGGCCAGAACCGCGGCGGCAGGCCGCAAGAAAACTCCTCCCACGGCTTCCAGAGCCGACGGCCGTTCCGCTGCCGCGGGGCCGGCTTTCCAACACTATCAGGCTGCTTTGCAACTGTTGCAGCAGGGTAAATACGAAAAAGCGCAGGCGGCTCTTGAAAAGCTTTTGCCAGAGGCTCCCCCGGAGCTGAAGGAGCGGGTACAGATGTACATCCACACCTGCCAGCGGCAACTGCAGAAGTCGAACCGCGAGTTTCTCACTCCCGAAGAGCACTACGACTTTGCGGTGTCGCAACTCAACACAGGCGATTACGACGACGCCCGCGAGCAGTTCAACGTGATCCTTGCCGGACATCCGGGTGCGGACTACGCGCTCTACGGTCTGGCAGTGCTGGATGCGATTACCGGGCGGGTGCAGGAGTGTTTGAACAACCTGACCCGCGCGATCGAGCTGAATGGCAAAAACCGGCTGCAGGCGCGGGTGGACACGGACTTCCAGAACATGGTGGACGATCCGAGATTTACCGAGCTGCTATATCCTGAAGTTCCATGAGGAACCTCCGCTCTGCTCGCATCGGCTGACTGGTTACGGCGGGTGATGTGTTTTTTTCGGCGGTCCGCGCTGCTGCTGCTGCGTGACTTTTTTCGTCTTGCTTGTCGATTGTCCTTGGCAGATTCCGCTGGCTCAAGTTTCGTAGTTCAAGTAGTGGATCAGGGCTGCCTTGAATCCTGTTTTTTTCCGCGACGATGAACGGACGCCCGAGGCACTTGCCGGCGCACCGCTTCCGGCTGCCCCCAGGGAGCCGCTGCGGGTGGTTGCGCTCGGTGGCGGCACGGGGCTGTCCACCTTGCTGCGCGGGCTGCGGCGGCATGTAGCTGTGCCGGGGCGCCCGGGCTCTGAAGACGGCGCGATTGGCGACCTGGCCGCGGTGGTCACGGTCACCGACGATGGCGGGTCGTCGGGTCGGCTGCGGCAGGACTTCAACATGCTGCCTCCGGGCGACCTGCGCAACTGCATGGTGGCGCTGAGCGAGGAAGAAGACTTGCTGACCAGGCTGTTCGGCCACCGGTTCCGCGGCGGCGATTCGCTGAAGGGGCACAACGTCGGCAATCTGTTTGTGGCCGCGCTCACTGAGATTACCGGCGACTTTGCCCAGGCGGTGCAACTGGCGTCGAAGATTCTGGCAACGCGTGGACGGATCTATCCGGCGACGACGGCCAACACCACGCTGGTGGCGCGGATGGACGATGGCAGCCTGGTGCGCGGAGAAACGAATATTACGGCCAGCCGACGGAGGATTGTGGAACTGACCCTCGATCCGCCCTGTCCTCCACCGGTGCCTGAGACGCTGGAGGCGATCGAGCGGGCCAGCCTGATTACTGTCGGCCCTGGATCGCTGTATACGTCGCTGATTACGAATCTTCTGGTGGACGGGATTCCGCAGGCGCTGGCGCAGGCGCGGGGGCTGCGGGTTTATATCTCAAACCTGATGACCCAGGCCAACGAGAGCCTGGGGTTGACGGCCTCAGAGCACATCGAGCGCATCTACGAGCACACCCGTGCGCCCATCTTCGACTGCGCGCTGTTGAATACGGCGCCCTTTTCTCCGGAGACGCTGGCCCGGTATGCGGCTGAAGATGCCTCGCCGATCGAAGCGGACATCGAGCGCATTGAGAAGATGGGCGTGCGCTGCGTGGCAGGCAACTTTGCCAGCGAGGAGAATGTGGTGCGGCACAATTCCAACCGCGTGACCGGAGCGCTGCTGGCGCTGGGACGGGTTGCATCGTCGGCGCGCAAGTGAATGCCAGGCAATGCTTGCTTTTCCCGGGCTGAAGATCGAGCCACAGAGAATCAAACCATGAGACACCCTGACTTCAGATCCTGACTTGAAATCCTGGCATGCAATGCCGGCCTGAGATTCTGGCCTGAAACGAACTTCCACGCAATTTCACTACCCGGTGGCAGCACGGTGCGTGTAGATTGGCTGGCGTGCGCAGTGAGAGCGGCGCAAGGAGGATGGATGAGGCACGGGTCAAAAGTGTGGATATCGATGTTGGGTGTGGCCGGACTGGCGGCGGGTTCGCTGGCCTCGGCACAGGCGGGAAGACAGCCGGGGTTGTGGGAGGTTACCACCTCCATGACCTGGCAGCACTCTCCGTTTCCGGCGGGGATGCAGATGCCGCCGCAGGCCGCAGCCGCGTTTGGCGGCGCGCCGCATACGTCCGAGGTGTGCCTGACGCAGGAGATGATCGACAGATACGGCGCACCGATGCCGCAGTCGCACGGCGAGTGCCAGGTTACGAATATCTCGAAGACCATCGACGGCATGACGGCGGACATGGTCTGCTCGGGGCACGTAACCGGCAAAGGCACCATCGAGTCGCACTGGAGCATGGGCGGAACGGCAACGGGCAAGGTGCATTTTACGGGCACGATGCAGATGGGGCCGAATGCAACGCCGATCGAGTGGACGGCCGAATCGAGTTCGGTGTTCAAGGGGTCGGACTGCGGCAGTGTGAAGCCGCTGCCGATGCCGAGAGAGCAGTAGGTCCGCGCGATGAGCCGCGCTGTGCGCCGGACTGGTTCCGCGCGGGGCAGGTCCCGGGCGGCAGGTCCTGGGCGATAGAGTAAGCCCCAGGGCAATGAGCGAAAAAGCTCGCTGCCGTGGAGCTTTTCTTTTATGGTGACGCAAAGCGAAAAGGGGCGCATGTTTCGCGCTCTGCATGAGCGCAAAGGGGCATTTCTGCTGCCGAATCCGTGGGACGCGGGATCGGCGCACCTGCTTGCGCGGATGGGGTTTGAGGCGGTGGCGACCACCAGCGCGGGGTTCGCGTTTTCACAGGCGCGGAGAGACTACCACGTGGACCGCGAGGCGATGCTGGCGCATGTGAGCGTGATGGCCGCAGCGGTGGATCTGCCGCTGAGCGGCGATCTCGAAAACGGCTATGGCGATTCGCCGCAGGCCGCCGCGGAGACGATTCGGCTGGGCGCTGCGGCCGGGCTGGTGGGCGGATCGATTGAGGACGCGACCGGACGCGAGGACGATCCCATCTACAGATTCGATGCCGCGGTGGAGCGGGTGAGGGCCGCGGCGGAAGCGGCGCACGGACTGGATTTTCCCTTTACGCTGACGGCGCGAGCCGAGAATTTTCTGCACGGGCGGCCCGATCTGGACGATACCATCCAGCGGCTGCAGGCGTTTGAAGAGGCGGGCGCGGACGTGCTCTATGCGCCGGGGCTGAGCCGGCTGGAGGATATTGCAACTGTGGTGCACGCGGTGAGCCGGCCGGTGAATGTGCTGGCGGCGGCGCATCTGGAGATGGCGGCGCTGGAGGCCATCGGAGTGCGCCGCGTGAGCGTGGGCAGTGCGCTGGCCCGGGCGGCGTATGGCGGATTTCTGCGCGCGGTTGAAGAGATGCGGTCCAAGGGGACGTTCCGTTTTGCGGAGCAGGCGGTCAGTTACCAGGAGTTGAGCGGGATGTTTTAAGTGTGGGCTGCGGCTGGACCCCACGGGCGCTACCGTTCTTCACCACTATCCAAGTAGGATGAGCGATGATATCCAGTGACTAGAACGCCCACAGGCTGATCAGCAGCAACAGCATTGCTGCAATCGTAAGGCCCTGGTACACCCGGTACGCAGCCTGGTGCGAATCGGCCACCGGGGCAGATGCGTTTGTGGTTTCAGTGGAGGTCTGCATCCATGGGCCGCCTTTCCGCTAGTTTTTACAACCCCGGGGTTTGCACGCTGGTTGCGCGCCTTCAAACTCGTATGGAGTTATAGACGCTCCACCGTCTCACGCGATGCAAGCAATCTCGTTTGAATTCAAGGAAGATTCGCATTGCGCCGTTTGCCCTCCACGAGCAGCGGCCAGAGCCGGAGGGCGTGACGCCCAGCCATGCCCCGGCCAGCGATTGCGAAGCGAATATTTTTCTTCCATGTCCGGTGTACAATTTCGCTCGTGAGCACAGGCCCGCAACTTATCCGTCCCGCACGGCCGACCGAGCGCAACTGGCTCCCGGTCGCTATTGCCGTTTTGGTTGTTCTGGCCGTTGGGCTGGGTCTAGTGTTGGTCTGGCACGGCAAGCCCGCGACGAAGGTCACGCCCATCTCCGCTGCGCTCGATCCCTACGCCGCCAGCCTGCACATCACCAATCTGGCCATGAGCGAGTCGTCCAACCTGGCCGGCGGCAAGGTCACCTATCTCGACGGACACATTGCCAACCAGGGCAACCGCACGGTTGCCGGCGCCTCCCTGCAGGTGCTCTTTCGCGACTACGCGCACCAGGTGGCATGGAACGAGACCCAGGGCCTGCAGCTCATTCGCACCCGCCAGCCGTATGTGGATATCGAGCCGGCCTCCGCGGATCCGCTCAAGCCGGGCGACGAGCGGGATTTCCGCTTGATCTTCGACAGCGTGCCGGATAGCTGGGACGGAGCCTATCCCGAGGTCCGTATCGTCCACGTCGACTTCAAGTAGTGCGTCTCAAATCGCCCCCAAGCAGGCATCAAGCAGCCACTCAAGCAGGCCTCAAGCAGCCGCGGCCAACCTGCTTTTCCGGCCGCTGAATTCCCGGATTTACCCGCCGGAATCCGTCAGGCATTGCCTCTTTACAGAGTAGAAAGTACCCGGCAGCGCAAAATTTACATGGTTGCGGCATAAATATACGCGTGGCTTTGGGTCCGCATCTCGCCGTCTCTTCTCATATAAATAACTGAAAATAAACAGATTAAAACATTCAATCCGCAACGTATCCAGTTTGGCACTGCCCTTGCACTTAGCATGGCGGGCAGCGAAACGCCCAAGTTGTGATGGTGCTTTTCAAATCCGGGGCTTTCCGAACCCGGCGCTTTTCGAATGAGGATATGAATCCCATGAAGACAAACGAGAAAAAGACGGCTTTTCGATCTCGCCAGTTCGCGGCTATTTTGCTGGCATCTGCTATTGGACTACCGGTATGGGCGCAGCAGGCGTCCCCGGCAGGTGATTCCCAGGCCACTCCTCCGGCGGCGATGCAGCAGCAGCCCTCCCCCGAGGCGCAGCCTATCAATACTCCGAAGGAGGGGTTCTGGGGTCACGTCAATCCGTTCGCACGCAAGAAGTGGGTGAAGAGGCAGCTCGATCCCATCAATGACCGGCTGAGCGAGCTGGATGAAGTCAATTCCCGGAACGCTCGGGACATCAAAGACGTAGATGCCCGTGCCCAGGCCGGAATTCACCAGGCGCAGTCCACAGCCGACACGGCCAATCAGGCGGCGCAGGCGGCCGGTAACCAGGCCCAGGCTGCGAACAGCACCGCGCAGCAGGCTTCCACTCACGTAAATCAGTTGAACACCACGGTTAGCGGCATGGATCAGTACCACGCCATTACCGATCTCAGCGTTACCTTTCGTCCCGGCACTTCGATGCTGACTTCGGATTCGCGTCAGAAACTCGACGAGTTGGCTGCCGGCCTTACCGGCCGCGAAGGCTACATCCTCGAAATGGAAGCGCACTCGCCTGCTTCAGGCAACGTGGGCATTCAAAGCTCTCAGCGTATGGCTGAAGCGGTCAAGCGCTATCTTGTCGAACAACACCAGATTCCCATCTACCGGCTGCACTCTGTGGCCTTGGGCAACGCGCACATCGCTACTTCCAGCGACGATGACACGAAGCCCGAGCGCATTAGGACCAGCAGTGTACACATCCGGCTGATGGAAAACAGTTTGGCGGCCCAGGCTGCAGCGCCACCCCAAAGCGCTACAGCTTCGACCGGCGCGGAACGGCCGTAAATTCGCGGTCATCCTCCCCCCCGAGGCTCCGTTCCAGCGCCAACGGCCACCCCGCCGTATGGCCGCCAACCAAGCTCTCGCAACGCGAGAGAACCAAGGCAACTTGGCCCCCGTTAATAGCGGGGGCCTTTTTTTATCTGCGGCCACGCTATTTCCTTCTTCACGCTGCCGAGCCACCCTTCAATATCCGGCGGAATTGACATCGGGCGAGGTCGACGCCTTAAACTGCGTTTGTCCGCTTGCGCGTCGTACCGGCGCGCGCGCTTGAAAATCCGACCTGAAAATCTGGCCCGAAAATCTCGCGCGGATAAGCATGAATCAGTGGAGGGGCTCGGAATGACCATCGATCGCCGCGAGTTTATCAAGAGTACGGCTGCAGTTGCCGCCGCAGGCACGTTTGCCGCACGCAGGGCACTGGCCGATGAGGGCAGCGGCACCGGCTGGAAGGCTGTGCAGGAGGGGCAGATGGCGTTTAACCCCGCCACTTGGTACCGGCCATACGCTTCGCAGCTCGCTCAGCAACCGGATACAGCCATGTGGCTGCAGATCGATCTCGGCGACACAAAGCCCATCGACGGATTGCGTCTTTATCCGGCCTTTACTCCCGGCGACCTGCAGGCGCACGGCTACGGCTTTCCTCTGCGCTTCCGCATCGAGACGGCAAGTGAGCCTTCCTTTGCCAGCCCGGCGCTTCTGGTGGATCAGTCTGCTGCGGACTTCGACGATCCGGGCGATGCCATTACCGCATTTCATGCTCCCATGCCCGCGACTGCGCGCTATGTGCGGCTGACCGCGACACGGCTTCGACCCGGGCACGATGGCGCCGGTTACCAGCTCGCGCTGGCCAAATTCGAGGTGCTCTCCGCCGGCCAGGATGTGGCCGAGCACCGCCCGGCGACGGGAGATTCAGGCTATGCCAATGCGCGGGACTTTGCCCAGCTCACGCGCGCGCCGCGTCCCATGGGCGAGGGAGTTGTTACCGACAATCCATCGAACGTGACCGCTTCATCGCAGTGGCGTCAGGTGCCCTACGCTGTCACCATCCCCGTCTCCGGCGTCCGGCTGCAGGGCGAGATCTTCCGCCGCGCCATGGAGAACAACATCAACTATCTGCTCAGCTCGTTCTCAGTGGATGAGATGCTGCGTCCCTTTCGCGAGCGGGCGGGCAAGCCGGTGACCGAGGGCCTGCGCAAACCCATCCCTTTCTGGGAGACGACGCTGCCCGGTTCGAGCGCGGGCCGTTTTCTCATGGGAGCCGGCAACACACTGCGCTGGATCGACCATCCGCAGTTGCGCGCATCCATGAACGCGGTTGTCGACGGCATTGCGGAGTGCCGTGCGCCGAACGGCTACATCATGGCCTATCCTGAAGAGCTGATTCTCAAGTCCGAGCGCGGCGGTTATACACGCTCGTGGGTCACGCACGGACTCATCGAGGCCGGCTATGCGGGCAATCCCAAGGCGTTTCCATTGCTGCGCGGATTCTATGACTGGTTTGACTCATGCCAGTACCTTCCAAAGTTGATGCGCGGCGGCACGCAGGGCGTGCAGGGCATGATCGCCAATACGCGCATGTACTTTACGCCGCTCGGCAAACCGGAAGATATTCAGGCGATCCAGCGCTACTATCAGGAAAACTACTGGCTGGACGGGCTCGCGAAGCGCGACACGGAGGTGGTATGGCAGTATCCTTACGACCGTCCGCACAACTATCTCATCACCGATTTCGAAGCCTATCTCGATATCTATCGCGCCACCGGAGACCTGAAGTATCTGCGCGCGATGGAGGGCGCATGGGAGTTATACCACAATAACTGGGAGCACGTTGGCGGATCGATTGCCATAACCGAGTTCGGCCAGTTTCCGCCCAAGTCCTACCGGCTGGCGGCGCAGTTTCCCTTCTGCGAGACGGGAGAAACCTGCGGCAGCAGTTTCTGGGTCAAGTTCAATCAGCGATTCCTCGCCATGCATCCCGAAGAGGAAAAATACGCTGCCGAAATTGAGAAATCCATCTATAACGTTGCCCTTGCCAACCAGGTCGGGGAGCGCGGAATCATCTACCACGCCCGGTTGGTGGGCATGAAGGGCGACCTGCCCGTTCCGCTCTGCACCAACTCCTGCTGCGAAGGGCAGGGAACGCGGCTGATCGGCTCGATGCCGGAGTATATATTCTCGACCGCGCCCGATGGCCTCTATGTCAACTTATTCGAGCCGGCATCGGTGCAATGGTCGCAATCCGGAACCAATATGGAAGTAAGTATGTCGGGTAACTTCCCCTATCATCCGGATATAACTCTGACGGTAACTGCCGCGCGTCCCACGCAGGCCAGGATACGCGTCCGCGTCCCCGGCTGGGTCACCGCGCCGGTTGAGATGCGGGTGAACCGGCAATCCCCGGTCACCGGCACGCCCGGCAGCTATGTCACCCTGGACCGCACGTGGGCCACGGGCGACACCATCCGCTTTACGCTGCCAATGCAGCTCAGGCTCACGCACTATACCGGCCTCGACCAGATCGAGGGCCATCAGCGGTTCGCGCTCGAATATGGGCCTGTGTTGATGGCGCTCATCGGCTCCGACAGCGCCGTGCTGACCGCTTCCGGGGCGCGTGCTGAAGCCATCCTCGAACGCCTCAAGCCGGACCCGTTCCGGCCGCTCCATTTCAACATCGACGGACATCCGCAGTACAAGTATGTTCCTTACTGGCAGGTGCTCACGGAACCGTTTACCTGCTTCCCGGCTATCGATTTGGCATGAACTGGCATGAAATACCGGGCGTCGGGACGGGTGGCGCACCGGGCGATCAGGCGGCGGTGCTCGTGGTTTACGGCCGTTGCCGCCACTGCTGCACCAGGTCGTCGGCAGCCTGCAGCCACTCGGGAAAATCGAACTCGAACCCGGCATGGAGCAGCTTTCCGGGAACGACGCGCCGGCTCTTTAGCACCAACTCCGGCTCAGTGCGCAGAAAGAACATGCCAATCCGTATGAGCGGGGCGGGAGCAGGCAGGCCGTTGGGCATGTTCCAGGCCTCGCGCAGATCGGCCATGAACTCGCGGTTGGGCAGCGGATGCGGCGCGGCCATGTTGACTGGCCCCTCGATCTGTTCCTGCGCAATCAGAAACTCGACCGCCCGCGCGTAGTCGCGCTCGTGCATCCACGCAACATATTGCCGGCCGTTGCCCTGCGTTCCTCCCAGGCCCACCCGCGCCAGGCCGGAAAGCACCGCGAACACGCTGCCCGGCGAGGGACTGAAGACCAGCGAGGTGCGCAGCGCGATCTTGCGCGTGCGCGGCGTGGGCGCGTCAAAAAATGCAGCCTCCCAGTCCTTGACCAACTGCACCGTCGAGTCCCACTTCTCCGGCACGCGTCTGTGTGTGGAGATCATCTCGTCGCCGCCGATTTCGCCGGTCGCTTCATCCATGTCGCGGTCGAGCGAATGGCGGTAGATGGTGGCTGCCGATGCATTCAGCCACAGGCGCGGCGGTTCGGCCAGGCCGGCGATCACGTGATTCAAAAGCCGCGTGGGGCCAATGCGCGAGTCATGCAGCTCTTTTCGATTTTTGGCGGTGTAGCGGCAGTTGATGTTCTTGCCGGAAAGATGAATGCAGACATCGGCTCCCTCAAGCGTCTCTACCCAGGGGCCTACGCGTTTTCCGTCCCAGTGCACGGTCTGCCAGGGTGCGCTGTAGGGGCCGCGCGTGAGAACCGTCACATGATGGCCGCGCTCCTGAAAGAACCGGGCAAGCGTAGTGCCCACCTGTCCGCTGCCGCCGGGCAGGACAATGCGCAGCCTTCGACCGTCGAGCGGCGAAAAATCACCCATGCATTCAGCGTATCGCGTTGTTTTGGGGCGTGGCTTTAGCGCTGCGGTGGGAAAGGATAGCCGCCGGCCATCCAGCGCCGGCGCCGGGATGCGCGTACCTCGTGCGCAATCACCCATATCAACAGGAAGATGACGATCAGCGGCGCATAGAAAACCAGCCCAGGGATGCCGACGCGGTCTCCGCCAACGGTGGCTGAGGGAGGCGCGTGGACCGAGCCGAAGATACATACCAGATCCTGGCCGATGTGGACATTTTCTCCCAGCCGCACGCCGCCAAAGATGCTTACCGCGTCATCGCCGATCGAAGAGTTGTCTGCGGCGGAGATGCGGCCGAAGAAGTTCACCACATCGTGATGCGCCTGGCCATCGATTCGAACGTCGCCGAAGAAGACCACGATGTCGCCCGTGACCTGGCCGTCGACGTGGACGTTGCAGAAAAAACAGACCGCATCGGCAACCGGCGCGTCCGGGGTGACGCCGATGTCGTGGAAAAACTGCACCGCGTCCTGGTCGGCGCGCGCGGGCGTGGCCGCAGTCAGCGCGGCTGCAGCCAGCAGCAGAGCAGCGAGGATGCTTCGAGTCCACGGCATCACTCCTGCTATACGCACCGGATGCGCCGGCGGTTCCCGGAAAAGATCCAAGGAATCTTTGAACAAGCTCCTGGCGCGCCGCAGGAAGTCCCTCGGGGGCTAAAGCCCCGCTGATTTTGCCGGGCTTGATGTACGGGCTGAAGCCCGTACCCTTCAAGCTAGAGCCCATAGCCTTCAACTGAAGCCCGTACCCTTCAAGCCGTCGACTCATTGCGATTGCCGGAACTGGAACTGCATGGCGAGGTGGCTGGGCGTGGCTGGGCGATTGCCTAAAACTCGAACCGCATGGCTAGCTGGATGCGCCTGGCCGGGGCTACTGAGGTAACTTCTCCGAACTGCGGCGAGGTTTCCACCGAATCGATGCCCTGGCCGTTCACATGATTCAGCACATTGAAGGAGGCGGCGGAAAAGCCCAGCCGCGGCGCTTCGTCGGCCTTGTTGGCGGTGATGGCGAAATCGTGGCCCCAGCGCAGGTCCATGTCCACGTATCCCGGCCCAACCTCGGAGTTGCGCCCCACATCGTCGGGACGGGCGTTGAACAGGCCGTCGCCGTAGGAGTCGGCGCCGGTCAGCACGGTCCAGGGCGAGCCGCTGTTGGCAAAGATGCCGGCGGCCAGGTTCAGCAGGCTCTTCTGCTGGAAGATGGCGTACATGCCCAGCCGCTGCGCGCGGTCATAGCCGGAGTTCGACCATTCGTCGCCGGGGGCGTACTGGTTTTCCGGAAACCAGCCGATTCCGCCCGTATTCGATTCGTAGTGCGACCACGTATACCGTCCAAAGCCGGTGAAGTATTTGTTCCACATGCCGCGGTAAGAGATATCGAGCCCGGTGCCGGTGTAGAACGCGCCTGCCTGCATCTGGCGAATGCGGCCGTAGGAGGGATCGGGCCGCTCTGTAAATCCGGACTGCGGCGTGGGCGCGTTTATATCCACTGAGCGGAACATATCGATGCCGCGCATCTGGTAGACGCTGACGGTTCCCGTGGCGCGCTCGCCCAACTGCCGTTCGAGAGAAAGTCCGTAGTGCATCTGGTAAGGAATTTTGGCGTTGGGCTCAAGCTCGGCCAGCGCCGGTGCGGTGAGCGTGACACACTTGCTGATGGGCACGCAGCCGGTTTGCGGCAGATTGGCGGGGTTCAACGAGAGAATGAAGGACTCGCGCCGCGCCGTCTCATAGCGAGCCAGGTCGAGCAGCGGACCGCCGCCGAAGCGGTCGTAGTAGATGCCGCCGCCGCCGCGCAGGATGGTTTTGGATTTCGGATCGAGTACCCAGGCGAAGGACAGCCGCGGCGAAAAGCCCAGCCGGCGATTGGCGAGAAAATTCTGCCAGTCGTAGCGCAGACCGGGCGTGATCTCAAACCGGCCATTCACCTTGTACTGGTCCTGGATGAACGCGCCCATCTCCTGCTGGTGATAGATGAAGTGCGTGTCCCCGGTATTCTCCGAGAAGCCGGAGGGCAGGTTGTCGGCGTAGTTATCGAGCGCGGTTGCCTGTACCGTTACGCCATCGGCGGCCAGCGTGGGACCGTAGGTATAGGTGCCCATCTGGTTGGTCTCGTCGTCAAAAGCGCGGCGGCTCAGGTGCGGAATGCTGATGCCGGTCTTGACCAGGCTGCGGCCGCGGGTCCAGGTGAGCACGTCCGACAGCCGCGCGTTGTACTCGGTGGCAAAGGAATCACTCTGAGCCGAGCCGCCGACAAAATCACCCGACAGCCGGACTTGCGGGCCTTCGGTCGCGTCCAGATTGCGGTTGGACCAGTGCTCTGCCACCAGCGATGCCTGATTGAGCATGTTTGCAGAGAGCGCGGAGACCACGTGGGTTATCATGTCGTCTTCGTGATACCCGTTGTTATAGCCAACCGATGCGAGCGTCTGTCCGCCTACGCCCTGGTTTTGCGCCGTCGCATCCTGATAGCTGTACTGCACGTAGGCCGAGTTCACGCCGAACTGGTGGGCCGCGCGCAGGCTGAACTCGGTATCGCGCGTGGGCGTGGGCACGTTTGCCTGGAAGATTCCGGAGGGGTCGGCTGTGGTGGGCTCAATGGTTGCTTTCACCACGGCGTCCTGATCCTGCTCCGCGCGATTGAAGGAAACCAGAAAGCTGGAGTTCTTGGCATGCGGAATAGGCCCCGTGGCGCTGCCCTCATAAATGCGCCGCTGCTCGTATGGCTTGGAAGCGGCGAGCGCGTTCTGGGCGTTCAGGGCCGAGTCGCGAAAGTAAAAATTGAGCTCGCCGTGAAAATTCTGCGCGGCGGACTTGGTAATAATCTCCATCTGCCCGCGGCCGGGATAGTAGTAGCGGGCCGAATAGGGGTCCTGATTGATCAGCACTTCCTGCACAGCCGAAGCTGAAACCGTTACGCGATTGGCTTCCACGCCATCCACCATCAGGCCGCTGCCGCCGGTGTCCGCCACATCGGAGTCCAGAAACGCACCCATCGCGGAGGCGAAATCATTGTCGAAGATGGGCAGCGCTTTCAGGTCCTGCGCGGTCATCACCGACGAGTCGTGATTGTCGTCGGTCGCGGTCAGGTCCTGACTGGAATCGGCGCTCACCACCACGTTGGTTGCCGCTGGAGCGATGGGCAGCACGATGTGCAGCGGAACGCTCAGCCCGGCGGCCGCCTGGCTGGTCCTGGGAGACGTGGCCGGCGCGGCAATGGAAACCGCTGTCGTAACGGTTTTGAAGCCCGCCTCAGAGATCACCAGCGTATAAGCGCCGGGGTGCGGCGCAACCACCTGAAAGCTGCCGTCTGCGCCGGATTGAAATTTGCCGTCCATCGCGCCGCTGGCATCCATCAAATCGATTTCGGCGTTGGGAATGATTGCCCCGGTCGAGTCGGCAACTACGCCACGCAGCGTGGGACCGGGCGGCGGAGGCTGAACTGAAGTGTGGCAGGCCAGAGCAACGGCCGGAAAAGACACAAGAATAGCCAAGGCGAGAGAGCGCATGCGAGAACCTCAGGCAATAATGTTGAACAAAGAATTGTTCAGAAGTAATTGGCTGCACCCGGCGGGCTCGTGGCTGCTGCTGGTCCCGGCTCAAAATGCAGGCTGTTGATATAACGTTGTCATCCGCCCCCGAACAACGCGGCGGCCCTGAGCGTCAAGCGCCTCTTGGCCACATTTCGATTTTCGCAGGATATGCGCGGCCAAGTCCAGTGTGTTGTGCGGGTGGGGTTATTCAGAATGCCAATTCGGCCCTGAAATTTTCAAGAATGCGGCTGCGGAAAATGATTTAACCAGATGGTTGACACGCGAACACAATCGCGTTACATTTAACCACATGGTTAAGAGTAATGCCGTCAGGCTGGATTCAATCTTTCACGCTCTTTCCGACTCGACCCGGCGGTCGATTCTGCGCGATATCTCGGCAAAAGAAAAGACAGTAGGCGAGGTGGCCAGGCCGTACCGGATTTCGCTGGCCGCGGTCTCCAAGCACCTGAACGTGCTTGAGTCGGCGGAACTGATCGCGCGGGAGCGAAGGGGCAGTTTCCAGATTGTGCGGCTCAAGGCACAGAATCTCAGGCCGGCCGAAGAATGGCTGACCTGGTATGAGAAATTCTGGAATCGGCAACTGGACGCCCTCCAGAGTTACCTGGAAGGAGAGAGCGAAAAATGAGCACATCGGCAATGGTGGAAGCACAAAAGGGCGAAAACCTGCGGTTGGAGGTTCGTCGAGTGATCCGCGCCAGCAGAGAGCGGATCTTTGAAGCATGGACGCGGCCGGAGCAAATCCAGAGATGGTTTGGACCGCCGAACGTGATCATGGTGGCTGCGGAGGCAGACGTTGTGGAGGGCGGCCACTACAGCATTCAAACTACGGTGGGCCCGAGCGGGCCCGGCGAGAGCGAGGAAATTCGCCGCGCCGGCGTGACCGGAGAGTATCTGAACGTGATTCCGAATCTGCTGCTGCGCTTTACCTGGCGGGCCGACTGGAATCCGGGGGCAGAGACGATCGTGACCGTCCAGCTTCAGGATGTTGAAGGCGGCACGGAAGTGATTGTGAAACAAGAACACTTTACCGACGAGCAGTGGCGGTCGCGGCACGAGCAGGGCTGGACGGGTGCGCTTGACAAGATGGCCGCGTACCTGGAGCACTATTGATCCGGCAATAAAACAGTGACATCGTATTCCCACCCATTTCCGTAAAAAGCGCGGAAATGGGTGGGGCACCCTGACAGTATTTAGTTGCCAGATCAATAAGGCCGGTTCATGCGTCCGGGGTGGGCGGCGTTGCGATCTATTGCGCAACGCCGCCTACTCAGTTGATAGCAGGGGTCGAGGCCGCCGCTGCCTATTGAGGACCGCTGGTTGCCGATATCTCGCGGCTCGGATCGCCGGGCCCGTTCTCTGCGGGCCACAGAGCCTCGGCCCAGTCGGCGGCGCGATCGACGAGAATGTCCGGCGGCGTGTCCAACAGATTTTGCGGCCCGAAGCCGAAGGCGCAACCCAGAGCCCATGCGCCGGCATTGCGCGCCGTCAGCATGTCCACCTGGCTGTCGCCAATCATCACGGTCTCTTCAGGAGCTGCGCCGGTCTCTTCCATCAGCCTGCGCAGGCCCATCGGGTCAGGCTTCTTGGCTGCGAAGCTGTCGCCGCCGTAGATGCACGGAAAAAAGCCCGCCAGCCCGAGCCCTTCGCAGATGCCGCGCGCCGGACGCACCGGCTTATTGGTGAGCACGGCCATGGTGCGCCGGGCGCCGCCTGGAGCCTCATGCAGAGCATGTAACGCCTTCAGCGCTTCCAGCACGCCTTCATACACATAGGTGAAGTCCAGTTTGTGCTCGCGATAATACTGCAGAAAGAACGGGTAGGCCCGGTCGAGAAGCTCGGGGTCCACATCGCCGGGGTTCTGATTGCTTGCGAGAGCCAGGGATCGCCGCATCAGCATGGGCGCGCCGTTACCTACAAAGCTCGCAATGGCCGGATCGGGCAGCGGCTCGTGGTTGAACTCCTTGAGCGTGGAGTTCACGCTGTTGCAAAGGTCCTGCGCGGAGTCAATCAGGGTGCCGTCCAGATCAAAGACCAGCAGCTTCAGCCGCTCTACCGGAATGTCACGAAAAACTCGAACCATATCTCCAGTTTAGTCGGATCGGCGCATAAGAAGACGCGCCGATCCGTGGTTGATTACTCTCTGAAAAAAGTAGCTGCGATTTGAGCCGTCGAATTTGCCCGACTTCAGACAGCATTTCCTAAAAGCTGTGGCCTGATCCACAAGGGCACAAGTCCTTGCGGCCGAGCTTTTCGACAAGCTCTTTTTCAGTACCAACTATGCGGGGTCCGCGCTTGACGCGGGCTTCAGAAGGGTAGCCTCTGCGGCGCTTACTGCTGCGCTCGAAAGGAGAAAGCTTCATCGAGATTCCTGGTAACCATATCGTTTCTCCTTGACGTGGAATGATTCGATATTAGCAGAAGTTACATACAAAGCGACTTGGCAATTTCGCGACCAATGAGCCTCTTGCAAAATTCCGTAACTGCGCGGCACGTATAGGCCGCAAATTGTATTTTTGCACTTCGATGTCTGTCTCTCGGCTTTGTTTTCGCGCGGGGTTGGCCGTTTTTTGCTTGCAGTTGTGTTTTCGCGCACGCC
>DATAVZ010000018.1:0-100017 GCA_036267475.1 Occallatibacter sp.
TGATCCTCTGACACCTCCGGGCACGGATTTGGACCGCACGAGGGCGGCATGGTGGGGTCCGGATCGCTCGGAGGCCGTAGCCCGGCCAGGACGCGTCCTCGCGAAGGGAAAGCACTCTCGTTCTGAGCCAGCCGTCAAATGACTGGGAGCCGTTAGCGCTCTGCCCATCGAGCTGCAGAGAGCCAGAACGGATGGTCAGTTTGCTACTCGGCGATGATGCGATCACCGAGATTCATCGCGTGTTCAGCGCGGTCGCTGGACTAAGCCCCGCTTCCCAGGGTCGAACTGCACCTAAGTGGACAGGTCTGCTTTCTCAATCTGCTTTAGCCAGCAAGCGGGTCTTTCGTCACAATCGACGCGTTCATTCCCCCTGTTCTCATTCAATACTTAAAGAGCTCGGGGATGTTGTCGATTGCGTTGTATGGTTGCTGTCACCTTAACCTGGTGCCGGTGAATCTCGCTCCAGTGAAGTCAGACCTTCAGAACGTCCCCGTCTCGGGCGACCATCTGGTAGAGCACCGGATTCACAAAAAAGCCGAGCAGAAGCCGCGAAACCAGGCCGGCGACAATCACGATGGCAAACGGCTTTTGCGTATCTGATCCGATGCCTGTCGACAGCGCCGCGGGCAACAAACCAAGGCAGGCTACCAGCGCCGTCATCATAATGGGTCGCAGCCGCAGCAGGGATGCCTCTCTCGTTGCGGTGCGGATGTCCATATTTTGTTCAATGCGGAGCTTATTGATGTAGGAGACCAGAATCACTGCAGTCTCGACCGAAACGCCGATCAACGCAAGCATTCCGAGTGCCGACGAAGCGCTGAATGCCGTATCAGTGAGTTTGAGGGCGAGCAATGCACCGACAGGCACTGTAAGGATGACGCCAAGGACGATGATCACCGGAAACTTGAAGTTATCGTAAAGAGCAAACAGGATCATGAAGATGATGAGCAAGGCCAGCGGACCAATGTAGCTCAATTGCTTCTTGGCGGCCAGAAACTCATCGTACTCGCCGCCCCACGTGATTCGGTAGCCCGGCGGCAGCGTCTTCTGAATGTCTGCGATGGCCTTTTGCCCGGCATCCACCGTGCTTTCCAGGTCGCGGCCTTCGACACTGAACTGCACGCCGATATATCGCGAGTTACTTTCGCGGTAAATGAACGACGCACCGCCTGACTCGCGAATATCGGACAGCGCGCTTAACGGAATCTGCTGCCCGGCCGGCGTTCCCACCAGAAGGTTTCCAATCTGCTGTGCATTTTCACGGAACTCCGGCCGCATGCGTACCACCAGGTCGAAGAGTTTTTCGCCCTGCACTACCTGTGTGGCCGCTTGCCCGCCCACTGCCGCCTGCACAACGGCCTCTACATCTGCCACATTAATGCCATAGCGGGCAATCTTGCCGCGATCCACGTTGATAATCAGGCTTGGCTGTCCCAACTCGCGCACGACCGTCAACTCCGTGAAGCCCGGAACGTGGCTCAGCCGCCGCTTGATTTCGAGAGCCGAATTCTGAAGTACGTTCAGGTCCGGGCCATAGATCTTTACCGCTAGCGCGCTCTTCAGGCCGGTGAGTGCCTCATCGACCGCGTCTTCCGCGGGCTGCGTGAAGTTGAAGATCACACCCGGAAACGCATCGAGCTGCTTCTGAATGTCCGCAGTCAACTCCGCCTTATTATGAATCTTTCCCGACTTCCACACCGAATCGTTATAGGGCTTCAGTCCAACGTAAAACTCGTCGTTGAAGAACCCCGTCGGATCGGTGCCGTCGTCGGGCCGCCCCAACTCCGATCCCACATCCGTCACCATCGGGTACTTCATCAGAATGTCGCGCACTTGCGGAGAAAACTTGCTTGCTGTTTCGAACGAAACTGTATAAGGCATGGTGGCGCGTATCCACAGCGCGCCTTCATCCAGATGGGGCATGAACTCGCCCCCAATGAACGGAATCAGCAGCAGCGAAGCGGCGAAGATGAGTACCGACAGGATGATCGTGGTCCGGGGCCGGCCGAGGCACCAGTCGAGCCATACCGCGTATCTTTCTTTGACCCATTCGAACGGCTTGTTCTCTTTCTCGTGTACACCCTTCTTGAACCAGAGCGCGCACAGCACCGGTATTAAAGTCAGAGTCAGGATCAGTGCGCCGACCAGCGCAATTGCTACCGTGTCCGCCATCGGCTTGAAAAGCTTGCCCGAAGGTCCGCTCAGCGCGTAGATGGGAAGATAGCCGGCAATGATTACGGCTACCGAATAGAAGATCGGCCGGTCCACGTCCTTTGCGGCGCTCTTGATCACTTCTTCCAGGTTGAAGTCCTGGCCCTCGCGAGCGCCCAGCTCGCGGAAGATGTTCTCCACCATCACCAGCGTTCCATCGATGAGAATGCCAAAGTCGAGGGCGCCGATCGAGAGCAGGTTGGCCGGAATCCCTTCTGCATGCACAAAGATGAACGCGAAAAGCAGCGACAAAGGAATGGTGAGCGCTACAATGACTGCCGCGCGAAAGCTCACCAGAAACGCCATCAACACTACCAACACCAGCGTCATCCCCAGCAGCAGGTTGTGCTCCACGGTGTCGATGGTCAGTTGCACCAGGTCGCTACGGTCGTAGTAGGCGCGCACCTTAACATCGGGCGGGAGAATATGCTCGTTCAACTCTCGAGTCTTCGCCTCTACGCCTCTGAGCACGTCCTGCGTCTGCTCGCCGCGCCGAATCATGATGACGCCTTCAACCGCGTCATTTGTCTTGTCGAAGCCGAATTCTCCAAGACGGGGCGCGTGCCCGATCTCCACCTGCCCGATGTCCCCGATGCGCGTGGGCACGCCGTTTTGCGATCCCACCACGATGTTGGCAATATCCGAGGTATCGCGGACAAGGCCTACGCCGGTCACGTAAGAGAACTGGTCGCCCTGCTCGTAGAATCCGCCGCCGGCGTTCGAATTGTTCACCGAGAGTTGCTGCAGCACAGTCGGCACCGTGAGGTGGTATGCGTACAGCTTGGCCGGATCAAGCAGGACCTGGTACTGCATTACTGTGCCGCCGAAACCGGAATCGTCCGCGACCCCCGGCACCTGCTTGTACTGCCGCTCCAGCACCCAGTCCTCAATGGTTTTCAAGTCCTGCGGCGAGCGGTCCGGGCTCTCGATCACGTAGCGGTACACAAGCCCTGAGGGGCTGGCGAGGGGAGCCAGAGTCGGCGTAGCGCCTTGCGGATACGTTACCTCGCTCAAGCGCTGGAACACGACCTCGCGCGCAAAATAGTCGTCCGTACCCTCGTTGAATGTCATGATTACGTCCGAAAGCCCGTACAGCGAAATCGAGCGCATTACCGTCAGATTCGGAACGCCGTTCATCTCCACTTCAGTGGGAACAGTCACCAGCCGCTCCACCTCTTCCGAGGCGTGGCCCGGCCACTGCGTAATGATCTCCACCATGGGCGGCGAAAGATCCGGATAAGCATCCACCGGCATATTGTGGAACGCCACCGCTCCAGCGATAGCAATAAAGGCCGCCAGGAAGAGGACGATCGGCTTCTGGTGGAGCGCGAATTGAACGATGCGATGAATCATCCCGGCCTGCCCCCTCAGTGTTGCAGCGAATTCGCGAACTGCAGAAACAAGCTACCGTTGCCCGCAACCTTGTCTCCCGCAGAGACGCCCTTCACAATCTGCGTTTGGTTGCCCTGCATCTCGCCGAGCACCACGTCGTGCCGTCCAAACTGGTTATCGCCCGTCAGCGTGTAAACGAACGGCTGGTTGTTGTCGTCGCGCAGCACGGCCGCATTCGGTACCGCCAGTGAATTTTTCAGCACACCCGCGGTCACCAGTACCGTGCAGTACATGTCCCGCTTCAGCTTTCCTCCCGGGTTGTCCACCACGATGCGCGCCTGCAGCGTGCGCGTATTGGGGTCCAGCGCAGGCGAGACATACGAGATTCTGCCGTGGAAGCTTTCGGGATACGCATCCGTCTGCACCACCACGTCATCGCCGCTCTTCACGTGCTCGAGGTCCGCCTGGTATACGTTGGCCAGCACCCACACTGTGCTCAGGTCCGAGATGGTGAACGCCTGCGTCTGACCCGCCTGCACCACTTGCCCCGGCGAAACCAGCCGCTCCACTACTTCGCCCGCGATTGGCGCGAGCACCGGAATCTGCGCCGATGACGGAGCCCTCGCCAAGTCGGCGGGATTCTTGATCCCGAGAATCTTCATGCCCTGCTCGGCCGCGTTCAGGTCCGCCTGCGCCTGCGTGCGATTGCTTTCTGCCATTTCCAGATCCTGTTGCGCAATGGCATGATGCGCATACAGATCCTTCGCGCGCGTATATAGCTTGTCTGCCAGCCGGTAGGAATCCGCCGCTTTCAGATATCCGTCGAGGAGCTGCGCGTAATCAGGACTGCTCACTTCCAGCATGGGCTGGTTCAATGTCACCTTTTCGCCAGGAACCACAAGGATGCGGCCCACTGGGCCGCTCACCTGCGTAATCACCGGCGTGGTCTTGAACGCGTTATATGCCACAGTCCCCGTAAGCCGCAGCGTGTGCGTCATCGTTTCCGGTTCGACCGTTGACACTTGCACGTGATTCATCTGGACTGCGGGGATTGTGAAAAGCTGCGGCGTTGCTGAGGGCGAAGACTTTGACGAGAACGACGTCATTCCGCTCGCGTTATCGCCCGAGTGGCAGCCGGTAAACGCCAGGGCGGTAAAGAGTCCGGCGGCGGCAAGCGTGCCTCGTCCAAGGCAATACAGCATTCGAGTTCTCATGGGATGCTCCTGGTTCCTACGGCCTCGCGGAGCTGCTCGAGTGCCGTCAGGTACGACGCCAGCGCCTGGCGGTAGCTGAGTTGTGTTGCCCGGTAGCTGCGTTCCGCATCAAGGAAGTCAAGCAGGCTGGCCGCGCCATGCCTGTAGGCGTAATCGGCAATATCCCGCGACTGCTGCGCCTGATCGAGGTACCCGGAACGATACAGAGTGACGATCTGGTCGTTGGCGTGCAAGGTTTCAAACGCATCCCTCACATCCGTCAGCACCTGTCCGCTGGCGAACTTTTCCTGCTCCTGGGCCTCCGTAATAGCAAATCCGCTGCGCGCAATCTCTCCCTGGTTGCGGTCGAAGATCGGCAGCTGCATCTGGCCGAAGAAGGAAACGTCATTGAGATAGCCAATGTGCGTGTAATTGATCTGCCCGGTCACATCTCTTTTGCCGATGGCCTTCTGCAGTTCGAGCTGGCTATTCGCAGCCGTCACCCCTAACTGCGCCGCACGCAGGTCTGGCCTGTTCTGGAGCGCCTTGACCTGAAAGTCATCCACGCTGCCAGCGACGGGCTGGTAATTGAAGTCCCCGGTTATGTCATAGTCCTGACCGATTGATTCGTATCCGATCATCTGCCGGAGGTCGGAAAGTCCCTGCATCCTGGCAAGCTGAGCCTGGGAGACATCAGTTTGGAATTGAAGCATCTGAAGCTTGATCTTTAGCAGGTCATCTTCGCCGATTTCCCCAGCCTTGTAGCGCGCCTCGGTAATCTCCACCGTGTTCTCAAAGCCCTTCAGATCCTGGTTCGCCAGTTCCAGGGTTGATTCCGCAAGCTCGACGGCGATGAATTGCGAGGCAACATTGAAGGTGAGGGTGCGCTCGTTATCGGCCACCTGGGAAAGGGTCTCGGCCGTAACATCCTTGGCTGCCTGCAGGCGGTGTTGCCGCTTTTTGCCGCGCTCAAACAAATAGCTGATACCGAGATCGAACTGCGCCGTGTTGTCCAGGTAATCAGCGCTGAACTGACTGGGTTGGAAAATTGGCAGAAACTGCAAGTCCCCCAGAAGCACCGGATCCGGGCGTAAATTCGCGGTGATTTCTTCTGCTTGGCTCTGCTTTATTATGGTTCGCGCGGCCAGCAGATTGTGATTATGCTCGAGCGCCATCTGGATAGCATCGCTGAGCGTGATGACCCGTCCACCGGGTTTTTGGGCAAGTGTACTGGCCTGCGGCGGTGGTGACTGACCTTGCGTAGGCGTCGATTGGGCACCTGAAACTCCAATCAAAAGTGGCGCAGCCAAAGATGTAAGAGCGCGCAACAGCGGTAGACGCATAGGCGATCAACCTCCTGAGTAAAAGACATAGGCGATGAACGTGTCGAAGCGGCACGGAGAGAGGAGGATCTGTTATGCAGGAGGCGCCCGGGAGGGAATTTGCCGTGTAGCAAGGCGAGAGATGGGTCGATTGTAGTGCGGTACAGACTCAGCACGTGCGAGGACCATTCCGCTGGCGCTACCGGCCACCGTGGGCTGTTCGAGGGTCAGATGGCACAGCGTGCACTGGGCGCAAGTGCAATGACCGTGATGATGCCAGACCATGCCGAACGTCGTCGCCATCACGAAGACGATCAGCACGATAGCAACTGTCACACGCCAAGTTCGTGTTTTGTCAGACATTTGGGGTCCACACTAAGGTGATTCGCTGTCCGTCAAAGTAGTCTATTCCAATGGACTCACATTTGGACACCGATAAACACATTGGACCTCCAAGTGGAGCTGGAACTCGATCATTTGCCCCATTCCTTACCGTTCAGGCCGTTTCTCTCCACGGGTCTGCCGCTCAATACTTCCTTTCTTGTGAGACTTCATCCACCAAGTGAACTTTGAGCGACAGTACTTGTAAGCGTTGTATGAATATACTGATGGCGCCCGCCCGGAGGTTTACAGTATCCTGCTCGAAAAGGTCGAAGTCGACGGCAAAACAATTACCCTGCAGTCCAAACCGATTCGCTTGATTCGCCGTGGGAATTCGGGCCCACCGATGAGTCCGCGTGGGGATGTCTCGGGGGGATCAACGTGGGTACGGTGTTGGACTTCTACGGCACCCAGCCATGAATGGCTGATCTTTGCGGACGACAGGGAGTTTTGGCTAGGCACAGCCGTACTGGCCAACTCGAAAGATTAAAAGCGCGCCGTTCTGCAATGGCCGATCCGTGCCTATTCTTCAACCCATGTAGGCACTCTTGTAGAACCCCATTCTCCATTTCGCACATTCTATGGTCGGCGACCGGATCGATGCGACCGGGCCGATGTTGTGCCGTGCGCTACATCTCATGGCAGAAATTTGCCAAGGATGGGTGATAGTTTCCTCCCAGCGAAAAAGGCAGTGATTCCCGATGCGCACCCCTCCCTACCAGGATTATTCATGAACGTGAGCGCTCATTTCGCACCGCGGAGCGACGCGAAGAGGATCGACGAACTCGGCGAAAGAATCTGGACCGCACTGTACGATGAACGATGACAAAATCCGTAGCGCAGTAGCGCAGAGGAGTGCGCCAAGGCTTATGCAGAGTCTTCCAGTGAACGTGAAAGCGACCCATGAGACGAATTCCATCCGACCGGTCGTGGCCGCAGCATTTCGGCACCGCCGACTCTGGATGTTTGTAGTGTTCGCCGTTGTGTGTGTGACTGGTCTCTATATTGTGGTGATCCCGAGGAAATACATCTCAGAGATGGATATCCTTGTGCAGAACAAGCGCGGAGATGAGCAGATCACACCAAGCCGGATCAACGGCGAGATAACTATTAACGGAGTTACGGAAGAGCAGATCAACTCAGAGATTCAACTGCTCACGAGCCGGGGACTTGCCGATGAAGTGGTCGCTCCCGGCTGGAACAACCTGTCCGAAGCAGGTTCGACCCATGCGCAACTCAAAGCACACGACGAGGCAGTCGAGTACTTTGAAAAACATCTTTCGGTAAACATGGCGCGCAAGTCGAATATCATTCATGTCGCATATGTGGCTTCTGATCCAAAGACGGCAACTGACACGCTGAATCGTCTGCTTGCGGCCTTTATGAAAAAACAGCAGGACATCGCGCAGCCGCCCGGCACGTCGGCCTTCTTTGCGCAGAAAGCCGCGAGTTACAAGCAACAGCTCGACCAGGCGCAGCAGCAGCTCTCGGAATATCAGCAGCAGAACAAGATTGTGTCACTGCCCGATTCCGAACAGGCACTTGACCGCGAGATAAACGACGCGCAGACCGATCTGCGCACGACGGACGCGCAAATCGGAGAGCTATCGCAGCAGCTTCGTTCGCAGACGGAACACCTCCATGCGATTCCGTCGCGACAGATGACCCAGGTTCGCACCATTCCGAACGACTACTCGATCGAGCGCCTCAACACAATGCTCGCCGAACTGGACAACAAGAGGACATCACTGCTGACAAAGTTTACTAAGAACGATCGCCTCGTTCAGGAAGTGAACCGCCAGATTGCCAATACGAGAGCCGCGCTCACCAAGGCGCAGGCGATGACTTCAGAGGAGCACGATACAAACGTAAACCCCGTCTGGCAGTCGGTTACTGGATCAATTATTCAGAATGAGACGCAGCGTGAGGCGTTGAAGGCTAAGCGCGCAGCTCTCGCCACGCAGGTGGGCTCCCTGCAGACGCAGCTATCGGGCGTGGAGGGTTCTACGGTCGCATTTACTACGCTCCAGCAGAAGGTCGCTGACCTGCAAAACAATTATCAGCTCTACGTGCAGAAAAGGGATGAGGCGCAAATTGCGGCCCAGATGAATGCGAACCGTCTGCTAAATGTAGCGGTCGTACAGAACCCCTCTTTCAGCGTGACTCCATATCGTCCGAAGCCACTGGTCGATGCGTTGCTGGGGGCATTTACAGCGATTTTCTTCGGGAGCTTTCTGATCTTCGTTGCCGAGATTGGCCGCAACACCTACTCTTCATCCGCAGAAGTAGAGAACACTCTGCAGATTCCGGTGTTTACCGAGGTCCCGCTCATTGGTAGGGGCAGGCGCCGCGCACACGTTGCCGAGTTCTCACCCGTGTTTGTCGGCATGGCTGCTTCAGTCTCGCCATCAGAAGTACGACCTGGTGGTCCGCCGACACTCGTTCGCCATCGAAGGGAGCCGAACAACCGATGAATTCACCGCTAAATCTATCTTCGACCGCCGCAAAGCCGCTGGAGTCGGAGGCTTTGCAAGGTTCGATATTTCACGCATTGCTGTACACGGTGTTCCAGAAGCCGCGCGATCCGACGCTCGGGGGAATTGTGATTGCCATGAGCTCATACAATGCGGGCGAAGGAGTCACATTTGTTGCGAGAGCGCTGCTCCAAGAACTGGGCCAGTGCCAGCTCAATTCGGTCGCAGGCGTAAACATGAGTTTTCTACGGAAGCTTCATGAGCCGACACTGGAAGCGATTCGGAGCTCACTGCGGATGCACGATCATGAATCGAATGCGGACATGCGAGCAGTTACGGTGCGCCGGCGCAATGCATTGATGGGCGAGGCGCCTCGTGGCCCGTGGGAGGGCAGCTGGGAGTACCGGCGTGATTGTATTGATCTGCTCCGTCATGAGTTCGACTACAGCATTATCGACTGCCCGGCGCTGAAAGTATCTTGCGATCTGTTGAGCATTGCTCCGTTTGTCGATGGCGTGATCCTGGTAATCGAGGCAAATCGAACACGGCGCGGTGACCCGCATCAGGCTGAACAATGCATTGCTGCGGCCGGAGGCAAGCTCCTGGGATTCATCCTGAACAAGCGAACTGCGGAGATTCCCTCTTGGCTCGAACGCATGCTTTAAGTCAATAATCGAATCCGGCAGTGAGTCCTGGAGGTATTGATGATAAGAAGGCTTATTTTATCAACTGTGACGATGTTCTTCGTGTTGGGCGCGTTGGAGATGGCTGCGTGGGGCGATCAGCAGCTTCATCATCGGGCGGTCTACACACTTCACATTGGAGACGTAATCCAGCTGAGTTACAGGTTGACTCCCGAATTCAACCAGACGGTCACGGTGCAGCCCGACGGATACGTGGACCTCGAAGTCGTCGGAAATGTAAAGGTAGCCGGTCTGACCATGGATAAGGTTCACGATGAAATTGTGAAAAGTGCATCCGTTCAGCTGAATCATCCGGAATTGGCGATCACCCTCAAACAATTCCAACAGCCTTACGTGGTGGTGGCAGGCGAAGTAGCGAAGCCGGGCAAGATTGAAATCAACGAAAACACCACCGCACTTCAGGCCGTCATGCTGGCAGGCGGCTTCATGCCGTCTGCACGTGATACGCAGGTAATTCTCTTTCGCCGCATCAATGGAGACACCGCCGAAGTTCGGCAACTCAATCTGCACAACATCAAGAAGGACGCGCAGCTGGAGCGTGATATCGATCTTGAGCCTGGTGACATGCTCCTTGTCACACGCAACAAACTCGAACACCTTTCGCGCTTTATGAAAGCTGCAAATCTGGGAGTGTACTTCAATCCATTCCCGGCTGTTCCTTAGAACCCTCGCCTTGGAGTCTCGGCTTTTGTCACGCGCCATGCGCGCGCATGAGAATTTGTGTCCTTTTATCACGAGAGCTGGAGGAATCGATGCGATCTGAAGTCTTATCGAATTATGAAGGTGCGGCGAGCCTGGAGTTGATCTCATCATCGTGGACACGGCCTAGAGAGGCGAATCCTCGACTAAGGATTCGCACGGCAGTGGCGCGAGGAATTTCCGGGCCGCTAGTGGGAGGGGTGGACTTATGCCTGCTGAGCACGAGTTTGATCTACTTCGCTCTGTGGGCGGTCGATGCGAGGCCTGCAATCGACCCTCTGGCCTTGCTCTCAATGAGGATGTCAGTCGCTCATTTCTGCATGCTGGCCTTCTGCTGGGTGCTTTGGAGAGCGATCTTCTTCTATTGCGGCCTCTACACCTGGAGGCAGGTCCAGTCGCTTCCCTCGGTAGTCGGTCGCGTCCTAATGGCGACCGGGATCTGCGCGCTCGTCGAAGCGCAGGTAATTGCGGTTCAATGGCATCACGGTCGCTATCGCCAGGTATTTATCTGCGCCTGGATGGCTTGTGCCGCGAGCGCGCTTCTATCACGAGCACTGATTGGCACATTTCATGCGCACGTCAAGCCGGTGTTTCGGCGAACACGCAACGCGGTGATTGTTGGGGGCGCCAATGCAGCGCGAATGGCCGAAGAACTGCGGGCACACACAGAGTGGAACTACAACCTGCTGGGAGTAGTGGACTCGGTCGCAGCTAATGCCAGTGGGACGCACTTGCCGGTACTGGGCAGAATCGGCGATCTCGAAGAGATACTCATGCGGCAGGTTGTCGATGAGGTGATCGTTACCCTGCCGGTGAAATCGCACTACTCCACAATTGAGCGTGTCATCTCCGTTTGTGAACGCGTCGGCGTGCAGGTGCAGTATCCCGAAGACCCATTCGATGTGTCCTGGTCGAGCCATTGCCACAGGGCCGATGTGGATTATCCCAAGGTCGTTCTGAAGATGGTCGCCGAGGACTATCGTCACCGCATCAAGCGCGTGATCGATATTGCAGGAGCCCTTGCTGGATTGATCGTAGGTGCTCCGATCCTTCTCGTTGTTGCCATCCTCATCAAGTCCACAAGCAAGGGGCCGGTCCTCTTTAGACAGGAGCGCTATAGGCTTGGGAAGCGGATCTTCCGCATCTACAAGTTTCGCACCATGGTGGAGGATGCGGAGGCCGCACAGGCGGCACTGGAACATCTCAACCAGAACAGCGGGCCGGTGTTCAAAATATTCAAAGATCCGCGCGTAACGCGTATAGGCGCATTTCTGCGCAAGACCTCAATCGACGAACTTCCGCAGCTGATCAATGTTCTCAAGGGGGAAATGTCGCTGGTGGGACCGCGGCCGCTGAACCTGCGCGATGTCGGTCGGTTCTCTGAGGCATGGCTGATGCGCAGGTTCAGCGTAAAGCCGGGTCTCACTTGTCTATGGCAAATCAGCGGACGAAGCAACGTGAGTTTCGACCGCTGGATTGCGCTTGATTTGCAGTACATCGATCATTGGTCGCTGCAACTCGATTTGAGAATCCTGGCACTAACGCTACCGGTCGTGATCAAGGGGACGGGCGCTGCATGAGCACATTCAGAAAAATCCGCATTCTCTATATCAATCACACGGGACAAGTGAGCGGCGCTGAACGAGTACTGATCGATACCCTGCGGGTACTCGACCGAAAACACTACGAGCCCATTGTGATGTGCCCACTCCAAGGCAACCTCGTCGAGGAAATCTTCGCGACAGGGGCGGAATGGCTTCCCATCCCATCCATCCGCGCGCGCTTCTCGTGGCGCCCTGATCGTGTGCTTCGATCTCTGGCGTCGATCCTCAGCGCCGTATGGATCTTGCGGAAGCAGATTCGAGCGCTTGGCCCTGATCTGATTCACGCCAATTCAGTGCGCGCGGGCCTTGTAGCATCGCTTGCGGCAACAGGAACTCGCACGCCGGTGATCTGGCACGTTCACGACACATTGCCACAGCACCCCCTCAGTACCGCACTGCGCATGTTTGTTCTGATAGCAAGAAATACACAGTTGATCGCTGTTTCCAGGCAGACGGCGCGGTGCTTCGTCGGGCACTTTCCCCTTGCGGCCAAGGCGCACACCATCCACAACGGAGTCGACCTGAGCCGATTTACAGCCGAGAGATCAGAGAGACGAACGTACAGAGACGAGCTGGGTATTGCGCAGGAAGAGTTCCTTGTATGCGCAGTCGGGCAGATTTGTGCGAGGAAGGGATTACTCGAATTACTTGATGCATTTCGACAAGTTCATTCCCAAGCGCCGCGGATGCACCTGGCGATTGTGGGTAGAGTGGTTTTTCGACACGAAGAAGACTATTTGCAGGCTCTCCATGAAGCAGCCAAGTCATGGGCAATCGAAGATCGTGTGCACTTCTGCGGCGAGCGTCGCAATGTATCTGCCGTCCTGCACGGCTCTGACCTTTTGGTCTTGAGTTCACGTGACGAGCCGTTTGGCTTGGTGCTTATTGAAGCAATGGCCTGCGGCACGCCCGTGCTTGCGACGCGCGTGGGCGGCATTCCAGAGATTGTGGTGGATGCAGAGAATGGCTGGCTTGTCGAGCCAGGAAATACGCCCGCTCTCGCGGCCAAGCTTCTGGAACTATCGCGTTGCGGCAGCGCACTTCGACAGACGGTTGAACAGGCACAGCGCGCTACGTGTCCAAAGTTTTCACTCGAGCAATACAAGACCAAGTTGGCAGCCCTCTATACGGAGTTGTGTAACCAGCGTGACAGAGGTTCGCCTCAGGAAATAAAGCCAGCCCTTGTCAGAAGCCCCAACCACTAAGGAGACTTCATGCCCGGAATTGCGTTATTTCAGGATTACCTCGCGCAGTATGGCGGCGCTGAACGCGTGACAGAAGCCATACATCAGACGCTCCCCAATGCCGATCTGCACACGACGCTCTCTGTACCGGAAAAGATGTCAGACTACCTCCGCAACGTTAAGACGACGACAACGTGGATGCAGCATCTGCCGGCGAAAGGAAAACTCTATCGGCACTACTTTCTCTTTTATCCCTTTGCGGTGGAGTCTGCCCATCTGCAGGATTACGACCTTGTAGTCAGCAGTTGCTGTGGCTATGCAAAGGGGGTAAGACGCGGGCCGAACGCTGTCCACGTCTGCTACTGCCACAATCCGATGCGTTGGGTGTGGAGGTTCCCTGAGTACATGGCGCGAGAGAACTTCAATGCTCCGACGAAGTTCATTCTGCGCTCCTTGGTGCAGGGCCTGAGGCGGTGGGAAGTGCAGGCCGCCCACAGGCCGGACTATTTCATCGCAAACTCACATATCGTAGCGCGGAGACTCAAGGCGGCATTTGGAGTTGATGCAGCGGTTATAGAACCGCCGATTGAGACGTCGCGTTTTTGGATCAGTAAAAACATCGAAGACTACTATCTTGTGCTTTCACGTCTTGTTTCATATAAGAGGATTGACCTCGCTGTGCAGGCGTGCACACGGACAGGCAGGCGCCTTCTGGTCATCGGCGATGGCCCCGACCGTGAACGTTTGAAGGCGATGGCAGGTCCAACAGTTACGTTCCTCGGGCGCCGGCCCGACAGCGAGGTGACTCGCTACGCGAGTCGATGCCGCGCGCTGATCTTTCCTGGTGAGGAAGACTTTGGTATGGCACCACTCGAGATCAATGCGGCCGGCAGGCCGGTTGTTGCCTATGGCGCAGGTGGCGCGACAGAGACTGTCATCGCGGCGGTTAATGGAATCTTGTTTCGCGAACAGAGCGTGGATGCTGTTATTGATGCGCTAGAACAAAGCGAGCTTCGGATGTGGGATCCGGTGGCAATCCGACAGATTGCTCAGCGATATGATATCCGCTTGTTTCAAAGGAGAATTCTGGACTTTCTTTCTAACGTGTCAACAGCAGTCTCCGAGTCTCGTCTGCTTGAGCGGAGGGCTGGATGAGTTCTGCGCCGGTCGAAGCGCCAGACAATGCTTTGCGACAAGCCGCGGCCTCGCAGCATGGCTTTCGAGCTGTGGTGCAGTCAGTGTGGACCAAATCCGCGATTCTCATCCTTCAGGCAGGGACTGGCGTTCTGACTGCAAGGACGCTTGGGCCGGATGGCCGCGGGGAACTGGCGGCGATGATTCTATGGCCGCTCTTTGTAGCCAGCGTGACCACGCTCGGTGTGCCAAGCTCGTTAATCTACCAGCTGCGCAGCAAAACGGACGAGCGCCAGCGTCTTGCAGCCAATGGGTTTGCGGCAGCTGCGGTGATGGGTGTAGTAGCCGGAGCCATTGCAGCCGCAGTTCTGCCGTGGTGGTTGCATCAATACTCCCCGACACTTGTTCACACTGCGCAGTTGTTTCTCATAACGGTGCCCCTTTGCTCAATAACGCTTGTCGGGCGCGCAGTGCTGGAAGCGACCCACGATTTTGTGGCGTCGAACGCCGTTCAACTCCTCACGCCGTTCGTTACGTTGCTTGGATTGCTGCTCTTTCTTGCGATCCATCAAATGAATCCCTACACCGCGGCCATTGCGTACATTGCTGCCTCGCTCCCATCTTTTGCCTTCATGCTCTCTCGGGTGATTCGGGCGGGCTTTCGCGTGGTGCGTCCTGAACTGGCGATCGCCCGGCAGATCTTGCAGTATGGCATCCGCTCTTACGGCATCGACATCCTGGGGACACTGGCTTTGCAGGTTGATCAGGTGTTGGTAGTCAGCCTTCTGAGTGCAGGCGCAATGGGCTCCTATATTGTCGTGCTCAGTCTTTCGCGCATGCTGAACGTTTTTCAGAACTCCGTTGTGATGGTCCTCTTCCCGAAAGCTGCAGGCCGGGACGCAAACGCAGTGTTGTCAATGACTGGAAAGTGTGTGCGCATGAGTGGACTTGTGACCGTGCTCTGCGGCACGGTGATCTGCGTTGCGGGACATGCGCTGCTTCGCGTTGTCTATGGGGCCGAATATGCGGCTGCGGCGGGCGCACTGCGTATCCTGGTGCTTGAAGCAATCCTTTCGGGCGTTACGTTCGTCCTGGCGCAGGCATTCATGGCGCTCGATCGGCCCGGCGTTGTCACCCTGCTGCAAGGGCTCGGCCTTTCACTCAGCATCCCCATGATGCTGCTCCTGATTCCTCGATACGGAATCTATGGCGCCGCCGTCTCACTGTTGGCATCAACCACGGCGCGTCTTATCTTCGTCTGGAGCGGGTTCAAAATCTTCCTCAAAAGGTCTGCGCCCCGGCTTATTCCCGACTCAGGCGATGTTCAATCGCTCATGGGTGCCTGTTTGCATCTGGTGCGGGAGCGTGCCGCGTGATTGCAGTAACCCAGCCACGATATGTGCGTGTCGCGCAAGACGCAAAACTGAGCATCGCGCACCGAACCCAGACTATCGTGGTATTCATAATCATGATCGTGATTCCCGCTCTAGCTATTGCGGGCGGCCAGGCTGGTGTGCTCAGAGTTGCGTTTCCCGCTTTGAGCGTAATCGCAGGAGGCTTTCTACTCTGGCGCTCCAAGCCCGCATACGTTGGGCTAGTATTCTGGCTCTGGTTTCTCGCGCCGTTTCTGGGACGTATGGCGGACTTTCAAGGGGGATGGACACCGAACAGCTCCGTAGAAGTGGCGCCATACCTTGCCGCCGCGTTGTCTGGGCTCCCGCTGCTCTCCTCTATACGGACCTTCGGAAGCAGGCAGGCGCTTCCGTACGCTTGCGCACTTGTCGCTATACTGTACGGCCTGCTTCTTGGATTAGTCAGTCTGCCGCTGTTCGACGTCCTCCGCGCACTGCTTAACTGGGCTGTTCCTGTCTTGTTTGGGCTCTTTATCTACCAGAACCGTGACTTGTATATCGAGTTCAGGAGGGTCATTGAACGATCCTTTCTATTCGGCATCCTGCTCACTGGAGCTTACGGCATCTACCAGTTCTTTGCGCTGCCTGACTGGGACCGCCTCTGGATGCTGAATGTGCAGCTTAACTCTTTCGGTACTGTCGAAGCGATGAAGATCAGGGCATTTAGCACAATGAATGCGCCAGCCATCTTTGCTGCAGTGACGATGTGCGGTCTGCTGCTCCTCTTCAACATCAGCGGAAAGCTGAGGCTCCTGGCAGCAGGATGCGGATTCATCGGTTTGATGCTGACCGTCAGCCGCGCATCATGGCTCGGCCTCGTAGCAGGTGGTATCTACCTGATCCTGAAGGCTGAGATGCGCCAGCGAGTGCGTCTTGTATTCGCCGCGTTTGCGTGCTGTGCTTTCCTGATTGGTGTGACACAGATCCCGGCCGTTCACGATCTGCTGCTGCAGAGGATGGAATCTTTTTCAGATCCAGGTCAGGATGTAAGCTTTGCAGCAAGAGTCGTCGGACACGAACGGGCCTTCGGGCGACTCGCTCAAGAGCCCTTTGGCGAAGGGCTCGGCAGCACAGACGCCAATCACAATACGGAAGGAGATGATGACATTATCGGCCCGCACGACAGTACAGTACTTGAGTTTCTCTATTCGCTTGGCTGGGTTGGATCTCTCGTATACGGAGTAGGCCTCGTTTTGCTTGCATTCCAAATGAAACTGGCCGATCGGAATGATTCGTTCGTTGTGTCCGCGAAGGCGATCCTCGTGGGTTTCGCCGCGCAATGTCTGTTGAATAGCGTCATGATTGGAGTGCTCGGCTTCATGGTGTGGACGTTTGCCTCAATGTGTATGGCGGCGGGTGATCGAGCGGATGCGACAGGAAGGCCCACGGAAGTGGAAGGCCACCGCCCTGAACGGCTGATAGCTATATAGGAGAGTGTGTTCTATGCGCGTGCTCCATCTTCTCAACGACGTGACCGATCGCGGCAACGGTATTGTAAACACAGCGGTTGACCTTGCGATTGCACAAGCGCGACAGGGCCTTGATGTCGCAGTGATTTCCGCGGGCGGCGGTTATCAGTCACTGCTTTCAGCATCTGGTGTCCGGCACCTCACACTCGATCAGCCCCGGAGCATTCGACAAGCCTGGCGAGCCATCCACACGTTGCGTGGATATTTCAGTTCCTTCGAACCCGAAGTTGTCCACGCGCACATGCGCACCGGGTTGCTTCTTGCGTGGGTTCTCAGACGAATGTCCCCATTTGTGCTGATTAGCCACGTGCATAACGTGCATGATCGGGGATTGACCTTGATGGGGATTGCCGACCGCGTGATAGCCGTCAGCGAATCCGTGGCGGGGACAATTGCTCGCCGCCTGATCCCGAAAAGAAAGATTCGCGTGGTTGTGAATCGAACGCTTGGAAGTGTTCGTGTCCCGGCACTACACGATATTCGACCGGTCAACCTGCAGCATCCAGCCATCGTGACGGTCTGCGGCATGAGCAAGCGCAAAGGAATCGAGGAGCTTCTGCATTCGTTCGAGTCGATCGGCGCCGAGTTTGATGATGTGCATTTGTATCTGGTTGGCGACGGGCCGGATCGCGAGCAATTTGAAATGCAGGCGAAGCAATCCAGATTCTCCGAGCGAATTCATTTTGAGGGCTTTCAGCGTTTGCCGCAGAGTTACATGTTGAGCGCGGATGTCTTTGTGCTGGCGTCACGGCGGGAGTCTTTTGGTCTCGTGTTGATCGAGGCACGCGAAGCAGGATGTGCAATCGTTGCGACCAATATAGACGGCGTCAGTGAAGCTTTAGACGGCGGCAATGCGGGTATTCTTGTTGCGCCGCGGTCTCCTTCTGCGCTGACTCACGCCGTGGGCCTTCTCTTGCTCGACAAGGCCGAAGTGCAACAATGGCGGCACAAGGCGCAGGAAGGCATATCGCGTTTCAGAGTGGAGCAGATGGCGTTCGAGATGAAGGCCATTTATGGCGAGGCGCTTGCCTTGCGCGGAGCACCTTCGCTTGCCGGGCCCACCAGGAAGTACTCCGCACCAGATTCAGTCAAAAGGTAATCTCAACCACCAGAGGGTGGTCGGGGATCCGCAGAGACACGCTCTTAACATTGTTCCAGCCGTTGATAGGATTTGTCTGCGTCGCCGGTTCGTACGCGATGATGTTGCGGGCCTGGAGGTCGAACGTTAGAGTCGCATTGACGTCAGGGTTCGCAATATCGGCGTGATGCTGAGTGTCATAGCTCGAAACCTCCTGCCATAAAACCAGATCGTACGTCCCATCCGATTTCTCGAGCAACAGATGGTGAACTTGTTTCGCGTATGGTTTGAGAGCCCAACTCAGAGGGCTGAGACGTGAAGGCTCCGACGAGTCACTAAGTTCAGCAATCAGGTTTTTCAATGCGAGGAAGGCTGGTTTCTCCGATCCATCGACCCGAATGAGCCCCCAATGCATCTGTGGGTCTGTCATCCCAGCATCAGGCGTTTCGTCAAGGAGTTCATAGAGGTAGGTTCGTGAGATGCCGTGTGCGTAGTCTTCGAGAAACAATCTGGGAATGTACTTGGCTGCCGCGGTTTCAGAGACACCGGGCTGCTGGTTGTGCTCATTGATTGCATTGTGGTAACCGCTCTCTGTGAACACGATCTGCTTGTTATCGCACACGACCTTCTCCAGATCAACTTGCTCGGGGAAGATTACAGACGGCATCTTTCCCGCGGGGTAGGGGTGAAGGTTTCCGAAGTCCATCTGATTTGCCACATCTCCGAGCGACGAGCTATCGGAGGCAAACGCAAGGGAAGGCCCGATGATTCTCACTGAGTTCGCGGCTTCCAGGGCCTTGTCGGAGTCGAAAAGCGAGCTTTGATACTTTCTGTCGACCGAGGGCCAGTCACTCTCGTTACTGACGTCCAACTCGTTGGGTCCTTCAAAGGACTCAATCGTGTGACCTGCAAGCGCATCGATCTTTTCGAGCAGTGATGCATTCAATACGCCGACATTGCTTCGTGGGTCCAGAACCGCATCGAATCGTATGCCGAGTTTGCCCAGCGCAATCCACCGCCCGTACAGCAGAGCGTTGTAGTCCGACCCCTGCAGATGAACACCATCGCGAAGATGCAATACCCCAAGCGACTTCAGTTCACGTTCAATGAGCGGGAAGTTGCCGTATGTGCGATCGAAGTAATTCAGGTGCGTATTGAGCCCAATGCTGTTGACGAAGCCATACGCGCTCGAGGGCATTTCGGCTGAAAAAGATGAAGATGCGGAGCTCGCGCCTTCGTCATGAACAGTCGCATGACAATCCGTCAGAGGTAGCAGCAATACTGTTGATAAAACAATGCGTACTAGGGAGGTGGTTGAGATGAAAGGGATTATCGAGGCCATGAATACCTACCCAACCATTTAGAGTTCCAAGGCGTCTAAACAAGGACCGAGCACGTTGCCTATCGAATAACCGAATGAGCGAGCGGGAGTGGGCGAGCGTTTGTTACTTAGACGAGCCAACATCATTTCCGGTTCACAAACGCCGGACCCTCGCCGATAATCTGATCGCCTTCACTGACAGGAAATTAGTTGCCCTGGACCGTACTCGCCATGAGGAGTGAGAATTGCCGGCCTGTCAGCCGGCCGTACGCAGCCAAGGGAGGTATATGGGTGATATTCAGGTTGTTATTGCAGATAATCAGCCTCTTACGCTTTCAGGATTGCGCAGCGCGGTGGCGGATCATCGGGATATTCAGGTACTGGCCGAGTGCCAGAACCGCGAACGCTTGATGGAAATAGTTCGCAAACACACTCCCGATATTCTACTGGTCAGTACTGACATCCTCGAAGAGGAACTCGATGCGCTGGAACAGCTTGTAACTGAGATCGATGACACGCGCGTCATTGTGCTGACAAATAGAAAGGATCCTGATTTTCTTGAAGGCGCGCTTCGTTGTGGTGCTAAAGGTGTTATTCAGCGCGAGCGGCCGGTGCAGCAGATTCCCGTTGCCATTCGGAAGGTGATCGGAGGCGGTGTATGGATCGAGCGAGCGGTTGCCGAGAAAGTGCTCGAGAAGCTTCTTAACTCTCGCGAAGTCGTTGACCCAGAGGTGAGGAAGATCGCATTACTTACGCCGCGTGAACACGAAGTCGTGCACCTCATCTGCCAGGGCAGTAAGAACAAGATGATCTCGGACGTACTGCACATCAGTGAAGTAACCGTATCACATCATCTCACGTCCATCTTTCGCAAACTGGAAGTGGACGATCGAACCGCTCTCGTCATCTACTCCGCCAGAAACAATCTTGTAACGTTCTGAACTGGACAATTCAGCGAACCAGGTGTTTGGGGCGGCGCTCTGACGTTTAGTACTGGGCCGATCCGATCTCTTGAGCGCGTGAACGCATCAGAGGTGAGCTTCTGGCAGTAATCGTAACGTGCCACAGACCGCCCAGGGAAGCGGCGGCCGCCGCGTCGTCCAGGCCGTCTGGACCGGGAACGAGTTTATCCGCCGGGCGCGCCACGATCATATTCATGCCACGGCGAGCGATTGACTGCGTTGCCGGAGAACTTGGCATCACGCCAGTAGCCGTAAGTCAGAACAACCACCGGATCGTGTTCGGCTCCTCTTATGGGCTCGAACCACCTGCCGCCGGCGCTCATGCTGTGCAGAAGCACTTAGCTTCCGTGCATCCTCGTTTCCCATGCACAATGAGGCGCGCCAACATTGTTTACTTTTGGGCAAGCGCGGTTGCAGCCAGCGTGCCGCCCAGGCCCATCGTTTCAATGGCCGAGGAAGGCACAACCACCATCGATCCTTTTTCGCGCATGGCTTCAAACAGCATGTTCATGCCGCGCAGATGCAGGGCGACCGGATTGTCGGAGTACACTTGCGCCGCTTTTGCAAATTGCTCCGACACCTGCACCTCCGCATCGCCCAGAATCACGCGGGCCTGGCGTTCGCGATCGGCCTGGGCCTGCTGCGACATGGCGTTTTCCAGCGCCTGCGGAATGCGCACATCGCGAATCTCCACCGACTGAACGGTGATTCCCCACGGGTTGGTCTTTTCGTCGAGAATCTTCTGCAGCTCGTGGCCCAGAGTCTCGCGCTCGGTGATCATCTGCGCCAGGTGATGACGACCGATGGATTCGCGCAGGGCAGTCTGCGATCCAAGCGCGATGGCCTCCATGAAGTTCTCCACCTCAAGAATGGCTTTCTCCGCGCTCCACACCAGCCAGAAGATGATGGCGTCTACATTTACCGGCACAGTGTCGCGGGTGAGCGTGGACTCCGCGCTCACAGTTGTCACCCGCACCCGCTGATCCACGTAGCGGCTCAGCGTGTCGAGAATGGGCACGATGAGAAACACGCCGGGACCGCGCAGCCCCTTGTAACGGCCGAAGCGAAGCACGGCCACGCGTTCCCACTGGTCCACGACCTTAATGGCCAGCAGCAGATAGACGCCCACCAACAGGCCCGCAAACAGCGGCAGCCGGGTGGCGGTGAACCGGGTAATCGCGAATCCGACGACGGCGCAGATGACAAACGCCGTAACTGCGACTCCATTGAATTGTCTTTGCAGCTCCATACGCTATCTCCTCTGTTGCCCTTTGCTCTGCAGCCGATTGAGCGCCTCGATGAGATCGTTCGCCGAGAAGCCGGTGGCGCCGGCCCGCGAAACAAACTCGGCGGCAAGTTGATTCAGTTGGCGGTCCCGCTCGTTGCGGGACGGCCCGGTCTGTCTTTCCGCGATGAAGGTGCCGGTGCCCTGCTGGGTATCGAGAATGCCGCGAATCTCCATCTCGCGGTAGGCGCGGAGCACCGTGTTGGGATTGATCTCCAGCTCGACGGCCACCTGGCGCACGGTGGGCAACTGGTCGCCGGCGCGGAGCGAGCCCATGGCAATGGCGCCCTGCACCTGGTCGATGAGCTGGCGGTAGACCGGAACGCCGCTGTGCCCGTCGAGCCGGAAGGCGAATGTGCGGGGTGCGGATTCAGTGTCTCGCTTCATGCAAGCAATAATGTACTAGTCTACTAAAACAATGCAAGAAAAATCTTAAAAAATTTCAAGGTATAAATCGAGGGAAGCTCTGAATACGCTCTTATCGCGCAGTCGGCTGTTTTCACTGGGGGCTATTGATTCCTGCAAATGAAATGTCCTTGCACCGTCCCTACGGGACTTCACAACGGTTTGCGGGATTCCCTTTCCCCACGCTGAAGCGCGGGGCTAACGATCCTTGCGCCTACGGCGCGACTGCTCGGACATTCCTTATGCAGCTCTCAATAGAGCCCCGTTGATTTTGCGGGACTTAATGTACGGGCTGAAGCCCGTACCTTCAGCCGTCGACTTATTCAGAGATTTCCGAAGGACACGGCCAGAGCGCGCGTGTCACGGCCGCGAAGGTACAAGGATATTTTCCGGAGATCGATGCTTGCCGGTTTTGGATGCGGAAGGGAATCGTCCGCGGTCGTCGTTCAACCCATCAGCGCCATGGTGATGTGGTTCACCACGAAGGCGGCGCCGTAGGCCAGCGCCAGCATGTAGGCAAACTGCAGCGCGGGCCACTTCCAACTGTTGGTCTCGCGGCGAACCACGGCCATGGTGGAGGTACACTGCATGGCGAATGCGAAGAAGATCATCAGCGCCAGCGCGCCGCCCAGGGTTATATCGTGATGCAGCGCGGTCTGCAGGCTGAGCGCCTGGGTGCTGGGGTCGGCGCCATAGAGGGTGCCCATGGTGCTAACCATTACCTCGCGCGCCAGCACGCTCGACAGCAGCCCGATGCCGATCTCCCAGTTGAAGCCGAGCGGCGCGATCACCGGCTCGATGAAGTGTCCGAGCCGTCCGATGAGGCTATGCGCCAGCTCCGGCGCGGCCAGCGCTCCACCGGCGGTCTGAATTACGGGCAGATGCGCAAGCACCCACAGCGCCAGGGTGACCAGAAGAATGATGGTTCCCGCCTGGCGCAAAAAGATGCGCGCGCGGTCCACCAGTCGCAGGGTGAGCGAGCGCAGGGTGGGCATGCGGTACTGCGGCAGTTCCAGGATGAAGGGCGTCTCGCTCGAGCGCAGGATGGAGCTCTTGAGCAGCCGCGCCGTGGCGAACGCGGCCACAAAGCCGGCCACATACAGGCTGAGCATCACAATGGTGCGCAGGCCCAGGAATCCGTCGAGGTAGTAGGTGTTGGGAATGAACGCCGCAATCAGCAGCAGATAAACCGGCAGCCGCGCCGAACAGGTCATGAACGGCGTAACCAGAATCGTGGCCAGCCGGTCGCGCCGGTTCTCGATGGTGCGGGTCGCCATGATCGCCGGCACAGCGCAGGCATAGGCCGAAAGCAGCGGAATAAACGCCTTGCCGTTGAGCCCGATGGAGCGCATCGCGCGGTCGGCAATGAGCGCGGCCCGCGCCAGGTAGCCGGTGTCTTCCAGTATGCCGATAAACAGAAACAGCAGCAGGATCTGGGGCAGAAACACGAGCACGGAGGCGATGCCCTTCCATACGCCGTCCAGCACCAGCGACTGCAGCCATCCGGCGGGGAGCAGCGGACGCGCCAGATTGCCCATCTGCGCCAGAATTTCGCCAAAGCCGTCGGAGAGCGGCTGGCCAATGGCAAACACCACCTCGAATACGCCCACCACCACCATTAGAAACAGCAGCGGTCCCCAGATGCGGTGCAGCAGCAGGTTATCGATCTTGCGCGAGCCTTCCACCGACAGCGGGGCCCGGTAGCCGGTGCGGCGGCTTACCTGCGCCGCCCATGTATGCGCGCTGGCCGCGTTGCCCAGTACCGGCAGTGTAAGCGGCTGTGCGGCAGCGCCGTTGCCGGGCTGATTGAGAAACAGCGGAACCGCGTCCATGCCGGTTCCGTGGGTGGCGCTGATCTGGGCCACCGGCGCATTCAGCTCCCGCGCCAGCTCGAGGGTATCAATTTTGCCGCCGCGCGCCTTCATCAGGTCGCTCATGTTCAGCAGCACCAGCGTGGGCAGCCCCAGCGACAGCACCGGCGCGGCCAGCATGAGTTGGCGGGTGAGATGGAGCGCGTCCAGAACCAGCAGAACCGCGTCCGGCTTGGGCGTGCCGGGCATCTTGCCGCGCAACACGTCCACGGCCACACGCGCATCCTCAGAGTAGGGCGTGAGCGAGTAGATTCCCGGCAGGTCGATGAGGGTAAGGTCTTCGCGGCCCACGCCGGCCATCAATCCCATGCGCTGTTCCACGGTAACGCCCGGGTAGTTGGCCACTTTCTGGCGCAGACCTGTCAGGCGATTGAAAAGCGTGGACTTGCCGGCGTTGGGAGGCCCGATCAGCACGACCGTTCGCACGGCTCCGCGGGCTGCCGAGGCGGCTGGCGGCGTAAACGCCGGGGGTGCGCAGCACTCGCTCATCGGCGCGCACCGGTCAGTTCGCGGGGCTCTTCAAGGGGTGTTTTTGCGGCCGCATCCGTATCAGCCGCATCGGCCTCGGCTAGATTGGTCTCGGCTAGATTCGTCTCAAGGAGTCGTACACGAATGGCCGCGGCGGTCACGCGCCGCAGTGCGATCTCCATGCCATCCACGGCGTAAACCGTGGGATCGCCAGCCGGGGCGCGGCGCAGCACCACCACCCTGGCTTCGGGCACGAAACCCATGTGCATCAAGTGGTTCTGCACGGACTCAGGAAGGTCGAGCGCGACCACGATCCCAGTCCGGCCCACCGCCAATTCGCTTAATATACTCACCCGCCAGGCTCCAATGCACGCTGCAAGAGTCGCGCACCAAAACTACGACCGGAATGGTCGTAATTCAGTATACGACCATTCCGGTCCGGGTAGCAAGCGGGGGTCTAACGGCATCGCTTTCTGCGCATTGCCGCCTGGTTCATGCCTCCGCGGGGGGCAAAACTATCCGCATCCTCCAGCGGTTCCCAAATCCCCCCTGGCGGGCTGCCTCAGCTGATTGTTTCTGAACGGTGATTTAGTTGTAGCAGTCATTGCGCCCGGAGTATGTGATGGATGTCACACCATGTTGCCAAGCTGTGTTGACGAACTGCCGCCGGTTGCCCGCTGCGGAAAGCCGGTGGTACAAGAAGGCATGACAGCAGACGCATTCCGCGCCACGCTCGCGCAGGACTCGCCCCCCGCCGGCCTTTCGGCGGCGCTGGCCGCCTTGTGGTGGGACGCCAAAGGCGACTGGGCCCGGGCCCACGGCCTGGTGGACGAACTGGAGACGCCCGAAGGCATGGCCGTTCACGCCTACCTGCACCGCAAGGAGGGCGCCGACTGGAACGCCGACTACTGGTATCGCCGCGCCGGCAAGCGATTTCACAGGCCAGAAATGGATGCCGAGTGGGAGGCGCTGGTGGAGGGATTGGCGCAATAATCGTCAGCCATCAATTCGGTGAAGTCTGCTCCACCGGATCGATGATCGATCACGAGGGTTCGGACTGTCTCTCTTGTTGATTGCAGCTTGAGTCTGGGTTGTTGGCGCAAAGCTCCGAGCAAAGATGCGTCCTGACATTTCAGGCCCAGCTCGTGCGGATACAAATTGAGGAAACGCCCGCAGTGCGGAACATGCAAAGAACGCAACAGGCTCCGCGGTCATAATCTCAGATTGCTTCTGGGGCCTTCGGCTACTGCCGCACCGACGCGGCCCTATCGCTGTTCGCAGCAATGGCAACCTTTTCGTAATCGATAACGAAAATGCATTTCCAGGTTGGCAGATTCCCAGTGGGTGACTATGATGCGTGGGTGGGTCCACGGGGGAATTCAAGGAGGAGTTTTAGATGATTCGCTGGCGCGCGGTTGCTGCAACGACGGTGGTTGTTCTTTCATGCATGGGTTTAAGCAGCGCCGCGCAGGCTCCACGGCACTACGAGCCCACGCTCGACTCGCTCAACCATCACCCTTTGCCGCAGTGGTATGCCAATGCCAAGCTCGGCATCTTCATTCACTGGGGACTCTATTCCGTTCCCGGATGGGCGCCGCTCTCGCATCCCAATCACGATTTCACGTCGCATGACTACATCGTCAACAATCCCTATGCCGAGTGGTACTACAACGTGATGCGCATCGATGGCTCGCCCACCCAGGCCTATCATCGCGAGCACTACGGCGCCAATTTCAACTATTACGACTTCGCGCCCATCTTCGACCGCGACATCCAGAAGTGGAACCCCGACCAGTGGGCGGCCATTTTCCGCGAGGCCGGCGCGCGTTACGTTGTGCTCACCACCAAGCACCACGAAGGCTTTACCCTGTGGCCCAGTTCCACGCCCAACCCCACGCTGCCGCCGGACCGCCAGCACGCCACGCGCGACATTGTGGGCGAGCTGACGACCGCGGTGCGCAAGCAGGGCATGCACATGGGCCTGTACTACTCTGGCGGCTATGACTGGACCTTTGTGCCCGGCCCAATCCGCACGCCGGCCGATTACCAGAAGGTTAAGCCCGAAAGCCAGGCCTACGGCGACTATGCGTTCGCGCAGATTCACGAGCTGATCACCCGCTACCATCCGGCGGTTCTGTGGAACGACATTGACTGGCCCAAAACCGGCCGCGCCATGCAGGTGGAGGCCGACTACTACAACGCGGTGCCCGATGGCGTGGTCGACGACCGCTTCGGCATTGCCCACGCCGACTTCATCTCACCGGAGTACACCAAGCTGGACGCGATCAGCCCGAAGAAATGGGAAGAGTGCCGCGGCCTTGGCCGCTCATTTGGTTACAACCGCGCCGAAGGCGAAGCGGAAACCATCCCCCCCGCAGACCTGATCGCGCTGCTGGTGGATATTGTGAGCAAGAACGGCAACCTGCTGCTCGACGTGGGCCCGGAGGCCGACGGCACTATTCCGCCGGTGCAGATGGAGCGGCTCAAGGCCCTTGGCGCGTGGCTCAAGCAGAATGGCGAAGCCATCTATGACACCGAGCCCTGGGATCGCGCCGTGGGCCGCTCGGTTGAAGGCGACGATATTCGATTCACGCGCAGCGGAAACGGTTCCGAGCTGTATGCGACCATTCTGGGCAATCCCAAGGCGCATACGGTCACCATCGAGGACGTGCCGGTGCATCCGATGCTTGAGGTCTACATGCTGGGGGATTCGAAACCGCTCGTCTGGAAGGCCGACGGCGATAACCTCAGGATCAAGCTTCCTGACCAGTTGCCCGGCAACTACGCCTACGTGATCAAGCTGGCGCACTATCTGCGCTAGAGCTTGTCATCGCAACGGCTCCATTATGATACCGATGTCGATACGGATGTTCGGGCTGTGCCGCGGCGAAGCTGGCGCTCGAAAGCGGCTGCAGCGTGAAGCTGCGCGTGGATACGGCGAAAAATACGCAGGCTGCGGTCCGTCGTGCGAATCTACGAATCGTGGTAGCGAAGATTCGTGATCGGCGGAAAGCAGCCTGCGTCTGGTCAGCAAAAGAGGAGTGCGTGTAGCCTGTTACGGCAAGCCGTTATTGCGCGGCCCGCGCCTGAGCATGAGCGCCATGGACGGCGTGCAAAAACTGTCGTGCGCCCGGAGTGGACGGCACATTCCCGTCGAGAACTTCGCGGGTCGAAACGCCAGGGCCATACACGGCCTTCATCGCGTCGTCATCACGATGCACGGCGGCGCCGTTCAGTGTCAGTCCGGCGAAGATGCCCTTGGCGCGTGAGTAGGTAAGAATTTCCGCGTTCAGCTTCCAGTCGGTGTCGGCCGAAGCATGGCGTCCTACCGGACCGGCCGCGGCGGAAGCATCGCCGCCAATCTGGAATTTGCTCTGCAGCAGATCCTGCATGCCCTTGTCATTCTGAATGATCATGACCAGGTCAATGCCTTCCACGCCGATCTGCAATCCCCAACTGCCACCCTCAATGTCAAAGAAAGCCGGCGCGCTCCATCCATGAGCAGTGCGGCAGGTTACCACGCCGCGGCCGCCCTCGGCGCCGAAGATGAATCCGCCCTTGATCAGATGCGGCACAACCGCGACGCACTTGGCGTGGTCCATCACCTCTTCGGGAATGCCCTTGTCCGGCGTGGCCATCACCTGCCGCAACACGGTTCCGGCCTGTTGCATGCGGTCGTTTACGTCCTGCCTCGATTGATCGGCCCGGCTCAAAGGCGCCAAGCACATCACCATCCCAATCATAAACACGATCTTCTTCATCTGTATCACCTTTTTCAATTTTGGAGTCCCTGCGGTTCGTCCCGGCGCGGATTGAAGCAGCGATGCCGGGAACCATGTTCCGTGGCGAAAAATTTCCGCGTTGATCGTGCGGTCGAGATCAAGCATGAAAGCTGTTTATCCCCCGCCGCTTCCGATTGGAAGCAGTAGCCATGCCCTCAGGTTGCCCCAAAGGCGCAGGAACAGCGTGAATTTAGCAATTGGAGATTGCGGAGCAAGCAGGAGGGAATCGATTTTTATCGCAGGTGCTTTATCGTAGCTGCGACGGTGGCAGCCGGGTTGCCTGAGCAGACGCGCATAAAACGCGCGACCGCTCAGCCGGACAGCCGGACCAGTTCCTGCGCTTCCTGGCGCGGTCCCAGGATGGAGATGCGCGGAAGCCGCCCGCGCACCATTGCAACCTCGTCGCAGCGATGCAGACGCGGACAGCTCTGGCAGTCCTTGAAGATCTTGTCGGGCAGTTCGGCCTTGTCTTCCACCACGCGGAACCCGTACTTGAAGAAGAAGTCGGGAATGCGAGTGAACAGGCACACGGACTGGATGCCGTGCATTTCGGCCTCTTCAATCAGCCCGGTCAGAATGCGGCTGCCGGCACCCTGGCCCTTGGCTTCCGGCTTGACCACGATGGAGCGCACTTCGCAAAGATGCGGCCCGTAGAGGTGCAGCGCGCCGCAGCCCAGAAACACGCCGCCGTCCGACTCGGCCAGCGTAAAGTCGCGGATGTTTTCGCAGATCTCGGCAAACGCGCGCTTGAGCAGCGTGCCATCCGAGGAGAGCGAGTTCACCAGGTCGTAGATATTGGAGGCATCGTGCAACAGCGCCTTACGCACCAGCATGGATGACCTCCGGCGCGAAATCTCCGTTTACAGCGGCAATGCGCTGCGCGGTGCTGTCGAGGGCCTGGCGCACGCGTGCGCGGGCGGTGCCGCCGGCTACGTCGTGGCAGTCGAGCGTTGCATTCAGCGCCACGGCTGCGTAAAAATCCGCGCCAAATTCGGTTCCGAACCGGCGCAGCTCATCGAGCGTCAACTCGCCAAGCTCCACGCCTTTTTCCAGCGCAAAGCGCACCGCGCCGCCGATCTTTTCATGCGCGGTGCGAAACGGAACGCCCTTGTGAACCAGATAGGTGGCGGCGGCCATCGCGTTCAGATAGCCCGACTGCGCGGCTTCGTTCATGCGCGGACGGTTGAATTGCAGCGCCGAGGTAAACCGTGCCGCGAGCGTGAGCATTGCGGGCACAAAATCCACCTGGAAGGCCGGCTCCTGGGTCTCCTGCATGTCTTTATTGTAGGCCAGCGGCAGGCCCTTCAATTGCAGCGTCACCGCTTCCGCAGCGCCGTGAATCCGCCCGATCTTGGCGCGCAAAAGCTCGGTCAGATCTGGATTTTTCTTCTGCGGCATGGCGCTCGATCCGGTAGAAAACGCCTCCGGCAACTGCACAAAGCCAAACTCGGCCGTCGAGAACAGAGTGATCTCCTCCGCAAAGCGGCTCAGGTGCAGACCAACAAAAGTCAGCGCCTGCAGATACTCGAGAATGAAATCGCGGTCGCTGGTCGCATCCATTGAATTAGCGGTGGGGGCGGTAAACCCGAGCTCGCGCGCTGCGATGCCGCGGTCGAGCGCAAGCGTTGCGCCGGCCACGGCGCCGGAGCCGAGCGGGCAATAGTTGAGCCGCGTGGCGCAGTCGCGCAGGCGGCCTGCATCGCGCAGTGCCATCTCAACATACGCCAGCAGCCAGTGCGCCACCAGCACCGGCTCGGCGCGCTGAAGATGCGTATAGCTGGGCATCACGGCCTCGCCGGCGAGCCGCGCCTGATCGTGCAGCGCGGTTGCCCACGCGGCCAGCCCGTCGATGGCCAGCCCGGTCTGCCTGCGCACATAAAGGCGCAGGTTGGTCGCGATCTGCTCATTGCGGCTGCGGCCGGTGTGCAGCTTGCGCCCCAGCGCGCCCACGCGCTCGATCAGCTTGATCTCGACAAAATGGTGAATATCTTCGGCGGAGTCGTGATCGCGCACACGCGCCTTGTCCGCATCGGAGGCGAACTCGACGGCGATCGAATCCAGCGCCCCACGCAGCTCCGCTGTTTCGCTCTCGGAGAGGATTTGCGCAGCCCAAAGGGCTGACGCATGCGCCTTGCTGGCGGCGATCTCTTCGTCGAGCAACCGCCAATCGAAGACAATCGAGCGCTGCCAGGCTTCGAATTCCTTGTCGAGCGATTCACGAAACCGCCCGGACCACATCTTCACTTCACAGCCTCTTTCTTTGGATGAACCGAGAGCCGGGTGCGACTCACGCCAGTTGCTGAGCGTTCTTGAAGCTTGCCGTGTTGGCCAGTCCGCCCAGCAGCAGAAGCAGCAGCGCCTTCTGCGCGTGCATGCGGTTTTCTGCCTGGTCAAACACGATGGACTGCGGTCCGTCCAGCACCGCGTCGCTCACTTCCGCGTTGCGGCGCGCCGGCAGGCAGTGCATAAACACGGCATGGCTGGCGGCCTTCTGCATCAGCGCCTCGTTGACCTGGAACGGCCGGAAGATGGGCGCGCGCTTGGTCGACTCGTGCTCGAAGCCCATGCTCACGCACACATCGGTGTAGACCGCGTCGGCATTCTCCGCGGCGGCCTGCGGGTCCTGCACCAGGCGCACCTCGCAGCCGTTGGCCTGCGCCATCTCGCGCGCCAGGGTGACAATCTCGATGTCCGGCGAGTAGCCGCGCGGCGTGGCCACGGTGATGTTGGCGCCAAGCTGCGCGCCGGTGAGCATCAGCGAGTGGCACACGTTGTTGCCGTCGCCGACGTAGGTAAAGTTCATACCCGTCACCGAGCCGAAGTGCTCCTGCAGGGTCATGAAGTCGGCCAGCGCCTGGCAGGGATGCTCGAAGTCGGAAAGCGCGTTGACCACCGGCACCCGCGAGTTGGCGGCCATCTCGGTGATGGTGTCGTGCGCGTAGGTGCGCAGCACAATCACATCTACCCAGCGCTCCACGTTGCGCGCCACATCGGCAATCGACTCGCGCTCGCCCAGCGGCGAGCTGGTGTGGTCCACAAAGATGGCGTTGCCGCCCATGGTGTTGATACCGGCCTCAAAGCTCAGCCGCGTGCGCAGGCTGACTTTCTCGAACATCAGCACCATCTGCTTGGCGTCCAGCGCGTAGCGATACTCGCGCGGATTGTGCTTCACGTCGTGGCTGAGCTTGAGAACGGCGCGCACCTCGGCGCTGGAAAGGTCGGCGATGGAGCAGAGGTCTTCGCCGTTCAGGCGCGCAGCCGCCGCTAGAATGTCGGGGTCTTTCTGAATGGGGTTCGCCGGCACTGGCCGGTCGATGGTTGCTTTGCTAGCCACGTTGATGTCCTCCCGTGGAGAGTGCCGCAGCATGTGCGGTGTTTTCGCCAAAAATTTCGTCGAGCGCCGCGATGGCGGTGTCGATATGCTCGCGTTCCACAATGTACGGCGGCAGGAAGCGGAGCACGGTATCGCTGGTGCAGTTGATGAGGATGCGGCGCTTGAGCATCTCGGCGACCACAAGCTTGCCTAGCTCCGCCGAGTCGACCTCGGTTGCGACCATCAGGCCCTTGCCGCGCACGTCCACGATGCACTCATGGCGGCGAGCGAGCGAACGCAACTGCGCCTGGAAGTAATCGCCCACCTCGGTAGCGTGCGCCAGCAGGCCGTCTTTCTCAATCGCATCGATCACGGCGATCGCCACGGCGCAGGCCAGCGGGCCGCCGCCGAAGGTCGTCCCGTGCATGCCGGCGTGGATGGAGCGGGCAACCTCCTCAGTGCACAGAACCGCGCCCAGGGGAAGGCCGCCGGCAAGCGGCTTGGCCAGAGTGGTCACGTCCGGCTGAATGCCGTAGTGTTGGTAGGCGCACCATTTGCCGGTGCGGCCCATGCCTGACTGAATCTCGTCGACAACGAGCAGAGCGCCGGTCGAATTCGCCAGTGCACGCGCCTCGGCAAAAAACTCCTGCGTGAGCGGGCGAATGCCGCCCTCGCCCTGAATGGCTTCCACCAAAATGGCGCAGACCTGGTTTGAAAACCGGGCGCGCAGATCTGCCACGTCATTGAAGTGCACAAACTCAACGCCGGGAACCACCGGACCAAAAGGCTCGCGGTATTTGGCCTTGTAGGTCGTGGACATGGATCCGAACGTGCGGCCGTGGAAGCTCTGATCGAGCGCCAGAAATTTCGTGCCGATCTGCGCGCCTTCGCTGCGCTTGAGCCCGGCATGCGCACGAGCCAGCTTGAGCGCGCCCTCCCAGGCTTCGGTGCCGGTGTTTGAAAAAAAGCAGCGGTCCAGTCCGGTGCGCTCGGTGAGCCGCAGAGCCAGTTCGGCCTGCCCCTGGTGATAGAAGAGGTTCGAGGTGTGGATGAGCGCGCGGCTCTGCCTCGCAATGGCCTCTTCAATGACCGGATTGCCGTAGCCCAGCGCGTTGACGCCGATGCCGCTGAGCAGGTCGAGATAGCGCTCGCCCTGCTCGTCGACGATGTGAACGCCCTCGCCGCCGACGAAGAGGATGGGATTGCGCTCGTAGGTGGAAAGCAACAGCCGCGATTCAGCGGCGCGAATCTGATCCAGTTTGGTCAATTTCCTCTCTCCTCAGGCCACCATCACTTCTGTGCCGTGGGCCACGCGCGAGCTGCACAGGTCGGGCAATGAGCCGGCAGCCTCGGCGGGCAGAATTCTCACGCGCTTTACGCCGTTCAAAAGCGCCTCGCGGCACGCGGCCAGTTTCGGCAGCATGCCGCCGGAGATAACCGCGCTTCGCGCCATCTCCGCGATCTGATCGATGGACAGCCATCGCAATACCGCGCCGTCCGCTCCTTTGACGCCGGGAACGTCGGTAAGGAAGACGAGCGCGTCGGCGCGGCAGGCAACCGCGCAGGCCGAGGCCATCTCATCGGCATTGATGTTATAAAACTCGCCGTCGAAGCCGAGCGCCATGGAACACAGAACCGGCACGCCATTCAATTGCCAGATGGCCTCGATCCAGCGCGGATCGCTGGCGGCGATTTCGCCCACGAATCCCAGATCGGGTGCGGTGCGCTTCTTGCGGGCGCGGAACAGCAGCCCGTCTGCGCCGGAAAGACCCACGGCAGGCTGGCCCTGCGCGCCCAGAGCAGCCACCAGGCTCTTGTTCACCTTGCCGGCAAAAACCATCAGGGCCACGTCGCGGGTCTCCGCATCGGTTACCCGCAGACCGTCGATAAACTCGCTCTGCTTGCCCAGCGCCTTCAGTGTGCGGGTCAACTGTACGCCGCCGCCGTGCACCACGGCCACCTGGTTGCCATCGCGCACCAGCTCGATGATGGCGCGCACGCAGCCGTCCAGAAGAGTTGGATTTTCAAGTCCGGCGCCGCCCAGTTTGACCACGTATTTCATTCCAGCCCCTCCGACTCGCCCCAACCGAGAACTACGTTCATGTTCTGCACTGCCTGGCCGGACGCGCCTTTCAGCAGGTTGTCCAGACAACTCACCACGACGGCGCGGCGGCCTGTCGAATCCAGTTGAAAGCCGATATCGGCGTAGTTGGTCCGAACCACGTACTGAATTTGCGGCAGCGCGCCGTCGTAGATGCGCACCATCGGGCTGTCGGCGAAATATTGCCGATAGACCGCGGCCACCGACTCGCGGGTCTGCGCCTGCTTGAAGCGCACGTAGATGGTCGACAGAATTCCACGCGGAATGGGCAGCAGGTGCGGCGTAAAGATGATTTCGTCGGCCGCAATCCCGATCTGCTCCAGTACCTCGCCGATGTGGCGATGGCTGAAGACGCCGTACGCGGAGAGATTGTCGGCTGCGTACATGAAGTGCGTCTTCGCCGTGGCCGCTTTGCCTGCTCCGCTCACGCCGCTTTTCGAATCGGCGACGACGCCGGCGGACAAATCCAGCAGTCCGGCGGCGGCCAGAGGCTTGAGCGCCAGAATCATCGAGGTCGAATAGCAGCCGGGGTTGGCGACGAGCCGTGCGCCGGCAATCTCGCTGCGATGCAGCTCCGGCATACCGTAGACGGCCCGTGCCTGCGTGGACGCGGCCTGAGCCGAACCCTCGTCGGCAAAGGCGTAAACGGCACGGTTTGCCGCCTCGGTAAGCCGCCAGGCGCCGCTCAGGTCAATGACGCGCATGCCGCGTTCGAGCGCGGCCGGAACCCACTCCCGCGACTGCTCATGCGGCGTGGCCAGAAACAGCATGTCTACGCCGCGCGCGGCCAGCAGTTCCCAGGTAAAGGGCTCCATGCGCAGCCTGCCGGCGCCGTTGTTGTCGCCCAGCTGGGGGTGTATCTCAATCAGCGGAGTGCCGCCGCGCGCGGCTTCTTTCTCGTCCAGGCGGCCGGCAAAAACCGGCGGCCGATTCTTGAGGCGCGGATGATGAAGAAGCAACCGCGCCAGCTCCGCGCCGGCGTAGCCTGTAACGCCAACAACTGCGGTTTGTATCGTATCCATCATGATTCAAGCAACGTCCTTATCCGGCCTTCCACTTCGCCGGCTTTGCGCTGATCGGCGCAGATAATCAGCACCGTATCGTCGCCTGCGATCGTTCCCAGCACTTCCGGCCATGCGGCGCGGTCCAGAGCCGCGGCCACCGGCTGCGCGCCGCCCAGCGCCGTGCTCAGCACCACCTGGTTCATCGCCTGGCGCACGCGCATGCCAAAGCTTTCCACCATTTCTCCAAACGAGGGCGGCCCGTCGTCGTCGGCCATGCCGGCGCTTCCGTTGCCGTTTGGCAGCGCGTAGCCGCTGGGGCCTTTGGAAAGCCGCAGTTCGTGAATGTCGCGCGAAAGCGTGGCCTGGGTCACGTGAATGCCGCGCCGGCGCAGCTTGCGCCGCAGCTCATCCTGGCTGGCAACCGCGGAACTGGCCACTACGTCGCGAATTGCATTGAGCCGGTGAGTCTTCATTACCGCGTTTCCTTTACGACCTGCAAAAAAATCGAAGGCGCGGCCCGCGAAGCGGAAACCGCGCTCGTATAAATATACATCAACGGTGAATAAGTATGCAAAGAAATGTCCGGGGGCTGTGCGGGACCGGAAAAGCCTATTTTACCAGAGTCTTCTTGCTCCGCTTGGCCTCGTACATCGACTGATCGGCCCTGGCCAGCAAATCGGTCAGCGTGTCCTGCGGCGCCAGATCGGATGTTACATGGCCGATGCTGAGGCTGAGTGCCGGACCTCCTTTGTTTTCCGCGTTTCGGCGGGCCACCGACTCGTCGATGCGGCGGGCTGCCAGCTCAATTGCGGTCTTGTTGAACTGGCCGGCCACGGCGAACTCGTCGCCGCCGATGCGGCCTACCACGTCCGCTTCACGAAAGGAAGATTTGAGAATCCTGGCCGTTTCTACCAAAAAATCCGATCCGGCCTGGTGCCCCAGCGTGTCGTTGGTGTGCTTCAGATTATCCAAGTCGATAAACAGGACCGAGAAGGCAAGATTGGACCGGCGCGCCATGCGCAAAGCCTGCTCGGCAAGCAGGCGGAAGCCGCGCAGATTATAGAGGTCGGTCAACTCGTCGCGGAGCGACAGGTCGTGAATCTCCCTCTCCATGCGATTGATGCGCCAGGCCAGAAACAGCAGCAGCGCGAACGAGAGCATCACCGCCAGCGAAGCGAGAATGGCCGTGGTGTAGTGAGGCGGCATGCGCGTTGAGATAATAAAATGCGCGCGAGTGGCTTCTCGCAGATAGGGCAGCAGCAGCAGCACCGGTGAAAGACCGCGGGCAATGTTGCTTCCGGTGCCGCGTCCCAGCAGAATCGAGTAGACGCCGTTTTCCGCTTTGCGCAGAAATGCGACGGCGGTGAGCATTAGCAGCACGATCATGCTATGCGATGAGGTTGGGGCCGTGGACGCCGGATTAAAGACGTGAAAGACGGCGAGCATGTGTCCCGACACCAGGATGAGCACGCCGAGCACGAGCAAAAAGACCAGCAAGTCGGCAATCGCGGAGCCCAGTTGCCCGCGCGCTGGAATCACCAGCAGGGCGATCGCCAGGCCGGCAAACCCTGCCGCGGTCGGCAGCGACATGCGTGCCGCAAACAGCGAAAACAGCCCATGACCGGCTGCGCCGGGGAGATCGATTCCAAGAGAAAAGTGGAAAACGTATTCGCAAACGACCGCGCTCGCCAGCAGCGCGGCCACCGCAGCCAGCATCATGCTCAGCCGGCGGACGCGAGTCGAATGGCGCGGAATGGAAAACTCCAGGCTGAGCGCGCACAACAGTGCGGCCAGCGCGCTCTCGCTGCTCATCGGCGCCCAGCCGGCTGCAAAGTGCAGACCTGTGGCCAGCGCCAACCGGCCAAGCAGGTTCAGAGCGGCGAGAAGAACAACCGCAGCGAGAACAATACGCTCAATCCGCGCCAGATTATCGAGCGTGGACGAGTCGGGTTCAGTTGGTAGCAGCGCCGGGATCAAGTAAGCCATCTTTCAGGGATTGAAACGCGAACTCGAGTGGTTGGGGACTCATTGGATTTTCCGTGCGTCCAGTCTATCGCCTAATATGGCCGCCATGAATCGCTTATTTTGCAGATTTTTCGGGGGGTGACTCAATGGATTCACGAGCCGGGTTGGGCCGGGTTCAGCGTCACCTCTTACGGAGATGCCGGCCGGCTCTGGTCCCGATACCGGCATGGCCGCCCCGCGCTGATACACTTCCGACTAACCGGATATGCATCCGGTCCGTGTATGCTTTTGCGAGCGCCCTGCGAACCCCCGGCGAGCCATGAAGACTGCTGAGATTACCACCATCAACGACCTCTTTCGCCGCGTCGCAACAGCGGGCAATCCGCGCGCCGTGCTCTGGCAGGACGCCTTCGGTCACTGGCAGCCCATCTCTTCCGACCAGATTTATCAGCGGGTGAGGGCGCTCGCCGGCGTATTTTTGTCGTGGGGCGCGCGCAAGGGCGACCGTATCGCGCTCATCAGCGAAAACCGCTGGGAGTGGGCGGTCACCGACTTTGCCACGTTGGCCATCGGCGCGGCCGACGTGCCCATTTATCCAACTCTAACGGGCGAACAGACTGCGGAGCTTATCCGCGACGCCGGCTGCCGGATTGCCGTGGTTTCCACGCGTCAGCAATATGACAAGCTCAACTCCATGCGCGCGCGGATGCAGCTCGAACACGTGGTCATGATGGACGCTTCGGTTCCGGAGGGCGCAGTCTGCCTGAGCGATCTGCTGGGCGGCGCCGACGCTCTCGGCAGCCAGCGGGATGCGGTCTTCGACGCGCTGGTGAGCGCCGCGCTGCCATCCGATCTGGCCACGCTGATCTACACATCGGGAACCACCGGCGAGCCCAAGGGAGTGATGCTCACCCACGGCAACATCGCCACCAACCAGAACTGCGCTGTTCTGGGCTTCTCTTATGCCGCAACCGACGCCTGCATCTCCTTTTTGCCGCTTTCCCACATCACGGCGCGGGCCCTGGACTATGTGATGTACAACCACGGCGCGCAGGTGGCCTACTGCTCGCAGTTCGACAAGCTGCCTGCTGCCATGAAAGAAGTGCGGCCCACGGTGATTGTGGGCGTGCCGCGCGTCTATGAAAAAATCCGCCAGGCAGTGGAGCAGAAATCCTCCGCGTCGCCGATTAAAAAGCACATATTGAGCTGGGCCCTGGCCGTGGGGGCGCGTCATATCGATACGATTTACAGCGGCCGGCATCCCTCGTCACTGTCCTGGAAGCTGGCCCGCAAGCTGGTTTACAGCAAGGTCGGCGAGGCCTTCGGAGGACGGGTGAAGGTCTTCATCTCGGGCGGCGCTCCGCTGGGGATGGACACTGCGCGCTGGTTTGCCTCGGTTGGCATTGCGCTGTGGGAGGGCTACGGACTCACCGAGACCTCGCCGGTGATCTCGCTCAACTCGCCGGCAAAGCAGCGCATGGGCTCGGTGGGACCGATCCTGCCGAATATCGAGGTCAAGCTGGCCACGGACGGTGAACTGCTGGTCCGCGGACCCTCGGTCTTTTCCGGCTACTGGCAAAAGCCGGAGGCCAGCGCGGAGTGCTTCGATGCCGAGGCGTGGTTCCGCACCGGCGACATTGCGCGGACCGACGGCGATGGCTTTCTTTACATCACCGATCGCAAAAAAGAGTTGCTGAAGACCTCGGGCGGCAAGCTGGTTGCGCCACAGCCCATCGAGAACAAGCTCAAGAACTCGGTGCTGGTGAGCCAGGCGGCGCTGGTGGGCGACAAGCACAAGTTCATCTCAGTACTCATCTCGCCCAACTTCGCGGCGCTTGAAGACTGGGCAAAGCGGCAGGGGATCGAGGCGAAATCGCGCGCCGAGCTGGTGGCCGACAGCCGCGTGATCGCGCTGTATGCTCAGCAGGTGAGCGACGTAAACAGCGGCCTGGCCAAATTTGAGACCCTCAAGCGCTTCAGGGTGGTCGCCGAAGACTGGACCCAGGAAACCGGCGAGCTGACGCCTTCGATGAAGCTGAAGCGCCGCGTTCTTACGGAACAATACGCGGCGGCGATCGCCGAACTCTACGCGGACGAAGCAACCGCACACGGCGAATCGGAGAGCTGAGGCGCCACAGCCCGCGGCGGAACAGCACCCGCTTGGTCCACATTGTTTGCAGGGCGCGAAAGAACGGCGCGCCCCAGGCGCCCACCGCCAGCACCCCGCCAAAACAGACCACCGCATCGATGCTGAGCCGGCCAGAGCTGGACCAGTAGGCGGCCGGCTGAAGATTGAGCCACAGCGCAAACTCGTCCAGCGTGAGCGCGGCGCCCACGCCGTAGCTAACCGCCATCAGCCGGCTCATGAAGATGGACATGGGCGAGTGCGAGCGGCCAAGATCCAGCAGCCACCCATAGCCGACCAGAAGCAGGATCAGAATGCCCCACACCAGGTGATGGATGTGAACCCCACGCACGACCACCCACCGAAAGTGTCCTTCGTGATTCACAATGCGGTGAACCAGGATGCGGACTCCGGCAAAGGTGATGAGGAATGAGACCGAGGCAATGAACATCCGGCGGCGCGGCCGGTCGGGAATAGTGGCGCGAATGAGGAACCCGAGCCGCGTGAGCTGCAGCAGGACCAGCAAAAAGATAAAAACCAGGCTGACGAAGGCCAGCAGCAGCAGTGCTCCACTTCCGGGCATAACTCTTATTGAATCATCCCTCGCCGCTGGCTGGCCGGGAAATGCACAGGCGCGGATTTTTCAGCCGCGCGGCGAGCCGGATGGCCGCACGCCTGTTTACAGCGGCAGAGTACACTGTTTAAGGCGTCAACAATGGCGAATCCCGCTGTCGGGCGCACAGTTTCCGGGGCCATCGCGTCCCGGCCCATGGAATTCCAAGAGGAGATTTTTGCGATGCGAGTTGCATTATTGACCGGGGGCGGAGACTGCCCTGGTTTGAACGCGGTGATCTACGCGGCTGTGAGAAAAGGGATCAACCATTACGGAGACGAGTTCATCGGTTTTTTGAACGGTTGGCGCGGCGTTCTCGATAACAGTTTCATTCCGCTCACGCTCGATAAAATCGATGGGATTCAGTTGAAGGGCGGCACCATTCTCCACTCCTCGCGCACCAACGTCAAGAAGATCCCCGGCGGGATCGAGAAGGTGCAGGAGGTGCTCAAGATCAACAAGATCGATGCGCTGATCGCTCTCGGCGGCGACGATACGCAATCGGTAACGCTCTACCTGAGCGAGAACGGCGTGCCTTCCGTAGGCGTTCCCAAGACCATCGACAACGACATCAGCGGGACCGATGCTACCTTTGGCTTCGACACCGCGGTGATGATTGCCACCGAGGCCATCGATCGCATCCACACCACCGCCGACTCCCACAATCGCGTGATCGTGATTGAAGTGATGGGCCGCGATGCGGGCTGGATTGCCTGTGCTTCAGGTGTCGCCGGCGGCGCGCACGTCATTCTCGTCCCTGAGCGCGAAATCGATATCGACCACGTCTGCAAGCTGCTCAAGTACAACTACGATCACGGCAAGCACTACGGCGTGGTGGTGGTGGCCGAAGGCTGCCACCTGCCTGAAGTGGGCCAGGTGGTCGGTTCGCAGCAGGTGGACTCGTTTGGCCACGCGCGTCTTTCGGGTATTGGAGAAGCGCTGGCTGAGCTTATCGAGAAAAAGACCGGCTATGAGACGCGCTCTGTCAATCTGGGCCACACCCAGCGCGGCGGCGTTCCCACCGCCTACGACCGTATGCTCGGGCAGCGTTATGGGCTGCACGCCATCGACATGGTGCACCAGAGCAAATGGGGCCGCATCGCGGTTCTGCGCGGAACCGACATCACCGACATCACCATCAAGGAAGCCATTGCCACCAACCGCCGGCTCGATCAGCGGTTCTTCGACGTGATCGCCGACCTGGAGTCCAAGGTCTAAGCAAAGCTGTATCGACACACCACAAAAGCCATCCTCGCCGCGGGGATGGCTTTTTGCATCCGCCTTCCATCGAGAACGATCTTGGAATATCGCCTCTACAAGTCGCCGGACTTCGAGCCGCTCTATGCTGTCGAAGCGGCCTGCTTTGAATCGCCTTTCCGCTTCAGCCGTCGCGTCATGCGGCAACTCATCCATAACGATCAGTCGGCCACATGGATTGCCGAAGAGAACGGCCTGCTGACGGGATTCGCGATTGTGGAGTGGACGCGGGAAGCCGGCGCGACAGTCGCCTACATTCCTACGATCGAAGTGCTTCCGGAGAAGCGCGGAACCGGCGCCGGGAGCGTGCTGCTGGCGCACATCGAGCGGTCTGCGCGCGCCGCGGGCGCCCACATTATCTGGCTGCACGTTGCCGAGCAGAATAGCGTTGCCATACACCTTTATGAGGCCCGCGGGTACAACCACGAGGGCAGGGAAGAGGACTTCTACGCGCCCGGGCTGGCAGGGCTTGTCTACGTCAAACAGCTCTCAAATCCGCTTCCAGATCCGAGTCCGCCGGCGCCACGCTCTTATTTAAAGTGAGGAACTCCACGGCCATAGGTCCCGGGCGGAGCCAGTTCTCTGCGGAGAACGGGCTCTGTCATCTCGCGCTTGTTGGATGTAAAGATGCTGCCGGATTGTGAGATAAGATAGTCCGCCGTGCGGGCTGCGAGGGCTTGAATGGTGAGGCCGGGGTTGGCGGAGCCCTGCGTGGGGAGTATCGAGCCGTCGCAGACAAAGAGGTTGGAGATGTCGTGGGTGCGTCCGAACTTGTCGACGACTGAGGTGCGCGGGTCAGAGCCCATGCGGGCGGCGCCGACGAGGTGAGCGAAACGCGCCTCCTGAATGACCTCAGTCGCTCCGGCGGCGTACATGACCTCTGTGGTTTTCTCTTTGGCGGCCTTGATGAGCTTCTTGTCGTTATCGTGCAGGTTGAAGGAGACATGGGCGACGCGGAGACCGAAGCGGTCGGTCTCGTTGGCGAGGGTTACGCGGTTGTCCGCCCAGGGAAGAATCTCGCCTAAGAGCCCAAAGGTGGCCCAGTGGTTGTAGTCCATCATCTCGCGACGCAGGCCCCAACCCCACGCTCGCTTGGCTGCGACCATCTCCTTGCCGAAGGCGATGGGGAGCGGACCGACGGTCTGAATAGCAAATCCGCGGGCAAAGTCGTTTTTCGGATCGGTCTCATAAAACTCTTCGGTGAGCGCGTGGGCGGGCGGAGCCTTATACATGCGTACAGGCTGATCGAAGCGGCCGAGAACAACATTGCCGGCTTGCGCCATCATGTAACGGCCGACGGTGTCGCTGGAGTTCGCAAGGCCATTCTCGAAGCCAGGACAGGCGGAATTAAGGAGTAGGCGCGGGGTTTCGATAGAGTAGCCGGCGATAATGACTACTTTTGCTTTTTGGAAGTGAGCATTGCCATCGCGATCGAAATAGTGGACGCCGGTGACGCGTCGATTGCTTCCCAGCTCGATGCGGGAAGCCATGCAGTTGTCGCGGATCTCGGCTCCGCTGGCCAGCGCATCGGGAACATGCGTGATCAAGGTGCTGGCCTTTGCGCCGACCTTGCAGCCTTGAATGCAGAATCCGCGATAGATGCAGTGCGGTCGGTCGCCGTGTGAGCCGGAGAGGATGGCAACCGGGCCGCCTATGGAGACTGGAATGTTCAGCGCAGTACAGCCTTTGATGAGTGCGTTGCCGACGCCTCCCATGGGATGCGGTCCGTAGGGGTAGCCGTGCGGATAGCCCCATGGATAATATGCGGGACCTGCGACTGGCATCTCGAGTTCGAGCTGCTCGTAGTATGGGCGCATGATGTTGTAGTCGATGGGCCAGTCTGCGCCGACGCCGTCGCGGGTGTAGACCTCGAAGTCCGAAGGATGAAAGCGTGGCGTGAAGGCCGCCCAGTGGACCGAGCCGCCGCCGACTCCCTTGCCGCAGTTGTTGGCGCCGAGGGCGAGTGGGTCCGAGCCTCCGGTAACGCGCGGGTCTTCCCAATAAAGCTGATGGGAGCCGGACTCGTCGGAGACCCAGTCGCGCTCAGTATCCCAGAAGGGACCGGCCTCGAGCGCGACGACGTTGAAGCCTGCGCGGGCTAGACGCTGAAGCAGAACTCCGCCCGCCGATCCGCAGCCGACGATCACATAGTCCACTTCGTCTGAGTTCAAAAACCGCTTCATGGGAAGGTGGATTTTCTGCAGCGGACCCAACAGGTGAGAATCGTTCTTTGGGGTTTTGAACGCACCCAGTAGCGGCTTTTTCACGGAACCTCACTCCAGAAAATAATTGCTCTGATCGGATTCAAGATGAAGATCGAGGGTGTCCTCGATTACGTCGGAGACGGTGTAGAGCGGAGCAAGCCATTCCTGCCGTTCTTCCTCCACCTCCCATGGCTCGGGCTCGCCGCGCTCAAGGCGCGTGTAGGCGCGAGGGTAAGCGGGGCCACCGAAGCCGATCTCATCCCAGGCCCAGGGATGAGAGTAGTAAGCCTCGATGGCGTCCTGCATGAGAAGCTGCCAGAAACGCCGGATCGACATCTGCTTCCAGATTGGTTTTCCGGAAATAGCTTTGCCGTCGTGCAAGGTCTTGAGAACCAGGTCTTGTTGACGATGCGGAAGGTAGATCAATTCGCCGCCGAATCGCGCCTGCGCCTCTTCGTTGATGGCGGACTCGCCGAGCCTGTATGCCTCGCGATCCGGCGGCATGTTCTCATAACGATAGCCGACGCCGCGATTTTGATAGAGTCGTTCGTCGAGTGGCTCAACGATTGGAATACGGCGCTCGGGCGTTCGGTCATGCTGTGGAATGAGGTGATCGAATACAGCCTTCCAAAAGCAGCCTTGATCGGCGGTGAAGTGGCGGAAACTGGGTGGTTGCTCCACGCGCATGCTGACGACATCGCGCGTGGCCTGGTCCCAATATGCCTTTTGTGACAGTGTGCTGAAGCCGCGATAGTAGCCAGGCTGGTCGGTCAGGAGCAGTGGTTCGCCGGAGGCCGCGTCGCGCGGCAGCAGCGAAGTATCCGGATCGTTCGGGTTCATTTGTACTCCTTGTCATTGCTGCCCGGAGTTCATGCGCGTCTTCGCCGCAGCAGACTGGCTAGCGCGCCAAGCATGCCGGCTGCGCCAAACAAGAGTGGAGCAAAGATCGGCGGCCCGTACATGATGTTGTAGATCAGGTGCTTGCTGCCGCCGGGGCGGCGCAGCACTCCGCGAGAGTGATAGAAGAAGCCAACCGCTGCATCCGCGCCTGCGATTGCCGAGAGCGCAGGCAGCGCGGTGGAGGCGACGCGCCGGCTTTTGATCGATGCAAAGGCCGCTAGCGCAAGCAGCGGCGCGATCAGGATCGGGGTCCATTGCGCTTTGTAACGAAAGTTGCTCTTGTAGTGAGAGTAGTAAGCTTCGAAGCCGCTGAGCAGGGCACTTACTCCTGTAACCATTGCTACCTGGCGCTGAAATCGTCCCTCGCGTATATCCTGCTCTTCGCCGATAAGCTCTCGGCCTGCGCGAGCGGGAAGCAGCCGGGCGAGCCAGCGGTCGTTGCTGCCCGCGTCGCGCGCGAAGATGGCTGCATCTTCGCGCTGAAGATACGATGCGATAAGGCCCAGATAGGCGCTGGTGCCGAAGAGCAGCGGCGCAAAGATGGGCGGCCCCATAATCATATTGGTCATGGGAAGCCGCCATCCACCGGGTTTGCGCGCCACTCCGCGGAAATGAAAATAGAAGCCGACCGATGCGTCGACCAACGTGACGAAACTGGCAACGCGAAGCACAGTGCGCGCCGCCCGACGACTGAAGAAAGCGGCGAGACCCGCGATGGCCAGGACGCCGCTCAAGATAACTGGTGTGTACATGACGCGGCGGCTGTAGCTGCCACGATAATGCTGGTAGGCGACCTCAAGTCCACTGATGACACTGGTTGCCGCGGTAAGCAACGCGAGGCTGCGTTGAAATCGGCCCTCCCTGATGGAGTTGGCGAGTTTTTCCGCATCCTTGACCGGATGGATGAGCGTGGGCGATTTTGCACTCATGCGCACGATATCTAGATGACCTCGCGGAGTTGATCTTCCGCGACGGTTTTGATGATTTTCATGGCGTCCTTCTGGCCACGCAGTAGTGACTTCGCCAGCTTATAAGCCTGTTCGGTGGTCGCCCTGCCCGGCATGGGAGGCTCGTTGGGATCGACGACAGCCTGGACTACGGTGGGGCCAGGTTGACTGAGCGCATCACGAAGAACGCGTTCAGCGTCCTCGGGGCGCTCGATGGTATAGCCACGGGCGCCGCAGCCTTCAGCCACTTTGGCGAAATCGATCGGCTCCAGTTCCACACCGAATTCGGGATTGCCTTCGAGTATCATTTGTTCCCACTTGATCTGTCCGAGCACGTTATTTTTCACCACAACAACGGTGACGCGCAGCTTATATTTGACCAGCGTGGCAATCTCGCCCATCAGCATCGTGAGACCGCCATCCCCGACGACGCAGACAACCTGTCGCCCCGGATACGCTATCGCGGCGCCGATACTATAGGGCAGTCCATTCGCCATGGTTGCCAGCGAGCCGGAAAGAGAAAACTGCATTGCGCCGCGCATATCGATATACCGTGCAGTCCAGGTAGCAATGGTGCCGCTGTCGGACGAGACAATCGCATCGTCATCCAGCAGCTTGTTGAGCGTATGCGTGACCACCTGTGGTTTCATCGGCATATCCTTGCGTGTGCCGCGCTCCTCCATCAAACCGTTCCATGTCTTCATTCGCTCCTGTGCCTTCTTCAGGAACTTGTTGTTCTTGCGCTTGAGCAACGGTAACAGCGCCTGGAGAATGGTCTTTGCATCGCCTACGAGCGCGGCGTCGGCCTGATGACGAAGGCCGATGCGGGTCGGATCCAGTTCTATCTGTACGCACTTTGCCTGACCGGGTTTGGGCAGAAACTCCATGTAGGGATAACTGGTGCCGATAAGGATCAGCGTGTCGCACTCTTTCATGGCATCGACCGAGGGCGCGGTGCCGAGCAGGCCGATGCCGCCAGTGGTGTACGGACTCCGATCCGGTAAAACGCCTTTGCCCAGCAGAGCTTTCACGACAGGACCGCCTACAGCTTCTGCCAGTTGAGCAACCTCCTCACGTGCAGCGAGCGCGCCGCGGCCAACCATGATGGTGACCTTTGAGCCGTCATTGATGATCGATGCCGCCTTGTGTAGCAGGGGCTCTGCCGGCCTGGCAGTAGAGGGCGTGGCCCAGTCTCCACTATGGCCTTTGATGTTGGCGCCGCTGCGCATCTTGTCGGAAACAGGCCACTCTTGAATGTCCTTGGGAATGCAGATGTGGGCGACACCGCGCCGGCCGTATGCGGTTCGCACTGCCATATCCACGACATTGACCGCGTGTGCCGGCCCCATCACGCGTTCATTGAAGACGGCGACGTCCATGAACAGCTTGTCGAGGTCGACATCCTGCTGATAGTCCATGCCGATAAGGTCGTGGAAGGTGTGGCCGGTGATTGCAAGCACAGGTTGAAGGTCGCATTTCGCGTCGTAAAGCCCGTTGAGCAGATGAATGCCACCGGGACCTGAGGTGGCGCAGCAGACGCCCAGACGGCCCGTGTACTTTGCATAGCCGCAAGCAGCAAATGCCGCAGCCTCTTCGTGACGCACCTGGATGAAGCGAAGCTTGTCCTGGTGCGTACGCAGAGATTCGAAGAAGCCATCCACGCCGTCTCCGGGGAAGCCGAAGATGGTATCTACTCCCCACTCGATGAGCCGCTCGACGATTAGATCCGACACTTGCTTGGACATCTCATGCTCCTTCTGCTTCAGAACTTGTAGCTCCCGATAACAAACTGCGGACGGCTAGACCTTGTACCTGCCTGCATCTTTCCCTTTCAGTTCGAGCCCCATTCCGGGCCGCGACAGATCGGGAATCATACGGCCGCCCACGGGCTCGCAAAATCCTTCGAAGAAGATGCGCTCGATGCGGGCGTGATCGTGGAAGAACTCCATGTGGATGGCGCGCGGAACGGAACAACATATATGTAGATGCATGCTGGGGCCACAGTGAGAGGAAAGAGGCACATTATGAGCCCAGCAGAGCGCAGCCGCATCGAGAAAGCCGCTGATTCCGCCGCATCGCGTACAGTCTGCCTGCAGAACGGTGACTGCCTGTGCGTCCAGCATGGTGCGGAAGTACCATGCGTTATAGCCATACTCGCCCGCGGCGATATCTACACCTGTGGGCGCGTGCTCGCGCACCTGGCTTAGACCAACGAGATTGTCGGAGCTAACCGGCTCCTCGAACCAGCGGACGTCCTGCTCGGCAAATCGATGTGCCAGTTGAATGCCCTGTGTCACCGTATACGCGCCGTTGGCATCGACAAAGAGCTTGCACTCCGAGCCAATGGCCGCTCGCGCGATGCGGACGCGCGCAGGATCCCGGTCAGGGTCTGTCCCGATCTTCATCTTCACGATCGGGAAGCCTTTACTTGCCCAATTACCGAGTTGAGTTGTGAGCTGCTGGTCGTTGTAGCTGGTAAAACCACCGCTGCCATAAACGGGAATTGAGTCGCGTACCTGTCCCAAGAGGCTGACGAGAGGCAGGTCGAGCAGCCGCGCGCATAGATCCCAGAGAGCGTTGTCGAGAGCGGAGACGGCCATCACGGCAATGCCGTTTTCACCCAGGTTCCGGATCTGGCGAAGCATGTTTTGGCGAGTGGCGGCGTGGCGCAAAGGATCGGACCCTATGACGATCTGTTTAAGAAGCGTATTTGCCACCGCCGCGGTGCCGGCGTCCGCATAGGTATATCCAAGCGCCTTGACCGCGCCGCACTCGAGTTGAACGAGCACCATCGATGTGCTATTCCAGGAACAGGTGCCATCGGCTTCAGGCGCGTCCGTCGGCACGGTATATAAGTCAACCGATCCGCCGGTAATCGTGAACTCTCGTTGCATAGATCCTGAGATTTCTTTTCGGCCCGAATTGATGCATCCCTGTGGGCCGATAACCGCGGTGAATCCCCCTCGCGTTACTAAAGAAGGGAAGCCATGGAATTGAGGTCAGTCGTAGCCTCGTCTGGAGCAAGTTGTATTACAGGCACGAGCGTGCTGACACAGGGTTAGAGCGCAAGGATCGTTCGGGAGATGCCTTGACCGCTTGAATGCTTGCGAGGGAAGCGTTTTTGTGCGTGAAACTGCGCGTGGCGCGCTGCGTGCATCCAAATGGCCAGGAATGGCCGGGAGCAGTTCAAGCTGCTAGGAACGGTTCAAGCGAGAGCATCATCAGGGCAGGCAGAGAGCTTGCCTCGGATTCTCGTCGAGCAGGCGGCGGCAGACTTCAGGCGGCAGGTGAAGCTCGCCGGCGAGATGGTCGAAGCATTGCCGCATGGTGGCCGTTGATCCGACAAAGTGTGATTTGTCTGCGGATCGCACCGCGTTGTCTTCATCCGTTGTCACGCGCCATCTGCCCAGCGTGAATTCACCGGGACCGGCAGACGCCGCCGCAATCGCGTCCGTCACCACAATCGACCTGTCGTATCCGGCAAGCTTGAGGTAGTTGGCGAGAGCGAACAGCGGGATGTGTCTGCCATCCGCAATAAAGCAGAACCATAGATCGCCGCTGCGGCTAAGCGCGCGTTGAATGATGTTGTCGTGCCGCGCCATCCGAGCTGGACACCCGTTGCCCAGGTGGGTAAACATCTTCAACCCCGCATCCACGCTCGCATTCAATTGATCGATTGATGCATTGGAGTGCCCGCAGGCAACCATCACTCCAATATCGGCCAGCATTCGCGTCACGCGTTGCCCGGGGTCCTGCTCTGGAGCGAGCGTAACAATCCGGGTCATGCCGTCTGCCGCGTCGAGTAACGTTTTCGCCAGGTCAATGTTTGAGGCAACAACCGCATCTTCCGGATGTGCGCCACGGTATCCATCCAATGGGCTGATAAAGGGGCCCTCTATATGGATACCGCGGATAACGCGGCGCACGGCCGAATTGGCCGCGCAGCACGCAACGATTCGCTTCAACCGCGATATCATTACCGGAATGTGATCGGTGATCACCGTGGCGAGAATGCCGTCTGTGCCATCCGCCTCCAGTTGTTCGCACATGCGGGCCATGTCGTCCGCCGTAATATCGTCGGCGTTCAAGTCGACTCCGCCATATCCATTTACCTGGAGATCGAAAAAGCCCATGGCAACGCTCTCTTTTCAGATTACCCGCCTGCGCGGGCTATGACTCTATTTTGTCAGCCCGGCCGAGCAGATCAAAGAGTCCTCCCGGCAGCTGCATCGTTTTCCGCGTAGAGCGAGGAATGGTATTTCTCGATTCGCGCAACGAGCCACTCCCGACAGCGGGCAATGACCTCATCCAGCCGCGCGTCCCGATCAAGGAAATGAGCGCCACCCTGGCCGTATCTTTCCTGGCGATCATCTTCTCATGCGAGAGATGGGGCCACCAAAGGTAGCGGAACGAATGTTCGCAACGGAGAAAGGGTGCATATATCCCGTTTCGTTTTACAAAGTGGCTTTTCAGGATTCCGATAGGCCACGGCATCGGGATGAGGCCGCTGTTGCAGAGTAAGATGGGCTTCTGGTCACCGATTTGCGGCACTTATCGAAAGAGATTCGGAAGCTGTGGCAAGCGTTACTTTGGGAATTGTCAGAAGGTTAGCAGCACCGAGACTGGCTTGACCGGATGCGACGATCCGGCCGTGTTGCGTGAGTTCCCACGTGTATTTGCGGTCGGGCCGGATTTTGAATTGCTGCAGCCGCCGCAAAGTGATGTCGACGACCGCAGCGTCGGGCATGGACGCGGGCGGATTCTGAACCGGAGGGTGAGTGATCCAGAGTTCCATTGCAAAATTCGAGGTTGTGTCCCGTATGTTCTTCCAACGGAAGTAAGCGTTGGTTTGTCCGGAGTCATCGGCATGCTCGGGCGGACTTGTCCACGGTGCATGCTGATTGGACGAGGCGTGGGTAAAGACCGGATACGCCTGATTTTTGCGAATCTGCAACCACGGATAAGCGAGCGCAATCTGGCAGAGCGGATACTGCGCGATGTGAGATCCGAAAATCGTGTGACCGAATCTTCCCCAACTGAGAACCAGTGGCAGGCGCTGGACTTGAGCAGCCTGCAACAGCGCGGGCTGAGTCCTGGACCAACTGTCGATCTGCGAAGAGAAGTCGACGACAACGGGCGGGTCGGGAAGGTTGGAACCGGAAGCTCGATCCGGCGAATCTTCCGGATTGGACGGCGATACGTCCGCCGTTTCGGAAGCAGGGAAGTTGCCCATGGTGTAAGCGGCGTATCCGGTTCCTGCAGGCACCGTCACGCGCATGGCGGCAAAGATATCGCCGTGAGGCATGCCGATGCCGAGCGCTCCATTTCCGCCCATTGACACGCCGCTCAGATAGACTCTGTTGCGGTCAATCCGATAACGCGATATCACCCATTCGATCGTATCTAGTACCCGCAGCTCCGCAGGCGGAGGTGCATGGATATCTCTGGCCATGTTCGCCTGTGCCTGAGTCCAGCCCCACCATTCGGCGTTGGTCGAATTGAGGAAGAGCGCATAAAAATCATGCGGCGGGTTGGTCATGGCTGTCGCCGGATCATCGCCTGGTTCCACCTTTCTGGCTAGGCAGGCGAATCCCAGGTAATCGAAGGCGGTTCGATTGGCGGAATGGAGAATGACAACCAGCGGAGCGTTTTTGTGCGGCCTTTGAGGCTCGACTACATAAAAGCTGTTGTGGTTCTGCTGGGCCGCGCCCGTTTCCTCTGGAGCCGGATATTTCCACCCCCCGTCCTCGGATGCTGGATATCCCCATGCTGCGAGCGGGCCATGCCAGTATCGCTGGACCTTGCGGCCATCGTTGCATCTGGTGATCGGATTGTTCGTGTCCAGTGTCGGCGGCCAGACGGCTGCGTGCGCCATGCCAAGCGCCAACAGCAGCAGCGCGAACGCTTCACAAAGCTTTGGTGCAAATGCCGCTGTGTAAGATAAACGCCCGCCGAGCACCGATCAGGCTCCTTTCCGCAATGCGCCGAGTAGATGGATAGTGCGCGCGGTCTTGCGTTGCGGGTCTTCAGTCACCGTAACACGAGTGGCTCCGGCGCCGGCGTCGAACTGCCAGCCTTGCGCACTCTGCGGTACTACTGCGCCATCGCGCCGCACTTCGCGAGGTCGCGCGCCATGGATAAAGACATTGAACGAGCGCTGGTCCGGCATTGAATTGTAACTACCGGTACGCGGAGCAATTTGCACGGTGACACTATCGCCAGCGGCGCGGCACTCTATCTTCGTTTGCGCCACGCCGTTTTTCTCGTAGTCCATGGTGAGACCGTCGTCTTCATAAAGGATAAAGTTGCTTTCATCCTCAGGATATATGTGAAGATCCAGCGTTGGCACGGGTGCCTGGCCGACATACTCCATCTGCGGCCAGTGTGGCAGAATGGCGCCAGCGCGTATAAACAAGCCACCTCCACGCCCTTCCGGGATCGCATACTCGATCTCCTGCGGGCCGTGGAACTGTTTGCCGGCCCATGCATCGATCCACCGTCCTTCAGGAAAGCGCACGCGCGGGGTGAAGGCCGTCACGAGCAGAGAGTCGCCGAGCATGTATTGCTGGATGGCGTCGGCCAGTGCAAGATCGTCAGGAAACATAAGAGGCATGGGCCGCAGGATAGGCATTCCTGTGCGTGCGCCCACGTGCGCGGTCGAGTACAAATACGGCATCAACCGATAGCGCAGCGTGGCGTAGTAGTGAATCATCTGATCGAGTTTTTCGCCGGCGAACCAGGGCTGATCGGGAAATGCCCAGCCGTCCATCTGCGTCCACGGCGCAAGAAATGCAAAATGGATGCCCGCGCCGTCCGGCCAGAAGCGAGTTTCGCCAATGGGCTTGTGCAGGTACATGTCGCCTGTGGTGTTCATGCAGCCGGACATGCCCGTGTTCAGCATCCACACCAGACCTTCCGGACCGGCGATGATGTCGCCCACGGTCTGCGCCATCCAGTGCTGCGTGCCGGACCATCCGCCGCAGTGCTGCATCATGGGGCGCAGGCCGGTGTAATCGCGGAAACCCTCGTACATCTGTTTGGCGACAAGAACGGAGTTGAGGTTGTGCATCTCGAACTCGCTGCGCCCATTGGCGTAGACGCGCTCCGGATCGGCCTTATCGACGAAGTGAGCCGGATCCACCTTCCAGGCAGATACTCCATCGTCAACGAAACTTTCGAGATGGCGAAACCATGGCTCGCCAGCTTGCGAAGGCGTGTTTCCCATGCGCAGCGCGTATTGGCGCTCTGCTTCTCCGGTGAGGTCGTAGTTGCAGCGCAGCCAGAGGTGCAGCTTGAATCCGTTGCGGTTCAGTGCGCCGATAAAGGTTTCATCTTTCCATTTCTTTCCTCGCATCCAGTTCGGCATGTAGAAACGGTCGGTATTCCATGCGGCCCGCGGCGTGTCGTCGTAGTACTTGTTCCATCCTGGCTCAAGCCCGAAGCCGTCGCATGGAATTTTGGCGTCGCGAAAACGGAGCGCGTTATCCAGCACCTGCCATTGATTGGAATTGATGAAATTGATCCATGTAAGGCCGTAGGCCCATTGCGGTAGCAGAATGGGGCGGCCGGTGATCTGGGTATAACGATCGAGCATTGCGCAATAATCTGCGCCTGCAATCAGGAAGAAGTCCAGATCGCCCTTCGGGCCCCAGACGAGCATTTCATCTGGATCGGATTTGCCCAGATCGACATAATGGCGCCAGGTTGTATTCAAAAAAATGCCCCAGCCGTTGCTGCTCATTACGAATGGAATTGGCTGCTCGCTGTTCTTGTATCGAACCCAGTTGAAATACGACTGGCCGCGCAACTGGATGTGTTCTTTGGAAGCCGTTCCCAACCCGTAAAAACGCTCCTGAGGCCGCAACTGGGCCAGTAGGCCGAAACCCTCGCTGGGTTGTATGACGGGAGTGAATGGCGTATTGTCGGGCAGTTTGGCGCCTTCCACCAGCTGAGCGGGATTTTCCTGCGCCTGGAACTGACCGATGAGTCCTTCAACGCGATTACGGAGCGGATCGCCGGTGGCGAAGCGGCCACGCAGCAACGGCGTCAACTCGGGGCAGAGTACGCGGCCACGCGCATCGCTCAGCGAAATGGTTCCGCTTTTTCTGCTGATTGTCAGTTCGGCTTCGGCTGTCCTGACGGTTAGTTCGTTGTCAGAGGAGTGCGTGGAGGTCTGAACGGGTGGCCAGTCAGTGCGCACAATTCCATAGCGCTCCAAAAGCGAACCCGTTGGCGAACTTCCCGATGTGAGACGCACATGGAAGATGCCCGGCGCCACTGCCTGCGCGTCGATCTGCTGTCCGCCGGGCAATTGAATGGGAGGATCGGTGGCAGCCCTTGCGGATCGAACGGCAATTGATTCCAGTGCGGCCACCGAGGCTAGTTCAAGAAATGTTCGTCTGTCCATTACTAAATGCTCTCCTGACTTTCCTGCTTGGTTGCGCAAGAGGCGCTTGCAATGCGGCCCAGTCTTGTTGTTGATGAGCGCGGTCTTTCCCGTGCAGAGAAAACAACATCGCCTGGTAAATCGCTATCGGGCGGTGGTGCACTCGCAGGCCGCGGGATTGAACCGAGGCTCAGAGCAAAATAAGAGCTAAAATGTGGATCGTGAAAATTGTGCAAGGCGCCGTTTTCCTGATGGAAACGACACCTTGCAGTATCAATTCGCCTTACTCCAACTCCGATTTTGCCGAAGTCCGGTCGATGGTCCGGCCGGACTCTGGTCCGCGATGTAAAGATCGCATGCTCAGAACTGAAGACGCAAAGTGAGTTGTATCTGGCGCGGCACGTTATAGGAAGATAGCAGGCTCTCGGTGCCGTCGGTTGTGTTGGGATTGTTATACCCCTGCACGTTGAGGGCATTGAACGCATCTGCGTTGAAGCGCAGTTTCACCTTCTCGGTGATAGGAAAAACCTTAAAGATGGAAAGGTCGACGGTGTAGTTGATGGGACCATTGAGAAACGTCTTCGAGAAAGGATTGGCTGCTGCGGGGCCTGGTGAATAGGCCACCGTCGTGGGGGTTCCGTTGGCCAGAGTGACGACCACATTATTGTTGCCGTAGTTAGTCGTACCCGGTGTGTTGTCCACCGGAGTCTCATAAGGTAGGTAATTGGCTGGAAGGCCACTGATGCCTTTGCTGGCCGCATTGATCACTGTGGGCGCAATGTAGCCGTTGAACCACTCGAAGGATTCACGGCACACACCGCTTCTGCAATCGGTGAGCCTCGCCTTGTGTTTGTAGACCTTGAGCGGATTGGTCGAGCCCCAGTTGGTTGCAGCAGGCTGAAAGTTTTGGGTGATAATGCTGCCGTCGCCCGCTATCTGAAATCCGCCCACGATCTCGTCCACAAACCGATTGGCAGAGCCGATGAATCGCTTCCCACGGCCGAAAGGCAGATCGACGATTCCGTTGAAGCCGATGTGATGCATCGGAATGGCGCTGTCCAGAATGTATGCTTCGAATTTCGACAAGGCGTGCCAATCGGCATACGGCGCTATCCCGGTGGGCCTGGATGGAGGAAGAGCGGGTGCAACCGGCGTTCCATAAGGCGTGGACAGAGTACCCGCAGTGCCGAGGGTTCCCAGATAATCGGCTGCGGTGTAGACAAGGCCGTCGCGTGAGGAGTTTCCGCCCACCCGGAACGCTTTGGACCACACATAGTACATCTGATAGGCGACCCCATGATGAAAGAGCCGCTGATAATTGACCTGCAGGGAGTTGTCGTTCGACCAGCCGTCCTTTGCCAGCCAGCTGTTGTTTCCCCAGGTGGTCTGGTTATAGGGTCCGGTTGCGGTCGATGCGTATTGATTTGACCCGACCACGGAGCCGGTGGGCGGAGCTGTTCCGGTCTGCATCTCCCAAACGAACGTGGAAGGGCTGTGGTTGTAATAGTAGTAGCGGTCCAGATTGGTGCCGTGAGTCCACACCCAGCTCACGCGTAAGGCGGAGTTACCCTTAAACGGCTGTTCCACGGTGAAGTTGGTTTCGGTGACCAGATCGGGCGCATAGTTGGGAGCCAGCGTTTTGGTGCTGAATCCGGGAAGAATGGCGTTGGTTGTGGAACTGTCCACCACATTCGAGCTGTTCACGCCCATGATCACTGTTTGCGGTGCGCGTAGGAGATAGTTGGCGGCGCCGTCCGGAGACTGGTTGGCTGAAGTGTAGCTCTGCGAGTAGCCTTGCTCGAACGGCTCGTTCTCAACCACGCCGATGATGCTGTTGCGCGTTGGGACAGGATAGATGTACCTGCCATAGGCGCCGCGGATCACGGTGCCGAACTTTCCGCCGAACGGGGTGTAGGCCAGCCCGACGCGCGGGCTGAACATTAGGTCGTAGTTTTTGAGCAGAACGCTCGGCAGGTTGGCCTGTTGCGGAGTTTCAAAGACCACGCCATCATTTTCGAGATTCGTGATGACTGCCTGCGACGTGAATCCACGGGCAACGAACTGGGCCGGCGTGCCGGTTAGAACCATCGCATCGTTCTTGAGATCGAAGCTGGTAAACATCCCGTTCTTTTCCCAGGTGGCGGGATGCGCCTCCCAGCGCAGTCCAATGTTTAGGGTTAGATTTGAAGTTACACGGTAGTTATCCTGCAGATAAGCGTCGAACTCCATATCGTGGAAGTGGATGTAGGGGGCGCTGTGATTGACGGAGTAACCCGTTGCGGCGCCGAGGAACATGTCGCCATCCGCGTAGCCAGTATTCGGCGTGGGAGTGTAATTGGTTCCCGACGACGGATATTCGAGACCAGTTGCATAGTTGCCAAAGCCGACCGAGTCACTGGCTTCATCTGGCAGATCGCCGAAGCGCTCGTGGCGATAGCGGCCGCCGAACTGCAACTGGTGATGACCTATTGTTTTGGTAAGATTTTCGTCAAAGTTTGAAACAATCTGGCTCAGGCCATAGATAAACTGCGTGCCGCCGTAGGGGCATATGAGCGTGGATCCGAAGTTTGGAAAACCGGGCTCGCCGAAATTGTTGGGGAGTCCCAGCTTGGCTTCGAAGTCGGCAAATGGCGTGCCGCCAGCGTAATTGTGTTCGCCAAACCATTGCTGGCTGACGATGGTCTCAGAAAAGAAGGTGGGCGAAAAAACGTGGGTAAAGCCGATTGCTCCGGCAAAGGTCGCGGTTGGGTTGTAGGCCACGCCGCTGGCCTGATCCGGAAATCCGTCTGCGGCAACTGTTGCAGGAGAATTACTGGGGTAGTTCCGCAGAGTGTGCTGTGTCTGGAGATCGCTGGTATACCGCAGATACGCGCGATTGTTTTCATTGAAGACATGATCCAGGCGGAAGGTCACCGTGGGTATCTGCTCATCGTTGATATCGGGTGCGGATAAATTGGACTCAACCAGAGGGTTGTCGTCGGTGCCGGGTTGGGCGGTAATGTCGTAGATCATCTTGGAAGTGGGAGACAGACGGCCAATCGGAATCTGGTTGTTCAGAAAGGGCGTGCGGCAATAGGCATTCGCCGATCCACTAGAATTGCAATTCGCCGACGGCTGGGTGGTTGTTGGATCATAGAGCTGCTGGAGCTGGCCCGCACTGTTGATGAGCCCGCTGAAGTCACCGCCGCGCATCGCCGTGGTGGGCACCGTGACATTTTCAGGCGTGGAGCTTGCCAGCGAATACTTCTCAAATGCAAAAAACCAGAAAGATTTGTCTTTGCCGTTATACAGATGCGGCAAGATGAAGGGTCCGCCCACGGACGCGCCAAACTCATTGCGCACCAGGTGCGGCAAAATGTAGTTCACTGTACGCGGCCGCGCATTACCGATGGCGTTGTTGCGCGCAGTCTCAAACAGCGCTCCGTGCAAGGCATTGGTCCCTGACTTGGTGGTGATGATCGTTGTGCCGGGAGTGGTGTACTGCGCGCTGGTGTTGGTGGTTTCTACGCGAACCTCTTCGACCGAGTCCGGATCGGGAAGTTGCGCCTGGAGTTGATATTCGCCGCCGAATTGCCGGTTGGAAAGCGGCACGCCGTCTGCGACGTATTCAAGAGCCTCGGCCATGAGGCCGTTTGCGCGCGCGCCGGGGACGCCCCCAAGGCCGGGCTCCAGTCCTGGTGTGGTCATGCCCACGAGCGATACCAGAGCTCGCCCATTCATGGGGAGTTGATTGATGCGGCTGTTCTCAAGCGTGGAGGCAATGGTGCCGTTGTCCGTCGTGGTCAACTGGACCGTGTCAGCTACGACCTCAACCTGCTGAGTGACTGAGCCGGCGGTCAACATGGGGTTGACCACCGCATTCTGCGCCACGAGGAGCTGGACGCTGGTTTTGTAGGTCTTCATGTTGGGCGCGACGACGGTAATGTCATAGACGCCTGCGAACAGGGACGGCACCTGGTAAAAACCTACTTGATTGGTTTTTGTGCTGAATGCGGCATTCGTTGTCCGCTGGATCGCATTCACCGAGGCGCCTGCGATTACGGCTCCAGTGCCGTCGGTAACCGTGCCCTCGATCGATCCGGCGCCGCTCTGCGCCCGCAGGGTCGAGCAGCAGGTTGCAATTCCCAGAAGCACTGCGAGCGTAAGTGTGGGCAACTCCCGTCTATGGAAGCGATGCGTCAGAAGATTGGCTAAATGTTGCATTCGATATTCTCCTCGGGGACTTGTTTCCGGTCATCGCTGTCGGCCGGTGTGGTCGGGGCTGGCCGCTCCAGAAGCCGGCCGGCGGTTTTTCAGCCTTTCGGCGCGGCCTGTTTGCGGAACGAATAAGCGTGCGATCTCGACGTTGCGACATCAAGTGAATTCGCGGTAGAGCCCACGTGGGCACCACGGTGGGCACCACGTTTGAAAATCGCAAATTCGGTGGGGAGCAGGACTAACATCCGAGTTGGATTCTGATCGATTCAACCAGTTCACCGGCAGCTCGCGACACATGTGATCGCGATAAATGGTTTAAAGCCAATTCATTGGAGCGGATCTATCTTCTTGGATTTTGTCTATGATTTTGCGGAACATAGCGGGTGGCTTACAGTCAGTCAACGGTTGGCTGGGCCATAGCTGCGATCACACGTGCTCGTTCGGAGTCCGGGCCAAGTAGATATCGAGTGGACTCGAGCAGTAAGCGGCCGGTCTGTGCGTATGGTATGCTTCGATTTTTGGGCAAGAGGCCGGACAGACGATGACAACTTCAGTTCAGCAGGAAGGTGAGTTGCCCGATACAGCAACCTGCTGGGCTCTGCTCGAACGTGTGGCAGCCAGCGCTCAGTTGCGCCGGGCGCTCCGGTTGCAGGAGCTTTTGTTGTATGTGGGCCGCCGCTCGCTGAAGGATGGCAGCAGCAAGATTCACGAACAGGAGATCGGTTTCAAGGTCTTCGGACGCTCAGAGAACTACGACACCAATATAGACAATATCGTCCGGACGAACGTCAGCGATCTGCGCAAGCGAATCGAGGCTTACTTCGATTCAGAGGGCGCGGATGAGATGCTGATCATGGAAATCCCGCGCGGGAGTTACGTTCCCGTCTTCCGGTTTCGGCCAGTTCAGACGCGCGGGGAGGTTGAGCCGGTCAATGCCACACCGCCGCTCGCCATGCCGGCAGGTGCGCTTGTTACGCGGCCTTCATACCGCCGCTTTTGGCTGCTTGGCACAGTCGCCGTAACTGCATTCGTCATCGGCTGCGTTCTTACCTTCTGGGTTGAGAACCGAACCTTAAGCCGGTTGACGGAGCCTTGGAAATATTCGCCGGCCGTTGCAGCTTTGTGGTCGGGCTTTCTGGATTCGGGCCAGACAACGGATGTGGTGATGGAAGACTCTTCGTTCCTGCTGGTCCAGAACATCAGCAGACAGACGTTTCCATTCAACGACTATCTGAACAGGACGTATAACGGCAAATTGCAGGCGGAGAACCTGAGCCCCGAGATCCACTCCGCATTGAAACTGATTGCGGGAAAGAACCTCGGCAGAGCAAGTGAAGTGCGCGTGGTGCAGCGAATTCTAGCGCTTGATCCACTGACTACCAATGTCCACTTTTATAATGCCGGCGAATATACGCCCTCGCTGGCTCTGCAGGACAACATCATTCTCTTCGGTAACCCCACGTCCAACCCCTGGATCGACCTTTTTGAGAACCGGTTGAACTTCACTGAACTGCCCGAACCCAATCACAATAGCGCGGTAACGAATCACAAACCGGCTCCGGGCGAGCCCGCCGTGTACGCGCCGACCGACGGTCCAGACTCGGCGCAATACTGCGCAGTGGCTTATCTACCGAATCCAAGCCAGAACGGGAAGATCCTCGTTATACAGGGCACGTCCTCTGAAGCTGCGGAAGCGGGAGGAGATTTTCTCATGTCTGAGGATCGACTATCGGGTCTGCTTAAACTACTGCACGTTTCCAAGCTGCCTTATTTTGAGCTGGTGCTGAAGACTTCACAGGTCACGCGCACTCCGCTCACCACAACCATTGAGGCATATCGCACCTATCCCGATCTGCATTGAAGCTTTTCTCGTATCTTCCCCAAGATAAGCAGCACCGGCATCGTGAAGGAGTGAGAGCTGTATCAGCGCGGCCTGGTTCAGGTCCCTTATTCTATGAATCTATGCTGCCGCTTCCTGAAGTGCGCGGGATCGATCTGGACGCGCAGACCCGCTGCGCTCACTACAGAAGTACGCTGGACATCATTGCCATCAAAATGAAGTGCTGCGGGGTTTATTACGCGTGCAAAGAGTGTCATGAAGCCATGGCGGACCATTCCATCGCGGTATGGCCGAAGCGAGAGTGGACGCAGCTTGCGGTGCTTTGTGGCGCCTGCGGACACGAAATGAGCATCAAGCAGTACAGGGCGAGCGGCGACAGATGTCCTGCCTGCGCCGCGGCCTTTAACCCCGGCTGCCGCGGGCATTATCGGTTCTACTTTGAAAGCGCGGATTGAGGCATGAACCTTGTCAGCCCGCGTGTGTGCGCTCTGACTCTTCACGCTTTTCAAGAAACTCGCCGAGCACGCCGGCACATTGTTCTAGAAAATCGCGATCTTCCGGGCCGAAAGCGCTCAGCGTGTGGCTGTCGATATCGATCTCTCCTGCAATCATTCCGTTCTTCCGAATGGGAACGACGATCTCCGACCGGGTTTCAATTGAACAGGCGAGATAGCGAGGATCGGCCGACACGTCATCCACAAGCACAGTCTGGCCTTGAGCCACGGCTGCTCCACAGATGCCCTCGGTAACGGGAATGCGAAAGTGGCCGGTTGGAGCGCCGCAAAACGGCCCGAGGACAAGCATCCGATCATCGTCGGGATCAAGCATGTAGAACCCTACCCAGTCGTAATGCGGCAGCCGCTCAGCGATGAGATGAACCGAGAACTGCTGCAGCGAAGCGAAGCCGCCGGCGCGTAACGCAAAACTTCGAATCTCCGATACGATGTTGTCGAAAGTCGAATTTGCCATCTACCGATTTTCTACCATTGACCGTCTGACGCAGTGTTGGCTTGCGGAGATAGCAATTTGCGGGCGCCTGGTTTCAATCCTCTCTGCAGGCGCTATAAATAGGAATGAGGTGCGGATCAGGTGTCAGACAAGACCGCTGCAACGGACGCGTTCGAGCAGAAAAGAGTTACAGAGCTTAGCGCCGCTCAGAGCAAGGCCGAGCGGCTGTTCAGCGAGGTGGAAGCACGAGGCCTGATTCGCCCAGGCGCGAGCGAGAGCAGTGTGAACGCGGACATTTACGCGCTGGCCGGGGAGATGTACGGCATTACTACATACTGGCACAAGCGCATTGTTCGCGCCGGCAGAAACACCTTGTCGCCCTATGCCGAAAATCCTCCTGACCTGATGATTGGCGAAGACGATATTCTTTTTCTCGACCTTGGGCCCGTGTTTGAAGATTGGGAGGCCGATTTTGGAAGGACCTTCGTTCTTGGCTCCGATCCCATGAAGCTCAAGATGCGCGAGGATGTAGGTAGCGCATTTGCCAAAGGGAAGCGCTACTTCGAGCAAAGTCCAGATATCGAGGCAAGGGAGCTTTTTGCATACGCGGTTTCTCTTGCGCATGCATCCGGGTGGGAGTTCGGCGGCCGGATCGCGGGGCACCTGATCGGGCAGTTTCCTCACGAGCGAATCGAGGACGACAAGGTGACGCTTTACGTTCATCCACAAAGCAATGTGCGGATGCGCTCGGTGGACGAGAGGGGGCTGAGGCGCCATTGGATTCTGGAAATCCATTTCATCGACCGCGCGCGGCAGATTGGCGGCTTTTTCGAGGAGTTGCTGACAGTAGATTGAGAAATAGAAAGCGCTGCTCCCGCGTGGATGCGTGATTCCTGTTGCCGAAAATGCCGTGCGGCGCGACAGGTTGCAATTTCCTTTGTCCGCGCTAAGGGCAATTGTTCCGGAAGCAGAGGTGTTGCCGAAAAAGGGCATCATAGGACGCTGGAAATGGTTGGGTGGGGCGCTGCCTCCATACGTGGGACCTAGATTCAGTGGATTGCGCACTCGCGCGGCGGCGCTACCAGAAGTGCGTTGCGACGACCTGAGGCGGCGAGGTTGCCATTCCAATGATGGAGACGCGAACCACGGCCTCGAAGTTCCTGATCTCCCAGCCGCGAGGTGCCTGTTTCACAAACCCGGCGAACCAATCCGGATTAAAGAGCAGGCCCGCGGCGCCCGCGGTTCCAAAGGTGGTAATGCCCGCGGCGATGGTGACGATCTGGCCGCTCTCGGAGTCGAAGATTCGGCACAGGATTCCGTGGTCCTGGTCGGCATAGCCCTTGGAATTCTGATTGACGGGACGCCATATCTGTCCAGTGCGCCGGTCGAGGATGATTTTGTTGTGCGCTGAATCCCATGTGAGAGTAAAGGGCAGGTCGCGCGCGATTCTCATGGCCCATACGGAAGCAAACCCGCCCAACAGCAGGCTGGGATGCTCGATCAGTTGAGGGAAGGTGAAGTCGGTACCGAAGCGCAGGTAGTAAGGATAGTGGTGGCTGGTGAGAAAGTCCGCGGCGTGGCGCAGGGCGTCTGCCGGACCTATACCCATTTTGACTGTGAGTTGGCCATCCGGGTCATAGAGCACCGGTATGAAAATCAAGAGCGGCGATTTGGTGGCGAAGACGGGCTGCCACAGCAAATCGATGGGCGCCCTGGAGCGGCGGATGAGCGGGATCATCGATCCCGCGCCGACGGCCGCAATTGTCCCGCCAAGCGTCCAGGCAAATCGACGCCGGCTGAGCGTTCTGCGCGCAACCGGTGGGCCGATCTCATGCGTGATCGGAGAGGCGGTTGCTTCGATGGCACTGCCGATGCGCGGCGCGTAACCCCCAAGGGGCAATTCGATCCGAACTCCCGGCTCCGGAGCGGACTGGTAATACTCGGCAAGCCGCTTTCTGACTTCGCGCGCCTTTACGCGTACCAGAGCATCTTCGTTGGGCTCAAAGCTTACCCCCCTCCCAAAGACTTCAAGCGCGATATTCCGCTCTTTAATCAGATGTCCGCGCCCTTCCACAGTCTCCATCACAACGTAGCGAAGAAATTGCTGACAGCGCTTGCTCGATGCAAACGCCGAACTTGCAAGAACCGCTTCGAGGTGCTGAAGTGTCTGCTCGGGAGAGACATGCGGCGCCTCGGGTGGATGGGCCGGGAGCATGAAAGCTAGCGTAACATCGCTTAACGGGCGCGGGCAAGGAAAGAGTCAAGGGTAGATATATGTTTGAAAAAGCTAGCGTTATTTCGAGAAACGCAAAAAATTACAGTTAATTACCGTTCCAGGGTTGACGAACCCCGTGAAAGGTCGTGAGTATCCCAGAAGCAACTGACGCCCTCGACGACCTGGCACGAAAAGATCCAGGAGCTGCTGAGGCATTAAGGCGGTTCCACAATTCATGCGCCCTGTCTGGGGCGGAGTAAGACGGCACCTTCTCAAGGAAAATGGCACATTGCAGCGGCGGCTCCGGGTATCGCAATTGTGAAGCCGCTGTAGCCCATTGAGCGCATTCACCAGGTTCTCGCGCTTGAGTAGCCGCATATCTTGACAACCCTGCGGGACGGCTTTCTCAGGCTGTCGTGCTTTTTCAAAGGACACGGAGCCAGGTTTCAACAGAATGCAGAAACGAGGCTTCATTTCTTTATATTCGTAATCGCTAACGATAACGATCTCGACATTCCAAGACCGAAAGGGCCCTGACCTGATGACGAACAACATCAATCGACGTTCCTTCTGCGCCGGCGCAGGCTTGAGTGCGGCCGGAATTTTACTGAATCCGAAGCTGTCTGCGCACGTATTGAAAGAGGGTAGCCGACCCAACGTGGTCTACATCCTGGCCGATGACATGGGGTGGGGCGATTTGGATGCCTACAACCGGCATTCAGCCGTGCCGACACCGAACTGCAACGGGTTTGCGAAACAGGGCATGCGCTTTAACGATATGCATGCTTCCAGCGCCGTTTGCACACCGAGCCGCTACAGCATACTTACCGGGCGCTACAGTTGGCGGTCCCGTCTCAAGAAGGGGGTTCTTAACGGCGATTCTCCAAATCTCATCGAGCCCGGCCGCATGACCGTCCCGCTGATGCTGAAGGACGACGGCTATTACACCGCAGGGGTGGGCAAATGGCACCTGGGCTTGGGAGATGCCGAGCCGACAGATTTCACCAAGCCGCTGCGGCCCGGCCCGATCTCCCACGGGTTCGACTATTACTTTGGCATTCCGGCATCGCTGGACATGCCGCCGTATGTGTATTTTGAAAACGAGCACGTAGTTGAGCAGGCGACGATTGCCGATCCCGGCAGCAAGACGCCGCGCGGCGTGTTTTGGAGAGCTGGCCTGCGCGCGCCGGATTTCCAGTTTCCCGAGGTGCTGCCCACGCTTACCGACAGGGTTGTGGATATATTGCACCAGCGTGCGAAACGGCCCGAGCAGCCTTTCTTTCTCTACTTTGCCATGCCTTCACCGCATACGCCATGGGTGCCGTTGCCGCAGTACCACGGTAAATCGGGCGCGGGCGACTACGGCGATTATGTAGCCGAAGTGGATGCCATGATTGGCCGCGTGCTCGACACGCTGCGCGCGCTGGGAATGGACGACAACACCTTGGTGATCGTAACCAGCGACAACGGCGCCGACTGGAAGCCCGAGGATATTGCGCACTATCCGCACCGTGCCAATGCAGAGTGGCGCGGAGAAAAAGCAGACATCTGGGAGGCGGGACATCGCATTCCGTTCATCGCGCGCTGGCCCGGGCACATTCCGGCCAACACGGTGTGTAACGACACTGGCTCGCTGACTGACCTGATGGCAACTCTGGCGGCAATTTTGCATCGTCCGATGCCACAGGACGCCGGCGAGGACAGCTTTAATCTTCTGCCTGCGCTGCTCGATCCCAATCATCCGCAAATTCGCAAAACCATTGTCGACGCCTCCATAGACGGGATGCTCACGATTCGCGAAGGAGACTGGAAGCTCGAATTGGGGCTTGGCAGCGGCGGATTCTCATCGCCAAAGCGCGTGCAACCGGCACCGGACGGGGTGCAGGGGCAGCTTTACAACCTGGCAGACGATCCGCACGAGTACTACAACCAGTGGGCCAAGCGACCGGAGATTGTGCAGAGGCTTACGAGCCTGTTGAACCAGTACGAGCAGAGCGGCCGATCGCGGTAACAGTTGATTTGCCATACGAAAACCAGATTACGCATAGTTCGGTGAGCAATCACAGGCAATTCGCTTTGAAGAAAAGGAGAGCCATGCACGTCTTCCAAATATCCTTCCGCCGCACCTGCAATCTGGCGATCACGGCGGCATTCGCCGCACTGCTTTGCACGAGCCAGTTGTGCGCGCAGCTCACAACCGGTTCGATCGCGGGATCGGTCCAGGACCCATCCGGAGCGGCAGTGGCCGGGACTTCAGTTACTGCTGTGCAGACTGAAACCGGCGTATCCCGTCAAACAACGAGCAATCAAAACGGCGAGTTTACGTTTAACAGCATGCAGCCCGGAGTTTACATGCTGACGTTCACGGCGCAGGGATTCAAAACCAAGCATCTCGCCCACCTTACGCTCACCACGGGTGAAACGTTGCCGGTGACTCACGTAGGCCTGGAAGTGGGCGCCGTTACGCAAACCACAACCGTATCCGCAGAAGGCTCGACTGTGATGACGCAGAGCTCGGAGATTTCCGACTTGCTCTCTTCGACGCAGATTCAGAGCCTGGTGGTAAGAGGACGCAACTTCACCGATCTTGTCACGCTGGCTCCCGGCGTGATCGACACCAGTCAGAGCCAGAACATCAGCAGCGGCCCAACCATCTATGTGAATGGAAACAGGAGCAACAGCAATTCCATCTTTATCGATGGCGTTCCGGCGGACGACATGTCCAGTACGGGCATGAAGGATATGGTGAGCCAGGACGCCGTCGAAGAAGTGAAGCTTGAAACCAGCAACTACGAAGCGGAGTACGGCCGCCAGTCGGGATCGAATATTATTGCGGTTACAAAGTCCGGTACGAAAACTTACCATGGACTGGTCAGTTATTTCAATCGCAATGAAGACTACAACGCAAATAATTACTTCAACAACCGAAATCACGTCGCGCGACCAGTCTATCGCTATAACACAGTAACTTATAATGTCGGCGGTCCGGTATGGATTCCGCATGTTATCGGACGGAATGCGGGAAAGCTATTTTTCTTCTGGAATCAGGAGTTCTGGCCGATCAGTTCAACGACGACAGGTTCGGTCACAGTGCCTACAGCTATTGAGCGCCAGGGAAACTTCTCCCAAAGTTATAATCCGGGTGGTCAGCTCTATGTTGTGAAGGATCCCTACAACAATAATCAGCCGTTTCCCAACAACACGATTCCCGGCACGGAAACAGACGCCAACGGCCTGGCTCTGCTCAAGCGCCTCCCGTTGCCGAATTTTACAAATACGGCAGTATCCAAGGGCAACTATAACTATGTTTTTACCACTTCGGATCAGACACCGCTCGGTACGCAGACGCTGCGGATGGACTACAATCTGAACGTAGCAAATTCCATTTCAGGCAGCTATAACGCATTCAACGAAAACGTCACCGGGGCCCTGGGTTTACCTGATAGCTCGGGCAACTGGCCGCTGGTGCCCTGGACCTATTACACCGATTTCAAGGCCGCTTCTGGCCGCTGGATGCACATCTTTAGCCCATCGTTATTGAACGAAGCATCTTTCGGCTTTCTCTATCAGCCGGCGGGCGATACGTATTCCAGCAATGCGCTCCAGAGCGTCACCAAAAGCAATGTGGGGTTTAATCTTGGCCAGTTCTTCCCGGCGGCCAACCCATTGAATATTTTGCCGAACGCATCGTTTGGAGGAATCCCCAACGATGCGACGATCTCGATTCCAGGCCGATTCCCGCTCTACAACCGTTACTACCTCTATAACTTTACAGACAATGTGTCTTATACTCGCTCGTCTCATAACATCAAGGCCGGTATTTATTGGGAATATTACACGCGTACGCAAAAGACACAGAATGGCGGATCTTCCAATGGGTCTTTCGATTTTCAGAACAATGCCAAGAATCCTTTGAACACGGGGTATGCCTATGGCAATGCGGCTCTCGGAACCTTCAATGAATATACCGAGAGATCAATTCCAGGGCTGTTCACTCTACAGGACACCGATATTGAAGGATATGTTCAGGATAACTGGAGGATTACTTCGAAACTTACCGTCGACTACGGACTGCGGTTTACCTATGTGACGCCATTTACCGAGGTAAACAACCAGGTTTCGGCATTTATTCCGAGCCGGTATGATCCTTCGCAGGCGGCGCATCTGATTGTTCCTGCGATTGTGAATGGCGCACGTATCGGAATCGATCCGGGAACCGGGCAGCAATATCCTGCTGCTGACATTGGGGCAATTTCTCCAAGCCTTGGCAATGCCGCAGATGGAATGGTTGCCGCGTCTAGCCCGGGTTCGGCTCCGCGCAGTCTTACTCCAGGTGCGGGTCTGCAACTCGGTCCGCGCTTTGGATTCGCCTATGATGTCTTCGGCAACGGAAAGACGGCGTTGCGCGGAGGCTTTGGGGTATTCCAGAACCGTTTCAGCGAGAACTACTTCGATAATTTCGTCGGCCTTCCACCTCTGGCGCAGACCCCGGTTCTTTACTATGGCCAGCTCTCGACGCTGCTTTCGTCTTCAGGGCTTGTGTTTCCGAATAATGTCTACGGGGTGGCTTCAGCCGGACATCTGGCGATGGTGATGAATTACAGTCTCGGTGTACAACAGGATATCGGATTTGGCACAATGCTCTCCCTCGCGTACGTGGGCGAGCAGAGCCGCCATCTCAGCGCCTTAGTCGATCAGAACGCTATCGCGATTGGCGCCGATTTCCTCCCGGCCAATCAGGATCCGACACAGAAGGCTGGCACTCCCTATCCCACTTCGTTTTATCGTCCTATCCTGGGCTATAACGCGATTTATAACCTGTCGAATGGGTTTAACTCTGGATATAACTCAATGCAGATAAGTGTGCAGCGTCGATTTGCGCATTCATTGCAATTCGGCGTGGCCTACACCTGGGCGAAGGTTATGGATTTCAACGACAGCGACACGGATACGCTGGAGCCAGTGGTGCCGCTCAGGGCGTACTATCGCAGCGTGGCTGCGTTCGACGTGCCACAGGCCCTGGAAGCGAATTTTGTCTACGATCTTCCATCTGTTCGCTGGGAAAATGTGTTTGCCCGGACCGTCATCAACAACTGGTCGATATCCGACATCAGCAACTTTCAGCGCGGCAATCCGCTTGGCGTGACCATTACCACAACGAATGGTGAGGATATTACCGGCAGTACATCGATAGCTCCGCGAGCGGTGCTGTCAGGCAACGCCAACCTCAGCAGAGGCGATCGCACTTTCGCGCGTTACTTCAATACGAGCGCGGTTCAGCTTCCGGCTGTGGGCACATTTGGCAATGCGCCGCGGACATTTATTATCGGACCCGGAGTGGACAACTTTAACCTGGCGCTGTTGAAGAACATTCCGCTTCACGAGCGGCTCAGCTTGCAGCTAAGGTTCGAGGCCTACAATGCCTTCAATCACACGCAGTACTCCACCATCAATTCGACTGCCGAGTTCAATCCATCGACTGGACAGCAGATCAACGCACAGTTTGGGCAGGTAACTGTCGCGCACGATCCGCGCCAGTTGCAGCTATCGGCTAGACTTAGTTTTTAGACTAGGAAGATGCGGCTACGCTGCACGAAGCGGCCGGTATGTGGCGCGGGTGATGGGCGGCGGAGGGGAGATATGCAGGAGTGTTTTTGCGCGATACCGGACATGCGCGCGTGGTCTATTTTCCCTGGGATGTCGATCGCACCCTTTGGGAGGTGATGGATGTTGACCACGCCAAACTGCTGCGCAACGCGGTCCTCTGGGCCACTAACGAGATGCAGCCTGTTTCTGTGAAGGGCAGAGGCGTTGTCGACATCTCCGTCTTCACGCAAAGGCAGTCGATGACCGTACACCTTGTGAACCTGACGAACCCGATGATGATGAAAGGGCCGGTGCGCGAGGCGATTCCGCTCTCAAGCCAGCAGGTTCGGATACGCATACCCGCTAACAAACGTGTGTCGAGAGCGCGTTTACTGGTGGCCGGCAATGAGCTGCCCTATCGCATGGAAGATGGCGTGATTACGGCGGAGATTCCATCCATCGAAGTACACGAAGTGGTGGCGCTTGATTTCGCAACCTGATTCGAAACCGGCTCTGGAGACGGCGCAGGTTGTGCGCGGCTCAAGTACACTAGGGACGCATGGACCTTCCGCCGCCTGGTTCCAATCGAAAGGACCCTACGCCGCAAACCACGACCGATCCGGCGCGGGCGGCTGAGCTCTTTGAGCAGTCGGCGGCCATTATGGCCCGGCTGCGCGCTCCCGGCGGATGCCCCTGGGACCGCGAGCAGACCTTCGATACCATCCGCAAATACACGCTTGAAGAGGTCTACGAGGTCTTCGACGCGATCGAGCGCCGGGACTTTCCGCATCTGGCCGAAGAGCTGGGCGATCTGCTTCTGCAAGTGCTGTTTTATGCCGAGATGGCGGCCGGCGAGGGCGAGTTCACGATTGCCGACGTGCTCGACCATCTGAATCGCAAGCTCATTCGCCGGCATCCGCACGTGTTTGGCGAAGAGGCCTCGAAGGCCGCGGGCAATCGCGCCGATGTAAATGCGGATGTGGAGGGATCGGCTGCGGCGGTGCTGCGCAACTGGGACGAGATCAAAGCCGCCGAGAAACACAGCACAGACAAAGCGGGGAATCAGCCGGAGTCGCGGCTTGACAGCGTGCAGCGGGCGCTGCCGGCGCTGGCCGAGGCGGCCAAGCTGGGCGCCAAGGCGCAGAAGGCCGGCTTTGACTGGCCGCACTGGCGCGACCTGCTTCCGAAGCTCGCCGAAGAAACAGCGGAGCTGGAAGCAGAAGCCGCGTCGGACGATCCGGCGCGCAGGCCCGCCATGGAAGCCGAGTTGGGCGATCTGCTCTTTACCGCGGTGAACCTTGGCCGGCATCTCGGCGTCGATTCGGAGATGGCGCTGCGCGGCTGCAATCTGCGCTTCCGCCAGCGCTTTCTCGAAATGGAGCTGGCGGCGCCACGGCCACTGGAGCAACTGGCTCCGGCGGAGCTGGAGGCGCTGTGGACCGCGGCCAAGCGCAAACTGGCCGCTGAACAGGCAAAGGTGCAGCCATGATCCAGGTCCGCGCATGCGAGGGATTCGATGAATTCGAGGCCTGCGTGCAACTGCAGATTGAAACCTGGGGCTACGACGAAAGCGAAATGATTCCGCGCAAGACTTTTCTGCTGGCGCAGAAGATTGGCGGCCAGGTGGTCGGCGCGTTCGATACCGACGGAGGCTCCGGCGCAACGCGGCAGGCGCTGATTGGTTTCGCCATGTCTTTGCCTGGAGTGAAGAGCGACGGCAGCCAGGCACGGCCCTATCTGCACTCGCACATGCTGGCTGTGCGGGAAGGGTATCGCAACCGCGGACTGGGTGTACGGCTCAAGCGCGAACAAAGACTGGAGGCCATTTCCCGCGGAATTTTCCACATGGAGTGGACCTTCGATCCTCTTGAAATCAAAAACGCTTTCCTCAATATCCACAGGCTGGGAGCGGTGGTTCGCGCCTACCGGCCAGATTTTTATGGTGTATCCTCATCTCGACTGCAGGGTGGGTTGCCCACGGATCGTCTTCTGGCGGAGTGGGAGCTTGTGTCGCACAGGGTAGAGGCAATTCTGGACGGACGTCCGACAGCCGTGCAGGCTATCGAGGAGCGGATTGTGATTCCGGCCGCCATCTACCAGTGGAAGGCCAGCAACGCGAACCGGGCCCGTGCACTCGCCGTTCAATTGGAGAACCGTACAAAGTTTCAAGAGGCATTTTCCCGAGGGCTGGCGGTGGTCGGCTTCTCCCTGGATGCGGAAGGAAATGGAACCTTCGAGCTGGCATTTCCGGGCCAGCCGGGGCAGGTCTTCAAATCTTAGCAACGCGAAAAAATTTATGAGAATCGATGCAATCATCCTGCGCGAACTGCACATGCCGCTGGTGCGTCCGTTTGAGACCAGCTTTGGCGTTACCCGCGAGCGGCGCGTGCTGCTAGCCGAAATTCATTCCGAAGGCCTGGTGGGCTGGGGCGAGTGTACGGCCGGCGAGCGGCCGCATTTTTCAGGAGAATGGACAGACAGCGCCTGGCAGGTGATTGTGCAGGAGCTTGGCCCGGCACTGGCTAGTGCAAACCCGGAGCATGGCGGCGAGTGTCCCAGGATTTTCCGTCCGGTGCGCGACAACCCCATGGCCAAGGCAACCCTCGAAAACGCGATATGGGACATTGAGGCGCAGCGCGAAGGCATTTCGCTTTCCCGGCTGCTGGGCGGTGTGCGCGACAGCGTTCCGGCCGGTGTGTCGCTGGGAATTCAGCAGTCGATTCCGGCGCTGCTGGCGACGATTGAGAAGGAGCTGGCCGCCGGCTACCAGCGCATCAAGCTCAAGTGCAAGCCGGGCTGGGATGTGGAGGTTTTTGAGGCGGTGCGCAGTCGCTGGCCCGGCATTACTCTGAGCTGCGACGCCAACTCCGCATACCGCATGCGCGACTTCGATCACCTGGTGAGCTTCGACAACTTCGACATGCTCATGATCGAGCAGCCGCTGTGGCACGACGACTTTTATTTCCATTCCACGCTGCAGAAGCGGATGGACACGCCGATCTGCCTCGACGAGTCGATCCGCAACCGGCGCGATGTGCTGGCGGCAGTCGAAATGGACTCCTGCCGGGTGATCAACATCAAGCTGGGCCGCGTGGGCGGCTTCTCCGAAGCGATTGCCGTGCACAACGCGGCGCTCGAACGCGGAATTCCGGTGTGGTGTGGCGGGATGCTCGAGTCGGGAGTGGGCCGCTCGCACAACATCGCGCTCTCGACGCTTGAAAACTTCACGCTGCCGGGTGATGTTTCGGCCTCGGCACGCTACTTTGCCGAGGACATCATTGAGCCGGAAGTGACCGTGTCCGAGGCGGGCGAGATCGCGATTTCCGATGCGCCGGGCCGCGGCTATGAGGTGCGCACCGACCTGATCGAGCGGCTCACGGTGCGCAAGGAGACGATCCGGGACTTCGCACTGGTGAGTTGAAGGCGGGGTGCAGGCAGCTTTGATCATGGTGCGGATTCGGCTGTGTTGTCGACCCGATCGTGTTGCAGGCGCAGCGCTACTGCATGTGATGTCCCCAGTCGAAGTGGCGTCCAATGATCGCCTTCACGATCCAGTGATCGGTGGCGGCGGTGGGCCCTATGCCGGCGCCAAAGTTGATCTCCCATTTCGGTGAAACGTTCAGATCGATGGCCGGAAAGAGCTGCTGCTGCTGGTCGTGCAGGCTGGCGATGTTGGTGATGCTGCCGTAGTCGGCGTAGTACTCAAGGCCGCCGCTGATCTGTCTGGTGAAGTCATAGCTGATCTTGGCCGCCGGCGAAAAGCCTACGCCGAGATTCACGTCCGGTCCGTGCCAGGTGCGTTCCAGCGCTGGATTCACTGCGAAGTACCAGCGGCCTACGGACTTGTCCACGATGGGGCGAATTTCCCACGTCCATGTGTCGGGCGAGTAGAGCGCGCGCTGATAGCCAAACTCCATGGACAGGCTCACGCCCACCGGCCAGCGCCAACTGTCGGGAATGCGCACGCGTGGGCGGATGTGGTCGCCTACCCAGTCGATGCCCAGTCCGCTTTCTTCGCTGGTGAAGATATAAAAGCCCACTTCCGCCCAGTTGTTGATGCCCTGCGTAATCTCGATGGTTTCGTGCTCGGCGTGATTGGTCGGCGCGGCGCCGTCCACGTAGTAGCGCTCGCCGGCGGCGGTGAAGTTCGAGTGCAACTCGACCATGGTGCTGCGCGCAGGCACGGTATCGGCGCCGTAAACCTGGATCTCGTAGTTGCCCTGTGCGCGCGCGGCCGCGGAACCAATCAGGAAAATGAGCGCAAGGAATGAGAGCGGTGATTTCAAGGCGGTCCTTTAGAGAGTGAGCAACCCTTTACGCGTATTGAAACAATGTCATAAAGCCGGAGTCCATGTGGTCCTGCTGATGGCAATGGAAGAGCGTGTTGCCGGGGTTGTTGGCCACCAGATCGGCTTCCACCGTGGTTCCCGCGGCCACCACCACTACATCTTTGTGGACGCCGCTCATGGCAGCTCCCTGCATCGAGACTAACTCAAAGTTGTGCCGGTGCAGGTGCACCGGATGATCGTCGGTGCTGCGATTTTGAAAGACCAGTCGATGACGCAGACCGGTGTGCAGCAGGACCGGCTGGTAATCCGGATAGGATTTGCCGTTGATCATCCACTGGTCGAGCGCGCCGTGGCCTTTGAACTTAGATGTGAAGACGAGCGGCACGGTTACATCCGGTGTGCGTGCGATTGGATTTGCGTTGCCGAAGATGCGATAGTCCCATGCAAGTTTGTCAACGCTGGGCTCTTCGGGTTTGCCGGTGCGGCCGGCATATTCCACCACCACACCCATGCCCGCATCGCGAAAGTCCTTGCGCGATTCGCCGAAGACCCACACGCCGGGCATGTTCATATCGACGAGCGCAGTAATGCGTTCGGCGGGGCCAAGACGCAGCAGTCCAACGCTGGCTTGCGTGGCCACAGGCGCGCCGTCGAGAGCGAGCACCTTGAAGCGATGACCGGGCAGCGCAAGCCAGTGCGGCTCCGTGGCGCTGGCGTTGAGTATCTGAAACAGCACCCGCTGCCCCTGGCGCACCTGGATGGGGTTGCCGTGGCCGAGCATGCGTCCGTTGACAGAGCCGAGCACATAGTTCACCATCAGCGATCCGTCGCCGCTGGCTGCGTAGTAAGGCTCCCAGTCGTGGAGCACGATGAATTCCTCGCGGTCATAGAGCGCCGGGTTGACGGGCGGGTCCACGTGGAGCGCGCCGAACTGGCCGGTGTAGAGGCCGCGCTTGAGATTGCGGTGGGCCATGGCGTGGGTGTGGTACCAGTGCAGGCCCGCAGGCCGCGGCGTGAACCGGATCAACGTGCTTGCCCCGGCGGGAATCGTCGGAGAGCCTTCTTCCATTGCGCCGTCCACGTTCGAGGGAGTCCACTGGCCGTGCCAGTGAACGATCTCCGCATGATCGGTTTTGTTGGTGATGGCGATGGCTACCGGCTTGCCTTCCGTGAGTCGAATCAATGGGCCGGGAATCTGGCCGTTGTAGGCGAAGGTGCGGATTTTCTTTTTGGGCGATAACTCCCAATCGATCTCCGAGATTTCAAGACGGTAGTCGGGATCGGGGGTCTGATTCCAGGCGGCGCCGCGCGATGCTGCTGCGCCCGCGGCCAGTGCGGCGTTACGGAGAAACGCCCGCCGTGTGGGTTTGCATTCGGCGAGCCAATGCGCGGATGCAGTCATGGCTCCCATTGTCGCCGATGGGACGCGCGCTGCTCGCGGTTGTGCTTATTGCGCGTCCACCACGCAGCGGAAGCCCACGCCGCCGGAGCGATCGTATCCCGGAGCCATGAGCAGCAGCTTGCTGTGCTGGTCGTTGCGGAAAGCCTCGGGGAAATACCATACCGAGCCCTGCGGATGATAGTACTCGCCGCCGCGCAGGATGGCCGCGCGCGTGTGCTCATCGGTGAACTCGTCGGTCCATTGCCACACATTGCCCACCATATCCATCACACCGAAGGGGCTTGCTCCCTGCGGATGAGAGTCTACCGGATCGGGTCCGGGCATGGTGCGTCCGGTGGCGAGCGCGGGCATGTTTGCCGGCACCCACTCATTGCCCCATGGAAAGGCGCGGTCGTCTGTGCCTTGCGCAGCGAACTGCCACTCCCACTCGTGCGGCAGTCGCTTGCCCGCCCACGCCGCGTAAGCGCGCGCGTCCTCAAGCGACACCCAGGTAACGGGCCGATTGTCCCACCCTTTCGGAAAGGCGCCGTTCTTCCAGTCGCGCAGAAAGTTCAGAGAGTCGCGCGGCGTATAGTGCGTCGCATCCAGAAAATGCTTGAACTGCGCATTGGTAACGGGAAACTTGTCGATGTAAAACGGCGCCACCTGCATGCTTTTTTCGTGGTAGCGGCGCGGTGAATCCTCCCATGGATACTGCACATCCACGCCGGGGTCGTCGCCGCCTTCAATCTCAGTTCCCGTGACTTTGAACAGGAACGCGCCGCCGGGGATGCGGATCATGCCTGGCGGAGCCTGCGCGGCTGCTTTGGTGGGCGCGATGGGCACCATGGTCTGCGGCAGAAGGACGTGCTCGTGCGAGTACGAGGCCAGCGGCGTGGCGGTCATGGCCGCCATCTTCCGCATCAGGGCCTCGACGGCCGCGCTGGGCTCGCCCGGTGTGGCCAGGATTGCGCCGTAGCCGTTGGCCTCGAGAGCGAAGCTCAACGCCGCATTCTGTCCATCCATCTCCGGCTTGATCTCCACGCCGTGATAGAGGTCGAAATAGCGCATGCCCGGTGTAAGTGGAACGTCCATCTGCCGGCCGTCCAGGTCATAAGCGCCGCGGTTCACGATGGTCCACACACTCTGGCTGCCGAGCGGCCAGCGGCTGGCGTATACGCCGTAGGTTTGCATGGGATAGAGCGGCTCCCACGCGGGGCTGATGAGAAACGGCGCCACCGCCCGTTCGATAGTGGCCATGCGGCGCGTGGCCTCGGCATCGCGCGGATTCATGCCGTTCCAGATGCCCCAGATGTTCTCCCAGCTTTCCCAGCCCACGCCGTTGAAAAAGGCGAATTGCAGGTCGTTTGTCTTGTCCTCTGCCCAGCGATCGCTGATATTGACCATGTGCCGGGTTTCGATCCATTTATAGCGGTCCACCATGGGAATGAATGGAAACGAGTACTGTCCCCAGGTCATCACGTTCCAGGCGAGTGCTTCGTCACTGGGGCTGGTCTCGGGTTCAAAAGCCAGCGGATGCCCGATGGCCTCGGCGGCCAGCGAAAAGCCCAGCGGCACGCCGTCCTGCGTGTCGCCGTTGATGCCATCCGCGTCGATGGCTTTCATCAGCTCCGCGATCGCCTGCGGCCAGGGCTTGCCGGGATCGTGCGTGCCCTGGTCCCACATCATCATGGGAAACAGCACGCGGACTCCGCGGCGGTGAAAGTCCTCGACCATTTTGCGCACACCCTCGATGCCACCCGGCATGGATTCGACCATTTCAAGCTGATTGCGGTCGTCGATGCCCATGTTTGGATACGTGGACCAGACCAGAACAGCGTCGATGCCGCCGTAGCGTTTCTCCAGATCGTCCAGATAGCGGTCGACGGTGTATTTGCCCGCAACCGGATCGTAGAAGTAGCGGTCTTGCACCATCATCTATGGCTGGATAAAGCTCGACTGCGTCCAACGGAGCGCGGGCAACTGGTAGCGCGCGGGATCGAAGGCGGTGCGGATGCGCCGCTCGGTTCGCCAGTGCTCGATGTCGGCGAGCCAGCGTTCATGCACAAACGGCGGGCAAGGCGGCTGAGCCACTTGCCATGCATTATGCAGATTCATGCAGGCGGGCGCGGGAATCTGCTGGTTGTGTGGCGGATACTGCGTATCCTGCGCGGATGCGGCCAGTGCGAGGGCCGCCCATAGGATGCCGAGGTAAACGGTACGCTGCATCAATCGATCTCCTGTGACATGAGCGCGGGCCAAGGCCGCGGACGGCGAAGGTTCAGGAATTCTGTTCGAGAAACTGGTCCACGTCGGCGCGCGAAGGCATGGAGGCCTGCGCGCCGCGGCGGGTTACCGCGATGGCCGCCGCGGCGTTGGCAAAGCGCGCTGCCGCCCATGGATCGCGCCCTTCGAGCAGCGCCACGGCGAAGGCGCCGTTAAAGCAGTCGCCCGCGGCCACGGTGTCAACAGCCTGCACCTTGAAGGGCTTTACCCACTCGGCACGGCCGCCGGCCATGGCGACGTATGCACCCTCCGCGCCGCGCTTGAGCACCACGCCGCGCAGGCCTTTGGAAATCAAGCGCTGCGCGCTGTCTTCGACACTGGCGTGGCTACCCAGATAAAACGCCGCTTCCGTCTCATTGGGCGTGAACCACGCTACCTGCTTGAAAGCAGCGTCGGGGAGTGCGGCCGCGGGCGCCGGGTCAAGCATCACGGGCACGCCGGCTTCAGCGCAGAGCGCGAGTGTGTAGGTTAGCGTATCGATGGGAATCTCAAGCTGGCACAGGACCATGCCCGCGGAGCGGATGAGTGCGGCCTGGCGATCGACAGCCGCGCGGTCCAGCGTGGCGTTGGCTCCGGGAACAACGACGATGCTGTTTTCGCCGGTCGCCGCCACAAACATTGGCGCCAGTCCTGAAGAGCCTTCGGCCCGCGCCACAGCATCTGCGTCCACGCCGGCGCCGGCAAGATTTTCGAGCAACTGCGCGCCGTATACATCGGAGCCGACTTTGGCGACCATCGCCACCGGATAGCCGAGCCGCGCGGCAGCCACTGCCTGGTTGGCTCCCTTGCCGCCGGGAGTGGTCTCAAAGCCTGTGCCGATGAGGGTCTCGCCAGTGCGTGGAATCTGCGGGGTGCGCGTGACCAGATCCATGGTGATGCTGCCCACGACAACAATTGCTTTTCTGGTTTCGGTCACGTGTGTGCCTCAGCGATTGAATTGCGCGAGCGGAGCCAGCGCCACCGCGCCAAGGCCCAGCAGGAAGAAGATGAACATGAACAAGAGCAGCTTTCTGGCTGCGCGGGGCGCGCCCGCAAACTCGTGCCAGACAAAGACGCCCCAGAGGGCTGAGACCATGGTGGCTCCCTGGCCGATGGTGTAGGAAACGGCCGGTCCCACAAGATGGGCGCCGGATGCGACAAAGTTGGCCACACCGCCCAGGCACCAGATGGCTCCGCCAAATACGCCGGCCAGGTGCCAGCCGAGCGGCGCGGGCCAGTAGTCGCGGCCCTTCACCGGCGGCTTGCCGTCGAGCGGCTTGCGCATGAGCAGCCAGTTGGCGGGAAAGGTGGACAGCAACAGGCCCGCCGCGAAGAAGACTGACACCGCGTAAGGGCCGGGTGCAGCTTCGCCGGCCACGCCGTTAAGAGCGCGCGCCACAAAGGGATAAAAGCAGCCCATCAACACGCCCGCGACAAGGCTAAGGACGATGCCGCGCGTGGTAGTGGCTTTCGCGCTGGTCTCGCGTTTGCGATAAGCGGCGGCGTCCAGAACAATGGCGACGGCGACAAGAGCCACGCCGCCAAACAGCAGCGGCGGGTTGCCGACGGGAGTGATGACGTAATTGGAAATCGCGCCGATGACGAGCGCCAGGCCAATGCCCACGGGAAAAGCCACGGCCAGTCCGGCCACGTCAATCGCGGCCACCAGCAGCAGGTTGGCCACGTTGAAAATCACGCCGCCCAGAAACGCATAGAAGACGAGAACGGGCGCGGTCTGAACGATGTCCGGAATCAGCGGCGTGCCCGCGCCGCCATGGCTGCCGGCGGTAAGGCCCAGCGCCAGCGCGCACAGCACCATGCCGATGGCGTAGTCCCAGTAGAAAAGCTGAAAGCGGTAGCGCGGGCAGAGCTTGAGCGTGTTGGCCCACGATCCCCAGCAGAGCATGCTCAGGATCATGAGAAATAGCGCGGCCTGATAGGTGTGAGGAAGAAGCACCTGGATTTCCCCCGTTCACAATCCGATTTGCAGTAAAGAGGGAACCATAATGCCTGTGGCCAACTGAGCGCAAATGATATGCGTTTGAAAGGTTTCAGTGGCTCGATTTGCGGAGAGTTTCCTCCGCAGTGCTGATGATTTCCGCTTTGTCTCCCTTCTCAATCAACCGCGACAACTCCGTCGTCGGAATGCCTTCGATGCGCCCGAGTATGAAGAGGAATACCGAAGAATGCCCGGAGTTATTCCATCGCGCGCCTTCGATCAGCGGCCCCAATGCCTGCTCGTGGAGTTTTTTCAGGAAGATGGGGTCGCGCTTTTGCGTGAGTCGGAATAACAGAAAGCTCCCTTTGTTGCGGTCTGTCCATTGACCGGAAAACAGCAAATCAATGAAGGGAGTTGGATCGACATTAACGCTATCTGCATTTTTTGCAGATGCCAATACCGCGAGCGCCCTCACCGCATTATTGCGTACATCGTCATCGGCATCCGATGCAGCCTGAACGAGACCCTGAATTTGCGCCGCGGAGCGATCTGCATAACCTAACAGGCACGCGCTTGCCTGCCGCTGCTGTGGATCGGATGAATTCCGTAACACCCTCTCGAGTTCTTCTCCGCGAGAAGCAGCGTAGGTGCGGATTCCCAACTCGACCTGCCGTGCGGCGGGATCGGCGGAGAGTGCGTATCCCTTGGATTCGTCTTCGGACGATGCTCCGCGGCGCACAGCATCTTGAACCGCCGCCATGTCGCGCTCGTAGAGCTTTAATGCTGCATCCTCAAGATGATCTTGGCCGTGCGGCAGACGATTATGTGGAACCAGATGCGACGACTCTCCGTTCAAGCCGATATAAATCAACAGGCGCCGTGAGCTGTCGCAGCAAACCGTTGCTATGTCAGTGGCCGGCTTCCCGGTAAATTCCTTCACAACACGCTGAATTGCTTCTTTCTGGCGATCGAACGAATCGGGATTTACCGAATCTCCCACATGAATCGGCAGATGGTCGGCAACTTGTTTCAGATTAAGCCCGGCATAGCCGAAATAATCGATGCTGCCAATCTGAATCGGTTTCCTGTCTTCGTTTGCCTGAAAGCATAAAGCAGACTGAGCCAGGATTGAGATCGAGAGAACGACCAACGGTAATCTCAGCATAGTTCTCTACCTTTACTGCTTTGCCGCCTTTACCGCTTCCGTCAACGCAGGCACCACTTCAAACAAATCGCCGACGATGCCATAGTCGGCTACTTCGAAGATGGGCGCATCGGGGTCTTTGTTGATGGCGACGATGCACTGCGAGCCTTTCATGCCGACCAGGTGCTGAATGGCGCCGGAGATGCCGACGGCGAGATAGAGCTTGGGCGCGACGCTCTGGCCGGAGCTGCCCACCTGTCGTTCCATGGGCAGCCAGCCGTTGTCGCAGATGGGCCGAGAGGCGGCCAGCTCCGCGCCGAGCGCGGTGGCGAGCGACTGCACCAGCGGCAGATTTTCGGCCTCGCGGATGCCGCGGCCTACGCTGACGATGAGCTGCGCGGAGCCCAGGTCCACTGTTTGTGCGGAGCCGCGAAAAGGTTCGCCGGGTTGGGTGCGAATCTGCGCCGCGTCGAGTGTGGGCGTGAAGGTTTCAATGGGCATTGCGCTTGTGGCGTTGGCCAGTTCCGCGCGGAAAGCTCCGGCCTGCACGGAGACAAAGCATGGGCCGCTGCCGCTGTGGCGATAGCTGCCATTAAGCCGGCCCTGCATAAGCTGGCGAGTGAAGACCGGACCATCCGCGATCTCGATTACGTCGCCGATGAGCACCTGGCCGCTGCGGCAGGCCAGCGCGGGCGCGTAATCGCGCACCTGATAGGTGTGCGGGAACACGATGTGCGCGGGGCTTTCTTTATGAATGAGCGCATGCAGCGCGGCGCAATAACCATCGGCCGTATACTGGGCCAGCAGCGGATGCTCCACGCGCACCACTTTGCCGAAAGCCTTGGCTGCGGCCTCGGCAGCGAGCGATTCGGTTTGCGCGCCGATTACGACCGCGGTCACGCTCTCTGCGGGCGCAAGGCGCAGGGCCGCGGCGGCTGCTTCCCAACTGGTGCGGCTTATGCGGCCGCCGCGCTCCTCCAGAACTAAAAGAACACTCATAGAACCCTCGCTTCGAACTTGAGTTTTTCCACCAGCGCGGCGGCGGCTTCTTTGGCGCTGCCGGAGAGCATCTGCGTCGATTTTTGCTTTTTGGGGAGCGTGATCTGTTCAAGCACGGCCACCGGCGCGCCGTCGGCTCCAAGATCGGCTGCATTGACCGTGCGTACTTCTTTTGTCCTGGCGCGCTTGATGCCCATCAGCGTGGCGTAGCGCAGCTTGTTGCCGCCGGACTGAATCGTGAGCACGGCAGGTGTGGGCAGCTCGATGGACTGGAACCAGCCTTCTTCGAGCTCGCGCCTGACTTTGAGGCCGGCATCCGTGGCTTCCACATGCAGGATGAGCGACGCGTGCGGCAGGCCAAGCAACTCGGCGACGATGACCCCGGTCTGGCCCAGGCCGAGGTCTTCCGATTGCAGGCCGGTGAGAATGAGGCCGGGGCTTTCGGTCTGAATGGCCGCGGCCAGCAGGCGCGCTATGCCAAGCGCATCGCGCGCGATGAGATCGTCGCAGAGCAGATGAATGGCGCGGTCCGCGCCTTTGGCGAGAGCTTCGCGAATGGTCTGGCCCACGCGCTCCGGCCCGGCGCTCAACACGATTACCTCGCCGCCGGCTTTTTCTTTCAACTGCAGCGCCTCTTCAAGCGCGTAGGCGTCGGGCTCGTTCATGGCGTACTGCAGGTCGGACTCATCGATCCATTTGCCCGCGGCGTCGATGTGAACCTGGGCGTCGCGTTCCGGAACCTGTTTGATTGCGACTATGATTTTCATCTCTGAGCGCTCCCGCTCGTGCTGTTTCTGCTGCTGGAGTTGGATGCGGGATGCGGGCCGGCGGCGCGACCACCGCAAGCACAGCCTGACTGAAGGCTGGCGCTACGTGAGCTTGTCCTGCGGCAAAGTGCGCGCGGCCAGTTGTGCGATGTCGTACAACTGCGGCGCGCCTTCGCCCTGGGCCGCGAGCGCATCCCGGAACATGGTATTGCAAAAGGGACAGGCCGCGCCCACAATCGACGCGCCGGTGGCGGCCAGCTCCGCGGCGCGATTGTGGCTCACGCGCTCGCCGGTTTCTTCGCCGAGGAATGCAAGGCCGCCGCCGGCGCCGCAGCAAAAGCTGCGCTCGCGATGGCGCGGCGCTTCCACTAACTCGCCGGCGAGCGAGGCCACTTTGCGCGGCTCGTCATAGACGTTGCGATAACGGCCCAGATAGCAGGGATCGTGGAAGACGATCTTTTCGGAGGTGGACCTTTCGCCATCCCACCCTTTCCGCTCAGAACGCGAAAAGGATGGGGCACCCCCCAATTTGTCCGCATAACGGGCGAGGAACTCGCTGTGATGCTCCACTTCAGGCGGCGTGCCGTACTCCTTCCAGTCCTCTTGAATCGTGCGGACGCAATGCGGGCAGATGGAAATTATTTTTTTGGTTTTGGACTGGGCGAGTGTTTCGAGATTGCTTTCTGCCAATTGCTGAAAGAGGAGATCATTGCCCAGCCGGCGCACCGGGTCGCCGGTGCATTTCTCCTTGCGCAGCACGCCAAAGGTCGTGCCCAGATGCTGCATCACGCGCACCAGCGACAGGATAATCTCGCGGCCACGTGGATCGTAGCCGCCCATGCAGCCAAGCCACAGACAATACTCCTGGGTGCCGTCATAAATGGGCAGCGCGTTCTTGTCGACAAACCTGTCGCGCTCGGCGGCGGGCAGGCCCAGCGCATTCGATCCGCGCTCGAGCGCGAGAAAGAGTTTGGCGCCGTGCGAGTCCTGCCACGCGCCGGTGTTGACGGCGCCGCGTCGCAGCCCCACCAGGATGGGCAGGTGCTCAATGCCGACCGGGCATTGAAACTCGCAGGCTCCGCAGGTGGTGCACTCGAAGGCGGCCTGCTGCGAGTTGTATTTGCCGAGCAGCGGCTCTTCGGACGACGGGCCGAACTCATTGAGATAGCCGCGCAGCCCGAGCACAATTTCTTTGGGGTTGAGCAGCTTTCCGGTGTTGTTGGCGGGGCAGTGTTCGGTACAGCGTCCGCATTCCACGCAGGAGTAGGCCTGCAGGCTGACCAGTTGGGTGAGGTCTTTGCCTGCTACGAGGCCAAAGTCCTCGTCCCCGCTGAGCGGCGGAATGCGGCTGAATCCTCCGCGTGAAAGAAAGATGGTGGCCGGGCTGAGCACCAGGTGCAGATGCTTGGTATGCGGAATCAGCGGCAGAAATGCGAGCAGCGTGAGTGTGTGCGCCCACCACAGAACTTTGGCCGCCGGACTTGCATCGTTGACGAAGAACGCGGACAGATAGGTGGCCATCAGCACGAAGATCAGCAGCGCAATGAGTCCCGATTCCCAGGAGAGATCGTTGCCCAGCCATTTGGGACGCACCAGAAAACGGCGGATGAACAAGCCCAGGATGCCGGCGGCGCAGGCGACGGCGAAAGCGGCGGCAAAATAGAAGTAGACGCGGCCCATGAAGCCATGCGGATCAAGAAAACCAACACCGAGGGCCAGCGCGCAGTGGTTGAGTGTGACCAGAGCAAAGGCGCAGAAGGTCCAGAAGACGAAGGCGTGCGCCAGTCCTGGCAGCGGGCGCTGGCGGATGACTTTACTTTGGCACATAACCTCGCTAAAGAAATCCCACACCCGCGGCCCGATGGGGTGGAGGTGAAAGCCGGCGTCCTTCTTCGACTGGAGAATTTTTTTCAGCACGACGCCGAAGCGGCGCCAGAATCCCCACGCGGCGGCGGCAGCGAGGAGGATGAAAAGCAGACGCTCCGCAAGGGAAAAGTGGCGTGGTTCGGCGAGGGTTGGCAGGGCGAAGGTCGTGGGAGCAAAAGTCGAAAGGGCGAAGTTCATGGCGCCAACGAATTCACGATACAGGATCGGGCGTTGAGCCGTCGCGGATGCGGCCGGATGCATGGATGACCAGCGGTTAAATGCCGCCAAGTTCTTCCCAGAGTTTTCCGGCGGAGATGAGCTGGAGCGGGCCGATGCCGCTGAGGAACACGGTGACCATGCAGGCCACGGACGGGACGAATGCCATGCTGCCTCTAGTCCGTTCGATCAGTATTGTTCAATCAGTACGTGGCCACTTCCTTGAGATCGGCGCGGGTGTTTTCGTAAGTGGTGCTGTAGGCCAGCAACTCGGCATCGGGTTCCGCGCCCCAGTGACGGCAAGCTGCGCGATAGACCTCGGGCCACCAGTTGCGATGCTCGGTCAGGCCGTCGTCCTTCCATTTTTTCCAGTCGACGAGGATTTTTGACCAGGCTCGGTCGCCGTATGCCATGGCTTCCACCTGCGTGCCGATCTGCGGCACGAGCCAGTCTTTGCCAATGCGCGCGTGCAGCACCTCGTCGGCCCAATCGTAGTCCTGGATGCGCGCGGTGAGCGGGTCGGCCGTTGCCACGCCGACTTCCCACTCGTGTTCCTTGCCGTTTTTTCGCGGCATCAAGCCCTGCTCGATGGTGAAGAGCACGGCGTGGCGCTCTTTTGCCGTGAGCATCGTGTTGAGGCCCAGCGACCAGGTGAAGTTGAAGGGAATCGCAGTCCAATCGACGCCGAGCGATACGAAACCGACTTCGCCCATCATGGCGTGGCGTGCTTCATCCCAGAGTTGGCGCGTCATGTCGCGGTAATACTCCCAGGGCTTGCCGGCGGTTTCGAACAGGATGCTCGACATCATCTCGGGCACATCTATTTCGCGCATGCGCTTGAAGTAAAGCATGATGGTTTTGGGCCGCGCCTCAACCGCGGGATTGAAGAGCATTGCTTCGGCATTTACGCCCATGTTGTAGGGGTCTTTGAAGCGCTCGTCGCGCCTGGGCACGGGATCGTAGCGGTAGGGCGTCTTAGAAAAATACCGTTCAATAACTGTGCCGCTTTTTTCCGATGCGCCGTCGAGGTTGCCGGCGGCCGCGAGCATACGGTCGAGCGTCGCGGGCCAGTCGCCGAGGGTGGTGCGGTCGGCATCTTTGACCAGGCAGCGGAGGGTTTGTTCCCCGTACTGCCGTGCTTCTTCGATCTCAAGCAGTGCAAAGCGGCAGAAGCGATGCGTGGGATAGTCGAAGAGCCGATTGGTATCGGCGAGGAGTTGCTCGATGGCGCGAAGCACGGCCGGCACAGCTTTCTCGTAGAGCCCTACGAGCAGCGCTTCGGTTGACGGCGACGCCAGTATCTCGTCGAAGAATGCGTCGAGCATGGGGTCTGGGGAAACTTCGAGGCCATAGGGCGGCTGGCGCATCTCACGGACGCGCAGGGCGAGCGCATGGACGTGCTCGGCGCACTCGAACGCGTGGCGGCTGAAGGCCATTTTCAGCTCGTAGATGGGCGTGGCCGGAATCCGGGCGAGAAAGATCTGGTGCAGCCGCTTGAGAGACCAGTGGATGCGCTTGATGCGGCTGACAGACTCGGTTACGGTTAGCCCGGTTGCGATGGCCTGCTGCATGGTCAGCAGGCCGGCCAGCGGAGGCAAGCCCGCATAGCCCTGATAGCTGTCCGCGGTGACGACCTGATTCTCGTGTCGCGCGCTGTCGCTCATGGCGGCGATTCTCCTGATCCGAATGGAATGTGCGCCGATTAGCCCCGAAGTGTGCAAGGAGGCGTGCAATCGATGCAGCAAGGGTACGCTTGGCTGAGCGGGCAAGGCAAGCGGACGTTATTGATCCGGCAATAAAACAGTGACATCGTATTCCCACCCATTTCCGCAAAAAACGCGGAAATGGATGGGGCACCCTGACAGTATTAGTTGCCGGATCAATAGGCGGCCGGGCAGCTTGCGGGGAGTGCTGAACCGGGAACCCGATGGCCGGCTGGGAAGCGCCCGCATCGCTGGAGATCAAAAAGCGCCCAGCCCTTTCCAAAGCTGCCAGACGGAGACGAGCAGCAGCAGGCCCACCAGATTGTTCACGAGAAAGCCGAGCAGCGATTTTGTTTTGAAGAGCGCGACCGCATCGATGATGGTAATCAGCAGCGCGGCGGAAAAAGCCAGCAGCAGAGCGCGCAGGTTGCCGGTATAAGCAAAGCCGCCGGCGAGCAGTCCGAGGACCATTTCGCGCGCTGCGAGAACGGCCATCATGGGTCTGGATTCGCCGCGCAGCAGCGGCAGGCCACGCGGGCCAGTAGCAGCTTGCGGCCGCACCAGCAGGACCAGGCCGATTGCGCACAGAAACACAGCTACAAGCCAGGCAACCACGATCGCGAAATGCATGTCGGCGTCTCCTGCTGGCGCGCGGTCAGGGCGTGAGGGTGTAAAGATCGACTCCGCCGTTGTAGTTGGGCACGTAGATCCGGCCGCCGTCGATGACCGGAGGATCGAACTTGTTGAAGAGGAACTGCACGCCCCAGGCCTGCGAGTCCCACAGCACTTTCAGCGAGCCGTCGGCGGCGCGGTGTACCGGGTCGTAGACGAGCAGGCGCCCGTTGACGATGTTGCTGTTGGCGTCACCGTAGGGGATGGTGCAGACCAGCAGCGCGGATGCGGGGTCAGAGCCGTTGCTCGAACCGGAGCAGAAGCCGCCAGGCATGCCGCCGGGCGGATTGCCGCGGACGTCGGCGCTGGCGTACTCGTGGCTTTCGGCAATGTAGGCGAGTTTTCCGGTAGGGCTAACCGACCATTTATGCAGTTGCGCGTTTTCGCCCCAGGCAAAGATGGTCCAGGACTGGAGCGTGGAATCGTAAAACTGCACCGGCGTCATGTGCAGGTGCGCGGTGTCGCCCCAGGGAAAAAAGTCCAGAGTTGTGGGGTTGGGCGGACACGGGCTCACGGGGCCCGGACTCATGGTGAACCAGACCGGCGGCGCGGCCAGTTTGGCGCAGTTCTGCTGTGGGCTTTTCAGGTCGGCGGGCGTAGTTGCACCCATGCCGGTGGTCTTGATGGGATAGGCGATTCCGTCTTTGCCGGCGGCAATGCAGACGCCGATGGAGAAGATGCAGGCCGGACCGGCGGAGCCCCAGTCCTCGTCGCCCCATACGCCGCCCGGCATCTGCGGATAAACCAGCAGCGTAGGAACGCCGAGATCGTTCACCTCCGGAACCAGTCTTGCGTCCTTGAGAGGCATGGACATGCCACTGCCTACGGGCCGCAGCTCGGCCGAGGGTTCGCTCACGCCGGACAACTTCATGGCGGGCAGCGCCATTTGCCCATCACGGGCCAGGTCGGTCCACGGCGTCCAGTGGTCGATGACACGGAGCGAGGCTGCCGTCGAGCCGGAGGCAGGCGTGTAGGCGAGCTTGAGAAACGACTCGCCCCACTGGGTTTTGCCGTCGAAGTCGCCGTTGCCGGTGATGAGATAGAGATTGCCCTGCGCATCGGCGGCGGGACCCTGGCCGCCCATCCATACGCCCGCGCCCTCGCCGGCGGTAAGCGCGGTGAGCGCGGCGAGCTGGTTAGAAGCCACGTCGAAGGCGAAGCAGAATCCGGCTGCGCCCGCGGCCGTTTCGTACACGGTGCCGGAGCAGCCGAAGACGGTCTTTACGCCGTTCACGCTGGTTTCCACCAGCGACGACCGCTGCTTGCGCATTTGCCCGTTGTAGTCCTGTCCCTGGCTGTTGCCCTGGATGGTGACCGGCGGCGCGGCCTGGGAGCCGTCCGCCACGTTGAGCACAAAGATCCGATAGCGGGCGGTCTGTGGATTGCCTGAGTTGTCGGGCGAGACCCAGCAGACCTGGTAAAGACGCTTGAGATCGGGATCGATGACGCCGGTCGAAAGGCAGCCCCAGTGCTGGTTGATGTTGTGCATGTCAATGGCCTGCGAGCCGTTGATGGGCATGCCCAGCGTGACCTGCCAGATGCCGGAGCCGTCGTGCGCGTCCACGCCGCGGACAACGTTGGCCATGGAAGGCAGCACCAGCACGTCGCGCACCCCGCGGGAGGTGGCGACGGCAGGCAGAATCAGCGGCTGCGCTTCCATGCCGCGGGCGTCGCCGCTGACGGGAATAATGGTGGCACGCACGATGCCCTTGGCGCTAACCGAGGCCTGCGAGAGCACGGTTTCATGCGGATTCCAGCCGCTGCGGGCGTTGTCCATGGCGCGGGTGAGCCATGGCGCCATGGCGGACTGGCCGGCACTGGGCCGAGCAACGCCGAACAGCGCGATGAACAGGAGGCAGAAGATGCGGAGCGTCATAAGTCCTCCACTGTGGCCGGCGGTGGCTGCGTAGACGGAATGAAGATTCGGTTGCGGAAGAAAGAATTCGAGGGCCCTGGGACGGCATGAGCCGTGCCGGTTCAGGTGCTGCGGTGCTTAGAACGTACCACAAGGCTGGAGTGCGTTCAACGCGGATCGTGGCCATCGGCAATGCCGGCGATGGATACTGCGCCGATTCCCGGGAAGAATCGCGCCGTGACAGGCGGCTCGCATTCGCGATACCCTCTAAGTGTGCCCTCGAACGGCGCTCGAAGGAGTACTTTTACCCGCCATGCCCATCCAAGCAACTTCCAAGATATGGCACAACGGCAACCTGATTCCCTGGGAGCAAGCCAACATTCACGTGATGAGCCACGTGATCCACTACGGGTCCAGTGTTTTTGAAGGAGTGCGCTGCTACGGACAGCCGCAGGGCTCGGCCGTTTTTCGGCTTCCGGAGCACATGCAGCGGCTGCTGGACTCGGCCAAGATCTACCGGATGGAGATTCCTTTCACGCTTGAGGAGCTTTGCGCCGGCGTGGTGGATGTGATCGAAGCCAATGAAGTAGCGCCGTGCTACATCCGGCCTATAGCGCTGCGCGGCTATGGCGAGATGGGCGTCAGCCCCAAGGGCGCGCCGGTTGAGGTTTACATCGCCAACTTTCCATGGGGCAAGTACATCTCCGGCCACGGCGGCGCGGATGTGTGCGTTTCAAGCTGGAACCGGCTGGCGCCCAACACCATGCCGGCGCTGGCCAAGGCGGGCGCCAACTACATGAACTCGCAGCTTATCCGGATGGAAGCCGAAGCCAACGGCTACCAGGAGGGCATCGCGCTCGACACCAACGGCCTGGTGAGCGAAGGCTCGGGCGAGAACATCTTCGTGGTGCGCAACGGCGTCATCTATACGCCGCCGCTGGCCAACTCGGCGCTCTCCGGCATCACCCGCGATTCCGTGCTGACCATTGCCCGGCACCTGGGCATGGCGGTGACCGAGCAGTCCATTCCGCGCGAACTGCTTTACATTGCCGACGAGGTGTTCTTTACCGGAACGGCGGCAGAGGTGCAGGCGATCCGCTCGATTGACCGCGTGATGGTTGCCGACGGAAAGATCGGCGAGATCACCAAGAAGATCGCCGACGAGTTCTTCGGCATTGCCAACGGACTGAAGCCGGACCGCTTTGGCTGGCTCACGCCGGTCAAGGTGGATTCGAGCGAGCCGGTAACCGCCTAGACTGGCCCATGTTGCTCCCATCGGCGGGCTGCCCTTGTGGCAGCCCGCCCTGTTTTTGGGACAGGCGGGAACAACGGTATCATCGAGACTGGGCGGGCAAGAGCACACCCGCTATTCGAGAAATTGGACTCGGCGGCCGGCACGGCTGGGAAAGAAGAACGCGGCGCGTGAAACCTGACATGAAAGTTTCGCTGGCCGGAATCGAGCTGGCGAATCCGGTGATCGCCGCCAGCGGCACCTTCGGCTACGGCATCGAGTTTGAAGAGATCGTTTCCCTCGAGCGGCTGGGCGCCTTTGTCACCAAGGGAATTTCGCTGGAGCCGATGGCCGGCCATCCGCCTCCGCGGCTCATCCACACCGCGGCCGGCATGCTCAACGCCATCGGGCTGCAGAATGTTGGCGTCAGGGATTATCTCGAAAAAAAGCTGCCGCTCATGAAGCGCTATCCCAAGTGCAAGGTGATCGTGAATGTCTTTGGATACACGGTCAGCGAGTATCTGGGCGTGATCGAGCAGCTCAACCAGGCCGAAGGCATTGCGGCCTACGAGCTGAATGTCTCCTGCCCCAACGTGCATGCGGGCGGCATGGCCTTTGGCGCGGACGCGCGCTGCCTTGAGGACCTGGTCGGCAAAGCACGGACGGCTTCCATACGGCCGCTGATCGTGAAGCTTTCGCCCAATGTCTCTTCGATTGCCGAGATGGCGCGCGTGGCAGCGGGCGCCGGCGCCGATGCGTTGAGCCTGGTGAATACCTTCCTGGCCATGGCCATCGACGTTGAGGAGCGCAAGCCGAAGCTGACCAACATTACGGGCGGGCTCTCCGGACCGGCCATCAAGCCGATTGCCCTGCGCATGGTCTATGAGGCGGCAAAGGCGGTGAGCATCCCGATCCTGGGCATGGGCGGCATTGTCACCGCGCAGGACGCGGTGGAGTTTCTGCTGGCCGGCGCGACGGCGGTCCAGGTGGGCACGGCCAGCTATGCGGACCCCCGCGCGACCGAGCGGCTTGCGCGCGGCCTGGAGCAGTGGTGCAGGGGGCATCAGGTGGAACGAGTAACCCGCCTGACCGGGGCGCTCGACGTTTCACGTCCCTGAGTTGTTTCACGTCCCTGAGCCCGCTTCCGGCCATCACTCGCTTTCACGGGAACAAATCTCCGTGTCCGGTAATGGGCTTGGAGCCGGAGAGTGGACGCCGCCAGAGGCGGATGCCCGGCGGGATCGCCGATTACGGGCGGGATTTGAGGCGGGTTGAGCCATTTTGTTGCTTTTGGGGGGCGAAAGTCTTATCATTTTTCACATGATGTCGACCTCCTGTTGTCGCTGCTGTTTTTCCGATTGCGCGCACAGGTAACGTGGGTCCAGCCAGCCGAAAGTAACTACCACGAATCCCGAATGCCCGCGCAGCAGTCTTATGGCGCGGGCATTCTGTTTTTGCGAAAAAAGGGAAATGTATGAGCGAAGCTGCAGTTGTGAAAGAGACCAAAGCCCAGAAGATGGAGCGCCTGAAGCGGGAGAAGAATCCCTGGGAAGCGTTCGATGAGGTGCGCGCGTTTGCGCGCGCGGGACGCTCCAGCGTGGTGCCCGAGTGGGCTTCGGCCTACTTCAAGTGGTGGGGGATTTACACGCAGGGTGACGGCGTGGGCGCCACCGGCGGCAAGGGCGGCGAGGGTCTGGCTACGGAATATTTCATGATGCGCATCGGCATTCCCAACGGAATCGTCTCGGCCAGCCAGCTTCGCGCCATCGGCGGAATCACGCGCAAGTACGCGCGCAATCTGGCCGACATTACCACGCGCCAGAACATTCAGCTTCACTGGTTGACGATCGAGTCGCTGCCCGAGGTGGTGGAAGCGCTGGACGCGATCGGATTCTCTCCCAAGGGCGCCTGCGGCGACGTGGTGCGCAACGTGACCGGCTGCCCGCTGGCCGGCGTGGCCGCCGACGAGCTGATCGATGCGTCGCCGATTGCGACCGAGATCGCGCACCTGCTGACGGCGAATCCGGAGTTTTACAACCTGCCGCGCAAGTTCAAAATTTCGGCCACGGGTTGCCCTTCGTGGTGTACCTATCCGGAGATCAACGATATTGGCTTTACGCCGGTGAAGCGCGGTAGCGAGGTGGGCTATTCGCTGCGCGTGGGCGGAGGCCTCTCGAACGAGCCGCACCTGGCCGTCAAGCTCGATGCGTTTGTGCCGCCGGATCAGGCTGTGGTGGTGGCGCGCACGGTGGCGGAGATCTTCCGCGACCAGCAGGGGCTGCGGGAGAGCCGCGAAAGAGCGCGCCTGAAGTATCTGTTCATGCGCGAAGGCTGGACGCCGGAGAGTTTTCTGGATGAACTGAACCGCCGGCTTGGCTACAAACTCGATCCCGCTGTGCCGGAAGAGGTGCCGGATGAGGTTCTGCGCGATCACGTGGGGATTCATGCGCAGAAACAGCCGGGACTGTGCTACGTGGGCGCATCCGTGCTGCGCGGCCGGGTGACGGGCGAGCAACTGGAGCAGGCGGCGGAACTGGCCGAGCGTTTCGGCAGCGGATCGCTGCGCTGCACCATCTCGCAGAATCTGGTGCTGGTGGACGTGCCGAAGGAAAAGGCGAATGAGCTGGTCCGCGAGCTGGGCCAGATCGGCCTGCATGTGGAAGGGTCGATGTTCTGGCGCGGCGCGATTGCCTGCACCGGCACTGAGTTCTGCAAGCTGGCCATCTCGGAGACTAAGGGATTTACCCGCTGGCTGGTGGACGAGCTGGAGGAACGGCTACCGCAGTTCGATCAGCAGCTCAAGCTGCACGTGACCGGATGCCCCAACAGTTGCGGCCAGCACTGGATTGCTGACATCGGCCTGGAAGGCAAAAAGATCAAGCACGAGGGCAAGCTGACGGACGCTTTCTACTTCTGCCTGGGCGGCGCGGTGGGCCAGCATGCGGGCCTGTCGCGGCCGGTTGGCTATCGCTGCCCGGCGCCGCTGGTGCCGGAGGCGATCGAGCGGCTGCTGCGGCAGTACCTGGCCGGACGCGCGGAGAGCGAGAGCCTGCGCGCGTGGTTTGCGCGCCACACCAACGACGAGCTGCGCGCGCAACTGGCCGGTGAAGCGCTGGCGCCGGTGGAGCGCGATGTGGCAGGCGGCCGCGTACCGCACGGCGTGGCGGACTAGGCAGGGGACAGAGATCAGAGGTCAGGGATCAGGGGTCAGAAAACGAAACACAGGGAACAGGGATCAGAAAACGGGATACGTCGCTGAGCCGAATTTGTTGGTGATCGTTGGTGATCGTGGAACATGAGTTCTGGAGCATGAACTCGGGAGTGTGGAATTTGAGGATTTACCCATGAGCTTTTTGCCGATCTTTTTGAAGCTCGAGGGCCGACGCTGCCTGCTGGTGGGCGCGGGAACGGTTGCGCTTGAAAAGATCGGCTCGCTGCTCAGGACCGGCGCGGTGCTACGCGTGGTTGCTCCCGAGGCGCGGGACGAAGTGAGCGCGCTGGCCCGCGAGGGGAAACTTGAGTGGGTGCGGAAGACGTTTGAGCCTGCCGATCTGGACGGACAGTTTGTTGCGATTACCGCAACCAATGTTCCCGCGGTGAATGAGAGCGTGTATCGCAGCGCGGTGGAGCGCGGCATAGCCTGTAATAGCGTAGACGACATTCCTAACTGCGATTTTTATTTTGGCTCGGTGGTGAGCCGCGGCGATCTGCAGATTGCCATTTCGACGGCCGGCGAGAGCCCGGCGCTGGCGCAGCGGCTGCGGCGGGAGATCGACGCACAGTTGCCGTCGGACTTGGGACCATGGCTGCGAAGTCTGGGCGAGCTGCGCAGGGAAGTGCTGGAGACGCATCCGCGCGGTGAAGAGCGAAGGCTGCTGTTGCACGAGCTGGCCCAGCGCCAGATTTGCGACTCGTCGCTGTGCGCATCGCGGAACCTGGCGCGCCGCGGCAGCCAGGCCGCGGCTGCCGGCCATGTGTATCTGGTGGGTGCGGGGCCGGGCGATCCGGAGCTGCTGACGGTGAAGGCGGTGCGGCTGATCGAGAGCGCGCAGGTCATTCTGCACGACGACCTTGTGCCCCCGGCAATACTCGATCTAGCGCCGTCACACGCAGTGGTTGTGAACGTGGGCAAGCGCTGCGGCAAGAAGTCGATCAGCCAGGAAGAGATTAATGCGCTGATGGTAGACCATGCGCACGCGGGCCGTTCTGTTGTCCGGCTCAAGAGCGGCGACCCGCTGCTGTTTGGCCGGGCGGCTGAAGAGATGGCGGCGCTGGATGAGGCGGCGGTGCCCTGTGAAGTGATTCCCGGAGTGTCGGCCGGATTTGCCGCGGCGGCGGCGGTTGGCTGCTCGCTGACCGACCGCAACTGGGCCTCGAATGTGATCTTTTCCACCGGGCATCATGCGCAGTCGCACAACCACGCGCCGCTGCCGGAGCTGGAAGACGCAACCCGCGTGGTCTACATGCCGGGCCGCGACATGACGCTGCTGGCAGCCGAGTGGATGGCCAGCGGCCTGCCCGCCGATCTGCCCTGCGCCGTGGTGTCGCACGCCGCGCAGCCAGAACAAACCGTGATTCTGACCACGCTGGGCGAACTGGACGCGGCCGCCGCCGAGGCGCAGGCGCCGAGTCTGCTGATTGCGGGATGGGCAGTGCGGAAGGCTTCGGCAAAAAATGCAGTCGATCCAGATTGGGCAGCAACCCGGATGCTGTCGTACCCGGCTCCAATCAAGTGACTTACCTCTACCGCACATGAAAAGTTACCATGGACCCGAGCTGGAAGCTGATAACCTGAACGTATGAAGTTCGGCGTTTTAGTTTTTCCCGGCTCGAACTGCGATCACGATGCCTACAACGTGATTGCCGAAGTGGCCCGCCAGCCGGTGACCTTTCTGTGGCATGACTCGGAAGACCTGCAGGGCGTGGACGCGGTGCTGGTTCCGGGCGGCTTTGCTTACGGCGACTACCTGCGTACCGGCGCGATTGCCCGTTTCTCCCCGGTGATGCAGTCGGTAAAGAAATTTGCCGCCGGCGGAGGGCTGGTGCTGGGCATCTGCAACGGGTTTCAAATCCTGACCGAGTCAGGAATGCTGCCGGGCGCGCTGATGCGCAACGCCGGGCTGAAGTACATCTGCAAACAGGTTCATCTGCGCGCCGAGACGGCCGATAGTCCCTTTACCGGCCAGATTCTGAAGGGCGAGGTGTTGCAGGTGCCCATCGGCCACATGGAAGGGAACTACTTCTGCGAGCCCGAGGAACTGGGGCGGCTGGAGAGTGAAGACCGCATTGCCTTCCGCTATTGCACGCCGGACGGAGAGATTACGCCGGGAGCCAATCCGAACGGCTCTCTGGCCAACATTGCCGGAATCCTGAACGCGGGGAGAAACGTACTGGGAATGATGCCGCATCCGGATCGTTCGAGCGAGCAGATGCTGGGCTCGGCGGACGGCTGGAAGGTATTTGCGTCGATGGTTGAGGCGCTGGCTACCCGCTGAGGCGGCGGCTGAGTGTTCAGGCTTAAAGCTATGATCGATATTCACAATCACATACTTTATGGGGTAGACGACGGGGCGCCGGATATCGAGACCTCGCTGGCCATGGCGCAGGAAGCGGCGAATGAGGGCATTACGCACATTGTCTGCACCCCGCACGCGAACGATAAATATGCCTACAATCCCGACGTGATCGGGGAGCGGCTGGCCGAGCTGCGGGCGCAGTTAAAGGGCACGATGGAGCTGAGCCTGGGCTGCGACTTTCACATGTCGGCCGAGAACATATTCGCCGCTGTTGCCCATCCCAAAAGCTACTCGATCAATCTCCGCGGATATCTGCTGATCGAGTTTCCCAACGTCAGCATCCCCCCGCAGATGTCGGACGCCATCTTCCGGCTGCAGTCGGCAGGTTACACGCTGATCGTGACGCATCCTGAGCGCTATCCGGCGGTGCAGGCCAACCCCGAGCTGCTGGCCGACTGGATGCGCGCCGGCTGCCTTGTGCAGGTAACGGCGAGCGCGCTCTATGGGCGCAGCGGCAAGGTATGCGAGGCGCTGGCCAATGAGCTGCTGGATCGCGACTGGATCCACTTTCTGGCCACCGACGCGCATCGCATCGAGTGGCGGCCGCCGCATCTGAAAAAAGCTTTTCAGTATGTGGCCGCCCGGTCCGGCGAGGAGACGGCACGGCGGCTGTGCATTACCAATCCGCAGATTGCGGTAGAAGGCGGCGTGTGGCCGGAGCAGCCTGTGCCGGTGGGACTGTGGGAGCATGTGCCGCTCAAGTTCGACGCGTGGCGTCGGGGCAAATTGAAACGCCCGTCCGGTCCGAAGCCAACCAGTGGCGGCTGGCCCGATCCTCCCAGAACCGGGCTGCGCGGACTGTGGGACCGGCTGTTTGCGCGGTGATATGGCTGGTGGCGCGGCATCCGGCGGCACCGATTATGGGACAGCGCTCAGGCCAAGCCCAAGCCGCCGTCCACAGCGAGAATCTGGCCGGTGATGAACTGCGGCCCGGTGGCGAAAAACAGCACCGCCTGCGCTACATCGTCGGCTGAGCCGTTGCGCTGCATGGGCGTGCGTGCGGCAAAGCGCGGGGCGCTCGATGCCTCGGTCTCCGGCCGGTCCTCCAACTCGATCCAGCCGGGCGCAACGCAGTTCACGCTGATTTGTGGCGCGAAGGCCCGGGCCATGGTTCGGGTGAGCATGTGCAGGGCGGCCTTGGCGCTGGAGTAATGCGCGTGGCCTGCCCAGGCGCGTTCGCCGCCCAGCGATCCCATGTTCACAATGCGCCCGTGCGCGGCGCGCAGAGCCGGCAGCGCCTGGCGGGCTACAAGAAACGGGCCGCGCGTGTTGGTGTCGAAGACCGTGTCCCACTGCTCGAGGCTGAGAGTGTCGAGCGGCGCGGATTCAAAGACTGCGGCGTTGTTGACCAGGATGTCGAGACGGCCGAAGCCGGCAACCGTCTGCTCCACGGCTGCGCGCACCGAATCTTCCACGCGGACGTCGCATGCAATGGCCAACGCGCGCCGGTTGAGCGCCGCGATCTCAGCGGCAGTTTCGGCGGCCTGGCTGCCGGAGGCGCGATAGGTAATAGCCACGTCCGCGCCGGCCTGGGCAAGGGTGAGCGCAATGGCGCGGCCAATCCGCCGCGCTCCGCCGGTTACGAGCGCCGTTTTTCCGATGAGTGTGGAATGCGGCATGCCTGCTTAGATTATCAACCGATGCGCACCGCGCGGCTGCGCCGGCCGGCATCGCTTGATACAACGAGGGTGCGCCTAATTGCTCTTGGCCTCGCTCGGGCCGGAATCGGGCTGCGAGCCGGCGTTGCCGGAGTCCGATGACTTGTCGCCGGAGTTGGGCGCGGCAGCATTCTTCGACGCATCGGAACCTTTGGAATCGGCGCTCTTGCCGCTATCCGGGTTATTCTCCGGCTTATCGTCCGGCTTGCTGCTGTTGTCGGCGGTTGGTCCGTTGTTCTTGTAAATGGAGTATTGCCGGACGGGCCGCTTCAGGTGGATCTCCATCGACATCGCGTCCTTGTCGACCTTGTAGTCGCCGCCATACGTCTGAAAGCCATTGGCGATGATCTGCAGCCGTACGGTATCGCCGATAGGGATCACGTCGATGATGGCCTTGCCGTCTTCATCGGTTTTGAGTTCCAGCGCGCCCTTGTCCCGGTCGCCTTCGATGGGATGGAAGATGACCGCGGCGTTCTCGATGGGCTTGCCGTTGTCAGCCTTCACAACCAGGATTTGAATGCGTGAAGATTGCGGCGGGGTCTTGTACTTGCGGGTCCAGCGGGTCTTGTCTTGACCGTGCAATGCGGCCGCGGTAAAGAGCGCGCCGGTAAGGGCTAGTGAAAGCGCGAAGCGGAGAGTGAAGCGACGAGACATACGTACCATTGTAATCCTTTGGCTGCTTGACTTGAAGGGCCGGATGATGGACGCGCGTGGTGGAGTCTGGTGAGAGTGGAATGTGATTTTTCCGTTAAACTAAGACTATATGAGCGAATGCCACTCATATTCTTAAGGAAAAGACTTGACAAGTCACAAGTGGCTTCCCTATTGTTAGCAATTGGAAGGCTGGAGTGCTAGCAGCCGGGAGAATGAACTGCTCGGATAGCGCTAGACAGACCAGCTTGACCGGCCATCTCGACCGGCCAGCTAAGGGCGCAGGCCCGCAACATTCCAAATGCTCTTAAATCCCACTCAAATCCCGCGGTTCGGGCTCAACCCGATTCGCGCGTGAAGGAGAAGCGAAGCAATGGCAACAACGTCTGTAACGACTACGTTCACCCCGCTCCATGACCGTATCCTGGTCCGCCGTCTTGAAGAAGGCGAGACAGTTCGCGGCGGCATCATCATCCCCGACAGCGCCAAGGAAAAGCCACAGGAGGGCGAGGTTATCTCCGTCGGCAAAGGCAAGTCGAACGACGAGGGAAAGGTCTTCCCGCTCGATGTGAAGGCCGGTGACAAGATCCTGTTCGGCAAGTACTCCGGCACCGAGATCAAGATCGAAGGCGAAGAGTTCCTGATCATGCGCGAGGAAGAAGTCCTCGGCATTGTGAAGAAGTAGCGAATTGGCAAGTTAGCGAGTCAGCGAATAACTGATCCCTGACCCCTGAAACCTGATACCTGCATCAAGGAGAGTTTTAGAAATGGCAAAGCAGATTTTGCATGGAGAGGATTCCCGGCAGGCGATTCTGCGCGGCGTGAACACGCTGGCAGACGCCGTGAAGGCGACGCTCGGTCCCAAGGGCCGCAACGTCGTAATCGAGAAGAAGTTCGGCTCGCCCACCATCACCAAGGACGGCGTGACGGTGGCCAAAGAGATCGACCTGAAGGACCCGCTGGAGAACGTGGGCGCGCAGCTTGTGCGCGAAGTCGCTTCGAAGACTTCCGACGTGGCCGGCGATGGCACCACGACGGCGACGGTTCTGGCGCAGTCCATCTTCCGTGAAGGCGTGAAGACGGTTGCGGCCGGCGCCAACCCCACCGCTCTGAAGCGCGGCATCGAGAAGGCCGTGACGGCCGTGATCGGCACCCGCGACAAGGAAGGCAAGTGGACCGAGGGCGGCGCACTGGGCAAGATCTCCAAGCCGGTGAGCGAGGACTCGGTGGCCCAGGTGGGCACCATCTCAGCCAACGGCGACCATGAGATTGGCGGGATTATTGCCGAGGCCGTAAAGGTTGTGGGCAAGGACGGCGTAATCACCATCGAAGAGTCCAAGACCATGCACACCGGCCTCGAGACCGTGGACGGCATGCAGTTTGACCGCGGCTACCTGAGCCCCTACTTCGTGACCGATGCGGAGCGGCTTGAGGTGATTCTGGACGAACCCTACATCCTGATCTACGAGAAGAAGATCAGCGCCATGAAGGATCTGCTTCCGCTGCTCGAGCAGGTTGCGCGCGGCGGCAAGCCGCTGCTGATCATTGCCGAGGACGTGGAGGGCGAAGCCCTGGCGACCCTGGTGGTGAACAAGCTGCGCGGCACGCTGAACGTGGCTGCCGTCAAGGCTCCTGGCTTCGGCGATCGCCGCAAGGCCATCCTGGGCGACATTGCCATCCTGACAGGCGGCAAGGCCATCACCGAGGACCTGGGCCTGAAGCTCGAAGGCTTGAAGCTCGAGGACCTGGGCAAGGCCAAGCGCATCACCATCGACAAGGACAACACCACCATCGTAGACGGCTCCGGCAAGGCCAGCGAGATCGAAGGCCGCGTGAAGGAGATCCGTTCGCAGATCGACAAGACGACCTCCGACTATGACAAGGAAAAGCTGCAGGAGCGGCTGGCCAAGCTGGTCGGCGGCGTGGCCATCATCAAGGTGGGCGCGGCGACTGAGACCGAGCTGAAGGAGAAGAAGGCTCGCGTTGAGGACGCCCTTCACGCAACCCGCGCCGCGGTCGAGGAAGGCATTGTCCCGGGCGGCGGCGTGGCCCTGGTGCGCGCCGTTCCGGCCGTGCAGAGCCTGATCGACACCCTCTCGGGCGACGAGAAGACCGGCGCGCAGATCGTGCTCCGTTCACTCGAAGAGCCGCTGCGGCAGATTGTTGCCAACGCCGGCGAAGAGGGCGCGGTAGTTGTGGCCAAGGTTCTGGAATCGAAGGAACCGCATTTTGGCTATAACGCGCAAACCGGCAAGTTCGAGGACCTGGTGAAGGCCGGCGTCATCGATCCCACCAAGGTGACCCGCACGGCGCTGCAGAATGCAGCCTCGATCGCGGCCCTGCTGCTCACCACCGAAGCTCTGGTGGTCGAACTGCCCGAGCCTAAGGCGGCTCCGGCAGGCGGCGGCCACGGCGGCGGCATGGACGGCATGTACTAACCACCCCAGCGCACGAAGAACGCGCGCCGGGACCCCGCCAGGGACTTGCCGTCCCGGCAACCACGCTTCGGCGCAGAAACACAAAAAGCCCCCAGCTTCGGCTGGGGGCTTTTTGCATTCGGGCGCTTGACTGGGGACATCGAGTCATTATAGGTTTAGATTGGTTTAGCCAATTAATGGTAGGAGAAACCAATGACTACCGAGATCCCATCAAAAGTCCGTATCGCTGACGGAGTGTGGATTGCCGTCGCGCTTCTCCACAACGAGTATCCCGAGCGTCTGGACTTCAGCGAGTCGGAGATTCAGGCTCGTTTCCTGTCCGAAGGTCTTCCGCGCGGTTCGCATTCAAACACGCTTCCTGCGCATATCGGTTCCCATTGCGTCGCTAACTGGCCACGCTCGCGCAAGAGCGCGGATCCGACTAAGCTGCAGGGCGGCGCTTATCGCATTCTTTATGAAACGCGTTCCGGTTTTCGACGCCTTTTCCGCCCTACCGACGATGCCCATCCCGATCGTTGGCAGAGCCGGCGCGAATCGAAGTCAATCCCGGTCAGGGAACAGATACCGGAGAAGTATCACCATCTGCTCGATTGGTACGCCGGTTGGAGTCAAGCCGCACCTCGGGCCATTGCTCTGGAAGATCTGGAAAATGACCCGCTTCTTCGGCTGCGCGGCTCGGGGCGCCACATCTGGGCAGACGAGCACGCCGATGAATACGTTGAAAACCTTCGCAGGGAACCAAAGTGAGCAAAGTCTTTTTCGACACCAATGTTTTCATTTATCTCTTTGAGGATTACGAGCCTTTCAGCAGCATGGTGGACGCAACATGGCGCCGCATGGTTCAGCGCCGCGATCAGCTTGTTACCTCGGCCATGACGCTCGGCGAGCTTCTCGTCAAGCCTTCAAAGCTCGGCCAGGCATCTCTAGTGCAGGAATACGACCGTGTGGTTCGCTCCCGCGCGCAAGTTCTCAATTTTGACATTTCCGTAGCCTGGCGCTATGCCTCGCTGCGCGCTACGCACACTCTTCGCAATGCGGATGCGATTCAACTGGCGTGCGCCTCCCATTTTGGAGTGGATCTTTTCATCACCAATGACAAAGATCTCCACAAACTCAATGTGCCCGGTATTGGATTTATCGCGCCTCTGGAGCGGGTTCCGCTCTAGCTGCCCAGCCGAAGTCCCTGTGACCTGCCCCATTCCCAGCGCGCGGCCCAAGTCCAACATGACTGATTCGGAAAGACAGATGCGCAGCCAAGAACGCAAAAAGCCCCCGGTTCCAGCCGGGGGCTTTTTGCGTTCTGAGGGGAGGGCATGCCTTGCGATGCGGTCTATATGTGGAGGCTCAAGAGGTTGTTCCGATTCAGGCCTGAGCGAGAAGCGGGTGTATTGAGTTTAAGGCCGGCATGTGGGCGATGGAAGTTGTATTCGTGCAGCCAGGTGTGGAGCTGGAAAAGTCTTTCTTCGGAGTTCTGA
>DATAVZ010000019.1:0-55041 GCA_036267475.1 Occallatibacter sp.
ACTCCGAAGAAAGACTTTTCCAGCTCCACACCTGGCTGCACGAATACAACTTCCATCGCCCACATGCCGGCCTTAAACTCAATACACCCGCTTCTCGCTCAGGCCTGAATCGGAACAACCTCTTGAGCCTCCACATCTAGACCATGAGTTGCGCGCTCATCGGCTGCCTGGTTGGGTCGGGAGTGTCGGGCGGCCTGAGCACCGTTATGGCCGCAAGAAGCTTCTCAGGATGGCTCAGCAATTCTGAAGCCGCTATAAGGTGTCACCGGCGATTGAAATGCAACGAGGGCGCTTCAGTAGGAGCGATAAGCCTGGTTGAACTTTGGGCGCGGCTTGCTATGAATATAAGCGGATACATCGAAGGCCTGTTGCGGGGTGAGCGTGCCGGGATGGTTTTGAGGCATGTTGTGAAAGACGAACGGAGCCATCTTGGCAGGCTGGTCCATGCCTGCTCCATCGTTAAATGAATTGGGACCCCACAGCGCTGGCAGAATGGGCGGCGCTCCTGCGCCGTTGCTGCCATGGCACCCGGCGCACTGCGAAGCGTACACCGCCTGGCCCGCAGCCGGATCGCCGGTGAGCGCAGGCAGCTTGACCAGACCGCGGCCACTATAGGCGTGGCCCTTGGCGCCGTTTCGTGAGAGCCAATCTATATACGAGACGAGTGCCTCCATCTCAGGGATTTTTTTGGGAAGCGGCTTGCCAGCTTCACTGCGCGCAAAACACTCCTGGATGCGGTTTTCAAGCGAAATGACATGCCCGGCTCGTTTGTTGAACATGGGGAAGAGCCCGGCCATATCGACCATGGGTGCCGAATAGGCCGCGGTGCCGCTCTGCAGATGGCAGTCGCTGCATGAAAGCTTATTGCCAACATAAGCGCCTGCATACTTCGGCGTCTCATCAAAAATCAGTTTGCCCTTCTGCGCCAGCGCGGGCATTGACTCGGTATTCTTCGTTGCTCCGGAACTCCGCGAGCGGCACCCGTCCAGGAGCGCGCAGGGCAGCACAAGAGCCACGGTGAGCGCCAGGCGAACCATCGAAGATAGACCGTGCATCAAATGCGCCTCCTACTCGCGCGGTTGCGGCGGGGAGTTGAATCCGTACTGGCGATAGATGTCCTGCGCCGGCTCGCTTTTCAGAAAATGCAGCCACGCGGCAGCCATCCGCTTGTGTGCCGAGTCTTTCAGGATTCCGCCCGCATAGATCGCAGTTGTATTTTGCGCGTCCGGGATCGCGACTCCTTCGATCGGATTGCCGATGCTCTGCTGAAAGCGAACCTCCGAAGCCCACGTGACTCCGGCGTCCGCGGAGCCGTTCATAATGCGCATGGGTGTCTGCCTATGATGAATCTCCGTTAGCCGCGTAGTGCCGTTCTTCACCTTGTCCCGATAAACGGCAGTATTGAGCGCCTCACCGCCGGCTTTGCGCAGAGAATCCGCAATCTGCGCGGCCACGCCCTCCCATTGCGGATTGGGCATGGAAAGCCGCAGGCCGGGTCGTGCCAAGTCAGCGAGAGTGTAAATGCGCTTCGGATTTCCTGCGTGCACCATGATCTCAAGATTGTTGGTTGCGTACTGAACGACATCCTCAATTTGACCGCTCTTTTCCATGTCAGTCAAAGCGTGTGCTCCAGCTTCAAACACATCGGGCTTGATCTTTAGAGTGAGGTTGCCAAGGGTGATGGTATCGTTGGCTGCAATTTGCCGGCGCAGAATGCCCGGAGGAAGCGTTTCGTAAAAGATGTGCCCCTTCAGCTCAGGATGCTGGTGCACGAACGCATAGATGAGCTGCGGCAACACGAAGAACTGATTGCCGCCAATGAACAGCACGAGCTGCGCATTGGCAGGATTGCCGTGCAGATCGGGCATGTTATCCACATCATCGACGTGGAAGACATAGCCACGGTCAGTCGCGGGATCGTTCGCACCCTTGCTCCACGGCGGCACGCTCTGCGCATGGGAACAAAGGGCGCAGCCTCCGAGAACAAGCGCGACAATGCGTGCGAGTCGCACCGATTTCTTCCTCCTCACGTTCTAGACCGACAGGTAGGTGTAGTGGCCGCGCGCCTGCAGCAGCGCAATGGCCGCAACCATCGAGGCGACGACCAGAACCTGAGGCACAGTATGCGCGAGCATCTCTTTGACCACCTGCTCGGCAGGCACTTTGAGCTTGTCGCGCGCAACCAGTGTGCGGGCCTGTTCCTCACTCGCGGTATGGCAGCTCAGAAACTGCACATTGCGTGCCTGCAGCGTCTCGACGGCGGTGTCCTGATAGACGGAGTCGCGGTCGCTCGGGTCTTTCGCAAACGCAGCGGCGTCGAGTGGATCTCTGGACCGATAAAAGACGTTCCGCACCGCCGGCTTGCTTGTGGAGGGATCGGTAATATTCAGCCACTCGCCGATGCGATATTTGTTCCAGATGAAATCGTCGTAGTTGATCATATTGGCCGATCCATGAAGAGCGGCGACGATCTTGATTTCTTCTTTTGGAACACCGAAGCCAAATTGCAGGCCATTGAGCGAGTTCTTGATGCTGTTGAGAACTGCGCCGTCATTTATAGCGCTCGCGTTGACGACCTGCTTTACGCTTGCCGGCGACGCGGCCAGCTTGTGAAAGTCGCCACGCTTCCATTGTTCGCTTTTCCACACAAGCTGCGCGCGTGCCTCATGAGCACTCTCACCGGCTACTCCGAGCGCGGCCAGGCCGGCAGCCGCACACGACATAAACGATCTACGGGTAAGTGGATTCATTGTTGTTTCTCCTCAATGGAATGATTTGAAGCGCACGGCAGCCCGCGTGATACAGAGATACCAAGGCTTTCAAGAAACAGGAACTTCGGCTCTTCGCTGCGCGCTCGAAACGCATTTGAAGCATTGCGCCAAAAAACGAAAAGAAGCAGGATGAGCGTGACCAGCCCAAGAATCCAGGCAATCATGGTGCGGCCTCCGTTCCTGGCATGGTCATTGCTGTGCTGGCCCGCGTGGCTTCGGGCGCAGCTTGCGGAGTGGATGCCTGCTCTGCGCACAACGAGGCGCCCGGCTGATACAGTGAGCGCAGATAAACCGTAACTGCCTGAATCTCCGGCGGAGTGAGCAGCGGCCACGCGGGCATGCCGCTGCCGGCAACACCGTTCCGAATGGCGTAATCCGCGCCGTCAAAGGAGACAAGCATCTCATGAAAGTTTGCCGGCGGACGCTTGTAGCGATTCGCCTCGGGCCCGTCGCCTGCACCGTTTCCTCCATGGCAGCGCACGCAGTGCGTGTCGTATACGCGCTTTCCGGCGAGCATCAGCACCGGCGCAGGAGCCCACTGCTGCTCAGGGCGCGGCGCGGCAGTTCGCGGCAGCGAAAGAGCATAATCTGCAACGGCGCGAAACTGCGCGCCAGGCAAGTCGTTCCAAGCGGGCATGGCCGTGCCAGGCACACCTTGCGCCAGCGCGCGCCAAACACTGTCGGCAGGCAAACGAAATCCGGCTAGATCGAAGGCCACTGGCCGCAGCGCGCGGCCGCCCGCCGATCGTCCGTGGCCATCCGCCCCGTGACAGCCGGAGCAGTTCGCCGCATACACGGCTCTTCCTGCATCGAGGTCGGATTGCGATGGCGGCGTTGCCGCGCATACATGAAGATCGAGCGGCAACTGTGCGACTGCAGCTTCAGCCAGCGGATTTGCCTGCCGCGCGGCGCGGCCGAGAGTGCTGAGATAAGCCACCAGATTGCGCGCATCCTGCGTCGGCTGGTCCGCGGCGCCTTCAAAGAGCCATGAATAAGGAGGCATGATCGAGTCAGGCACGGTGAAGCGCGGATTGTAGAGGTGCACAAGCTGCCAGTCGTCGCTACGTTTGCCGGACTCGCGCGCAAGGTCGGGGCCGATCCGCCGCGTTCCCCACATCTGCGGAAACTCTTCCTGCGTTTCCCACGCCTGCGTGGGCGCGCCGAATCGCCACTCGTCAGCCCGCGTAAAGCGAACCTGCTGCGTGTGACAGTAGGCGCAGCCGTCACGCGCGTAGATCTGCTTGCCGCGCAGCTCTGCCGCAGTGAGCGGAATCAAAGCGCCAGGCGGTGTGGTCCGTTCAATCAGGCGATGAAGGCGTAACGCGGGGATAACGCCAAGCGCGGTAAAAGATGCGAGAAAAAAGAAGAGTCCCGCGCCAAATGTGACTCCATAGGCAGTAGCAATCCACCGATCACCTGACGAACTGTTCGCAGTATTGGTTTCTGTTCGAGCTTCCGCTAAGGCTTCCGGCGCGCTGTGACGTTCGCCTGTGAAGAAGCTCAGCGCGAAGGTGACAAACCCCGCCAGCAGCAGGTAGCCGTCGCCGCTGCGCACAATCCAGTAGGGACGCGATGCGCGCACCGAATCGATCCACGGAATATGCTGCCGCCAGAGTTGCGCCTGCACCAGTCCTGCCATGGTCAGGTCGGTGACCATGAGCAATAGCCCTATGGTCAACAGCCAATACGACCAGGCCAGCGCGCGCCGGCTCGAACGCACGCCCGGCAGCCGCTGCCATATATGCGCAAGTCCGCCCATTGCGGCAAAGGAGGCAAAGCCGATCATCGCCAGGTGCGAGTGGCCAATCACCCAGTCAGAGAAGTGGATGAAGCTGTTGAAAACCATCACTGCCTGCACGGAACCCTGGATGCTGACGATCAGATACAGCACCACGCTGGTCCATATAAAGCGCAGTGGAACGTCGCGTGCAACTTCGCCCGTGGATGCAGGACTGATGGAGAGCAGAAGATTGGCGACAATAATGATGACGTCGATGCCCTGGTAGATGGAAGCAATTTCAGAGGCATGCTGCGCGCTCATGGGCAGCGACGAGTAGATGTAGTGATGAATGCCATTGAGCGGATAGACCAGAAACAGCAGCCAGAAGCCGATCATGGAATAGAAGTGGCTGTAGATTGGCTTGCGGGTAACGACGGGAATCACGAAGTAAGCAATGGCGACCGCAAAGGGTGTGACGAAAAGACCGACGGCGTCGTGAATCCACAACCCGCTGAAGGCCGCGCCCATGGCCCCCGGCAGCAGGTTGGGTAGTATGTTGCCTACGGGGTAAGCAAGCGCCGTGAAGATGAGGCTGCCAAGCAGATACCAGCCCGCCACATAGAGCTTTGCGACGCCGCACTTCCAGAAGGGCACGCAGAACTGGACAATCAAGAGCACAAAAGCGGCTTCAATCACGGCGGCAATGGCCAGCGGAAACTCAGCCCACTCGAGCGGTTGACTTGACCCGGCGAGCACCAGGCTCCATCCGCCGAGCACGCCCGCAACGTTCAGTGTCCAGAAGATGATCCAGCCCAGCCGCACACTGCTGACGGGGCGGCGGGTGAGAATGGGCACGGCATAGTAGAGGAATGCGATGAAGGCGTTCCCGAGCCATGCATAAAGAATGCCCTGCGTGTGGTCATAGCGCAGTCTGCCCCATGTGTCCCACGCGTGACCGCCGAGAAACGAAGGCGCATAAAACTTGATGGAGACCAGGAGCCCGAAGAGTGCAGAGATCAGCAAGCCCGCAAACGCAGCAACGGCGTGTGCGCGGATGAGCTTTTGCACTCCCGGTGTGTGGAGATCGGCTTCGATCATCGTCGCGTGGCCCCGGGCATTTCATGGCTTGGCGCGGTGGAGGGAACTGCTCGGCGCGGGTCAACGCGGGTGACGATGAAGAAGCACAGGATCAGTGCCATCAGAAGCAGTGCGGCCACAAAGATCCGCTGATGCACCGTGGACGGAAGACCCGAAGACTGCCACGATGACAAGTCGATCTCCTTTCCATGCCAGGCGACAATCCCGAGTAGTGACTCGCCGCCGACCTCAGGCGTTGAGAAACTTGACGAGATTCGTATAGCTGATCTGCAGGCTCTCCAGCGGCGGACGGTCGGTCTGGTCCTGTTCCACAAACATGTAGTGAATATGGAATTTTTCGGCGAGCCGCAGGATACTTACCCAGTCTAACGTCCCGTTGCCTACTTCGGTAAAATGCGCGGCCGACGGTCCCGTTTCAAATGAAGTTGGCACGTTCGGCTTGCGATCTTTCAGGTGAAGGGACTGGATGCGCTTGCCGTATCGGTGAAACATGGCCACAGGATCATGACCTGCCTGCGCGACCCAGTAGCAGTCCATCTGCCATTGCACAAGGTGTGGATCGGTGTACTTCATCAGGACATCGAAGCCGGTTACGCCGTCGAAATTCTGAAACTCCATATCGTGGTTGTGGAATCCGAATTTGAGCCCCATGCTTTTGGCCTGCGCGCCCCAGGCGTTGTATTGCTCGGCGCCGCGCTTGTAGCCGTCGGCGGAGTTGGCAATGGATTGTGGAATCGACGAGCAGACCACATTTTCCACGCCCAGTTCCTTGGCATATTCGAGACGTGATGCGAAGTCGTCGTAGCCGAAATGCGCACTGGGGACGGTGAGATCCGCATCCACAATTGCCTGGCGCAGTTGCTTCGCGCTTATCTTGTACTCCGCGACAAAGGTCTCCACCGTACGGTAGCCGATTTTGCGGATCGCGCGAAGAGTACCGGGCAGATCGTTCTGCACCAGGCTGCGTACCGTGTAGAGTTGTACCCCAAGCGGTCGGCGGGCTTGTTTCGCATTGGCTGTCGAGTCGAGCGCTGCGACCGCAAGCACCGCGGCCCCTCCGGCGAGCATGTCTCTTCTGGTAGGCATTCCGCATTCTCCTTCCAACGTGTAGCGGGTTTTCCTGCGTCCGGTTAATCGGCGTTCGCCGCACATGCATTGGTGGCCGGAAAAACGGCCCCTGCAAAAGGAACGCTGACTTTTAGTGAGCTGTTTTTATTCAGCATGGATTTGCGCAACGGGCCGTGCAACTCCCACTGTCTTTCGCGACCATGCTGACCTGAAAGCAACCGGGCAAAGTACGTGGAAACAGGAATCCTAAAAACACCGAAAATCTATTACAATTGATTAGTGCTGTCAAGGCGTGTTCCTGCAGTGCTTCCGCCGCAGGTGAGTTAAGCACTATCGAGAACGCACAGGAAACAATCAATGCGGCATGCGAGGATTGTCGCGGACAGCAACGGTGGTTGAATGCAGACTCCCCTGTCGCGTCGGTTGGAAACCAAATCGCGATGCAATTGCTTGACAATCGATGTTAATCGATTTTAGAGTGTTTGATTTGACAGGCGCCGCAATGCTGACTGCGGCGCACGTAACCGAGTTGTGCGCGCGTTTGCTGTAACGTGCGCGTCGTTGACTCGTATGGTTGTCCTGTACCGGTGTAACGGCGAACCGGATTGAGGCGCGAATGACAGAGCGCAATCTGCTTGTGGTGCAGGGCGGCGGACCTACACAGGTCCTGAACGCCACCCTTGCCGCTATTGTGGAGGAGGCTTGCGCGCAGGACCGATTCAAGCATATTTATGGCGCCAGAAAAGGTGTTCACGGCCTGTTGCAGGGCAACGTGGCCAATCTGGATCGCCTGTCACCGCCGGACATCGATCTGTTGCGCATTACGCCTGGAGCGGCGCTGGGCTCCTCGCGCGCCCTGCTTTCCAGCCAGGACCGGTCGCAGTTGCTCGACTACCTGAAACGCAACAACGTGCGCGATCTGCTCTTTCTCGGCGGAAATGGCACCATGCGCGGCGCAGAAGCGGTGAGCCGCTTTTGCGCGGAGCACGATTTCAGCGTGCAGATTTTAGGTGTTCCTAAGACAATCGACAACGACATTGCCGCGACCGACCGTTGCCCAGGCTACGCAAGCGCGGCGCGCTACATTGCGCAGTCCACATGCGATCTTGGAGTGGACGTTCGCTCGCTGCCGCAGCCGGTGTCGATTCTGGAGACAATGGGCCGCGGCGTGGGGTGGTTGGCGGCCGCGGCGGCCGCGGGCAAACTCGACGCGCAGGACGCGCCGCATCTCGTGTATCTGCCTGAGCGCGCATTTGTGATGGATGCTTTTCTGGCGCAACTGGACCGCGTGGTCACGGCGCAGGGATGGGCTGTTGTGGTGGTAGCCGAAGGGATTCGCGATGCCGCGGGCCGCTTCGTTTTTCAGGTGGAAGATCCCGCGCAGAACGACCCGCTCAAGCGTCCCATCACCGGCGGCGTTGCGCAGTTTGTTGCGGAAGCAGTTGCGCGGAATCTGAAGATTCGCTGCCGCAGCGAGAAGCCGGGCCTGCTTGGCCGCGCGTCGATGTTGCACGCATCGGAGCAAGATAAAAAAGATGCCGAACTGGTTGGACGTGCCGCGGTGCGCGGGTTGGTTGCAGGTGAGGCGGAGAAGATGGTGTCGCTGCTGCCGCTTGAAGATCCGGGCGAAACCGGATACGCATTTGTTCCGCTTGCAAACGTGGCGGAAGTCGAGCGGCCCATTCCTGCCGAATGGATCAACGATGGAGCAATTCCGGTTAGTGACAGGTTTTTCGAATATCTACGGCCACTGATGGGCGATCTGACGTCCTACAGCACCGCGCTTTATCAATAATTGGATGGTGGCTCGAAGAGTTGTTTGAGGAAAGGACGGCGATGCACGAGCGTATTTCTCATAACGGTTCCGGCCCGTTGGGCGTACTGATTCTGGGACGCAAGCGCCCCGGCTTTGATCAGGAGTGGAACCAGATCATCTGCCGCCGTGCGGTTGAGGCGCTGAGCAATCTCGGCTTTACGGTCGTGGGAGCGGAGGCGCCAGTCATCGACGATGCGACCATTCAGGCCGCGCTCGGCAAGATTCAGCAGGCCGGCTGTGAAGTGCTGGTCATGCTGCAGCCTTCCATGGGCCACGGCCAGCTTGCGCTCACGGTCGCGCAGCAGTGGCCGCATCCGGTCGTGTTATGGGCCACGCCCGAGCGTCCCGGCGATGGCAAGGTCAGCTCGTGTTCGCTGGTAGGGCAGCATCTATGGGGCTCTTCGCTGCGCCAGGCGGGGCACGCCTTCGAACTGGTGTATGGCGATCCTGACGATGAGGCCCTGCATGCCGAGCTGGTGCGCGCCATTGCTATTGCGCGCACCGTAGCCGTGCTGCACCGCGCCAAGGTGGGGATGATCGGTACACATGCGCCCGGCTTTATCGATCTTGCCGCGGAGCCTTTTTTGCTTGGAAAAACAATGGGCATTCAACTGCACCCGTTGAGCCTGCCGCAATATATCGAGCGTGTGCATGCGATTGCCGAGCAAGCCGTCAGAGAGGATGTGCAGCGGGTTCTCGATCTGAAGTTGCCCATGGATGGTGTGAGCGCGGATGCTCTGCCGATGAATTCGCGCTGCTACCTGGCGATGCTCGAAATTATGGAAGAAGAGAGGCTCGATGCGCTGGCGCTGCAGTGCTGGCCTGAGCTACCGAACATGCTCGGCCAGTGGCCGTACCTCGCGGTGTCGCGGCTTGGGACCGAGGGCCGCGCTGTCTCCATCGAAGGCGATGTGGATGGCTGCATCGGCAGCCTGATGGGAACCGCGCTTGGACTAGGGCCCGGTTTTCTAACCGACTGGCTTGAGCATGATCGCAACACGATCTTTTTCTGGCATCCGGGCATGGCGCCGATGAATATGTGCAATCCACCCGGCAGTGCGGGATGCCCCACGCTGCGTCAGCATTTCAATGTGGTCAAGCCGCTGGTGGTGGATGGGCAGGTGCGCGTCAACGAGCCGGCCACTGTGTCGCGGCTGTGGCGCTGCGACGGCCGCTATCACATGACCGCATTTGAAGGCCGCACAATTCCATCGCGCCGTCAGGTTACCGGAAACATGGCGCTGTTTGAGCTGGGCGAAGCGGAGAGAGCGCGCCACGGAGATGTGCCCGAGCGGTTTGACCGGCTGGTACACGCTGGCCTGCCGCATCATGTGCTGCTCACATTTGGACACCATGGCGAAACGCTGCGCAGGCTGGCGCGCGCGCTTGGCCTGGAGTGGTGCGCGTAAGGTGGCTGTGGAACCACCGGTCTGGTGAAGCGAGGTTGACTGAATGAGCGAGCAACTCGACAAATTGCATAAGCCGTATCTGGACGGCAAGTGGATTGAGACGAAGGAGGAAATCTTCGTCACCAATCCAGCCAGCGGCGAAAAGTTTGCGCGCGTTGCCGCTCTGAATCGCGATCATATTCGCGCGGCCCTTGATGCGGCGCACGCCGCTCTCCCCGCGTGGCGCGCGGCCACCGCCAAAGAGCGCGGCGCGCTGCTGCATCGCATTGCTGACCAGGTGGTTCGCCGCGGTGATGAAATTGCCCGCATGATTACACTCGAAAATGGCAAGCCGCTGGCGCAAAGCCGCGGAGAAGTGGCGATGACCGAGGATCATCTGCGCTGGTTTGCCGAAGAAGGCCGCCGCGCGTATGGACGCGTGATCCCGCACCAGGCACAGGGTAAACGGAACCTGACGATCAAGACGCCGATCGGCGTTGTCGGCGCCATTTCTCCGTGGAATTTTCCGCTCGTGCTTGCCGTGCGTAAAGTAGCGCCCGCGCTGGCGGCGGGCTGTCCCGTGGTGCTGAAGCCTTCTTCGCAGACGCCTCTGTGCGCGGTTGCATTTGCCGAGTGTGTTGAGGCCGCGGGCCTGCCTGCGGGCGTCTTCCAGCTTGTCATCGGCAACGCGCGCATGATCTCCGAAGAGTTTCTCGCCAATCCCATCTGCCGCAAGATCAGCTTTACCGGCTCGACTGAAGTGGGCAGGGAACTGATCCGCGGCGCGGCGCAGTCCATCAAGCCGCTTTCGCTGGAGCTGGGCGGTCTGGCGCCGCTGCTGGTGTTTGAGGATTGCGATCTCGACGAAGCCGTGCGTGAAACGCTGGTCGCCAAGTTCCGCAACACTGGCCAGTCGTGCATCGCGGCCAATCGCATCTACGTGCAGCGTTCGATTCATGACGTATTCCTCGATCGCTTTGTGGCCGGGGTGAGAAGGCTGAAGACTGGGCCCGGCCTTGAGCCGGGTATCGATGTAGGACCGGTGATTAACCAGCAGGCGCTCGACAGCGCGCTTGCACAGATTGAGGATGCGGTGGCCGGCGGCGGCAAACTGATCTGTGGTGGCAAACGGCAGCCAGGCAGCGGATACTTTCTGGAGCCTGCGGTGATCGACGGCGTCAAGGCTCCCGCGTTGTGTATGCACGAAGAGACATTCGCGCCGGTTGCGCCGATTGCGACCTTCGAGACAGAGGATGAAGCGGTGGAACTGGCCAACGGCAGCGAGTATGGGCTGAGCGCCTATGCCATGACCCGCGACCTGGCGCGCATGCTGCGGCTTGCCGAGCGGATTGAGGCAGGCACGCTGGGCATCAACGACGGCGCGCCCACCACCAGCCAGAGCCCGTTCGGCGGCGTGAAGCAGAGCGGCTGGGGCCGCGAGCTGGGCAGCGAAGGTCTCGATGCATTTCTGGAAACGAAACATGTTTCCATCGGCGGTATCTGAAGAGGAAGGGGAGTAAATGCGATGATTCATTTTCTTGTGCATGATTCGGCGGACTCGGTTGGCGTGGCGGTGGTGGATATTACCGCCGGCACGCAGTGCGCGGGCCGCGATCTTTCCACCAACAAGCCACTTGAAGCCGCGGCCACGCAGGATATTCCGCTGGGACACAAGCTGGCGCTCAGGGACTTTGCGGTTGGAGAAACGGTGATTAAATACGGCTGCGATATTGGTAGAACGGTGCAGCCGATCGAGGCCGGACAGCACGTACACGTGCATAATCTCAAGACCAAGAGGTGGGCGTAATGAAGGACCGAAAGATTCTGGGATACCGCCGCGAGAATGGACGTGTGGGCGTGCGCAATTATGTGATCGTGCTGCCTGTGGACGACATTTCGAACGCCGCCTGCGAAGCCGTGGCCAATAACATCAAGGGCACGCTGGCGCTGCCGCACGCCTATGGACGGTTGCAGTTCGGCGAAGATCTCGATCTGTTTTTCCGCACCATGATCGGAACAGGCTCCAATCCCAATGTGGCCGCCGTGGTGGTCATCGGCATTGAGCCCGGCTGGACGCAGCGCATTGTCGACGGCATTGCCACGACCGGCAAACCGGTGTCCGGCTTTTCAATCGAGGGCCACGGAGATATCGCCACCATTGCGCAGGCCTCGGTCAAGGCCAAGGAGTACGTGCAATGGGCCTCGGAATTACAGCGCACCGAGTGCAACTTCAGCGAGCTCTACATCAGCGTGAAGTGCGGCGAGTCTGACACCACCACCGGGCTTGCAAGCTGCCCCACAGTGGGCAACGTGGTTGACAAGCACTGCGCCATCGGCGGCATCGCGTCCTTTGGCGAAACATCGGAGCTGACCGGCGCCGAGCATATCGTGGCCGCTAAGGCTGCCACCGATGCGGTGCGCAGCCAGTTCATGGCCGCGTTTGAGGACTACACGAAGATGGTCTTCAATGAGAAGACGAACGATCTCTCTGAATCGCAGCCAACCAAGGGAAACATTGCCGGCGGCCTTTCCACGATTGAAGAAAAAGCGCTGGGCAATGTGGAAAAGCTTGGCAAGAAAACCAAATTCGTCGGTTGCCTCAAGCCGGCCGAGGCTCCAACCGAGAAGGGTCTCTGGTATATGGACACATCGAGCGCCGCGGCTGAGGCGGTTACGTTGTGGGCTGCGTCGGGTGCGGTGGTGCATCTGTTTCCCACCGGGCAGGGCAATGTCATCGGCAATCCCATTGAACCGGTGATCAAGATCTCGGGCAATCCCAAGACGGTGAAGTTCATGGCCGATCACATCGATCTCGACGTGTCGCCGATTTTGCAGGGAGAGATGACACTCGACCAGGCCGGCGACGCGTTGATTGAAATGGTGGTGCGCACGGCCAACGGACGGCTCACGGCGGCTGAGGCGCTAGGCCATCGCGAGTTTGTGATGACCAAGCTCTACCGCAGCGCATAGATGACCCATGCGGCGTTGCGGTGCGGCAGGCGAATTTCAAACTGAGGCGGTCTATGAACCGATATCCGAAAGAGACGCTGGAAAATCTCGTCGCGCAGCTTGCATCCGGCGTCGGCGTGCCGGCTCCGGATGCCGCTTTGTTTGCGGAGTCGCTTGTCGATGCGGATCTTCACGGTGTTCCGACTCACGGCGTTTCGCGGCTGAATATTTATTTGCGGCGCATGCAGGCGGGGCTGATCGATCCCAGGGCGGCGCTCGCCGTCGATCGGGAAACGGGCAGTATCCTTGCGCTCGATGCGGGCAACGGTCTTGGCCAGGTGCAGGCGAAGAAGGCGCTCGATCGGCTCACGCCGCTGGCGCGCAGAAATGGCGTTGCGGCAGCGACCATTCGCAACTCGCAGCACTTTGGCGCGCTCTCCTGGTATGCAAATTACGCGGCCAGCCAGGGATTGGTGCTGCTGGCGATGACCAACGGCGAGCCGGCCATGTCGCCCGCGGGTGGATACGAAGCCATCTTCGGCACCAATCCGATTGCAGCATCGTTTCCAACCGGTAAGGGCTTCACGGTAAAAATCGATCTGGCCACGTCGACGGTTGCGCGCGGTAATATCATCGCCGCGCAGAAGAGGCAAGTGGAAATACCCGCTGGATGGGCGCTCGACCGCGACGGCAATCCTACGACGGATGCAAATGAAGCGTTACTCGGCACGGTGCTCACCATGGCCGGACACAAAGGCTATGCGCTTGCTTTGATGGTGGAGCTTTTCAGCGGCGTTCTTTCCGGTTCAGCCATCGGCCCCGATGTGGGATCGATGTACAAGAATCTCGACCGCAAGCAGGACGTTGGCCATTTCTTCTGTCTTCTCCATATCGACGCGTTCCTTGATTATTCCGAATATCTGCGCCGCATGGACGCGACCATCGACTGCATCAAGGCTTCCGGACGGCGAACGGGCGTGGAAGAGATTCTGGTGCCTGGCGAGCGTTCGGCGCGTACGGCGAGCGTGAATCGTGAACAGGGCATTCCAGTGCCCAGCGAAGCGCTGGCGGAGATCGAGCGGTGGTGCAGCCTTTTGAAAATCGAGTTCAACTGCCATGAGGTGGCCTGCTGACCTATGCCCGATATCCTTATCTCCGAGAGTGTGCAGGGCGCCGCGCTGACGATGCTGAGTTCCCGCTTCGATGTACTGTACATACCGGAGCTATGGAAGACTCCCGATCTTCTGGCTGAAAAAATCAAGGACTGCCGGGCCTTGATTGTGCGCAACCAGACGCCGGTAACGGCAGAGCTGATGGATGCGGCGCAGGAACTGGTAGTGATCGGCAGAGCCGGCGTGGGCCTGGACAACGTGGATGCGCAGCGTGCTGAAGAGGCGGGCATCGTGGTCTCGTTTACTCCGGACCAGAACGCCATCAGCGTGGCAGAGATCGCGATCGGCATGATGCTCTCGCTGGCGCGCTTTATTCCGGCGGCCGACCATGATACTAAAAGCGGGAACTGGAATCGGCACAAGTATGTGGGCACGGAGCTCTATGGCAAGACGCTGGGCATTGTGGGCGCAGGTAAAATCGGCTACCTCACTGCGCGGCGTGCAATGGCCTTCGGCATGCGCATTCTGGCTTACGATCCGTTTCTGAGCCCGGACAATGTTCTGCTCAGCGAAATACAGGCCGAACTGGTTGACCTGGACAACCTGCTTGCGCGCGCCGACGTTGTCTCGTGCCATCTTCCGGCCACGCCGCAGACCAGAGGCCTGTTCAACGCCAAGCGCTTCGCAATCATGAAGCGGGGCGCATTTTTCATCAATACTTCGCGCGGAAAAGTGGTTGCTGAGCCGGACCTGCTGGAAGCCTTGAAGTCGGGGATCGTCGGCGGAGCGGCACTGGACGTGCGCGTAAAGGAGCCGCCCGCAGTGGGTGAGTTGGAGACGCTGCCCAATGTGATTCTGACCCCGCATATCGCGGCCTTCACACGCGAAGCCCAGGATCGCGTAACCCGCGCCATCTTCGACGATGTTGCTCGCGTACTGGAAGGGAAACCGGCAATCAACGCTGTGCACAGTGCCGTGCCGCGCAGACTTGCAGCCAAATAATTCCGCGAAGAACTTACATCCGCAGCAGGCCTGCAAACCGGTATTCAGTTCCATTCCACGCGGCTGCAATGGCCGGAAGCTCCGCCGTTCCTGTCAGCAACTCCATTTTGCCGTCTCTCAGCAGGAAGGTGTCTTCCACCTTGGCGCCGTGCAGATTGGGATTCCATGCAAATGCCTGTTGCGCGGTCACGCGTTCGGCGCCTCCCGGACGCGCCAGCCACTCCCGCTCAAGGTATCCGGTTGCGCCGCCCTGGTGATGATGCTGTTCCGCGCCGGGATGTCCGAGGGCGCTATAGGCCTGCTGCGCCACGCCAAACAACTCGCTGCTTGTAACTCCGGCGCGTGTGGCGCCCACCAATTGCGCGCCGGTTTGCGCGAGCATTGAAAACATTTCTTCCAACTCGGCCGGCGGCGCACCGAAATGCACAAAGCGCGTAAGCGAAACGGACAGCCCCCAGCGGCGCGCGCAAAACCCGAGCATCCCCAGCCGTTCCAGCACGCCGGAGCGCGGCACCGGATGCGGATACTGCGCGATCCGCGCGTCTGTCGCGGTGAGGTAAACACTGGGCACAATGGCTGCGTCGATAAGCCGCTCGGCCAACATCGCGTGCAGTGTACGCTCTTCCATCCCCGGCTTAAAGCGAGAAAGAACGTCGACAGCCGTGCGCGCTGCGCGTGCTCCGAGCCAGCGGTAGCGATCCACTTCACCATTGGTCAGTTCATAGCGCAGGCTTTGAATCGCCAGCGGCTGCAGGCCTTCCTGGCCCATATCGCCGACGATCGCGCCGGAGCCCGCAACCCGCGCTGCTGTGGCGCGAAGATCGTTGGCGTGCCACGGATTCACGTGTGGCTCAAACCCAAGTCCGTCAAATTCCTCTTCCGCCAGGCGAAGCGCTTCGTTATTCGTGGTCAGATAATGAGCCGCTCCTTCGCGCGTAATGAGCAGGCTGGCAGCGCCAATCTCGCGCAGCATTCCCACGCGCACATCCACCACGCCGGCCGTGGCCCAGGCAATGTTGTCGTGGCGCGAGATGACAATCGCTTCGAAGCCCTTCTCAGCAAGCAGCCCGGCAATGCGGGCGCGCTTCAGTCCGATTTCGGCAAGCCGCCCGGCATCCACCGCAAAGGGATCATTTTTCATTTGAATGTTTCCTTAAATCTCTTGCGTTGAAGGTTGCGCAAGACGCTGTTGCAGCCGGTATTGGCGGCCAACCGCAAACAGCGCCGCAGTTCCCACCAGCGGCATGAAAGCCACCAGGGCAAAGACCGGCCGATAGGAAATGCGGTCGATCAGAATTCCTGTGAGCAGCGGAAAGAGCATGCCGCTCAGTCCTCCTGCAATGCCGGTAAGCCCCGTAGCACGGCCCACTTGCTGGTCAGGGAACAGGTCAGTGACGGCAGCGAACATGTGCGCGGAAAGAAAATTGTCCGCCGCAATCGCCACGCAGATCATCACCAGCGCCGATCCGGTGCCGCGCATATAAGGCACCGCCACGCTGGCAATGCAAAACAGGGCGCTGCCATACATCGACCAGCGGCGGGCATTGCGCACCGACATGCCGCGCCGCAGCAGGATACCCGCAACCCATCCGCCCGCCACGCCACCCACATCGCCCATCAAAAACGGAATCCAACCCACCACGCCGATCTCGGTCATGGTCATGTGGCGCCCGCTGAATAGATAACTCGGCGTCCAGTACCAGTAAAACTGCATCACCGGGCCAATGAAAAAGCGGCAGAGCATCACCGCCCACGATGAGGAATTGCCCAGCATCTGGCGTATGGAAACAGCAGGGAACGCCTTTGTGTTTTCTGGCTTGGGTTCGTACCTGTAAAGAATCCACCAGAAGGGAATCCAGACAAAGCCCGCAATTGTGGGCACTAGAAATGCGGTGCGAAATCCGTAGCGCTGGAGCAGAAAAACAATGAGCGGAGGCGCGATGGTGGCGCCAATCACGCTGCCGCCGTTGAAGATGCCGATGGCCAGCGTGCGGTCTTTCCTCTTGAATAGGCGGGTGATGGTTTTTATGCCGCCCGAATAAGCGCCGCACTCGCCCGTGCCTTTCCAGAACTGCGAAATGCCCAGCGAAATGCCGCCACCGGCCAGCGCCAGCGATCCGGTTGCAGCGGACCACCACGCGACCGCCAGCGAAAGTCCCACACGCGATCCCAGCTTGTCCATCAGCGCGCCCATGGGGAACTCGCCCGACATCATGCCGAATCCGAGCGCTGAAACAATGCGTCCGTATTGTTCGTTGGAAAGATGAAAAAGAGTGCGCAGCACCGGAGCCATGACAGAAAGCGCCTGGCGGGCAATGAACAGGATCACGGTGAGCAGGAAGAGAAGCGTCAGAATCAGCCAGGGACGGTGATGGATCGCTTCGCCGGGAGCAGCGCTGCCTTCTGCCGGGCAAATATCGTCCGCTTGCGCCAAGCATCCTCCGACGGCTCCTCACGATGAGCCTGGATTTCCTTCTACAGGCAATGTAATGCACGGAGGGCTATGCTTGCACGCTGCCCGCCTCGTGCCACGGATGCGCCGACTCAAGGACTTTGTTGATGTTCTTCACGTTCTGTATGCCGGCTGTATTCAACCACTCTTCAAGCGCTGCCGGACCGTGCCTCACATATACCGGCACGCCATCCTGCCAGGTGGCCCGGCCGCCCAGTACGCCGTGGAACTTTACGCCGCTCTCGACTGCAAGCTCCAGCGTTTCCACAAAGGTCTGGCTCGAGACTCCTGCCGAAAGATAGACGATCGGCTTATTGGTGAGCGCGGCCGCGGCGCGCGTGATCTCCATCGCCTCGGCGCGGGTGTGCAGCTTCTTGCCCTGGAAGGCTCTCGTGCCTTCCACAAAGGCCATCTGGATGGGAATCTCGACCTTCAAAACATCGGCGCCATAGCGTTCGCGGCCAAATTCTTCCATCGACTTGAGCACGATTTCAGGCTTTCTGCTCGCGTACTCATAGCTCGATTCGCCTTCGCCATGCACATCATAACCCAGGAGCTCGAGGAAGAAGGGGATATCGACTGTTTTGCATTCGGCCCCAATGCGCTCAATCCACGCCTTCTTGCGATCGTTCACCCACTCTTTTTCAAACGGCGTGTAATACACAAGAATTTTGATCGCATTGGCGCCCATCTCTTTCAGCCGCAGCGCAGACCAGCCTTCTGTCAGAGATGGCAGACGCTCCGGCTTGTCCGGACTGTAACCGGCGTGTTCGTAGGCGACCAGCAGCCCTTTTCCATTGATGTGCCGGGCCGCCTCGCGGCCGTATTCCAGATCGAGAAGAATGGAAGATGCTTCGCGGGTGAGCGTGGATGCCACCAGCCGCTTGAACTCGCGCATCATCTCCGCCGGTGGTTCGGTCACGCCCAGTTCGCGAGCCAACATATTTCTGAGGAGCCCGCGCTGATCCATCGCCAGCGCAGCAATCACGCCACGCCGATCTGAAACCGCCTTCAGTCCCGCAGCCTTGCCGGGCGTGAGTCCAATCGCCATCCATTCCTCCCATCCGGAGTGAGTGCGTCAACGCGCAAGACCGGCAGAAAATCAAAAGCAGCGGTTCACACGGCTCGGTGGCCACGGAACCGCAAAGACTATAACCAAACCGGAGAATTGCTGTCAATCGATTATGAACGATAAGCCGTAATTTCAGACGCTCCAGCCACCATCCCATGCGCGCATGTCCGGCGATATCGCCTGCGGCCAACGGACTTCCGAATCTGAACAAAAGGCTCATCTTCAGAGACGTCTGCGGCCTGTATGCCTACAAGTATATGTCGCTGAAAGCAGGAAAGATGCAAAAAATCGATTGAAATTGATTGACAGCGGTTATTTCCCCTGCCTATACTTCGGCCCGCATTGAATTCCAGCGTCTCTGCGTTGTTGTGCCGGGAGCAAAACGGGACGCGATGCGCGGGTATCTTCATGCCCACATTTCGTCTTCGCACCGGAATTCAGTTGAGCGGATTGTTTGGCACGCGACGATACTTGCTGGAGTTTGACAGGCGTGGACGCTGACATTAGAGTGTTTTTATCGCGGCATTCTCAATCTCTCCGAGATGCGGGTTTGCTTCGCGATTCGATCGCAAACTTCCATGAGCCCGATTCTCACTCCCGCGATGTGTATGTGTTGCAGTATTTGCAGTGCCGCGCGGGTGTGCATGCCGGGCTAGACTCAGAAGCGATCTCTGATTCCGGACGCCCCACCCGCCACACGGCGCGGTGGGTTTTTCTTTTGCGGGGCGCCCGCGATTCTCCGCATAATTTCCCTGCACCTTGAGGCATCATCCAGGCCGCGTGCCGACCGCCAACGGCAGGGCACTCCCACTCACCAGGAGGTACATGAAGCAGCAATCCAGAAGACGAGTTCTGCAATCGCTTGGCGCAATGAGCGCCTGCGGAGCGCTTGCCCCATGGTCCGCGCGCAGATTGGCTGCGCAGCGCGACGGTGTTCCCCCAGGCATTCATTTCGGCGTACAGTTGAATGCATTTCCCATCGATCCCAACAGCTTTGACAGCTTTCTGAGCGTGCTCGGCGAGGTGAAGCAGATCGGGTATCAGGGATTCGAGTCGAGCTTCCGGAATGTGAGCGGGCAGTTTGCGGCGCCCGCGCACGCACGGCGCGCAATCGAGCAAACCGGTCTTGCGTTTTTCGGCATCCATATCTTTTTTCCCAATGAGCAATACGACCAGAGCACCCACATCGCCGCTCCGTCTGTCTATCAGCCGGTGGCGCGCGGCGGCGCTGCGCTGGGCGCAAAGCACATGATTCTGAGCGGCGCGCCGGCTCCGGACCATGACGCCTTGCAGCGCAAGATTCAGGCGCTTGATGCTGCCGGACGCTACGCGCAGAGCGTCGGCATCTCTGTCGCGTATCACAACCATTGGTGGGAGTTTGAGTCGAAGATTGGCGAGATCGACGCGCTCTACACGCAGACCGATCCTTCGCTGGTCCACTTTGTCCTGGATGCGGGCCACGCCTACCACGGCGGCGCCAATGTGCCCGCCTTCATTCGCGCCCATGCGCATCGCATCGTCGGCTTTCATCTGCGCGATTATCGCAACGGCAAACTCGTCACGCTCGGCACCGGCACCTTTCCGCTTGCGCAGGTTGCAAAAACGATCCGGCAAATTGGCTGGAAGGGATGGGTGGAGAACGAAGAGGAACGGAACGATCTTTCGAAAAACGGCATGGAAGTGATTGCCCCTGCATTCCGGGCCATGAAGGAGGCCTTCACAGCATGAATCGTCGCGAATTTCTTTATACCGGTGTCGCAGCAGCCGCATCCTCTTCTCATTCGCTGGACGCGCGCGCCTATGCATCGATTGCCGGGGCAAATGACCGCGTCGGTCTCGGCGTCATTGGAACAGGTCGGCGTGCAACCCAGGTCTGCGGAGGATTTGTGCAGGATCCGCGCGTGCAGATTCGCGCCCTTGCCGACATCTACGACAAGCAGGTGGCAACGTTCCAGTCTCGTTTCAAAGAGGACGTCGCCCAGGCCACCGTCGCAGTCGAGTACCAGTCAATGCTGGATCGCAAGGATGTGGACGCGGTGCTGATTGCCACACCCGATCACCTGCATGTGCAGATCGCAAAAAATACGCTGGCAGCGAACAAGAACACGTATCTCGAAAAGCCGACGCTGCATCGCTGGCATGAGCGTGAGACGCTGATCCACGCCGCTGCGGCGAGCAAGAGTGTTCTCCAGTGCGGCATGCAGCAGCGCAGTGGCGCGCACTACATGCGCGCGAAGCACGAAATATTCGACGCCGGATTGCTTGGCGACGTGGTGATTGTGCGCGCGGTGTGGAGCAATTTTTCCTGGCAGCGGCGCGTGATTCCCTCCGAGCCCAAGCCTCCGGAGCTGCGCTGGGATCTGTTTCTCGGCCCTGCGCCGAAAGTGCCTTACGAAACCTCACGCTACAGCTCATGGCGTTCCTACCACGATTACGGCAATGGATTGCTGGCCGACATTCTTACCCACTGGGCAGATGTGGCGCAGTGGATGCTTGGCGACGATCAGCCGGCGAGCGCGGCCGCGCTGGGCGGAGACTTCAAGCTGCGCGGCGACCTCACCAACCCTGACACGGTGAGCGCAATCGTGAAGTACCGGAACTGGAATCTCAACTTCGAGTCGTCGGTGCTTTCCATTCGCGACCAGAATCCGTCAGTGTACTTTGAAGGAACCAAAGGCACGCTTGATCTTTCCCGCAAGGGCTATGTGTTTACGCCCAATGACGGTGCTCCGGTTCAAGTGGACTCGGTGCAGAGTCTGGAGCGCGCCCATACGGGCAACTTTCTTGACGCAGTTATCAAAGGCGACAAGGTCAACGCGCCGCTCGAAGCAGGACTCGCAGCCAGTGTGCCGGTGATGCTGTCTCTGCAGTCGTATTGGACGCAGAAGATATCCACTCCTTCGGAACTTGTATAGAGGCGCAATGCGGCATTACGAACAAGCCGGAGGGGGCAGGGAATTTACCGCGGCCGGCCTTGAGAGGCGAAAGGAGCAAACCGCTATCTTTTGTGAGTTTTTCATCTTCTGTATCGGCCCAGGCGCCGTGATACGTGGCCACAATCCGTGCGCCTGGGCACGGTTCATTGATTGCGCGCGCTCTCAGCGGAGGGTTACCCCGCGCGGCGCTGCCTGCCGGCAACGCAGAGACCGGAAAAATACGTGTAACCCAGCATGAGGAGCCGCTCCCGGCACTTCTCAGAGGAAAGGGAAAACATGAACCAGACACTTCGCAGGCTACTCTACATCGGTTTTGCGGCGCTGCTGCCATTGAGCATCGCGCCGGCTCTTCACGCGCAATCCACGGGCACCATTCGCGGAACCGTGACGGATTCAAGCGGCGCCACCATTCCCAGCGCCACGGTGACAGCAAACTACGTCAGCACCGGCGTCAAGCGCTCCGTCGTATCGAATGGAGCGGGCATCTTTGTCTTGCCCGATCTGCCCATCGGCTCCTACAGCCTGAAGATCGTGGCAACCGGATTTGCGACACAGAACCGGCCTGCGATCGATCTGCTCACCGGCCAGACCATCGACCTGGCTATCGCGTTGTCCGTTGGCTCGCAGACCCAGGAAATCACGGTCAACTCCGACACGCAGCAGATCGAGACCAGCACCTCCAACGTGGCGCAGTCCGTGAGCCAGCAGCAGATGCGCGATCTGCCGCTGAATGGCCGCAATCCTCTGCAGCTCACCACACTCACCGCCGGCACTGTGCTTACAACAACCGGCACCGAGAGCGGACAGGAAGACAATACCGGCCTTTCAGTGAACGGACTGAGAGCCACGCAGAATACCTACACGCTCGACGGCACCATCTACGTGGACCGTTTCTTTGACTCCGTTCCCACCATGCCCAATCCCGATGCCCTGCAGGAGTTCACCATTCAGGCGTCGAATTACAGCGCCGAACACGCGGGCGCCGGCGCGCTGGTGCAGCTTTCCACGCGCTCGGGAACCAGCGAGCTGCATGGTTCGGCGTGGGAGTATTTCCGCAACACCGTGCTGAATGCGCGCAATTATTTCTGGCATCATCCTTACGAGCCGCCTTTCAAGCTCAATCAGTTCGGCGGCACCGTTGGAGGGCCGATGTTCAGGAGCAAGAAAGCGTTCTTCTTCTTCTCGGCCGAAGACCTTCAGCAGCGCTCCGCGCCCACTCCAATCACCATCGAGGTTCCCACGCCGGCCGAGATCGGCGGCGACTTCTCAGCGCTGCTGCAGCTTGAGAATCAATCCACCAAGGCCCCGGCTCCAGTGGCAATCTACAATCCCGTAACCGGCTGCGCCTACGGCCAGACAGGCACCTCGGCCACCGCCTGCTCGGGGACCATCACCAACATCATTCCGACTGCCATGAATCCGCTTTCAGCCGCCGTGACCCAGCAGTATCTGCAATCGGAGATCGATGCATCCTCTCCAGCTACCGGAGCCAACACGGGCATCTACAACACCCTGAGTACCAGCACCAATAACAACATAGACAACACGCAATACCTGGTCCGGCTCGACGATTCACTGGGGCAGAACGATCATTTGAGCGGACGGTATTTTTACAATCAGGACAACTTCCAGCGGCCCTTTACCGCGCCGCTTGGATTCTTTGCGGCCAACCTGTTTCGCAACCAGTCGCTCACTCTCAGCGACGCGCATGTGTTCAGCAACACGCTCACCGGCGCGGCCTATTTCGGCTATTATCGCGGCGCGCGCACGCAGATTCCCGAGGCTCCGGGATTGAAATCGCTGCAGTCGCTTGGACAAAATGTTCCCTACGGCAGCCCGACGGAAAATCTGATTCCGTTTCCTGGCGTGCGCGCCAATCTGGGTTACATCGATATCTTCTCCGGTGGCGCGCTTACTCAGGATTCGACTACCTTCGATTTCACCGCGCAACTGGTCAAGGTGCTTCACACGCACACGTTCACCATGGGCGGCGATCTCGAGCGCAGCCGCATCGATGCCGACGATTACTCCTACACGCCGGGCGATAACAGCTTTAGTGCGCAGCAGACGCAGTCTCCCACGGGAACTCCGGCGGGATACGCCAATACGGGCAACTCGTTTGCCAGTTTCTATCTCGGGTATGAATCAACCTTCTACCAGGACAACGGCCGCAAATTCTATCTGCGTGAGGTGCGTCCCTCGCTCTACATACAGGACGACTGGAAGATCCGGCCGCGGCTTACCTTGAACCTCGGCGTTCGCTGGGACCCGTGGATTCCGCCGATCGACAACAATGGCACACTGGTTGGCTTTAATCTTGCCAATCCCAACTTCCAATCGACGGTTGCTCCCAACGCGCCCAAGGGGCTGATGTTCGTGGGCGATCCGGGAACGGTGACCTCGATCTTCCATAACAACTACAAAGACTTTGCTCCACGCGCAGGCTTTGCCTATAACGTATTCGGCAACGGCAAGACCGTGGTGCGCGGAGCGTATGGCCTGTTTTACGGCTTTCCGGAAGGGCTGCTCTATCAACGCACAGACGCGATGCAGCCCGTCGACCTCTATCTCAACATTCCCGCTCCGCAATCGACGTGGGACAACATTTATGCCGGTTATTCCGGCGGCGATCCCTTTCCGCGCGGCCACATCTCGCCCTCGCAGTTCAAGGGCTATCAGTTCCTCACGCCTCTCTCGGGCGGCGTGTTGAATCCTGCCTCGAAGGTCGAGTACACCCAGGACTATAACCTGACCATCGAACAGGATCTCTCGCACAGCATCGCGCTTTCAGTGGCCTATGTCGGCGATCACGCTGTACATGTGATGGCGTCGCGGCAGTTCAACCCCGCCGTGGGAGCGCCCGCTACCAACGTTGAAAACAACTATCGTATCTATCCCGGACTGGGCGCGGTGGAACTGGCCGACACCTTCGAGTACGAGATGACCAACGCTCTGGAAGTGAACGTAACCCGCCGCGCAGCCCACGGACTCACGCTGCTTGCCAACATTGTCTGGATGAAGACCATCGATAACGGCTCTTCGGGCACCGAAGGACAGGCCGGTCCGCCGAATCCCTTCAACTTGAACAGCGCGCGCGGCGTGGCAGACTTCGACCAGGCATTGCGCTTTACAACCTCAGTCAACTACGCTCTGCCGCACTTCCATCTGGGCGGCGTGGCCGGAGCTCTGGCCAACGGCTGGCAGGCCAACGGCATTCTGGTCATGCAAACCGGATTGCCGCTGACCATCACCAGCGGCGTCGACAACTCCCACTCCGGCGTGGGCAACGACTATGCGGATTATGTGGCCGGCGTGAGCACGAAACGCCCCGCCGGCGTTTCGAAAATTCAGGAGTGGTTCAACTCAGCCGCCTTCAAACCCAACGCCGTCGGCACCTTCGGCGACGTGCCGCGCAACTCGCTGCGCGGGCCCGGTTACGACGACGTGGATCTTTCGCTGTTCAAAAACATTGCCGGCGCACATCGCATCCACGGACAGTTTCAGGCCCAGGCATTCAATGCTTTGAATCACACCAATCTCGGCAGCCCCGGCACCAATGCTTCGTCAACAGGAACCTTCGGGCAGATTACCGGCACCAGCAGCAGCACCGGCAGCGTCAACGTACCGTCGCCTGTTGGGACGCAGCGCGTGTGGCAGTTTGTGGCCAAGGTCATCTTCTAAACTTGGCAGCTCTGGGCGAGATTCGATTTGCACGGCTGAATCTTTTGGCCTGCTCTTGAGCTGCAAGAGCAGGTCTTGAATGGGTTGGAAGTGGCGGCGGTTTCGTGCAATGCAGCTGCGTTGACGATAGATGTTAATCGATGATACGATCCGAGCGTTACGACGCGATTTTTGCAATCGACTTCCGATCAGTCTGTGTTTTGCGACCGGAATAGATGTCCTTCGCAGTCGTAACGAAGGACGGAGATCAGGCACGATATGGCTGTCCACGCACCCGTTGGAAGGCACCAGGTTCGGGAGGAGATTCAACGCCGTATCCTGTCTGGCGAGAGCCAGCCCGGCGAGCGGCTCACGCAACAGAACCTGGCTAAAGAGCTTGGCGTTGCGCAGGGAACCGTGCGCGAGTCGCTGCTTGAGCTGCAGTGGCTCGGCCTGGTCGAGTCCATTGACCGCCTGGGCGTGTTTGTGAGCAAGCTGGATGCGGCCCGGCTGTGCGAGGCCTACGAGGTGCGCGAGTTCCTGGAAGGACTGGCTGCCCGGCTGGCGTGCGATCACGCTTCGCGCGCCGATGTGGCCGCGCTTCGCAACATGGCGCATCACATCTGGAATCTCTCCCAGGAAAACAAAGAGGAAGAGATGGGCGCCGCCGACCGCGCTTTTCATCTCCAGATCATGACCCACTGCCGCAACCGGATTCTGCTGCGCCTGGCGGAAGGTTATCGCGTGCTGGGCATGGCGGTGCGCGCCTCGCGGGACCCGCGCACCGTCTATGACGAACATCTGCGCATCGTCGACGCGATCGATCACAACTTTCCCGATGAGGCGGAAAGGCTGGCGCGTCTGCACGTGGCAGAAGCCCGGCGGATGATTGAGCAGAAGGCTGCCAGCAACCAGTTCACGCCCAAGTGGGTAGGAGACGCCAAGGCCTGACGCAGGGCGCTTCAGGGCAATCGCATTTGAAAGTCGTTGCGCGCAGGTAGCCGCAGGGCGTGTTTTCCATTCAAAATCGAGGTTTTGTGTCAGGGCACGACTTGAGTCGTGCCGAATCGGGCAACCACAGCGATAGGGCTTCAGCCCCTGCAAAGACGCATCTCCATACATTGAGCTTTTGCAGCGGCTAAAGCCGGTCTGATCGCAGCCCCACGTACGGCACGACTCAAGTCGTGCCCTGTTACAACGCACCCATCAATCAAGGTTTACAGTATGCGCGATGCCGGTACCCGCATAAAATCCAAATGCGATTGCCCTGCCGGGCGCCTCCGCGCTTTTCAAAATACCAACGGTCGCGATATTATCGGTCACGCAAAATCTCGCGCGTTCAATGACACCTAATAAGTGAAGTGGAAGCCCATGGTGATCATGCGATTGCTGCCGATGGCATTGGAGATGGAGCCGAAGTTGGCCGCGTTGTTCGGGCATCCATTGGAGGAAATTGTGTTGACGCCGGACACGCAGGTGCGTTTGTCAGGCGGAATCAACGTGGGAACATTCGTGGACTTGCCCGTGCCCGTTGAATAGGGTAGCTGATCCAGGTTGGCCAGCGCGGACTGCTGATCGGCCGGGTCGTTGCTGGTAACGATCTGCCCGTAGTTGACATAGTAGTAGGTGCCCGGCTGGCAGTTCTGATCGTTGGCTATGCCCGATTTCGTCGCCGATATGGAGCAGGCCGAGTTCTGGCGAATCTGGGCCTGGTTCATCGGCACATCGAAGCTGGCGGTGTTGGTCAGGTTGAAGACGTTGAACTCATATTGCAGGCTGAACCGCTCGGAGATCTTGAACATCTTGCGCAGAGACAGATTGGCCTGCTTCTGAGAAGGCTGGCGGAAGATGTTGCGCTGCGGAGGTGCGAAGTCGGTCTCGTAGATATCCTGCGGATCGTCGCCGGTGGAGACCGGAACGCCAAGCTGGCCGGGCTGAATGTAGTTGATGGCGAGCTGGGTGGGGTCGATGGCCGGGATATAGCTGCCGCCCGGGCCGCGGGTGGCGCCCTTGTTGCCGGTGAGCGCTCCCTTGGGATTGGAGGGATTCTTGATGCCGATGATGGGGTTCATCAAGGTTGGAAAGTCGCCGAAGTGGATGCTTCCGACCGCCCCGTAGAATTCATAGAGAGAGTAGGGCTCGCCGCTCTGCAGGACCGCGCTCCCATCCAGATTCCAGCCGTTGACGACCGCCGCAAGCAGGGCATTGGCATGGGCCAGGCTGGGAACAATGACCTGGAAATAGGCCGAGAAGACATTGGTGCGGTCAAAGTCGGAAGAGGCGTAGGAGTTACGCAGGTTGTCGGGATTGTCGCCGGTGAAAAAGAGGCCAAGATCGCTTTGCTCGTCGAGAGTGTGGCTGAACGTATAGCTGGCTCCGAGCATGTAGTTGTGGGTAAGGTTCTTGGTGACGTGAACCTGAAGCGAATCGTAGGCCGAATTGCCGGCGGTCTTGTAGAACGACGCGTTCGGACTGAAGCCCACATACGGCGAACGGAAATCGGTATTGCCGCCGTCCTCGGTATTCCAGGGCTCGCCGGCGATGGGTGCGTAGTCGCAATAGACAGAGCCGCACGCGTTCTGGTTCAGGACTTCAAAGCCATAGCTGGCTGTCTCACCCCATATCGGATTGGCGGACGTGGCAATTCCCGGCTCGTTGAACGGGACCGGCACAACCGCATGACGGCCGCGGTTGCCGACGTAACCCATCTCGAAGACTGTGTCCGGACGCGGCTGCCACTGCAGATCGAGCGAGAAGTCGATGGTGTAGGGCAATGTGTTGGTCCGGTCATAGGTGCCGAAGTTCAGCGCGTCGGGACAGAGCGTGTATCCCTCCTGGCTCTGCACGCCGCCGCAGTTCTTGCCAAACTTGTAATCGCTGGAGCCGACGGCCGGATAGCCCGTCATGGCGTTCAGGGTGTTCTGCAGCGCTGCTGTGATGGTGCTGGGATCGGCGCTCGGGGGAATATAGGCCGGGGCGCCCGTGGAACTCAACGCAGCTCCCATGGGATCTTCAAGCGTTTTTCCCTGCCCGGCAACAAAGGTCACCAGAGGCGCGGACTCTGTGACGCCGAATGGACCGCCGTAGCCCGAGCCCGCGGGCTGCGAAAGGTAGGTGAAATACTCGCCGCGGTCATAGTAGATGCCGCCGGCGCCGCGCAGCACCAGGTTGCCGTGGTCGCGCGTGGGCGACCAGGCGAAGCCCACCCGCGGAGAAATACCCCATTGCCGCCCGGTGAGCGTGGAGTCGCTCACTCCCTTGGTGGGATGCTGCTTGTTGTTGCCGGCGATGATGAATCCCGCATTGTTCACCGTGAAACCGGTGTCGGTGGTGCCGGTCACGTCGAACAGCTTGGGATCGAAGTTGAACATGTCGCCGTATTTCTCGGTCATGCCGCCGTGATAGTCGTAGCGCACGCCGGCGGTAATGCTCAGGTTTGGCTTGATCTGCCATTTGTCCTGGACGTAGCCGTCGAGTTCGTTGGTTCGGTAGTATCGGTTGGCGTTGTTCTTGCCCGTAGCAGGATCGATGGTCTCCAGCACGTTGGAACTGGAAGTCGCGCCGGCGAGAAAGGTCTCAAAGTTCTTGGTCTTGATCTGCTCAATGCCGTTGCGGTTGTTTTCAATGTTCAGTTGCGTGTAGCTGTAACCACCGCCGGCCACCAGGGTGTGATTGCCTTTGACCCAGATGATGTTGGTGGAGGGATTCAAGCGATTCTGATAGAAGCCCATATCGGCAAAAGAGCTGTAGGGGCCTGCCTTGAGAGCCGGTGAGCTGATCTGGTTGCTGGCGAACGACCCGAGCAGCAGCCCCGGCAATCCGCCGTTGAAAAACGGGCCTTTGCCTTCAGTGGGCAGCATGGCGGAGCCGTTGATTCCGAAGTCGCCGCCGGCCACCTTCTGCTGATAATAGCTGTACGACGACTGGCGAAAGAATCCCAGCCGCTGCTCCCAGTTGAAGTTGGGGCTGAGCTGCACGGTGTTGTCCAGCGCCTCAACCTGCGATCCATTCAGCTGCGTAACGGGGAATCCGCCGGTCTGCGAGAAGTTGTACGGCAGGGTGACCGGATCGGTCTGGTAGTAGTACTTGCTCGATAGCCGGTCTTTACTGTTGACCTGCCAGTCAACTGACCCGTTGGCCTGATCGGAGGTCATGATCGAGTTGCCGATCAGCGTGACGTTGGGCACGCTGTACTGGTAAGAGGTGCTGACAGGAAGCTGCGTGGACGGGATCAGATAACTGCCGTTGGGCAACTTGGCGTTCAGCAGCGCCATCGCGATCGGATCGATCGCCGAGTTGTAGCTGCCGCTACCCGCCCAACTGTTGGCTGCCGCATCAATGCCCGCCGTGGATCGATCGTCGGTCAGCGAAGAGGGAACTGTCATCTGCGAAAGGCCGGTGGACTGGTCGGAACTGTACAGGTGCTGAAAGGCGGCGAAGAAAAAGACCTTGTTTTTCCAGACGGGTCCGCCCATAGTCCCACCCGTTGTCCAGCGGTGCAGATAGGGGTTCGCCAGCGACGCCGGGAACGCGCCTATGCCCTCTTTACTGAGCTGGTATTGCTGATTGAAGAAGTATGGCGATGCGTTCCAGGCATTGTCGGCCAGGCTTCCATAAACCTTGCCGTGCCAGTTATTGGTGCCGGCGAGCGTGTTTACATCAATCTGTGCGCCGGCCGTTGCACCCTGCTGCGCGTCGTACATTGAAGTGTTCACGCGCAACTCGTTGATCGTCTCCGGCGGCGGCGACGGCAGGCTGTTGCCGGTGGAGCCGTAGGGCGAGGTGCCTTCCAGCGACGCGCCGCCCACCGAGGCCGCCCCCGCGGACGAAGTGCTGGATGTGCTGCCCGCTCCGATATTGAAGTTGAAGCGCTGCGAGGTCAGCCCGCTGGAAGTCATGCCGGTAAAAATATTGGTTACGTCCACTCCGTTCACCTGCATGGTGTTGGATGTGGCGCGCTGGCCATTGGCCTGGATGTTCTGGTTGCCCAGACCGGCGTTGCTGTTGAGCCCGCTTAACAGCTCGGAGCTGACGCCCGGCGACAGGACGGCCAACTGCGTGAAGCTGCCGGTCGCCAGCGGCGTGGCCGCAATCTGCTCGCTGTCCATGGTGAATCCGTTGGTGGCGTCGGTCGCGTTGAGCAGCGGATTGGCGGTTACCTCGACGGACTCGGTGGTTTGTCCCACGTTCAGCGAAACTGCGATGGTGGCAGCCTGTGCTTCGCGGATGGAGATTCCCGCCAACTGCGTGGTCTCAAAGCCATCGTGGCTCACCGATGCGCTGTAAGTGCCCACGGGAAGATTGAAAATCTGGAAGAAGCCGTTCTTTTGCGTGGTAGTGACCTGCGTAACGTTGATGGCCGGGTCGGTAACCTTGACCGTAGCGCCGGCGAGCACCGCGCCGGAGGCGTCGACCACGGTGCCGTTCAGCGAGCCGAGAGTCTGCTGTGCAAAAGCAGGCGACGAACCGATACTCAACGCAGCCAGAGTAAGGGCAAATACGGCGACGATCCTGCAAAAGCCTGGCTTCATAGACTCCTCAACCCTGTTTGAATTTTTGTGTGTTGCGGAATTTGCGGTGCGTTGGTCGTTGACGGAAAGTGGACCCGGTAATCGGAACGAATAGCTACTGTGAACGGATCCCCGGCGATCTACGGCAGATCGAGGGGAACCAGGAGCAAACACCGACTGTTACTGAGATTTTAGCTATTGCGCGCGGAAAAGCAAGCGCGAACTGAATGCCCTTCACAGGATCAAGCACGAATACACCAAAAATTATTGTGGTACAGGCCATGGCCCATCACAAACAATTCCATCACAAACGGTTCTTTGCTACCGTGCTTGTCGTAGCGGCCGCCGCCACGCACATGCTGGAACCCGCACCTCGCAGAACTACCTTTCCAGTGATGTCTTCAACGCGCCGTCGGGCTTTTGACGATAAAGACGATTCATTTCGTGGGACCAGTCTTTTGCGGGCTCGTCCCTTGAACCTGGGATCGAAGCAGGCGCACCATTGGACAAATGGACAAAAAAGATGTCGAGCCAGCCATCGCTTTCGCAATCGAACACGGCTGCGCCCGAACCCACGGTTTCGATGAGATAGAAACACAAGGTGTGCGACGCCCGATGAAGGAAGTGAAACCCGTCTGGGCAATAACGTCTGCGATGGAATACGTCAGTATCTGTCGGTACTCAGATAAAGCAGAAGAACTGCTTTGTGTTTATGACGCCTCGATTTTCAAACTCCAGGCATACATGCACGGTCTGTTGCCGGCATCCTGCAGGCTCTGCGGCAAGCGAATTTTTGTCCCAATAGCCGACTCAAAACTCCATGGCAGTGCCTGATTCGCGCCAAGAAGCATAATCTTCGTGCCGGGATTCGGGCGGACCGACTTCAGTGTGACCTCGTTGCCCGGCCATGCGGTCAGGATCGCATAAACAAATCTGCGATCCTTTGACCGTGTGTAGCGGATGTCGTCCCCCTCGGCCCATCCCGCACCTTCACGCGTGCGGGTGCCATAGATGGCTTCGCCGTTCACCTTCAGCCACACGCCCACCCCTTTCATCTGCCGAATTGCCTCGGGGTGAAATTCGCCGTAAGGGCTGGGGCCAACGCCGATCATCAGACCGCCGCCCTTCGCTGCTGTGTCTGCCAGGTTGTGCACAATCCACTGTGTCCCTTTGTACTTCGAGGCATCCGGCTCGTATGAAAAATCCGTGCCCAGCGGGTAGATACAGAACCACGGTTTTGCCGATGCCTGCTTGCTTCCGGGAATGAATCGCTCGGGCGTGTAGTAGTCGCCATAGTTGCCGATGCCCCGGTCGCGAAGCATCACATTGGGTTGCAGTTCACGCAGCTTCAGCACCGTCTTGCGAAGCTCCGGCCATACGCGCGGCCCCAGATACATGTCCAGACCCAGCATGTCGATGGTTCCGTAGTTGCTCAGCAGTTCGACGAGTTGTGCGCGATGGCGCGCCATCATGCGCGCGACTTCGGCGTCGGTCGGATCGGCGACGATAACCGGGTGGTCCCCATAAGTCTGCCGCGTACTTGCCAGATCCCGCGGCGTGAGCAGCAGCGCCGACGAGGGCACCTGCAACGGGTGCTGCACGTAGGGCCGAAAATCAGCGTCGTACCAGTCGGGATGCGAGAAGTAAAGATCGATCTTTATGTCACGCTTGTGCGCCGCATCGCACAGTTCTTTCACAATATCTCGTCGGAACGGAGTCTCCATGATCGAGTAAGCGAGGTCGCATTCCTCGATCTTTGGTCCACCGGGAGCTGTCCAGTCGGCCCGATTCCGCACCCTTGTCTTCGTATCGAACATCGAAAAGCCTTCGTGATGCTTGGTCGTAAAGGCAAACATCTTCATGCCGCTCTCTTTGAACGTATCCATCCATGCGGACGCATCGAATCCGGCAGGATTCCAGGTCTTGTAGAGGCTGTTGTATCTCTGGCGGTCCTCGAACGACATGGTCAGGAACGGCCATGACTCCGCGCCGCGATGCCAGATGGAGTAGATTCCCCAATGAATCCGGATGCCGAACTTCATATCCTGGAAGGATTCATACGCGCTTGTCGACGCAGAATGATAGCCTGCAATCGGCTGATTCTCGATGTACGGGTCGCCGGTCAGCAACGAGGGCGGAAAACCGGCTTCTGGCGAAGCGGACTGCGCCAACGCTGGGTACGCGCAAGCCGTCGCGAGGGCTGCGCTCGATGCAAGAAATTCTCTGCGATTCATACCATTGTCTCCACATACAGATCACGGTTCAGAGAGCCAAGCCAATTTCGAGCGTCGAGCTAATGCGGATCGGGGCTCAAGTTGCGCCCCGACTTGTTTGGGGGCCGCTGCGTGCGCCCACTCGTCATATATCAGTAAAGTTAGCGCTGTCAAATCGACTGGATTGACTCCCCGGAAGGGCACATCCGGACGCGCAGGAAGCCGAACGAACGAAGAAAATTTGCAGTGCTTGCAGGCAATGGCGCTGTCGAGATCGAGCGACCGCTTGTAACCGGTCGATTCATCGCGCACGAAGATGTAAAGGTTCAAGGGGATCTGTTCACAGCTACGGTTCCCAAACACGGAGTCGTACTTCTGAAAGTCTCCGCCGGTTCATTTCGCTTTCGCTAAGCGCCTCTGCCAGTGCAAGGTTCTGGGCGGCGGCGAAAGCAGCGAGGCGATCAAGCTCTGTTGGGCTCCAGTCACGCTCGGGCGCTTTGCCGGGACGAGGCATAACGGTATCACCTTGCCCACGACCTCCCCAGCCGGCAATGATGTCGAAGCGGGCCGCATTACGGCTGTCTCGGTCGGGTGTGCCTTCGGGGAACTCTTGAGTAATGGATAGACGGGCGAGAAAGTCCCACTCAGCTGCGAGGTGGAGACCGGGTTCGGGATCGAGAAGCTCGGCGAGACGGCGGCCAAGCCCGGCGGAGTGATCAGGCTGGAATAGGAACTCTTGTTGTCATTGAAGGAGTGCATTACATTCTCACCGCTGCACACGTGTGGGATAGAGTTCTCCCGCGCGCGGATAAAATCGGTATCACGATCAGGACTGGAAGAGAGAGCTTCCGAACGAGTTCTTGATGGATGCAGCTTCGATCGTCACCTGTTCTTTGCCTAGGAATCGCCAATGGGACGAATGGGGTCCAGATATTATCCTTCTTCGAATTCCACCGTTCCATGTCGGCATGGTCCAAACGTTCCGATCCTTCTATGGTCTCGGCACTCCCAGGCCGATTTTGCCCGCTACCAGCCATCTCGAAACGTGGATGCTCTGTGGAGTCGAACAGAGGACGAGAATCTTGCTCCTGTGAGAGGCAAAGCGGACACCAAATTCCGTCTCATCTGATAGACTTGATTCTGTCGTTGGGTTCACCTGATTTGGTATCCACGTGGTGTCCACCGAGACCCAAAATTGAGTCCACAGCGGCGAACTGGTAAGAGTGAGCGAAAATAGCGAAAGCTGCAAACGCTTGATTCTATGTGACGTATAGCCAAGTTGTAGAAAAACAATCTGGGGACGTAGCTCAGTTGGTTAGAGCGCTGCCCTGTCACGGCAGAGGTCGCGGGTTCGAGCCCCGTCGTCCCCGCCATCATTCTAAAAGACTTAGAGTGATGGGTGACCCCAAAAAGACAGAGGTCTTAGGTTTGATATGGGTGCAATAAGCACCCTACCCTACCTTTTCTGGGTGAATTTCATCCTTCGTTTCACCCAGATTCGGCACCATCATCCTTACAACCTTGCTCTGTGCGGTCCGCTTGTTCGAGGTCGTCGCCTGCGTGTAGACCTCAAGCGTGATCCTGCTGTTGGCGTGCCGTAAAAGCTCCTGGACCGTCTTCACATCTTCTCCGTTCGCCTTCAGCAGCGTGCCGAAGGTGTGACGGAAAGTGTGCCAGCCGATTCGTTTGTGAATGCCGTTTGCTTTCGCAACCGGCCGGATATGCCGCTTCATCAGATTGTCCGGCCAATACGGTTGCTTACCCCGCATGGCTTCGCTGGCGAAGACATAATCGTCAATCAGCGGATAGGCTCGCCTATGCTGATGCAAAACGATATCTGCCCACGCTCCTGAGCAAACGAGGAAAATCGGACACTGACGTTCCCGCTGTACTTGCCTATCTGGAGTCTCTGGTCGAGCCCATCGGTCAGGATGGATATGGCTTCTTTGAGGCCGAAGCACGCCAGCGACTTCGGGGACGGGACGAGGAGGACTGGCCAGTGCTTGCCGCCGCCCTATCCCTCTCCTGTGACATCTGGACCGAGGACACGGATTTCTTTGGGACCGGAGTCGCGGTTTGGACTTCGGATCGGGTCGAAATTTTTCTGAAAGAGCAGTCGAAATCTGCCGATACGGATCAGACCTAGCCACGCTCACCCGAATTTAGGCAAAAGTCGTATGGTAAAACATGGCTCTATACCTGCGTTCTCATAAAGTAGCCCACCTCTGCCTCCCTAGTCGCACCTGTTTTTAGGGGCTTATCGAACCCACGTCCTCTGCCTTGCAGCGACAGAGGTATCCATCGCAAGGGCACGCAAAATCCCTCGAAATTCTGAGGGAAATCGAGGTTTGGGCAGAGGTTTGGTGGACAGAGGACGTGGGTGCGATAAGGGTGCAATAAAGGGTGCCAAGGGTGTCTCAGGGCTCCAAAAGTGGCCATCCGGGGCTCCTGATTTCTATGAGTTACGAAATACTTCCTTGCTGTCACGGCAGAGGTCGCGGGTTCGAACCCCGTCGTCCCCGCCATCATTCTAAAAGACTTAGAGTGATGGGTGACCCCCAAAAGACAGAGGTCTTGGGTTTGATATGGGTGCAAGAAGCACCCTACCCTACCTTTTCTGCGTGCATTTCATCCTTCGTTTCACCCAGATTCGGCACCATCATCCTTACAACTTTGCTCTGTGCGGCCCGCTTGTTCGAGGTCGTCGCCTGCGTGTAAACCTCAAGCGTGATCCTGCTGTTGGCGTGCCGTAAAAGCTCCTGGACCGTCTTCACATCTTCTCCGTTCGCCTTCAGCAGCGTGCCGAAGGTGTGGCGGAAAGTGTGCCAGCCGATTCGTTTGTGAATGCCGTTCGCTTTCGCAACCGGCCGGATATGCCGCTTCATCAGATTATCCGGCCAGTACGGTTGCTTGCCCGCATGGCCTCACTGGCGAAGACATAATCGTCAATCAGTGGGTAGGCGCTCTGGCGACGCCAGCGCAGCAGATCTTCCGCCATATAACTATCGAGCGGAACCGGCTTGGCTGATGCCTCCGTCTTGCAGTCGCCCACCACCTGATGCCAGATGGAATGGGTCACGCTGAGTTCAAGGTTGTCGAAGTCCACATCCCGCCACCGCAGAGCCAGGAGTTCGCTGATGCGAAGCCCTGTGCCAGCGTCTAACAAAACCAGAGTTCGTTCCCGAACGCCGAGTTTGTTGAGCAGGAGTTGGATTTCTGCAAGTTCGAGAACGTCAGGAATGCGCTCGCGCTTCGCGCTCTGGCGGACGAGCTTGATCGGATTCTTGCCCGACCATTCGTATCGCATCGCGTGAGTAAAGAGTGCGCTCATGAGGTTCCGTATCTTGGCCCGTGTGCCCTTTGCCCGCTTGATTGCGTCCAGCCAATCTTCGACTGCAACGGACTTCACCTGGTCGAGCGTGTGATCTCCTCAACGAGGAAGAATCCAGTTCTCCAGATTGCATTCATAAGCAGATCGTGTCGAGAACGCTTTTCGACCGTTACGCTCACCGGCCAGTTCCTTCAGCCTGTAATGCGCAACGAGCATTGCAATCGTACTCGGCCCAGTTCCTGTCTGCGGGGCTTCTTGGTTGGCGTCGATGCGCAATGCTTGCGCGGCTTTGAGGGCTGATGCTTCATTTGCGAGTGTATCGACCGTACCGACGATCGCTTTACGGTACTTGCTGCTGCCGTCGGTTCCAGTCTCATACAATCGAAAAACCCATACATCAGGCCCGCTCCGCCGCTTTTCGCGTTGCACGCTTCCTTGTTGATACCGTGTTCGCCTTGACATGACTTTCTCCTGTCTCAGGCGCACCGGATGGCTACTGCGCCGGGCAGAGGTCGAGACCTTTATCGTGTGGATTAACCAGCCAACTGCCGCTGAATCCACTCCTCAATTACGGACGCACGAAAGCGCCAGAGTTTTCCGACGTGAACGCCGCGCACAACACCCTTCCGCGCCAGCTTTTGCAATGTCTTCGGATGGCACTTCATGATGGACGCCGCCTCATCGCTGTCAAGCAGCCGTTCGGGGAGGAATGCAGTAAAAGAGGAAGGCGGCTTCGGTCCAAGCCGCGCCGGGGAAGAAATAAATCCGAACATGAGCATTGAGGAACACATGAGTACAGAACCGATCCAACCTTCACTAACGAACTTGCAGTTCTACCCATATTCTAGGAATCGGCACTGAGAGCGAAATGATACGTCTGAAATACGGATGCAATCCCCATCAAACGAATGCGACCGTTGGAGTTCCTGCTGGTGCGAACTCACCATTAGATCTTCTTAATGGTGAGATGTTGATCCACGATCACGACATTGAGTGGTCCAGACATCTCGCATTTGCTGCACGTGACTAATCACGCACCCCACCCTGATGGAACGCCTTGTTGTATTGTTTTCGTCAGCGCCAGCGGCGGTGGAAAATAGCTGATCGTGTCGATGACTTGCTGCGGACTTGTAGGGGGACTGCAGGGAACCTGTAGAGTAATGACGTATCGCTGTTTACCTCCAGCCCTGAATGCGCAGATTTGTTTTGTTGACATTCCACTCCGGTATTGGCGTTAAGTTGCGCAAGCGATATCCAGCAAAGCACCTCTTGCCAGTTCAGCGTGAAAGATATCCGACAGGAGAGGGATCCAATGAAAATGTTTGGCAAACTGGCTCTAGCAATGGTGTCGGCGTTTGCATTGCTGCAATTCATTCGGCCGGATATTCCTTCAGGTCCCGCGACTGCGGAGATGCAGGCTCCGCCACAAGTTCGACATATCCTTGAGAAAAGTTGTTATAGCTGCCACTCCGACCAGCGTCGCCTGTCATGGTTCGATGAAGTGGCGCCAGCCTATTGGCTTGTGCGTCGCGACATCCTGACAGCCAGAGCGCAGCTTGACTTTTCAACGCTTGGGTCAAAGCCAACAGTCGCACAGAAGGCAACTCTCTTCGAAGCTGTGAACATGATTCAACTCGGGGCCATGCCGCTGCCGATGTTCACTGCGCTGCACCCTGACGCCAGGGTGACGCCGGAAGAGTTATCCCTCCTCAGGTCTTACCTTGCTCCATGGTCCTCGCTGCCACCGAGTAAAAATGGCAGCAACGAGCAGCCGGCCGCTGCTCCTGAGCAAGTGCCGGAGCCAGTCAATCTGGCTGCAGTAGGAACTGAGTTTAACGGGCTTGCTTTCGAACCCGGATTCGAGAACTGGAAGCCCATCAGTTTCACGGATCGAGGCGATAACAACACATTTCGATTCGTACTCGGCAACGATATTGCAGTCAAGGCTGCGCGATCAGGCAATATCTCTCCGTGGCCAGATGGATCGCGTTTTGCCAAGATCGCCTGGCAGCAGGAGTTGTGGAGCGACGGGCTCATTCACCCTGGAAAGTTCCTTCAAGTCGAGTTCATGGTGAAATCCGCCCATCTTTACCGGAAGACGGATGGGTGGGGATGGGGCCGCTGGCGCGGAATGGATCTGAAGCCTTATGGCAAAGACGCCGGCTTTGTGGGCGAGTGCACAAGTTGTCATCGGCCCATGCGTGGTGACGATTCTGTCTACACGCTGCCCATCACGCCTGTGAAAATGAACCGTGAGGAAGTGGTGAACAACCGCGCCTCCGCTCTTGCACAAGGCATGTCCTACCAGCCGCTCGAATGGAGCGCAATCACTCTGTATGTCGCCCCCGGCGCTCACACCATGGCGGCGCTGCTTGGCAACGACGTGGCTATGCGCGCGCTGCGCGCTCGCGGCGCCGCGTCACGCGAACCGCAAACCTATCCTCCAGGCGCGGTGCTGGCCCTCGTTACCTGGGCTCAAAGGGATGATCCGCACTGGTTTGGAGCACGCATACCGGATGCGCCTCGATCCATCGAGTTCGTACAAGTAAATGCTCAAGGAACGGCTAGCACTTATCAACGTTTCGAAGGCTCGCGGCTGGTGGAGCCTACCCATTCCACGGAGTCGGCCGCACGACGAAGAAGCTTTATATTGAACCTCGCTCCAGCCAGAATGCCCTGAGTGGTTCTATAGACACGACCGAACAATGATCAAGAGGAGCAACTGCATGAACGCATATATTGTGGACACCGCGAACGGACCCTTCCGCGAAGTCGAGATGCCGACGCCCACGCCGACGCATGGTCAGGTGCTGGTGAGGATCTGCGCGAGTGGCATAAACCCACTGGACGTCAAAATCCGCGCGGGAGAAGCAGCGCATGCCAAGCAACCTCTTCCCGCGGTGCTGGGCTTGGACATGGCGGGGATTGTTGAAACCGCAGGCCCAGGAGTGACGGCGTTTCGTCCCGGCGACGAAGTGTTCGGAATGGTAGGCGGGGTTGGAGGCATGCAGGGAACGCTGGCGGAGTTCATCGCCGCGGATGCTGCTTTGCTGGCCGCTAAGCCCAACACGCTTACGATGCAGCAGGCTGCCGCCCTTCCGCTTGTAACCATCACTGCCTGGGAAGGCCTTGTCGACCGAGCCTCCGTGCGCACCGGACAGACCGTGCTGGTTCATGCCGGGGCCGGCGGTGTGGGATATGCAGCCATACAGATTGCTCTTGCTTACGGCGCAAAGGTATTTACAACCGTGTCGGATAACAAGCGTGCGATTGTCGAAGATCTGGGAGCGACTGCAATAGACAGACAGATGCCGGTCGATGAGTACGTCGCTTTGCACACTGGCCGCGAGGGCTTTGATATCGTCTACGACACCCTGGGCGGCGCAGTGCTGGATTCCTCGTTCCTCGCGGTCAAACGATATACAGGCCACGTAGTCAGTTGCCTTGGCTGGGGCACGCACTCGCTTGCGCCTCTTTCCTTTCGGGCAGCTACATACTCCGGCGTCTTCACCCTGTTTCCGTTACTTACGGGAGTGCAGCGCGCCAATCACGGGCACATTCTTCACCAGGCATCCAAGCTCGCGGAGCACAATCGACTCAAGCCGTTGCTCGCCGAGCAGCAATTCCGACGCAATGAGATTGCAAGCGCCTACGACCTGGTTGCAAAGGGCAGTAAGGGCAAAGTGGTCATTGAGCTTTAGCGCTGTTGCTTCGTTCCGTTCGGCCTCGTAATCGTATCCCGTAAAATGCTTCGTTTGTTCTTGAACAGCTCGACAGAAAGGGTTTAGCCATGACCGAAACTCCGCACATTCCTCTCACATCCCACCATCGCATTGAAGCCGACGGCGTGCGTGTGTTCTATCGCGAAGCTGGTCCCGCCGATGCCCCGGTAGTGCTGTTGCTTCACGGATTCCCGGCGTCGTCGTTTCAGTATCGAGACTTGATTCCGCGCCTTGCGGACCGCTATCGCGTCATCGCTCCCGACCTGCCGGGCTTCGGATTTACCGAGGTCCCGGATGAGCGCGGCTACACGTACGCCTTCGATTCCCTGGCCAAAACAATCTTCGCCTTTACCGAGGCCCTCAAACTCACGCGCTATGCCCTTTACGTGTTTGACTACGGCGCTCCAACGGGCTTCCGGCTGGCACGGATGGCTCCAGAGCGTGTGACCGCCATTGTGTCTCAAAATGGAAACGCCTATGAAGAAGGCCTGGGCGATGCGTGGCAGCCGATTCAACGCTACTGGCGTGAGCCAAGCCTCGAGCATCGCAACGCTATACGCGCCGGCCTGAACCTTGAAGGAATGCGTCACGAATATTCCGTCGGTATTAGAGACCCCGACCTTATCCACCCTGAAAGCTACACCCTGGACGCTGCGCTTTTGGCGCGTCCCGGCAATGTCGATATCCAGCTCGACCTGTTCCTTGATTATGCGAATAACGTAAAACTCTATCCGCAGTTTCAGGAGTACTTCCGGCGAGCGAAGCCGCCATTGCTCGCTATATGGGGTGAGTTCGACCCATACTTCATTCCTGCGGGAGCCCAGGCATTCCAGAAGGACATTCCAGACGCCATTGTCAGGTTTCTACCCACTGGCCACTTCGCACTTGAGACTCATCTGGATGACATCGTCACCGCGATGCGTGAGTTCCTGGCGGAACATAGCGACTAAGAACCTATCCAGAAACCATCCTTCTCAGAACCGTTTTGAAAGGGCACGGCTTCAGCCGTGCCGTAAAGAGCTGAAAAATAGGTTGGGCTTTAGCCCCTGAGGGACGATTTTTTGTCCACGTTCGACATCTCCTCAGAGTTCCTGGACAGGTTCTAAGAATGTCCCGGTAAATCTGCCTCTCGTGTGCCATCATGGGTGGGCTTACCTGTTTGTGACAGTGAGTGAAACGGGTATCGAATGAAATGAAGCGGTCTTCCAATCCGGGGGCAAGCATGGAGAGCCAGGTTACAAGGCGAAATTTTCTGGGGACGACAGGAGCGGCGCTGCTGGCGGGGATGGCGGCGTCTCCGGTTGCGGGCGCACAGGATAGCGCTGCGGAGCCGGGCGAGACAGCGGCGGCCGGAGGCAAGCGGCCCAATCTGGTGTTGTTTATGCCCGATGAATTGCGCGCCGACGCGCTGGCCTGCTACGGAAACCCGGTGTGCCATACGCCGAACCTGGACCGGCTGGCCGCGGAGGGGACGCGATTTGCGAACTGTCATGTGCAGTACCCGGTGTGCGGCGCGTCGCGCTGCAGCCTGCTGACGGGCTGGCCCACGAGCGTACGCGGACACCGCAGCCTGATGTATTTTCTGCGGCCGGAAGAGCCGAACCTGTTCCGGTATCTGCGGCAGTCGGGCTACGACGTGTTCTGGTTTGGCAAGAACGACGCGCTGGCGGCGCAGTCGTTTTATGACAGCGTGACGGCGTGGAACTACCTGGATCGCAAGCCAGTGGGAGCTGCCGCTGGCGACGGAGGCGGCGAGCGCGCCGGCGGACCGACGGTGACGTACGCGCGCACGTTTATCAGCAAAGGGCGGCAGGAGCGGACCGCGACCGGGGACTATCGGAACGTGGAGGCGGCGATCAAGATTCTGGAGCGGCGTGAGGCAGACCGGCCGTATTGCATTTTTCTGCCGCTCACCTCGCCGCACCCGCCCTACGGCGCGCCGGAGGGTTTTCGCGGCATGCACAGGCCGGGCGACATCACCGGGCTGCGGCCCATCGGGCTGCCGCGCAAGCCCAATTACATCGAGGCGATTCGCAAAGAGTACGGCATCGATAAGCTGCCGGAGTCAACCTTTCGCCAGATTCGGGCGCTCTACTACGACATGGTGAGCTACTCAGACTGGCTGCTCGGCGAGGTGATGGAGGCCATGGAGCGAACGGGGCGCGAGAAAGACACGGCGCTGTTTGTGCTGTCGGACCACGGCGACTATGCGGGCGACTACGGGCTGGTGGAGAAGTGGCCGAGCGGGTTGGAAGACACGCTGACGCATGTGCCCGTGATAGCGCGGGTGCCGGGCGGCAACGCGGGCGGGATGTGCAAAGAAATGACCGAGTTGTACGACGTGATGGCCACCTGCCTGGAACTGGCCGGAACGCGCGCGCACCACACGCATTTTGCGCGCAGCCTGATGCCGCAGATTCGCGGCGCAGGCGGCGACCCGGAGCGCTGCGCGTATGCCGAGGGCGGCTACAACTTGTATGAGCCGCAGTGCTTCGAGGACGCGAGCCACGATCCGGAGGCGCTGTATTTTCCCAAGGAGAACCTGGAGGTGGCGCATCCGGAGACGATTACGCGGGCGGCGATGGTGCGTACACCGGACGCCAAGCTGATTGCGCGGCCGCAGGGACAGAGCGAGCTGTACCTCTATGCCAGCGACCCGCAGGAGCTGCACAACCGCTATGGCGAGGCGAGTGTGGCAGCGGTGGAGACCCGGCTGCAGGAGAAGCTGATGAACTGGTACCTGAACACCACCGGCATTGCGCCGATGGACAAGGACCAGCGCGGGTTTCCGCCGTTCAACGAGACGCCGGAGTTTGCGGTTGAAGCCGCAGTAAAGAGCATCGTGGACGGAGCCGGGAAGGGAATTTGAACCTAACAGGCGTGTGTGCGAATGCTGATCGGCAGCCCACCTCCTCTCGACCATCGGCCGCGCAGACCGGAACCGCGCCCTCCGGTATAAAATCGACCCGGTATGCCTTTCACGGTCTCTCATCCCACCCGCAGACAATTTCTCAAATCCATTGCCGCAGCCGCTGCCGCCGCACAGGGCACGGCAACGCTGCACGCATCCATCGCGCGCCCGCTGCTGGCCGATGCCGGCGGGGCGGCTGCCCAATCGAAGCTGCTCGATACCGGCTGGCAGTATTATCGCGGGCCGCTGGACGGAACCTGGGAGGTATGGCGAGGCGACGAGATTGCGGTGTGGGAAGACGTGACGCTGCCGCACTGCGTGAATCATTACGATGCCTGCGACCCTGACACGCCGTACTATCGTGACCAGGGCTGGTATCGCACGCATATTCCGGTTGCCAATCCCATTCCAGGCGGCCGTACGCTGCTTTACTTCGAGGGTGCGGGGCAGAGTTCACGGCTTTACGTGGGCAACGCGCTGGTGGGCACGCACGTGGGCGGCTACGACGAGTTCGTCTTCGACATTACGGACGCGGTTGCTGCCGCTACAGCGACCAAAGACGGCGTGCCGGTGGCAGTGGTCTGCGACAACGCGCCGGACCTGGAGCGCTCGCCGTCTGACCTGAGCGACTTCAGCCTGTACGGCGGCCTCTATCGCCATGTACACCTGCTCTATGCACCCACTGTTTCGCTGGAGCTGGTGCATGTTGCGCCGGTGTTCGCGCCAGGAAGTCCGGCGCAAGTGAGCGTGCGGGCGCGGCTTTACAACCCCACGCAGCTTGCAGGCAATGCTACGCTGCACATTCGCGTGCAGGACGCAGCCGGCCTGGTGATTCACCAATCCACAAAAACGCTGGGCACGTGGACAGGCGAGACGGAGATTGCCGCATTTGCGATTGCCGATCCAGCGCTGTGGTCGCCGGCGCTGCCGCATCTTTACACCTGCAACGTTTCTCTCAGCACGGAGTCTGGTCAGAGCTCCGCGCAGGAGCGATTCGGCATTCGCCACACCGAATTCGTGGACCACGGCCCTTTCAAGCTAAACGGCGAGCGCCTGCTGCTGCGCGGCACGCAGCGGCACATGGACCACGCCAACTTTGCCGCGGCGCAGCCGGACGACCTGATCCGCGAAGAGATGAAGCTGGTGAAGGCCATGGGTGCGAACTTCATCCGGCTTGGGCATTACCAGCAGCCGCGGCTGGTGCTGGATCTGTGCGATGAGCTGGGCCTGCTGGTGTGGGAAGAGGCGCCATGGTGCCGCTCCGGCATTGTGGACGACAAATGGAAGCTGCAGACGCGCACCACGCTGGCGCACACAATCGATCAACACTTCAATCATCCCAGCATTCTGATGTGGGGACTGGGCAATGAGGACGATTGGCCCACGGAGTATCCGTCCATCGATCACGCGGCCATTCGCGGATTCATGCAGGAGATGAAAGAGCTTGCACATTCGCTCGATCCGTCGCGGGTGACGAGTTTTCGCCGCTGCGATTTTGCGCGCGACATTCCGGATGTGTATTCGCCATCGATCTGGGACGGATGGTATCGCGGCGTCTACACCGACTATGAGAAGTCGATTACCGCGGCACGCGAGCAGGTGGAACACTTCATCCATATCGAGTGGGGCGCCGACAGCCACGCCGGCCGCCACTCCGAGCTGCCCGATGAACAGATCATGCAGCCCAACTCGCATGGCCTGGGCTTTGATTATGTGCCTGGACCGGCACCGATCAAGGTGCCGCGCGATGCCAACTGGAGCGAGACCTACGCGTGCAATCTGTTCGACTGGCACCTGAAGGTGCAGGAGACGCTGCTGTGGCTTACCGGCTCGGCCATGTGGGTCTTCAAGGATTTCACCACGCCGCTACGGGTGGAAAATCCGGTGCCGCGCATCAACCAGAAAGGCGTGCTGGAGCGCGACATGACCAGGAAGGAAGGCTACTACGTCTTCCAGTCCTACTGGAGCGACGAGCCGATGGCCCACATCTACGGCCACACCTGGCCGGTGCGCTGGGGCGCGGAGGGCGACCCGCGCATGGTGAAGGTCTACTCCAACTGCCCGTCGGCGGAGCTTTTTCTGAACGAAAAATCGATGGGCGTGTGTCAGCGCGATAGCCAGAACTTTCCCGCCGCGGGCTTGCGCTGGATGGTGAACTTCGCGCCGGGACAAAATCGTCTTCGCGTGGTGGCGCAAAAAGGCGGCGCTACGGTTACCGACGAGATCGAGCTTGCATACCAGACCGCGCAGTGGGGCGCGCCCGCAAAGTTCACGCTGGCCGAGATCGGTCGCGACGCGGGCACGACCACGGTGGAGGCAAAACTGCTGGACGCAAACGGCGTGCTCTGCCTGGATGCAAAGAATGTGGTTCGCTTTTCCCTCGCAGGCGCGGGACGGCTTATCGACAACCTGGGCACGCCGAGCGGCTCACGGTTGGTGCAGATGTACAACGGCCGCGCTCGGATTTCGATCGACCGCGGGAATGGCGCATCCACGGTGGCCGTGGCCGGCGAAGGCATGGCGCCCATGTTTGTTTCCATCTCCTAGGTTTCTGGCCGCGCAACTTTGTTCGTTCGATTGGAATTTACCCAGGTCTCATATTCGACACCCGCGCCGCCAGGTTGATAGTCACGTTTACGAGATCGTCAGAAGCAATATGAGTGGAGAGTTTTCGGGATGAATCGCCGTAGTTTTTGTTTTTCTGTCGCAGCCGTCGCAGGCGCAGCACAGCTCCGCGCCTTTGCCGAGCGGCCGCTGATTACCGCGCAGGAGATTGCGCGCATCGACCGCGAGCGGATTCTGCGCGCCGCCAACGCATACATTACGCAGCCGCCCATTACCATCACGGCGTCGTCTTCGCCGCGCAGTCACGGAGGCAGGCACGACTATTTTTCCGAAGGCGATTACTGGTGGCCGAATCCGAAAAACCCAACCGGCCCCTACATTCGCCGCGACGGCTATTCGGATCCGGCGAATTTCAACGACCATCGCGAGGCGCTGATCCGGCTGAGTCTGCAGGTGCCCGCGCTGACGGCGGCCGCCATGATTACAGGCGACCGGCGCTATGCGCGCCACGCGGCGCTGCATCTGCGCGCATGGTTTCTTGACCCCGCCACGCGGATGAATCCCTCGCTGCAATATGCGCAGGCCATCTGGGGTGTTACGCCGGGGCGGGGAACTGGCATTATCGACACGCTGCACTTGATTGAAGTGAGTCGCGCGGCCCGTCACCTTGGCAATCAGGACGTATTCACGTCCGCCGAATTCGCCGGCATCCGCGACTGGTTTGTTCAGTATCTCGACTGGATGCGCACATCAAAAAACGGCATGGAAGAAGAAGCGGCGAAGAACAACCACGGCACGTGCTGGGTGGCGCAGGCCGCGGCTTTTGCCGCCTTCACGGGCGACGAGGAGGCGCTGGCGCTCTGCCGCGACCGCTTCCGCAACAACATCATGCCCGATCAGCTTGCGTCCAACGGCAGCTTTCCGTTGGAATTGAAGCGTACCAAGCCTTACAGCTATTCGCTTTTCGATCTCGATGTGCTGGCCATTGTGTGCCAGATCGCCTCGGAGCCGGGAGACTCGCCGGACAATCTGTGGCAGTTCACGCTGCCCAATGGAAACCGCTACAAAAAAGCCGTCGACTTCATGTTTCCTTATATTCAGGACAAGAGCAAATGGCCTTATCCGCCCGATGTGGAGTACTTCGACGATTTGCCCAATCGCCAGCCCAGCCTGCTGTTTGCGGGCATCGCTTATCGCGTGCCGCAGTATATTGCTTTGTGGCGGACGCTGCCGCCCGATCCCAAAACGGCGGAGATCATCCGCAATTTTCCCGTGCGTCAACCGCTGTTGTGGGTGACGCCGGTGTGAAGTTCGCTTGATCATCAGCGGCGAAGACGGCGTGCGTTGCCGCGCCGCGCCAGGGGTGTGATAGGATTCCGTCTTTACGCCATGGAGCACACAGGAGCGGACATGAACGAGCGCAGGATCGGAGTCATCCTGAACGGAGTGACCGGACGGATGGGGCTCAACCAGCATCTGATCCGCTCCATCCTGGCCATTCGCAGGCAGGGCGGCGTACGGCTGAGCGATGGAACTTTGCTGATGCCCGATCCGATCCTGCTGGGCCGCAATGAATACAAGCTGAAGTCGATTGCCGCCGCGCATGGCATCGCGCGCTGGAGCACTGACTTGACGCAGTGCCTGGCCAATCCCGACGACATGATCTATTTTGATTCCGGCTCGACCGGCCTGCGCGAGCGGAATGTATTAGAGGCGATCGCGGCGGGCAAGCACGTCTATTGCGAAAAGCCGCTTTCCACCAGTTTTGCCAGCGCCATCTCAATGGCGCGGGCCGCGGAAAAAGCGGGCGTGAAGCACGGCGTGGTGCAGGACAAGCTGTTTCTGCCGGGCATGCGCAAGCTGCGCCGCCTTATCGATGCGGGATTCTTTGGCCGCATTCTGTCGGTGCGCGGCGAGTTTGGCTACTGGGTGTTTGAAGGCGACTGGCAGACCGCGCAGCGGCCCTCGTGGAATTACAAAAAGGAGCTTGACGGCGGCATTATTCTCGACATGTTCTGCCACTGGCGTTATGTCCTGGATCACACTTTCGGCGCGGTGCGCTCGGTGTCGTGTACCGGGGCGACGCACATTCCCGAGCGCGTGGACGAGAGCGGCGCGCGCTACCCGTGCACCGCGGACGACGCGGCCTACGGCATGTTCGAGATCGAGGGCGGCATCTTTGCGCAGATCAACTCATCGTGGGTGACCCGTGTTTATCGCGACGAGCTTTTTGTGCTGCACGTGGACGGCACCGAGGGCAGCGCGGTGGCCGGACTGCGCGAGTGCCGGGCGCAGCACCGCGTGCATACGCCGCGCCCGGTGTGGAATCCTGATCTTCCCAATCCCTTCGATTTTCGCAGCCAGTGGGCGGTGGTTCCCGACAACGCTGAATTCGACAACGCCTTCAAGGTGCAGTGGGAGATGTTTCTGCGCCATGTTGCGTCCGATGAGCCGTTTCCGCATACTTTTCTGGATGGCGCGCGTGGCGTGCAACTGGCGGAGCTGGCCACGGCCTCATGGCGCGAGCGGCGCTGGATGGATGTTCCCGAAATCTCTCTCGACGCGCAGCAGTCCTAAAGGCAGAACGCGATGGCAGACAAAGCAAGGCTCTCGTTGAACCAGATGACGACCGCCAACTGGAGTGTGGCGCAAGCAGTGGATGGGTGCGCGCGTCACGGCGTGGCTGCGATTGCATTATGGCGGCACAAGATTCAGGAAGCCGGTGTCGACCATTGCTCGCGGCTTGTCAAGGACGCAGGTCTGCATGTTTCAAGCCTGTGCCGCGGGGGCATGTTTCTGGCTAAGACCGAGCAGGAACGGCGCGAGAAGATCGAGGACAACCTGCGCGCAGCCGATGAGGCGGCCACGCTGGGCGCCGATTCGCTGGTGATGGTGGTGGGCGGATGCGAGGGCATCGATCTGGACGACGCCCGCGCCATGGTTGCCGACGGCGTTGCGGCGCTGGTTCCGTATGCGCGCCGGCGCGGAGTGCGTATCGGGCTCGAGCCGCTGCATCCAATGTATGCCGCGGACCGTTCGGTGCTGAATACGATCGATCAGGCGCTCGAAATGGCATCGCCGTATGATGTGGCCGAAGTCGGCGTGATTCTCGACACCTTTCACATCTGGTGGGACCCGAAGGTGGCCGCGCAGATTGCGCGCGCAGCGGGAAGAATCTACGGCTTTCACGTCTCCGACTGGCTCAATCCGCTGCCCGATGTGCTGCTGGGCCGCGGGCTGATGGGCGATGGAGTCATCGACAACCGCAAGCTGCGGCTGCTGGTGGAGGAGGCCGGGTACGACGGTCCAATCGAGGTGGAAATCTTCAACCAGTCGCTGTGGGATGCCGATCCGGACATTGTGTTGGCGCAGGTGATCGAGCGATTTGAAAAGTTTGTGTAGCGGAGACGATTCGTGTGCAGTTAAATGAGTCAGTAACGGCGCAGGGTCTTGCGGCCGGCATAAAGCGAGCGGCAGCGCTGGCCTCGGAGAAAACGCTGCATCTGGACCGGCGCTGGAGCGTGTCCGACGGTGCGCCGGTTTTTACAGCCGCGGGCCGCTACACCGCGCGGAGCTGGACGCAGTGGACGCAGGGCTTTCAGTACGGCAATGCGCTGCTGTGTTTCGATTTGACCAGCGAAGCGGAGCTGCTGCAGCGGGCGCGGTGTCACGTGGTTGCGGACATGGCCGAGCATTTGACCCATACCGGCGTGCACGATCACGGGTTCAACAACATATCCACCTATGGCCAACTGCGCCGGCTGATGCGCGAGGGACGCATTGAGAATAACGAGTGGGAGCTGCGTTTTTATGAGCTGGCGCTGAAGGCAAGCGGCGCGGTGCAGGCCGCGCGCTGGACGAGTCTGCCCGATGGCCTGGGCTATATTCATTCGTTCAATGGCAGCCACTCGCTGTTTATCGACACCCTGCGCACGCTGCGCATTTGCGCGGTGGCGCATCAGCTCGGCCACGCGCTGCTCGGTGAGCAGGATGCGCGCGTCAGTCTGTTGGGCCGCGTGCTCGCGCATGCAGAAACCTCGGCGCGGTTCAATGTGTATTACGGCGAGGGCCGCGACAGCTATGACCTGCCGGCTCTGTGCGGACGCACGGTGCATGAGGCGATCTTCAATCCGGCCAGCGGCGCATTTCGCTGTCCGTCATCGCAGCAGGGCTACTCGCCGTTTACAACCTGGACGCGCGGACTGGCATGGGCGATGCTGGGCTTTGCCGAGCAGCTCGAGTTTGTGCGGTCGCTGCCCGTCGACGAGTTTGAGCGCGACGGCATGCCCAGCCAGCCGCAAGCCTGCGCGATGCTGGAACGCGCGGCCCGTGCCACCTGCAACTTCTACATGCGGCAGGCCAGCGCGCTCGATGGCATCTGCTACTGGGACACAGGCGCTCCGTTGCTCGATCGGCTAGGCGACTGGCGCGGCAAACCGGCCGAGCCCTACAACGATTTCGAGCCGGTGGACTCTTCGGCAAGCGCTATTGCCGCGCAGGGATTGATTCGTCTTGGCCATGCGCTTGGGGACGCCGGGCGCGCATACATGCAGGCAGGGCTGACGGTGGTGCAACGGCTGATCGCGGAGCCCTATCTTGCCACCGACGCGGCGCATGAGGGAATTCTGCTGCACGGTGTGTATCATCGGCCCAACGGATGGGATTACATTCCGCCGTCGGCAAAGATTCCCTGCGGCGAATCGTGCTTATGGGGCGACTATCACCTACTGGAAGCTTTGCTGTTGGTGACGCGGCTGGCGGATGGACGCTACTACACGTTCTTTTAGAGCGCATCGCGCAGGCGCGGGAAAGGAGCCGATATGCCGAGGGAAAACAGGGTAGCGCTGGTGACGGGCGGATCGCGTGGCATCGGCTTGGGCATTGCGCTGCAGCTTGCCGATGCGGGGTTTACGCTGGCCATCTCCGGCAGGCGCGGCTACGAGGAGGTGCAACCGGCGCTCGATGCGATTGCCGAGCGCAGTCCGGGATCCATCTATGCGCAGGCCGATGTTGCGAGCGGGGCGGATCGGGCGCGCCTGCTGTTGACCGTTGAAAAGCAGTTCGGCCGGCTGGATGTGCTGGTGAATAACGCGGGCATTGCGCCGCGCGTGCGGGCCGACATTCTTGAAGCGCAGGAAGACAGCTTCGACGAGCTGATGGCCACCAATCTCAAGGGCCCGTATTTTCTTACCCAGGCGGCGGCCGCGTGGATGATCCGGCAGCGGGCGCTTGATGCATCGGCACATCGCGCCATCGTGAATATCAGCTCGATATCGGCCACGGTGGCCAGCGTGAATCGCGGCGATTATTGCATTTCAAAAGCGGGCGTTGCGATGGCCACGCGGCTGTGGGCGGCACGTCTGGCCGAACACGGCATCGGTGTGTACGAGGTGCGGCCCGGCATTATTGAAAGCGACATGACGGCGGGCGTGCGCGCCAAATATGACGCGCTCATTGAAGGCGGTCTGCTGCTCGAAAAGCGCTGGGGCACGCCGGAAGACGTTGGCCGCGCGGTGCGCGTGCTGGCCTGCGGCGAGCTGCCTTACGCCACCGGAGCCGTGCTCATGGTGGATGGCGGCCTGACGCTGGAGAGGCTGTAGCCATGCGCCGTGCCGCAAGGACCTGCGCATGAGCGAGGCGCAGGCCGAAACCGCAAACAACTCGACGACCATTCAGCGCGGATGGCAGTTCGCCGTCGCGTCCGGAATTCTGGGATGGGTTCTCGACGCGTACTACTTTTTCGTCCTCATCTTTCTGGTGGATGTGCTCGCGGCCGGCTTTCATGTTTCAAAGGGCGCCATCATCTGGTCCATCACCATTACCCTGGCCACGCGGCCGCTGGGCGCGCTGGTTCTGGGCTCGCTTGCCGACCGCTACGGCCGTCGCCGGCCGCTGATTGCCTGCGTGCTGTTCTTCTCCATCGTCTCCGCGCTTACGCCCTTTGCGCCCAACTACACGGTGTTTCTGATTCTGCGCGCGCTTTACGGCGTCGGCATGGGCGGCTACTGGGGCATCGGCGCATCGCTGGTGATGGAAAGCTCGCCGAAGCGCTGGCGTGGATTGTTTTCCGGCATTCTGCAGTCGGGCTACTCGCTGGGCTACCTGCTGGCCGCCGCGGCCGTTCCGCTGGTGGTGCCGCGCTTTGGATGGCAGTGGATGTTTCTGGGCGGACTGTTCATTGCCGCGCTGGTTGCGATTCTCACTCTGCTGTCGCCCGAGTCGCAGGCGTGGAGAAAGACGCAGGCCGCGGGGCTGCGCGAGATCGGGCGCGTGGTTCTGCGCCACAAGAAGGACTTTGTCTACCTGGTGTTGCTGATGAGCGTGGTGACCTGCCTGTCACACGGCACGCAGGACCTTTATCCGGATTTCTTGAAAACAGTACACAGCTTCTCCACCGCGATGGTTTCCAATCTCGCCATTCTGTACAACGTGGGCGCGATTCTGGGCGCGCTGGCGATCGGACACCTCTCGGAAAAGCTGGGCCGGCGCAAATCCATTCTGCTGGCGCTGGGACTGGCCGCGGCCTCCATTCCCGCCTGGGCCTTTGGCGGGTCGGTGGCGATGCTCGCGGCAGGATCGTTTGCGATGCAGTTTGGCGTGCAGGGAGTCTTCGGCGTAATTCCCGCGCACCTGAACGAGCTTTCGCCGGCTAGCGTGCGCAGTCTTTTCCCAGGTGTGGTGTATCAGCTTGGCGTGTTGCTGGGCGCGCCGTCGGTAAGCATCGAGTTTGCGCTGCGGCGCAACCTGGGCTATGCCTGGGCGCTTACGGCGTTTGAGCTGTGCGTGATTGCGGCGCTGTTTGTGATCTGCGCACTGGGGCCGGAGCGACGCGGACGCGACCTGGCAAGCTGAACGCAGCCTATTGCGGCAGCGCGAAAGCAACGTAGACGCCGCCAATGGGTCCGCGCGGATTCATGGTGCTGCCGCCGGCGGCGATCACCACAAACTCGCGGCCCTGCACTTCATAGACCGCCGGCGTGGCGTTGCCGGCAAAGGGCAGCGTGGCCTGCCATAAAAGCTTGCCCGTGGTTTTGTCGAAGGCGCGGATCTTGTGATCGAAGTTGGTGGCGGCGATGAAGATCAGGCCGCCTGCGGTCACCACCGGGCCGCCGTAGTTCTCGCTGCCGGTGTCCTGCCGTCCCATTGCGGCCAACTCCGGATACTGGCCCAGCGGAATCTTCCAGAGATACTTGCCGGTCTTGAGGTCGAGCGCATTCAGCGTGCCCCAGGGCGTGGCTGTGGCCGGATAGCCGTCCGGATCGTTGAAGCGGCGATAGCCGGTGAGGTTGTACTCGACGGCGCCGCCGACCGCGGCATCGGCGGCGAGCGGCGCCGCGGGCGTGCGCAGAAAGTGCATCAGGCTTCCGATCTGTGCGGCGGCGAGATTGGGAAATCCCGGCATGCGCCCCCTGCCGTCGTGAATGACGGCGAGAATCCTGTCCGCCGGCTCGCGGTCCGCAACGCCCAGCAGTGCTGGAAACGAGGGCGCGATGCCCTCCATCTTGTCGCCGTGGCAAATGGCGCAGTTGTCGGCGTAAACCTCGCCACCGGCCCGGCGCTCCGCATCGGTTGCAATTGTGGTTGTAGCTGCGGCGGATTCATTGCCGGCAGTTGCGGCGGCCTGCGCCTCGCCGGCGGGCGCGTTTTCTTTTTCGCGAAGCAGAAAATTCAGCAGATTGCTGAGTGCCGCCGGCTTCATCGGCATGGGTGGCATGCGCCCCTTGCCGTTGCCGATGGTGGCCGCGATCTGCGCTGGAGTCAGCTTGTCCCCAATGTGGATCAGCGCGGGAAACTCGCCCGATCCCTGGCGATGGTCGCCGTGGCAAACGCTGCACTGGCTCAGGTAGATTCTGCGCCCCGGCGAGCCGCCGTGGCTGGCCGCCAGCGCGCCCAGCGAGCCGTAGGTATTGGCGTTGATGTAGAGAATCTGCGTCTGTGGATCGACCGCCGGACCACCCCACTCGCCGCCGCCCTCAAAGCTGGGAAAGACGAGCGTGTCCTGGCCTTCGGTGAGCGGGGTAAACTGCCCGTCGTGGCGAAGGCTGCGCAGCCGCTCCACGGCCCAGGCGTGGGCCTGCGGAGTGCGGTTGGTGAGCGTGTCCGGTGTGATCTGCTGACGGGTAAAAGGCGGGGGCCAGGTAGGGAACGGCTGTGTTCCGGCTGACACTTCGCCGGGAGTGGTGCTGGCGGGGTAGGGTTTTTCCACGATGGGATAGAGCGGCGCGCCGGTGACACGATTGAAGAGATAGAGATAGCCCTGCTTGGTGGTCTGCGCCAGGGCGGGAACCGGGCGGCCATTGTGTTTGATGGTGACCAGCAGCGGCGCGGAAGGGAAGTCGCGGTCCCACTCGTCGTGGTGTACGCCTTGAAAATGCCAGAGCCGTTTACCCGTGGCTGCGTCCAGCGCCAGCAGGGTGTTGGCAAACAGATCGTCGCCGACACGCGTGGCTCCGTAGAAGTCAGGCACGGCGGAACCGGTGGGCACGTAGACGATGCCGCGCTCCCGGTCAACCGCCATGCCGGCCCAGTTGTTGGCCGCGCCGCTGTTCTTCCACGCGTCTTTGGGCCAGGTGTTGTAGCCGAATTCGCCGGGGTGCGGAATGGTGTGGAACGACCAGCGCAGCACGCCGGTGCGCACGTCGTAGGCGCGGATGTCGCCGGGCGGCGCGGGCAGCGTTTCGGGGTTGCGGCCGCCCACGATCAGCAGATTTTTGTAGATTACGCCGGGACTGGTGAGCGCCACCGACTGCAGCGCCGGGTCGCGGCCCAGATTTTCGCGCAGATCAATGCGGCCGCCCTGGCCAAAGCTCGGAATCGGCTTGCCGGTGGCGGGATCGAGCGCGTACACAAAGCTCATCACCCCGGCAAACAGGCGGCTCTGTTTGCCATCGGTCCACCAGGTCAGGCCGCGGTCGGGCTGCGTCCCTTTCATGCCGCTATCGAACTTCCATTTGAGCGCGCCGGTAGCCGCGTCGAGCGCGATGACCTGCTGCTGCGGAGTGTATGCGTAGAGCACGCCGTCGACAACGATGGGCGTGGTTTCCAGGCCCCCCTGCTGGCCGGTGTCAAACTTCCATGCCACCCCCAGCCGCGCCACGTTGGAGCGGTCAATCTGGGTGAGCGTGGAGTAGTGCGTGTTGCCGGGCGAGCCGCCGGCGATGGTCCAGTTCGCGCTTTGGCAGCGCGCCACGGGACGGATGGCGAGCGCGCACAAGGCCGCGCAGGCCATGGCTGCGGCGGTGGGGAATCTGTGCAGATGTCTGAGCGCGTTTTTCAAGAGGCCCAAGGAACAAGGGAATAAGCGAGCGGATCAACAATAGCAGAGCGCTCGCCGGCGTGTCGTGTGTCGCCGCGGCAAAAGGCGCTACGCCAAAAAAGGTAAGGAGCCCCTCCGAAGGAAGGGCTCAAGTTGATGAAAAACCGCCATGGAAGTGCACGGGCTTTTAGAAGGCTGCCAAAAACTCTCCCGAGAAAGCACGAAGTGTGAGCGCACGAGTTCAGTCGTGCCGATACAGGCTTCCCACTCGATCTCCGCCTTGAACCGCTGCCGGGCCCTGGTACCATGACTGCATGATTCGGTAATGGTGCCATCCATTTTGGGTGCCCCGGGAGCCTCTTGCAAAATTCCGTAACTGCGCGGCACGTATAGGCCGCAAATTGTATTTTTGCACTTCGATGTCTGTCTCTCGGCTTTGTTTTCGCGCGGGGTTGGCCGTTTTTTGCTTGCAGTTGTGTTTTCGCGCAC
>DATAVZ010000020.1:0-8377 GCA_036267475.1 Occallatibacter sp.
GGTCCACCATCTGCCGAATGACCCGCACCGGGTGATCGGCCGGTATCCGCTGTGCCAAAGTCACATAACTGTACATCGCCGTCTGCTGCTCGTCTGATCCACGCATGCTTCTTATCTATACCCAATCCCATGTAAAAAAAAGTAACTCCCTTGAGGAGTTTTTCCGCAGCCTGTAAAGCCCGTACCCTTCAAGCCATTGACTTATTCAGGGATTTCCTATGGTACGAAGGGAGTAGGCTGACAAGCTGCGGAACGAGCTCAGCGTCCCGTCATCTTGAGCATGGCTTCGGGAAGGCGAGCGCCCTCAAGCGAAAGTTTAGAAGTGGCGTCCTCAATTTGTTTCAAGTCGTCAACTGTAAACTCCACCTCGGTTGCCCCAAGGTTTTCTTCCATGCGCTTGACCTTGGTTGTGCCAGGAATCGGCGCAATCCATGCACGCTGCGCCAGTAACCAGGCCAAAGCGATTTGAGCCGGGGTGACGCCCTTGCGCTCCGCCGCAGCTTTTACCGCTTGTACAAGCACCATGTTGGCTTTGCGGGCCTCAGGCGCGAAGCGAGGCACAAGATTGCGAAAGTCGCTTGGGTCGAACTTCGTGTTCTCGTCGATTTGCCCTGTCAAGAAACCAGCGCCCAGGGGGCTGAACGGAACGAAACCAATCCCAAGTTCCTCAAGGACGGGCAGCAGTTCCTCTTCCGGCCCTCGCCAAAACAGAGAATATTCGCTCTGCACTGCTGTAACCGGCTGTACGGCATGCGCTCGACGGATCGTCTCTACCCCTGCTTCAGACAGGCCGAAGTGCTTCACCTTGCCGTCGGCGATGAGTTGCTTCACCGCACCCGCCACGTCTTCGATCGGCACGTCGGGATCGACGCGGTGCTGATAGAAGAGGTCGATGTGATCGGTGCGCAGACGTTTCAGGCAAGCATCGGCAACAGCTTTGATGTGCTCGGGACGACTGTTGGTGCCCGGTCCTCTCTTGCCGGTCTGGAGGTCGATGTCGAAACCGAATTTTGTCGCGATTACGACCTGCTCGCGGATCGGCTGCAGCGCCTCCCCGACCAGCTCCTCGTTTGTAAACGGGCCATAGGCTTCAGCCGTGTCGAAGAAGGTTACACCCTCAGCGTGAGCAGTACGGATCAGCTGGATCATTTCGGCCTTATCAGCTGGTGGGCCGTATGCCGAGGTCATGCTCATGCATCCAAGACCGAGAGCCGATACTTCAAGATTTTTTCCTAAGATGCGCCTGTGCATAGTTTGTTCTCCTATCCGTCGGGAAGCTGCATGTTAGATGCTGGAGCCATTTTAGCCACTCCCAGCGGACCTAACATGTCGCCACATATAACGATCCGTAACGAGTCGGCTTATGGAAAGTGATGCCGTGGACGAGTCACCGGCGATCCGGAAGTTGGCGATAGCCGTGTCGCGGGTTCTTCTTGATGCCGGGTGCCCCGCGACCATGCACTCGCTATCTCAAAAATGCTTGGCCCCTCGATTCGGTCGCTGCGTCTCCGTTGCTCAAGGGTGACCGCACCATTTAGGACATTGCCCTCTTAGTTGGGAGTGGGTGACCGCGCGGAGTCGACAACGAGGACGTCAACGGGGGCCATGGCGGGCTCCAGTTTAAGGCCAAGCTGCTCCTGCACCGCAGTAAAGATGGATGGTCCGCCGTCGAGCGGCGAGCCGACGGGCGTGTTGTCGGGCGTCCAGTGGAGATCGAAATCATAGCGGCCAGTGAGACCGGTCTTGTCGATCAGATAGCGGCCGGTGGGACCTTCGAGGATGTTTCTGATGTCGTTCATAGTGCAATCGCGCATGACGCATACACCGTTGCCCACTGAGGTGTGGAAACAGCCAGCAGGCGATGCGGGGCTGCCGGGTGCGGGCGGCGCGGATTCCTTCATCTTCAAGCCGCCTTTGGCGAGGACGATGTTGTAAACGTGCAGGGTGCGCATTTCATGGTGGACGCGCAGGTGAAAGCGGTCAGCGAGCACGGGCTGCAGCATGTCAGCGAGCTGGCGCGAGGAGAGCGGCGTGGCGGGCAGGTCGGCGGGATCGATTTTGGCATCGAGATCGAAGAGGTCCGAGTCGCCCGGCAACGGATCGCCAAGGATGGGTTTCTGCGAGAGATTGTAGGCAGTCATGATGAAGGCAAGGAGCGGCCTATCGACGAAGTGGCATCCGTCGACATAGCAGCCCTCCTTACCTCCGTCTGGAGCGTTCCCATGCCGCTTGATTGAGACGATGGTGAAAGCGAGGGGCGGCTTGTCTGGCTTGGTCGTCGCCGACGCGGTCGCGGCGGATGGCGGCAGGTCCGCGGACTGGGCTAGCGCGTTTGGCGCGATCAGAGTGAGGAATGCGATGGCGAGCAGGAATACGATTCTGCTTCGTTTCCGTTCCGAAGAGACGTGCCAACTGAGTGCGTGCATGATTTCTCGCTAAACGAAAGACGCGCGGGCCTGTTCGATGCTCAATTTTCCCGTCCGGTCGAGTTACCGGGAAACCGGAAGTTGCTCGTCAGGCGATAGCCGGGTTTCGGGTTCGGAGTAACGCTGAGCTTGCAGCAACGAATCATGCCGCGGCGAGTTGGCCGTTGATGAATGAGGCTAGCAGCTTGCCCTGCGCGTCGACGGCGACTAGGTTGGCGGGCTGGCCTGCTGCGATGGAGCCGGTCTGCGCCGAGAAGCCGGTCATGGCGGCTGGATTTACGGTGAGCAGACGCAGAGCATGGTGAAGCGGTGCGCCGGTGAAGCGGGTGAAGTTGGCCAGTGCGCGGTCGAGCGTGAGCACGCTGCCGGCCAGAACGCCGCGGGCCATGGCGCGTCCGTTGGCCACCTGCACCGGGAATCCACCCAGGCGATACTCGCCGTCGGGCATTCCGGCGGCGCTCATGGCGTCGGTGACGAGGACGGCCCGTTCCGGGCCTTTGGCGCGCCACCACAGATCGACGATGGCCGGATCGGTGTGGATGCCGTCGCAGATCAGCTCGGCAAATAAGGTCTCGGTGGTGAGCACGGTGCCCAGAATGCCGGGCTCGCGGTGGTCGAGCGCGCGCATGGCGTTGAAGGTGTGGGTTGCGCTTACGGCTCCGGCGGCAATGGCGGCGCGGGTTTCGGCGGCGGTGGCATTGGAATGTCCGACTGATACGCGGACTCCGCGCGCGGTGGCGTGCGCAGCCAGCTCGATTGCGCCGGGCAGTTCGGGCGCGAGAGTGATGAGGCGCGCGTGGCCGCCGGCGGCTTGATAGAGCTTGTCGAAGGTGGAGATATCGGGTTCGAGCAAATGTTCCTTGGGCTGCACGCCGCACTTGGCGTGGGAGAGAAACGGACCTTCGAGATGAATGCCGATGGGTTTGGTGGTCGGGCCAGACGAAGAAACGGAATCGGGGTGATCGATGAGCCGGGCTAGGCCGTCGAGGGCTTTCAGGGTCGTGTCGAGCGGCGCGGTGACGGTGGTGGCCAAAAAGCTGCCGGTGCCGCGGGTGGCGAGAAAGCTGCCGATGGTAGCGAGAGCTTCGGGCGTGGCTTCCATCACGTCGTGGCCGGCGGCTCCGTGGATGTGCACGTCAAAAAAAGCCGGCGCGAGCGTGGCGGCGGGGAAATGATGCGCGCCGTCGGGTTGGCCCGGCGCGCGGGCGGCGATGGAGGCGATGCGGCCGTCTTCGATGGAGAGAACAGGATGGTTGAGGAGGGTGGTTCCGTCCCAGAGCGTTGCGGCGGTGATGGTGCGCATGGATCAATTATGGCAGGGGAGAGGGTATGGCAGGGAGAGTAGGGCGAAGGCTTGTTTCTCTCGGGGGCTAAGTTCTTCTCATCCTCGTGCTGCTGAATGTGCGAGCAAAGACCTTCGCTGTCCATGTCTCATCCCGGCTCACGGGTGAGTGAACCCGACGATCTGCCAAAGCCGGGTCAGTTGACTCTGCTGTCGATCATCCTTTTAATCACGGTCAGAATAGGTGCGCCGAGCGCGGTAGCGGCAAGTTTTGGGAATCCATGCATGGCGAGATAAATACAGGCGAACACGGCAATGGCGTAACTCAGCAACCCACTGATGAGCCCGATATCTGCATGCCGCGCCCTACGTGTAGCGAGGATAGTCTGCGCGCGCAGCAGGTCTGCAGCTTTCTGATCGGAAAGAGCCTGGAATTGAGCCTGTGTCAGTTCAAGGAGGGCAACTTCAGTCTTTCTAGGCGGCATGGAGAATCAACCAGCGGCGGGCCGAAGAGAAGAATGGTCTGAAGCATCGACCAGGGCAACTTCAACCTTCCTTCCCTTCTTCGCTTCCTCGATCGCTTCCTGAATCGAGGCACGCAGCCTTACCATCTCTTCCTTGCCTGCCGGGCTCGTCTTCAGTCTGATCACGAACACCTCTTTGAATTCCGGTGTCTCCTCTGCAGACTCGAAGACGCGAGTGGGAAAGCCTGGGATGTTCAGGTCTCCGAAGAGTCCCTCTCCGGTAAATCCGTCGAACAATGATGTCCAGAAGGCTCTGCCGCTCATGACGATCTCCATAGCTATTAGACTCCGGAACCGTGGCCGGCGCAACATTACTTCTTATGACGGGCCCTACACAGAACCGGCAGGACCTAATTGAGGTGGAGAGGTTGCCCAACTTCAGCGGTACTTGCGCAGCACGCCGAGGACGCGGCCCTGGATGGCGACCTGGGAGGCGGGCACGTAGATGGGCTCCATCTCCACGTTGGCCGGCTGCAGGCGGATGACGTTGCCTTCGGTGAAGAAGCGCTTGAGGGTGGTTTCGGTGCCGTGAACGAGGGCGACGACGATCTCGCCCTGGCGGGCGACTTTGGTGCGTTCCACCAGCACGTAATCGCCGTTGATGATGTGCTCGTCGCGCATGGAGTCGCCGCGGACTTCGAGGGCGAAGACGTCGCGGTTGCCGACTACGTCGTGCAGGGAGATGCTCTCGGGGTTTTCCATCTGCTCGACGGGCAGACCGGCGGCAATGCGGCCGGCCAGCGGGAGGCGGGCGCTGGAGCGGGTGCGCGAGCCGGGGGGCAGGATGTCGATGGAGCGGCTGCGGTTGTGGACGCGGTCGAGCATGCCCTTCTTTTCGAGATTGGTGATGTGCTTGTGAACCGTGGCTAGGCTCTTGAGCCCCATGCCGCGCGCAATCTCTTCAAAGGACGGAGAGTAGCCGTTGCGGCCGACAAACCGCTCCAGAAAGTCGAGAATCTCTTTTTGCCGCCGGGTGATAGCCATGGGCGCATTATAGCGAACAAAAAGCGAACCGGCGCAAGATATTTCTTGCAATCGCGGGTTACTGCTTGTGGACATTCCTGAAATGCGGCCGGTTATGGACAAGCTTTGCACGGATTTGCGGGCGGGCTGAGTGCTTCTACAATCGGGAGCATGATTATGGAGACGTTTCCGGTGGGACCGCTGCAGTGCAACTGCACCATCCTGGGCGATGAGCAGACGGGCGAAGCGATTGTGATCGATCCCGGCGAGGAGATTGGGCGGATCGAGCGGCGGCTGGCGGAGCACAAGCTGCGGCTGAAGCAGATTCTGATTACGCATGGGCACATTGACCACGTGGGCGGAGCGCTGAAGCTGAAACGGCTTACCGGAGCGCCCATCCTGATGAACGAAAACGACCTGATGCAACTGGAGATGATGGACAAGCAGGCGGACTGGCTGGGCGTAGTCACGCCGGAAACGGCTGCGCCGGATGGCAGCCTCGCCGATGGCATGATGGTGGGTTTGAGCGGGCACGAGGCGCAGGTGCTGCACACGCCGGGGCATACGCAGGGGTCAGTGTGCCTGCATTTTGCGGCCATGAAGCTGCTGGTGGCGGGCGATACGCTGTTTGCCGGGAGCATTGGACGGACGGACCTGCCGGGCGGGGATTACGGGCAGATTCTCGACTCGATTCATGGGCGGCTACTGGTTCTGCCCGGCGAGACGCGGGTGATCCCTGGGCATGGGCCGGCTACGACCATTGGCCGGGAATTGAGCGGCAATCCGTTTCTGACGACGGGTAACGGCAACTGACACAAATTGATAATCATTTATATTGCATGGATTTACATGGAATAATCTCAAGCAATGCTTGATGCTAGTGGTTGGTAATATTACTACCCTGATGCGTTTGCAGATAGGCAACGAGAATTGTTACTCCGGCAACAAATTCATGAACCGGGGTAATCAGGCTCAGGACCAGCCAGCCCGATTCCGGCATTCCGAAAAAGTAGCCAGGGTGAACCCATACGCCGCGGTCGAGCAGCGCGCGGACGGTCTGCTCGTCGGGCTGGAGCGCCGGGATGCGCAGCACGGCGTACCAGCCACCCTCCACTTTGAGGCGCTGCGTGGAGGGCGCGGCGGCCAGGTGGCGGTCGAGCTCGGCGAGGTTGGCTGAGGTGCGCTCGCGGATCTGGCTCTGGATTTCTGAGCGGCTTGCCAGCCAGTGAGGCAGCGCGCACTGGACGGGCGCGTTCATGGAGAGGAAGGTGTCGGCGATGACCTCGAGGCGGCCCAGGGAGCCGGCGCGGTCGGGAGCGGAGCCTGTCACCACGATCCAGGCGGCTTTCATTTGCGGAAGCCCGGCGATCTTGCTGAGGCCGCTGACCACGAAGACGGGGGTGTCGAAGACTGGGGTGTTGAAGACCGGAGTGTCGCCCGACGCGAAGGTGAAGGGCTGGTGGCCGAGCGAGTAGTCGAGAAAGACCTCGTCGACGATGAGCGCGAGGGAGAACTCGCTGCACACGCGGGCCAGCTCGGCTGCCTCCCAGGGCTTGGTGAAGTGGCCGGTGGGGTTGTTGGGGTGAACGAGGACGATGGCGCGGGTTTGCGGGGTGATGGCGCGGCGGATGGCTTCGGGGTCGATCTGCCAGCCGTGGTCGTACACCATCGCGGATGGTTTTAAGTTCACGTCATCCAGTCCCGCCAAAAAGTCAAAGAGCGGATAGCCGGGCTGAAGGATGAGGACTTCGTCGCCGGGATCGCAAAGCAGGCGGAAGAGGAAGCTGTAGCCCTCGCTGGTGCTGGTGGTGAGGACGATCTGCGCCGGATCTAGCTTGACGCCGTGGTCGTGATAGTAGGCGCAGACGGACTGGCGGGCGGTGAGGCTGCCCTGTGGCTGCGGATCGTAGTCGAGGGCGCGCGGGTCGGCGAGGGCCTGGAGCAGACTGTCGGGGTAGGTGAATCCGCAGCGGGTGGGGTTGGAGGCGGTGAGGTCGGCGAGCGGTTGGCCCGATTCCAGGCGCAGCCGGTGGGCTCGGGCAAGGTCGCTTTCTTCGGTGTTCCAGCGGGTGCGGCGTGAGTAGCGCATGGGTTTTTCCGGCGACCTTGCCGCTGTGCAGGCGATGTGGTGACGAGCGGTCGTGCACAATAATAAGGACAGGCGCCTTTACTCAACATACACGGGGTGGTACGCAAGGGTTGGTACGCACGAGGTGGTGCGCTATTGATCCGGCAATAAAACAGTGACATCGTATTCCCACCCATTTCCGCAAAAAGCGCGGAAATGGATGGGGCACCCTGACAGTGTTAGTTTGCCGGATCAATAGGACATGCATGCGGTGAGGGCTGGACGATGAAACGAAACCTGGTTGAGGAGGGGTATTGGCGCTGCGGGCGGTGGTGTTTGACTATGGCATGGTGTTGACCGGTCCTCCGGACCCTGCGGCGTATGCGGCGCTGCAGCGGATTTCCGGGCTGAGCGCGGAGCGGCTGGACCGTTTTTACTGGGCCGACCGGCACGCTTACGACGAGGGCAAGCTGACCGGGCTCACGTTCTGGCAGAAGATTATGAGCGACGCGGGGCTGAGCCTGGACGAGGCCGCGATTGCCGAGCTGAACGGGTGGGACGCGCGGATGTGGACCACGCAGAATCCCGCGATGGTGGCGTGGCAGGCGGATCTGAAGGAGCGCGGGCTGCTGACGGCGATCCTTTCCAACATGGGCGACAGCGTGCATGAGAGCATTGAGCGCGCGTATGAGTGGATTGGGGGCTTCGACGTGCGGGTGTGGAGCTACCAGTTGAAGGTGGCCAAGCCGGATGCGGCGATCTATGAATATGCGCTGGCCATGCTGGGCACACGGCCGGAAGAGACGCTGTTTCTGGACGACAAGCCGGTGAATATTGAAGCGGCGCATGCGCTGGGAATGAAAGGGCTGGTGTTCTCGGACGTGGAGCGGCTGCGCGCGGATTTGATTGCCGCCGGGATGGATGCGGAGTTGCCGCTGCCGGGATGATGGGCCGACATCCGAAGTGAAGACAATCCCTCAGGGGCTTCTATGAGACGGCTGCTGTAGTCAAGGTGTTTTTGTTTTTTTCCTCATTGGTGTTTTTGTTTTTGCGGTTGCGGTTGTCTTTTGGATTCATCTCGGGCTTCTATACGCACTCGAAGTGAGCCGTGTGG
>DATAVZ010000021.1:0-59834 GCA_036267475.1 Occallatibacter sp.
CCTCAATAAGCAGGAAACGTTAAACTGCATACGGTGGGATCGCTCCGCGAATCTATGGTGTGGAAACCAGATTCTAAAGCATGCGATTCCCACCCCTACCCACTAAATCAACCATCCCGCGGATTTTTGCAAGAGGCTCCCGGGGCACCCATTTTCGTGGTGGATTTTAATTTTCTGAGACCTGGGCCGCGCGCCAGAACGGACTATGAAAGAACACAGGTGGCCACTCGGTCGGTCTTCTCAGCGCTCTTCTTTGCCTGGCCGCAGCATTAAATCGCGAATGGCTTCGCGTGGGTCTTTGCCTTCTTTGAGAATCAGCTCCATCTGCTCGGTGATGGGCATCTCGATCTTGTGCCGGCGGGCCAGGCCCAGCGCGGCGCGGCTGGTGTGAACGCCTTCCGCCACTTTGCCGCCCAGGCTCTCCAGAATCTCAGGCAGTTGGCGGCCTTGGCCCAGCGCCTGTCCCACGGTGCGGTTGCGGCTCAGGCTGCCGGTGCAGGTAAGCACCAGGTCGCCCATGCCGGAGAGGCCGGCGAGGGTTTCGCGGCGGCCGCCGCAGGCCACGGCGAGGCGCGTGATCTCGGCAATGCCGCGGGTAATGAGCGCGGCGGTGGAGTTGTGGCCCAGCCCCACGCCGACGGCGATGCCGGCGGCGATGGCGATGACATTCTTGAGCGCGCCGCCCAGTTCCGCGCCGATGACGTCGGTGGAGGTGTAAAGGCGCAGCGACTCGGAGGAGAACTCCTGCTGAATGAAGCCGGCGACGCCCGAGTCGCTGAAGGCGATGGTGACCGCGGTGGGCTGGCCCTGTGCCACTTCCTGGGCAAAGCTGGGGCCGGAAAGCGCTCCGATGGCCAGCAGCAGTCCGGCCGGCTCCAGTGTTGAAGAGATCACCTGGGTCATGCGCAGAAAGGTGTTTTCCTCAATGCCCTTGGTGGCGCTCACAATCATCTGGCCATTGTGGAGGAACCTGCGCAGGCGCACCAGCGTGGGCCGCAGAAACTCCGAGGGAATCACGGAGACGACGATCTCGGCGTCGGTGGCGGCGGCGCAGTCGCCGGTGACTGCGATCTCTTCCGGGAGCGCAAAGCCGGGGAGGAACTGGAGGTTTTCGCCGGCGGAGGCAATCTGTTGCGCGGCCTCAGGACTGTGCGCCCACAGGGTAACCTGGTGGCCTCCGCGGCGATGCAGGGCTAGGGCAATAGCGGTTCCCCAGGCTCCGGAACCGAGTACGAAAATGCGGCTCATGCGGTCTTTCTGACTCCCAAGCGGGATTCCGTGCCGGCAAGCAGGCGGCGGATGTTCTGGTGGTGTTTGATGATGATAAGCAGCGCAACGGCAGCCTGAACAAAGAGGAAGAATGCTGGACGGCTGCCACGAACCATGAGCCACGCAAAGACAGGAAATGCGGCGGCAGCGAGGATGGAGGCGAGCGAGACGTAGCGGCTGAGCGCCAGAACGATCGCGAAGAGCGCAATGGCAGCCAGCGCGGCCAGCGGGGCGGCCACCAGGAACACGCCGAATCCGGTGGCGACGCCTTTGCCGCCGCGAAAATGCAGCCAGGGTGTGAACATGTGTCCAAGCACGGCGCAGAGCGCGGCCAGAGCCTCGGCATTGCGCGGGTCGATCATGGGTCCGAGCCGTGCAGCAAGCGCCATGCCCAGCCACACCGCGGCGCAGCCTTTGAGCACGTCCAGCAGAAAGGTGGCCGCGCCCAGCCCCTTGCCGCCGGCGCGTAGCACGTTGGTGGCGCCGATGTTGCCGCTGCCCACGGAGCGGATGTCCTGCCTGCGGAAGACGCGGATCAGCAGATAGCCCACGGGCACGGAGCCCAGCAGGAATGCGGCGGCCGCAATCAACAAGTATGCGAGGGACATAACGTGTGAGTTTAGCAGGTAAGGCGGTGGAATTCATGAAATGCGCGCCGTACGGCAGTGGCTCAGTTTGAAAGAAACATTGCCTCAGGGGCTAAAGCCAGCGTTGCTTTGAGGCCAATTATGTACGGGCTGAAGCCCGTACCCTTCAGGCCGAAGTCCGTACCCTTCATGCTGAAGCCCGTACCCTTCAAACTGAGCCACTACCCGCTGTACGCGCACGGGCTGGATGGACCGTGGCGCGCAGAGTGCGGCGATTCAACGGGCAGAGATTAAACTGATAGATAGAGCAAAGCGTGTAGATGGAGCAAAACGTGGCTGGAATTCTGACCAAAACGCGCACCACGCTGGAGATGATCAAGTGGGAGCACTCGATCTTCGCCCTGCCGTTTGCGCTGACCGCGGCGCTGCTGGCGGCGCATGGGCTGCCGGCCGGACGCACGCTGGGGTGGATCCTGGTGGCGATGGTGGCGGCGCGGTCGGCGGCAATGGCCTTCAATCGCTGGGCGGATGCGGACCTGGACGCGGCCAATCCGCGCACCAGGATGCGCGCCATTCCCGCCGGGCTACTGACCCGGCAGTTTGTGCTGGGATTTACCTGCATGGCGGCCGCGGTGTTTGTGTTGGCGGCTGGAGAGCTGAACTTCGTTACGCTGTGCCTGTCGCCGGTGGCGCTGCTGGTGCTGTTCGGCTACAGCTACATGAAGCGGTTCACGCGCTGGTCGCACCTGGTGCTGGGGCTGGCGCTGGGCATTGCTCCCACGGCTGCGTGGATTGCGGTGCGCGGTTCGCTCGATCCGCGCATTCTGGTGCTGACAGCCGCGGTAACGCTGTGGGTGGGCGGCTTCGATGTGCTCTATGCGTGCCAGGACTTTGACCACGATCGTGCAGCCGGCTTGTATAGCCTGCCTCAGGCGGCGGGCATTCCGGCTGCGTTCTGGACGGCGCGGCTGATGCACGGCGCCATGCTGGCGCTGCTGGTGTGGTTCGGGTGGCTGTTTCATTTTCGCGTGACGGGCTGGCTTGGCATTGGCGCCGTGGGCCTGCTACTGGCCTATGAACACTCGCTGGTGTCGCCGCGCGATCTGCGCAGGCTCAACGCCGCTTTCTTTACCATGAACGGCGTTATTGCCACCGTCTTTCTGTGCTTTGTGGCGGCCGACTTGTGGCTGGCGCGGTGAGCGCCTGTTGATCCGGCAATAAAACAGTGACATCGTATTCCCACCCATTTCCGCAAAAAGCGCGGAAATGGATGGGGCACCCTGACAGTATTTAGTTGCCGGATCAATAGTTGCTTCATGCACCGGTATTCGATCCGATGCAGACGCTCTAATGGCTGCCGGAGTTGCTCGTTCGGACGAGCCAGACTTCCGCTACCTGAAGGCCGCGGCCGCCTCCGCCCAGCCCTTTCGGCTGCGTCCACCGCAGGTTGAGCGTGCCGGTGCGCGTGGCCGCGGCGGGAACTTCGAAATCGTCCATCTCCGGATTGGACGCGCGCCGGCGCGGGCCGTGAATCACAATGCCGCCGTTGGCCATGAGCATGACGGGCTGCGCGGAGTCTTCGCCGGCATAGTCAATGCGCAGCCTGTAGCGCGCCGATTTGCTGAGCCCGGTGTAGCGAAGTTCGAGCGGGCTGTCGTAGAGCACCAGCGCATGAGTGATGGCGGAGAGTCGCCAGCCCTGGTCCGGCGTGCGCTCGGCAAAGCTGTCGAGCGCGGTGTGAAGGAAGGCCGGATCGGAGGGATAGCCGGGACCGCGCAGCAGATGAGGCTCGGCGGAGGGATTGCCGAGATCGTCATAAAAGCCGCCCGGACCGGGATCGGCCCAGTGTACGATGGCCGCGATAGCCTGCAGCCGTGCCGGCTCTGAAGCGAGCGCGTGGATGCGCGCGAACTCGTGCTCAAGCCACATACGGTTGTTGAGCGAGACGTCGACGGTGTCGAGCGCGGCGCCCCGGCCAACGGCGGATGCGCCGTATTTTTTTACGCTCAGTTGGATGCCGATGTTGCGATAGAGCTGGCCGGCGAGGGCTTCAATGGCGGCGCGCATGGGTTTGAGAGACGCGGCGGGGGTAGAATCCGGCGCGAGCACGTCCTGCGCGCTCTCGATGGCATGAATGCTTCCCGATTGCGGCGCGGCAGCCAGCGCCGCAATCGCGCGTTGCTCCCGTTCTGTGGCCGCAATCAGACGCCCACGCTCGTAAGCGTCGGTATAAGCGCGATACAGCGCCTCCTGAAAGCGCCAGTTGCCGGACTGCGCGGCCGAGGCTTGCTTTTGCATCCGCTGGAAGCGTTCGAGCGTGGCATCCACACTTTCATTCGCCGCCAGCGGGCCGCTCCAATCGTGTTCGAGCGCGAGAATGCCCTGCGCGAAATCCTGAGAAGCAAAACCATTGCTGCCGAGAAAGTAGCGCGCGTATTCGCGCAGGGTTTCGGCGGGATCGGCATTGGGCGACCAGCCGAGCGCGCTCCAGATGAACTTGTTGACGTCGTCGTTGACGCCTTCCGAGTAGGTGACAAAGCCATTCATGGAGCCCGCATAGTGGCGGAAGATGGCGGTCTCCGCGAGCGGGCGCGGATCGATGACTTCGCGGCCCTCGGTGAGCGCATAGGCCACGTCCCACTCGGGCACCGGAAACTGCGCATGCAGGGTATGCGCAATGTCGGGATAAAAGCGAATGGGAATCTGCGCGGGAATGTGCGCGCGCTGGGCGATGAGGTCGTCGCGCGACTGCGGTCCGACGACGACACCCGCCAGCCATGCGGGGCGCGCGGCTACGAGGGCGTAGAAGCGCCGCATCTGATCCGCGTTGAAGCCCTGCGCGGAGACCCAGATGCCGGCCCGCGGGTGCCACTGGTGCAGAACCGCAGCCACCCGCGCGAGAAAGGGAAACAGGACAGCGGGATCGGTGTGCCCCGGATCGCCGCCGGGAACGAAGACCTCATCCAGTTGCGGCAGTTGCCGGAAGACCTCGCCCCAGGCCTGCAACTCGGATGCAGCGGTGGCGGGGTCGGCGTAGTTTTGCGCCATGGCCGGGTAAAAGACCGAGCAGCGCAGGCCATATTTTTTCAGGATGCCGGAGACGCGGATCATGGTCTCCATGGCCGGCAGCGGGAAGAGCGGACTCGATGGTGCGTCGTCGGTTTTGGGTGGCAGCAGCTCGATGGTGTTGGCGCCGAAGACGGCAAGATCGCGGATGTATTGCTCGAAACGGCCGGACGTCCAGGCGTCGTAAGTATGTTCTTGAAGCGGTAGCCGAGCTGATGGCCGCGCACGGACAGGCGCGGCGCGGTGACGATATGGAGCGGCGCGGGCAGTGTGGCGCGGCTGGGCGCGAAGTCGATGTGGCGCAGCAGATAGCCGATGGCGAACAGCATCCCGCGGTCGTCGCGGCCGGCGACGCGGAGGATGGTGCCGCCGTGAAGTGCATCGATGTGACGCGAATCGACGCGAAGCGAATCGATGCGGAAGGCCTCGGGACGATGCAATGCGGCGGGCCACGGCGGCGCGGGCGCTGCGAACGAGGCGGCGCGCAACTGGTCTTCACGCCCGATGACGATGCAGGGACTGCAGGCCTGCGCGGCGGCGTGCGCGGAGTAGGTGCGCGTCTGCCACTGTGCGCCGGTGCGCCGTGCGGCTTCATCGAGAAGCAGGTGCAATGCGGCGGTCTGCGGGCCGTCGGCGTCTGCCGGGGTAAGGACAAGCGCGTGGGTCAGGTCGATAGGGGGCAAGTTGGGAGGGGGCAAGTTGGGGGATTGCGCCGGTGCAGCGGCCAGGGCTGCGCCAGTGCACAGCGCGAGGCCCAGAGCGCGGGCGGGGAGAATGCGGTGAAGAGGCAAGGCGTGTCCTTTATTACATTGTCGGTGAACATGCTGCATTGGCTGCGAGCGCGGACAGTACCGCCAGGCGTGGACAGGATAGCGCGCGGTTGGTCTTGGTGAAAGGGAATGCTGACGAAGCCGTGCTTGGCTCGCGGTCTTGGCTGGTGGTCTTGGCTCGTCGTCTTGGCTGGTGGTTCGGTGCGCGCGAAGGCATCGACGGATGCGCCGATGGAAAGCCTCAGGGGCTAAAGCCCGCGTTGTTTTGATTGCAATTTTGTACGGGCTGAAGCCCGTACCCTTCAATTCACGCCGTGCTGTTCAATTCACGCCCGCACCCTTCAGCTGAAGCCGGTGCTCTTCAGACTGAGCACTACCCAACAAAATTACAGGCTGCCGGGTGTGGTATGGTGCGAAAGGGAAGTGGAAAGACGCACGATGAAGATTGCGATTCAGGGAGAGCCGGGTTCGTTCAGCTATGAGGCGGCGCTCAAGCTTGTCTCCGATGCGGAGATCGTTCCGTGTGCGCTTTCGGCGGAGGTTTTTGCCTCGCTGGCCAGCGGAGCGGCGGACGCTGCGGTGATTCCCATTGAGAACAGTCTGGCGGGACCGGTTTCAGAGCACTTCGATCTGCTGCTGGCACACGATGTGCGCGTGGAGCGGGAAACTCTGCTGCGCATCCGCCATAATCTGATCGCAATGGCGGGCGCCGCAATCGATGAGATTGACCGCGTGTTTTCGCATCCGGTGGCGCTGGCGCAGTGCCGGCGGTTTCTTGCCTCTCATCCGCGCATGGAGGCATTTGCCGCGTATGACACGGCGGGCAGCGTAAAGCAGCTTGTGGAGTTGCGCGACCGGCGCGCCGGGGCGATTGCCAGCGCGGCGGCAGCCGTCTATTACGGAGCGGAGATTCTGCAGGCCGATATCGAGGACAATCCCGAGAACTACACGCGCTTCTTCCTGGTGCGGCGCGCCGCCCAGACGCAGACCGATCCGGAGCCGAACAAGATCAGCATCGCGTTCTCGCTTGAGAACCGGCCGGGATCGCTGGTGGCCGCGCTCAGCGCACTCTCGGCGCTGGGCACTAACCTCACCAAGATCGAGTCGCGACCGGTACACGGCAAGCCATGGGAGTATGTGTTCTATGTGGACTGCCAGATGCAGGCGCGCGATGAGGGCGACCGCGCGCTGGAGGCGCTGCGCGCGCACTGCGGCATGGTGAAGGAACTGGGGCGGTATCGCGAGGCGGCTCAGCCAAGCGAGGCGGTTCAATCTTATTGAGCCGGCAATAAAACGGTGACGTCGTATTCCCACCCATTTCCGCAAAAAACGCGGAAATGGGTGGGGCACCCTGACAGTATTTTGTTGCCGGATCAATAGATGGCATAGCGGAGGCAAGGAAAACGGGGTGGGCGTGGGCCCACCCCGTTTTTATTGCCCGCAGGATTGCCGCGCAAGCTTAGAAGTGATACGCAACGCCGACAACCGGGTTGGAGATGACATACCAGCGATTGGTAGTGAACTGGGGGTCGCCGAAGGTGGGCACCTTTGTGACCCAGCCGCGGTACTCGGCGCGGATGTCGAAGCTGGGGCTGATCTCGTAGGCAAAGCCTGCGCCGAATATGCCGCCCACATCGACCTGCTGCTTCACGTCGAGGTTGGTGGTGCCGGAGTTACGGATGGGCAGAAAGATGAATGCCCCAGGACCGCCTTCGACAAATGGGTTACAGTTCTTGAAGACAAAGGAGCGGACGTAGGCGCCGGAAATTTCCTGGGTGCGGGTCAGAATCTTGTAGTGGGTGGGATTGGCGTAATAACCGATGCTGTTCTGGTAGGTGACGCCGTAGTTGGCTTCCAGAGCGCTGGTGGGCGTGAGCATAAAGCGGTAGCTAGCCAGCGCCCCGTAAGCGGGGGTGGAGTTTACCTGGACGGTGGTGGATGAAGCCCTGAATGGCTCAATCAATGCGGTTCCGCTGAGGCTGATATCCTGACGGCTTTCCTGAGCGCTGGCAGCGGGCAGGCATGCGGCCACCATGAGTACTAAGAGGGCGATCTTCTTCATTCGTATCCTGAACCTCGACTGCACATCCGTCCGGCTTGACGTCCGGGTGGCAAAAGCTTGGGAAAAGTTTTCGGGGCATGCCGGCCAACGCCGGAACCCGCTCTCAGCATTGTAACTGGCCGGGACGGGTCGGTGCGGGAACCGTATGACTTGATTCATCTGCTGCCTTTAGACGCACGGCGGACGAAATCGGCGTTTTGGTGGCGCGGCCCCGATTTATTCCCGGAATCGGCTGCGCGGCGTCTAACCTGTGAGGCGGTATTCTTGCTCGAGAGATGCAGGTACGAGTGATCCCGTTTGGAGTTTTGAAGGACTGGCTGGGCAATACCCCGGCCACCGTGGAGCTGCGCGAAGGCGCCACGGTGGCTGAACTGCTGGCAGAGCTGGGCGGCCGTGTTCCCGCGGCGGCCTTCATCGGCATTGCCGTGAGCGTAAACGCGGAGTATGCCACGGCGGCGCAGGCGCTCCGCGATGGCGACGAGGTAGGACTGCTTCCGCCCGTCTCCGGCGGCAGCGGGCGTCGTCCGGCGGGGATGCCGGATGCTTCGGACGCGAGCGTTGCCGGGCCCATGGTCGTCGCCCTCACGCGTGAGCGGATCGAGACGGAACGGCTGGCGGCCGAGGCCAGGCGCGGGGAAGACGGCGCGGTGGTGGTGTTTGACGGCATTGTGCGCAACAACACCAGGGGGCGCGCCACACAGCATCTGGACTACGAAGCATACGAGGAGATGGCGCTGAAGCAGATGTGTCAGCTTGCCGCCGAGGCGCGGGAGCGGTTCGGCGTACGCCACGTTACCCTGGTGCACCGGCTGGGGCGGCTGCAGGTTGGCGAGACCAGCGTGCTGATCGTGGTGGCATCGGCACATCGCGGACAGGGCTTTGAGGCATGCCGGTGGCTGATCGACATCCTCAAGCAGACCGTGCCCATCTGGAAGAAGGAGACATTTGCGGATGGCGCGGTGTGGGCGCCGGGCGAGCCGTTTCCCGCGGGAATTGCCGTGGAGAGCCGAGGCGGCGAATGACGCGGGCCACGACGCCCGCCCGCTGGCTCGTCTCTGCCGTTCTGGCCCTTGCGCCCATGGCCGCCTTGGCCCAGGTAACCACCTTCAAGGTGGACGTAAAGCTGGTGAGCATCTTCGTCAACGTGACTGACCGCAACGGCGCCTTTGTGGGTGGACTGAATCGCAATGATTTTGCCGTTTTCGAAGATGGGCGGCCGCAGGAGATTGCGCTCTTCGAGCGGCAGACGGATATGCCGCTCGACCTGACGCTGGCAATCGATACGAGCGGCAGCGTGCGTAAGGACATGAGCGAAGAGGCGCAGGCGGCGCGGCGATTTGTGCAGGACATTCTGCGGCCGCAGGACCAGATGAGCGTGTTGCAGTTTGCCACCGACGTGCGCGAACTGAGCGGCTTTACCAACCAGAAGACGCAGATCGACCGGGCGCTGGGCAGCCTGCGGGGCGACTGGGCGACGGCGCTCTACGACGCCATCTATCTCGGCTCCGACGGGCTGGGAAAAAAGCCCGGGCGCAAGGTGCTGGTGGTGATTTCAGACGGAGACGACACCGCCAAAGACACCACCTACGCGCAGGCTCTTGAGGAGGCGCTGCGCAATGAAGTGATGATCTATTCGATTATCGATGTGCCGATTGAAGCCAGCGCGGGCCGCGACACCGGCGGCGAGCATGCCATGATCACGCTGGCCGAGCAGACCGGCGGCAAATATTTCTACGTGAGCGAGGGCGGCCTGGACCGGGCCTTTGCGCAGGTAAGCGACGACCTGCGCACCCAATACCTGATCGGCTACTATCCGCGCAACCAGTTACCGGGGGTAACGTTCCACCGGCTCACGGTGACCGTTCCGCGGGCCGCGCCGGATGCGTTCAACATCCGGCACAAGACGGGGTATTACTCAGACGCGGCGCCCAGAGGGAATTGATGCCGATCGCTCGCGGCATGTTTTCTTATTTTCAGGACCCTGCATCTAAAATGGCATTATGACTTCGCCTTTATCGAGCCGCAGGCGTTCCAAGACGCCGCCGCCGGGAGAAACCGGCCAGGAATCGCTCTATCTGCGCTCATTGAGCGACCGCCAGGTGATTGTGACCATCAAGCTGCGCGACGGCGAAACCGTGCGCGGCTGGATCGAGTACTTCGACGACGCCATGTTGCGCCTGACGCGGGACGGCTTGCCGAATCTCTTCATTTACAAGAATCAGATTCGCACCATCAGCGAGGCCGGCAAGCGGCACAATCCGCGCAATGCGGGCAGCGCGGCAACCGTCGGGCAACGGGCGGTTTCGTGAGCGAAGAGATCGAGGATATGGAGATCGGAGATATGGAGTTTGTGCCGCGGGCCGCGGAGATCGCGCGCGAGGGCGGGGCGCGGCTGCGCGAATTTCTGGCCGCCGGCGTCGAGACCGAGTACAAGGGCGACGTGGACCTGGTGACGGTGGCCGACCGCACGGTGGAAAAGCTGATCCGCACGCGGCTGGCTGAGGCCTTTCCAGCGCACGGCATCTACGGCGAGGAAGGAACGCGGGAACGGCTCGAATCGGAGTACCGTTGGTACGTCGATCCGCTGGACGGAACCACCAACTTTGCCCACGGTTTTCCGCAGTTCTGCGTGTCGATGGGACTGGAGCGCCGGCCGGCTGGCACCAAGCCGGACGAGGATGGAACCCTGGTGGCGGGCGTGATCTACGATCCCACTCGCGATGAGCTGTTTTCGGCCGAGAGCGGGCGCGGCGCGTGGCTGAATGGACAACGGATACAGGTCTCGTCCACAGCGGTGCTGGCCGAGGCGCTGCTGGCTACCGGCTTCCCCAGCCGCAAGCGGCACGCCAACCCCAACATCCACTTCTACCAGGAGTTCACGCTGCGTTCGCATGGTGTGCGTCGTGCCGGATCAGCGGCGCTGGATTTGGCCTATGTGGCCTGCGGGCGCATGGACGCCTTCTGGGAGTTCAACCTGAATCCCTGGGACACGGCTGCGGGCATTCTGCTGGTGGTGGAGGCGGGCGGCCGCGTGACCGATTTCGCAGGCAACCCGTTCCGGCTGGAGAGCAGCGAGATCCTGGCGTCCAATGGACGGATCGGCGACGAGCTGGTGCATTTTTTCGACGATCTGTTTGCGGGGCGCAACCTGTCGCCAATTCCCACGCCGGCGGAGTTTGCCCGGGCGCGCGCGGAGCGAAATCGCTGAGCGCAACGAAATTCCCGCATCGCAAAACCGGCTGCCCCGGAATTCAGCCGGACCGCTGGTGTGGTGTGCTACTATCAGCGTCGTGAAGTAAGACCTTTCGGGAGAAACAAACGATGGCATACGTGATTGCAGAACCCTGTATCGGCACGAAGGACACCGCCTGCGTGGATGCGTGCCCTGTCGATTGCATCCACCCCAAAAAGGACGAAGACGGCAACGGAGAGGCGGATCAGTTGTTCATCGATCCGGTCGAGTGCATCGATTGCGGCGCGTGCGTGCCGGCCTGCCCGGTGTCAGCCATCTTTGCGCTGGACGACCTGCCGGAGAAGTGGGCGAGCTTTACAGAGAAGAACGCAACGCACTTCGGGCGGTAAGGCGGACTCTTCGAGCACCAGGCTTGCACACAACGCGCATCCCGCGCCCGCGGAATGCGCGTTTGTATTTGTGCGGGAAACTGCCCTCAGGCGATCCGCTCCATGCCGGCATCGCGGGCCGCGATCCGGTCGAAGGTGCGGATATTCCTGCATTTCGGCGTCACGGCTTGTGCTTGGTTATTGATCCGGCAATAAAACAGTGACATCGTATTCCCACCCATTTCCGCAAAAAACGCGGAAATAGATGGGGCATCCTGACAGTATTTAGTTGTCGGATCAATAGATCCCTCTCTAGAACCCTCTCTTTCGATGGTCCCCTTTACGCCGGGTGCGAAGATAGTTCCATGTCCGTTCTTACCTCGGAAGCGGTGGTTTTGCGCACCTGGCCGGTGCAGGAGGCGGACCTGATTGTGAGCTTTTTCACACGCGACTACGGGCGGGTGAAGGGCGTGGCCAGGTCGGCGCTCAAGAGCCGCAAGCGGTTTGGCGGGGCCCTGGAACCGATGACGCTGGCGCGAGCCTGGTTTGCCGAGCGGCCGCGGCAGGATCTGGTCCGGCTCGATCAGCTTGAAATTGTCCGCTCGCCGCTCTCGGCTCCGGTGGATCACGCGCGCATGGCGGTGCTGAGCTTTTATGCCGAGGCGCTGGACGAGTGCCTGCCCGAGCACGATCCGCAGGAGACGGTTTTCCGGCTGCTGGTTTCGGTGCTGGAGCAGACCACGGCCGTTGAGTCGGAAACCGTCCAGCCGTGGATGGCGCTCACCTATTTTTCGCTGTGGATGACGCGGCTGATGGGCCTGCTGCCGGACATCGGGCGCTGCATGGTGTGCGGCGAGGCATTGCATGCGGCGGAGATTTCGTTCAGCAGCTACGCGGACGGACTGTTCTGCGCGCTGCACCGCAACGGCAGCGGGAGTGCGCTGTCAGCCGATTCATGGCAACTGGCCCAGCGGATGCTGCGTGCGCCGGTGGCGTCGTTTGCAGGCGAGGCATGGCCACGAAGGCGCGGGCAGGATCTACGGCGGTTCACGCTGCAGGCGCTGGAGAGGCATCTGGAAAAGAAACTGCGGACGGCTGAGGCATTGGGCAGGCTGGGTGGGTGAGACTGGAGGGCTCTATACCATGTGCTTTGGAGCTTTGCACAAAACACTGAAGCCAGCCCTCGCGAGCTGGCTTCGCTTCCTATCCACCAAGGGACAGGGGTAATATCTTTCTTAATCCTACATCATTGTCAATGATTGTCAATACGTATCAACACCTGCCAATAAAGGGTTTTGTGGAGTGGGAGCATGGCAAAATTGAATGTATATATCGACGGCTTCAATTTGTACTACGGCGCTCTCAAGAGGACTCCGTACAAATGGCTTGACCTGGGCACGCTAGCACATACGATGTTGCCCTCGGACGCTATTCAGGAAATTCATTATTTCACTGCTCGAGTAAGTTCGAGGCCTTACAATCCGACCTCTGCTCACGATCAAGGGTTGTACATCCGGGCTCTTAGGACGATTCCGAACCTGCAGATCAAGTACGGGCATTTCTTAACGCACTCGGTTCCCATGTACCTAACCGGCGTTACGCCTGCTCAGAAGGTCTGGGTGGACAAGACAGAAGAAAAAGGCTCGGATGTCAACCTCGCTTCGCATTTGCTGAGGGATGCTTACGGAAATCGTTTTGAGTTGGCGGTTCTGATTACTAACGATTCCGATCTTGCCGAACCTGTACGTATTGTTGTTCAAGAGATTGGTCTGCCCATTGGCATTCTGAATCCCCACCAATTTCACAGCCGAGAACTCCGTCAGTATGCGACCTTCATGAAGCGTATTCGGCAAGGAGACCTCGCTGCGAGTCAATTCCCAAGAACTTTGACCGATCGAAAAGGAACGTTCGCAAAGCCGGTGGGTTGGTGAACAGTTTGGATATTTTGTGTGCTAATACGAATGACGACGTGCTAGGTCGACAGAGCGGCCAGTGGGGCCAAAGTCCAAGAGCACCGATTTTGGCTGGTAAAATCGATCCTTAGTTCCGATGAGAGAGAATTGCCTGTGTCCGCAACCCAGATCGCGCCGCCGTTGAAGCCTTCCGCACTTACATTTCAGGATTTGCTGTTTCGTCTGCAGGGGTTCTGGGCGGAGCGCGGGTGCGTGCTGCAGCAGCCATACGACGTGGAAGTGGGCGCGGGCACCATGGCGCCTGAAACCTTTCTGCGCGTGCTGGGGCCAAAGCCTTACAAGGTGGGCTATGCGCAGCCCTCGCGCCGGCCGGCCGACGGACGCTATGGCGAGAATCCCAACCGGCTGTTCAAGCACACCCAGTTTCAGTTGATCCTGAAGCCGCCGCCGGTGAATGTGCAGGAGCTGTATCTGGAATCGCTCGAAGCCATCGGGATTGACCTAAGCAGGCACGACCTGAAGTTCGAGGAAGACAACTGGGAGTGGCCCGCGGGCGGCGCATGGGGTGTGGGCTGGCAGGTGATGCTCGACGGCCTGGAGATTACGCAGTTCACCTACTTCCAGCAGTGCGGCGGGTTGGATCTCGATCCGATCTGCGCGGAGTTGACCTACGGGCTGGAGCGGATTGCGGCGTTTCTGCAGGATGTGGACTCGATCTACGACATTGTGTGGGCGCGAGACGCGGACATGGGCGCGCCGGTGACCTACGGCGATGTGCGGCTGGCCGAGGAGCTGCAGTTTTCGGTGTACAACTTCGAGTTTGCCGAGATCGACAAGCTGTGGACGCACTTTAATCTCTACGAGCAGGAAGCGCAGACGCTGCTGGCGCAGGCAGCGGTTCTGCTGGCGGATGAAAAGGCGAGCCCGGCGGAGAAGAAGAGATTTCCGCTGCTGGCCACCTATGAGCTGGCGCTGAAGTGCTCGCACCTGTTCAATCTTCTCGACGCGCGTGGCGCTATCAGCGTTACCGAGCGGGTGGGGGTGATTGGAAGAATTCGCGCGCTGGCGGTGGGCGTGGCCAGGGCGTATGCGGTGCAGCAGACGGCGAGTTAGCGGGGTTGTTCACGAATTGAGAGCCGTGCTTTTCCCACCTTGGCCGCAAACAGCGCGGCCAGGATGGGGCATCCAAGCCGGTCAGCGAATGAGCAGGAAAGTTTGAAGGATTATGGCGGATTTTTTGCTGGAGATAGGGCTGGAAGAGGTTCCGGCCCGGATGATTGCCGGAGCTGAGGCCGAGCTGGGCAAGCGGGTGGCCGACCTGTTGACGCGCGAGCGGCTGCTGGCCGACGGCGCAAAGGTGACCACCTGCTCCACGCCGCGGCGGCTGGCCGTGCTGGTGGACGGCGTGCTCGGCGCGCAGGCCGATACGGAAGAGAAAATGACCGGGCCGTCGTGGAAGGTGGCCTTCAAGGATGGCGCGCCCACGGCAGCGGCAGAGGCTTTTGCAAAAAAAGCGGGAGTAACTGTCGACGCGCTCGAAAAGATGACCACGGCCAAGGGCGAATACATTGGCGCGACCGTGAAGCGCCAGGGGCGTTCCGCGGCCGAGTTGCTGGCGGCCGAGCTGCCCAAAGAAGTGCTGGCCCTTTACTGGGCCAAGAACATGTACTGGCGGGCGGGCAAGCCGGAGCGGTTTGTGCGGCCGGTGCGCTGGGTTGTGGCGCTGCTGGACTCGGCCGTGGTGCCGCTGGAGATTGCGGGCATTGCGGCAGGCAATGCGAGCCGCGGCCATCGCATTCTGCACGGCAACGACTCCGTGGTTCTATCTTCGGCGAAGAGTTATGCCGATACGCTGCGCGCGGCGAAAGTGGTGGTGGATGTGGCCGAGCGCAGGCAGATGATTCGCAAGGCTCTGGACGCGGCAACGCGCACGGTGCCCGGCGCACGCTGGCGCGAGGATGAGGCGCTGGTTGAGACGGTCGTACACCTGACCGAGTTGCCCACGGTCATTCTCGGCAACTTTGAGGCTGAGTATCTTGAGCTGCCGGAAGAAGTGCTGGTAACCGTGATGCGCGACCACCAGAAGTACTTTGCGGTGGAGGGCGCGGACGGCAAGCTGGCTCCGCATTTTCTGGCCGTGCTGAATACGCAGACAGATGCCGAAGGCGAGGCGATCATTCGCCATGGCAATGCGCGCGTGCTGCGTGCGCGTTTCAAGGATGCGCGGTTCTTCTGGGACTTCGACCAGAAGACGCCGCTGGTGGAGCGCGTGGAGAGCCTGAAGAATGTGACCTTCCAGAAGGAGTTGGGGAGTTATTGGAAGAAGATAGCCAGCACCTCGCAAGTAGCATACTCGTTACATAAGACCCTAGAATCTCAGGGCGCTAGGGGTTACAGTTACGCCAACTTGCAGAAGGCTGTCGAGTTGGCCAAGACCGACCTGACTACCGAGTTAGTTAAAGAATTTACCGAGTTACAGGGAATGATTGGCTATTTCTATGCGTTGGTGCAGGGCGTAGACCAGACGGCCGCGCTCGCGATCAGGGACCAATACAAGCCTGCGTCAACAGACGATGTGATCCCAGTTTCCGTCGAAGGCCAGTTGCTCGGCCTCGCCGATCGCGTCCAGACCATCACTGCGATGTTCGGCATTGGCAATGCGCCGACCGGCTCGAAGGACCCCTTCGCGTTGCGCCGTGCGGCGAATGCAATCGTGAAGATTCTGGCAGAGTCGGATTTGCCACTTACTCTGGATGATGTGGTGAGCGCGAGCCACGTCGACGTCACGAAAGCCGACGAAGCAAACAAAGATCTGGTTTCAGCCTTCCTGCGCGAGCGGCTGCACTTCTATTTGAAAGACGTTCGAGGCTTTGCATACGACGTGGTGAATGCAGTGCTGGCTGCTGATGCGGACGACGTGCGCGATGCGATAGCGCGCGCAAAGGCGCTGACGGCCGTTCGTGGTTCAGAAGATTTTGTCGCCATCTCGGCGGCGTTCAAGCGGATCAAGAACATTCTGCGGCAGGCGGAGGAAAAGGGCTTCGCGGTTGGCTCGGCGCAGGGCGTGGCACTGGCAGCCGAGGCGCAGAAGCTGTCGAGCGATGCGTCGGCGCTGGCGCCGCGGGTTGCCGAGCTGCGCAAGGCGCGCGCTTATGGCGAGGCGCTTACGCTCATCGCCACGCTGCGGCCGGCGGTGGATGCATTCTTCGACAAGGTGATGGTGCTCGATCTCGATCCGGCGGTGCGCGGGACGAATCTGGCGCTGATCTCCGGCGTGTTGAGCGGGTTCTCTGGGATTGCGGACTTCAGCGAGATTGTTACGGCGTAAAAAGCTATAAAGGGCTGTAGATATTTGTATCCCACCTTAGCCGCACACAACGCGGCGAAGATGGGGCACCCCAGGGCAATCGCATTTGGATTTTATGAGGGTACCAGCATCGCGCAAGCTGTAAACCTTGATTGATGGGTGCGTTGTAACAGGGCACGACTTGAGTCGTGCCGCAGGTGGGGCCGCGATCAGACCGGCTTCAGCCGCTGCAAAAACCCAATGTATGGAGATGCTCATTTGCAGGGGCTAAAGCCCTATCGCTGTTGTTGCCTGGTTCGGCACGACTAAAGTCGTGTCCTGATACAAAGCTGACACAAAACCTCGATTTTGAATGGAAAACACGCCCTGCGGCAACCTGCTCGCAACGACTTTCAAATGCAATTGCCCTGTGGGGCACCCTCTGTTGTGCTTCGAGTGAAAGCTGGTGGCGCGCTACTGGCGGTGTGGACACCGCCAGTACAGCCGATCTTCCACCCCAACGACAAAAAATCTGTCGTTGTGGACCCCGATCTGGAGGTCGGCGCTACTCCGCTCAGGCTGGTGCTGCTTTTTGCTGACGGGCGCTAACCTGTGATGCATCGACTCAATTGCCGTCAAGGAAGGCGCGGACGGCGGGGTCGAGTGTGGCGGCTTCGCAGCCGGGGGCCAGATGGCCGCAGTCGCTTTGGAGCACGATCGTTTTTGCGCTGATCAATTCGGCAAAATTGAGCGCTGGCTCCGGGCTGACCATGTGATCCTGCACGGAGTTCACGATGAGCACGCGGGCTTTGACGCGTTTGGCGGCATCTTCTATTGATCCGCCGTGGGCCACGTCGTGATGCAGGACGGCGTCGATCTGCGCAAGCCAGTTGTTGGCGTCGAATGGCTGGATGCCTTGCGCGAGCTCGGTTGCGTAGTCGGCGTTGAACTGGTCGATGGTATGGGTATGCAGATAGTTGTTCGGGCTGGTGAGGTTGAGTTGCCAGATCAGCTCGGCCACAGGGGCTACGATGGGCTGCGTGTAGCGGCCTTGCTGAAAGGCCGGGTCGGAGCGGACGGCGTCGGCGTCGGCGCGGTAGAGGAGCAGGTCGCGGCTGTCGGGGTGCGGCGAGCCGACGATGGGGATGGCCGCATCCATGAAATCGGGGTAATCGACAATCCACTCGAAGGTCTGGATTCCGCCCATGGAGATGCCCATGACGGCGTGGAGATGGGTGAGGCCAAGGGTCTCGGTGACCAGCCGGTGCTCGGCGTTGACCATGTCCTGAATGTTGAAGGCGGGGAAGTCCGGGCCGTGCTGGGCGGTGGAGTTGGAGGGCGATGAGGAAACCCCATCGCCGAGCGCGTCCACGGCGATGACGAAGTATTTTGTGGGATCCACCAGGCCATCGGGCTTGATGGATGCAGCCAGATTGGCGCTGACGCCGGAAAACCAGGTGGGAAACAGCACCGCGTTTGAGTGTGCGGCATTGAGCGTGCCCCAGGTGCGGTAGCCGAGCCGGCAGTGGTCAATCTGCCGGCCGCTCGTCAGTTTGCATACTCCCAGATCGGCGAACTGCTGCTGGCCCGGTTCCACGGCGGCGGCAAGCGGCGCCAGGGCTAGAATCCCGAGGGAAGCGACTGCCAGATGGCGAAGGGTGAAGGCGGCGGGATTCTTCATGGAAACGAATGGCGCGGGCGTGTGCGCCGTAAGGCGCACGTGTTCAGGACGAATTCTTAAGGACGCATCCTATTGATTTGATCCGGGAATAAAACAGTGACATCGTATTCCCACCCATTTCCGCAAAAAACGCGGAAATGGATGGGGCACCCTGCGCCGCTCGTGCTCGTGCGCAGTTGGCGTGGGCGCGCCGTAAATAGCATCTGCTATTTGCGAGCCAAAATTGGCGGATGGTGCAAGCAGCATTCCCTCAGGGGCTAAAGCCCACACTCATTCTGCGGCGTCTACGGCACGGCTAAAGCCGTGCCCTTTCAAAGAGCTTAAATGGCCATCTGCTTAAATGGCCATCTGTTTGGCGGACTACCCTAGCGTGGGCGCGCTTCGGCTCTTTGGGTAGAAAGAAGCCGAACGGATGGATTCAGGGATGTTTATGCGCATCGGGCGGCAGAGCGGCGCGTCTAAAATTGATAAGAGATGGCAGACACGCTTTATTTGAGTTTGTGGTATCCGAATCTGCGCCTTGCGGCGATCCCCGACAAGCTGACGGCGGTGCTGGACGCGTTTGCGGCGCATGGCGGCGAGGCGCGCGTCTATGCGGTCACGGTGTGGCCGATGAACTGGAGCGAGTCGCCGGTGTTTCAGCGGGTGTATGGGCATGGCGAACGGGGCATGGAGCCGCGCCAGGCGGTGGAAGAGGCACTCGAGCTGCTTCACGAGGACTACGCCTACGAGTTCCAGATCGGTTGGAACCTGTGGGAGTTGGAGACCGGCACCGGGTTGGATGACCGCTGGGCGCGGGAGCCGCGGCTGGTGAGGGTTACCGGCCTGGGACCGCTGTTTGAGGAAGGCGCGTACGAGCAGGATGGGCACATCCGCATCGACTTTGGCTCCGACGCGCCGTTTCTGGAAGAGGACGCCAATCTGGACGCGGCGGCCGCGCGGCACGTGGAAGAGAACGTGCGCCAGCTTGTGGAGCTGACGGCAGCGGTGGAAAAGGGTTCCGGTGCAACGGCGCGGCTGCTGTGGAGCGAACTGGGCGAGAGCCTGGCGCAGCGGCTGGCGGCGCGGCTGGGAATGAGGAATTAGCCGGTGCGATTCACCCCCCTGCGATTCACCCCTCTGCGATTCACGATTGAGCGGATGCGGACCATGGTGCTGGCCGCGGGCGTGCTGGTGGTGATTGCTCTGGGCGTGTTTCTGGCCGTCGGCCGGTTCCGCAGCCCGTTCAGCCGGCGGGACATTCCCAAGCGGCTGGGCATAGACATTGAGCAGGAGGCCAACGGCGTTACCTATACGCAGGCGCTTGGCGGCCACACGCTCTTCAAGCTTCATGCGTCCAGGGTGGTGCAGCTCAAGAACGATCACGCCCTGCTGCACGATGTGCGGATCGATCTGTACGGCCGCGACGGCAGCCGCGTGGACCAGATTACGGGCAGCGAATTTGAGTATGACCAGAAAAGCGGCAAGGCCACAGCCGCCGGGCCGGTGGAGATCACGCTGATGCGGCCCGGCGTTGCTCCGGTTGTGGCGCCCAAAGCCAGCGCACAGCAGGCGGCCGGCGGCAAGGGCGGAAAAAAAAAGTTGGCGTCGCCGGTGGAGACGGCTGCAAAGAGCGAAATTCATGTGGAAACCAGCGGGCTGACCTTTGATCAGCAGACCGGCATGGTGACCACGGCGCAACGGGTAAATTTCTCGATGGCGCAGGGCAGCGGCAGCTCGATGGGCGCAACCTACGACTCGCAGAGCGGGTTTCTGTCGTTGAATCATGCGGTGGAGCTGACTACGCGGCGAGGCAGCGAGACGGTGGTGATCCACGCCAGCATGGCGGACTTTGACCGCGACTCCGATGTGTGCGACCTGAATGCGGCCACGGCGGACTATCGTGGCGGCCGTGCGACGGCGGCGGTGGCCAAGATTCTGTTTCGCCAGGATGGCACCGCGCAGCGGCTCTACGCGATGGGCGGGTTCACGCTTGAGACCACGGCGGGCGGACACGTGGCGGCGCCGCGTGCCACCATGGACTTCGACGAGCACAATGAGCCGCGCCATGGGCGGTTGGAAGGCGGCGTAACCATGGACTCGACCAGCGACGGGCGCGTGGTACACGGCGCCTCGCCGCTGGTCGAGATCGACTTTACGCCCGGCGGGGAACTGCGCGTGATGCAGATGAGGCAGGGAGTGGAGCTGGCCAGCGAAGAGACGGGCCGGACTACGGTGAAAGGGCGAACGGTTCCGGTGCGGATGACCCGGACGTGGCGCTCGCCCTGGGCCGAGGTGGAGTTTCGCGACGCGGGCCAGGGGCGCGTGGAGCCAGCCTCGATGCGCGGCGAAGGCGGAGTGGCGGTGACCGCGACCGACCGGCGGGGCGACGCGGCTCCGGTGCTGTCGAAGCTGGCCGCGGACGCAGTTACGGGCGCGTTCGGACCTTCGTCCGAGCTGACCGCAATGACCGGCATGGGCCACGCCAGCATGGAGCAGACGACTGCCGACGGAATCCACGAGACAGCTGCCGGAGACCGGCTGGAGGCGTATTTTGCGCAGGCCGCAGCCGGGGGAGCGAAAACTGGCGCGGCGATGCAGGTGCAGTCGGCGCTGCTGGACGGGCATGTGACGCTGGTGGAGCAGCCGGCGCCCAAGCGCGGCACGCAGCCGCAGCCGCAAATGCGCGCGACGGCGGAGCACGCCGCGTATGAGGGTGCGGGCGAACGGCTGCATCTTACCGGCAGTCCGCGGGTAGTGGATGGCGGCGTGGAGATGACTGCCGAGAAGATCGACGTGACCCAGGCCTCGGGCGACGCCTTTGCCTACGGGGATGTGAAGGCTACATGGCTGAACGCGAGCGGCGCGCCGGGCGGCCAGCAGGCGGGAATGACGCTGGGCGGGCAGGGTCCGGCGCACGTGGTGGCGTCTGAAGCGGAGCTGCACCAGGCGTCGGGCGAGGCCATCTTTACCGGCGATGCGCGATTGTGGCAGCAGGCTAACTCGGTTCGAGCGCCGCGCATTGTGATCGACCGCCGCAAGCAGACGCTGACCGCGCAGACCCAGGAGCGCGCCGATCCGGTGCGTGCGGTGCTGGTGAACCCGGACAAGCGGGGTGGCCCGCGCAGCGCTGGGAGCGACCGGCCTGGCGCGCCGGCGGTGATCCGGGTGCGCGGCGGCAACCTGTGGTACTCAGACGCCGAGCACAAGGCCATCATCCGCGGCGGAGTGCTGGGCGCGGTAACGGCGGAGACAGCGGAGGCAACCACGGTATCGGAAAATGTGGAGCTCGACCTGGCGGCGGCAGCTCCGCACCGCGCCGGGCAGACCGAGGTGGAGCGGATGGTGGCCAACGGACACGTGGTCGTCAGTTCCCAGGGCCGGCGCGGAACCGGCGAGCAACTGGTGTATACCGACGCGAACGGCAACTATGTGCTGACCGGCACAGCCGCGGCGCCGCCGCAACTGACCGATCCGCAGCGCGGAACCGTGACTGGCCGCGCTTTGATTTTCCATAGCCGCGATGATAGCGTCAGTATCGAAGGCGGCCCCGAAGAGACAAAAACGGTAACGACCGCGCCGAAGTAAGGCGGGAGCGGGTCAAAAGACATTCATGGAGATACTTTCAGCCGAAGGAATCGGCAAAAGCTACCAGGGACGGCAGGTTGTCCGCGGCGTAAACCTGAAGATCGCCCGCGGCGAAGTGGTGGGGCTGCTGGGACCGAACGGCGCCGGCAAAACCACGAGCTTTTACATGATCGTAGGACTCGTGCCCCCGGAGACCGGTCGGATCATGGTGGACCAGACCGAGATCACGCGCGTGCCCATGTACCTGCGCGCGCGCAACTACGGCATCAGCTATCTGCCCCAGGAGCCGTCGGTTTTTCGCAAATTGACGGTGGAAGAGAATATCCTTGCTGTACTGGAGGCGCAGCCTCTGAACAATCGCGAACGGCGGACGCGGACCGACCGGCTGATCAATCAGCTTGACCTGGGTCACATCCGCGCTACGCGCGGCTATGCGCTCTCAGGCGGTGAGCGTCGGCGCGTGGAAATTGCCCGGGCGCTTTGTATTCAGCCGAGTTTCATTCTGCTCGACGAGCCTTTCAGCGGGATCGATCCGATTGCAGTGCGGGAGCTGCAGAAGATCATCTTCGACCTGAAGGCAGGCGGAATTGGAATACTGATTACGGACCACAATGTGCGCGAGACGCTCAGTGTGACCGATCGGGCGTACATTATTGCGGAGGGCAAAATCTTCCGCCAGGGCACGCCGCAAGAGCTGGGAAACGATGTGGAAGTGCGGCGCGTCTATCTGGGCGAAGGGTTTTCACTGGGATAAAAGAGCCGATATGCCGGGCGGGATGCAACCGAATGCCGCGCGGCGCATCGCATGGAAGAAGAAGCAGATATTCCCAAATGGATCATTGCCCAAACCGGAACGCATGACCGAAACGAGTGATTTGAAGTGAGACACCTTTCGCATTAAGCTTTTTCTCACACGTTTACACTCACAATAGGTCCGAACGGGGAACGAGTTCCATTTATGGCTCTGCTGCAGCCGAGACTGAACCTCAAGGTCGCTCAACGCCAGGTATTGACGCCTGGGCTGATGCAGATGGTGAGCGTCCTTGCCTTAAACAAACTCGAGCTGAAGGAGATGATCGATGCCGAGATGGTGGAAAACCCCGTCCTGGAAGAGATTGACGAATCGGTTCCGATGCTGGATGAGGTCGCGGGCCGCGAAGAACGCATGGAACGCAGCGTGGAAGAGGCGGCGGCCCCACCCAAGGACGTATTCAACGAGATCGACTTTGGATCGTACTTCCAGGACTATCTTGACCCCGGCTATCGCACGCAGCCTGAGTATGAAGAGAGCGAGAAGCCGTCGTTTGAGAACTTTCTCTCGCAGCCTACAACTCTGTCCGATCACCTGGCGTGGCAGTTGGGAGCTCTGAGCCTGGACCAGGAGCTTTGCGAGGCTGCCGAGTTCATCATCGGCAACCTGGATCAGGACGGATACCTGGCGGCGGGCGATGAAGAGCTGGCGGCGTCTTTTGCACAGTATGCGCCGGCGCTGATCCGCCAGAACGGGCACCCTTCCCGGGAAGACGCGGCGCTGGAACTGATCCGCAAGGCCATCGAGCTGGTGCAGCATCTCGATCCGGCGGGAGTGGCCGCGCGCGACCTGCGCGAGTGCCTGATTTTGCAGATCGCGGCGCAACAGCAGGAGTTTGGCCAGTTATATGCCAAGCGGCCGCAGGAGAACGCCGACGCAGCGCAGCAGGACCCGCATCGCAGCTTCCGCGCCGAAGCCGAAGTGCAGCTCGATATGCGGCGCCGCAGCATGGAGATTGCGGTGCTGATCGTGGACCGCCATCTGCCTCTGCTTCAGAAGCGCGACCTGAAGGACCTGGCGCGTACGCTGCAGGTGAGCGCCGACGAGGCGCAGGCGGGCGTCGATTTTATCCGCACGCTCGATCCGCGCCCAGGCCGGCTGTATAACCGCGAGCAGACGCGGCTCATCGAGCCGGATGTGGTGTTTGTCAAGCGCGGCGGCGAATGGGTCGTGTCGATGAACGAGGAAGACCTGCCCAGCCTGCGGCTGAGCCAGCGCTATCGGCGCATGCTCGTATCGGCCTCTACGGACAAGGAAGTCAAGGATTACGTGAAGGAGCGCTTCCGCTCGGCCATGCAGTTGATGCGCAACATCGCCCAGCGCAAGAGCACGATTGTGCGGGTATGCGAAGTGATTGTGCGCCGGCAGCAGGACTTTCTCGACCAGGGCGTCGAGTCGCTGCGGCCGATGATGATCAAGGAAGTGGCCGAAGAGATCGGCGTGCATCCTTCCACGGTGAGCCGCGCGGTGGCCAACAAATATGCGCACACTCCGCAGGGCGTGCTGGAGTTGCGCTTCTTCTTCTCAGAAAGCGCCAACGGCCCTGAAGGCGCCGACACGCCGCTGCTGGTGCTCAAGCGCAAGGTACGCAAGTTCATTGAGGACGAAGACCCGCGCAAGCCGCTCACCGACGATCAGCTTGCGGCCATGCTGCAGGGGCAGGGCATTCAGCTCACGCGCCGCACTGTGGCCAAGTATCGCGAGGATATGAATATTCCCTCGACCCATCAGCGGCGGAAGCGGGATTGACGGCCGGTCTTCCGCACACTTTGCTTTCGCTATAGCTTCCAGCCTGTTCCCGATAGCCCGATAGATTGAAGGGCGTGCTTTCCCTGATCTCGAAGCGGAGATCTGGGACACCAGACGCGATATGCTGGTGCGGAGGTCGAGCGATGAAGGCTGCCGTTCTGCATGGCCCGCGGGATATTCGGGTGGAGTCGTTTGAGGAGCCGGGAATCGAGCCGGGCATGGTGTTGTTGCGCAGCCGGCTGGTGGGCATCTGCGGATCGGACCAGCACTACTACGAGCACGGCTACTGCGCGGCGTTTGTGCCTGACCGGCCGTTTGTGCTGGGCCATGAGGTGATGGCCGAAGTAGCCGCCGTTGCTCCGGATGTGGCCACGGTGCGCGTGGGCCAGCGCGTGGCCGTGAATCCGGCGCGTTCCTGCGGGTTCTGCGACAACTGCAAGGCGGGGCGCGGAAATCTTTGCCGCAAAACGATCATGCTGGGCAGCGCCAGCACCACGCCGCCCACGAACGGCGGCCTGGCCGAGCTGGTGGCGGTGCGCGCCGATCAGTGCCACGCGCTGCCGGCCGGGGTGGACGAGAGCCTGGGCGCACTGATCGAGCCGTTCGCGGTGGCGCTGCACGCGGTCAAGCGCGCCGGCACGGTGTCGGGCAGGCGGGTTCTGGTGACGGGTGCGGGAGCAATCGGCCTGCTGGCGGCCATGACGGCGCGGGCATTTGGCGCGGTTCCGGTTGCGGTGAGCGATCTGGTGGCGCAGCGTCGCGCCAAGGCCGAAGAACTGGGCATCGATGCGGTGCTCGATCCTTCCGCGGCGGATTTTGCGGACCGCGCGCGTGAACTGAGCGGCGAGGGATTCGATGTGGTGCTGGAAGCATCCGGCGCGCCGCCGGCGCTCAAGAGCGCCTTTGACCTGGTGCGGCCGGGCGGCACCATTGTGCAGATCGGCACGCTGGGCACGGCGGATATTCCGCTGCCGGCAAACAAGCTGATGAACAAGGAGATCAACCTGATCGGCTCGATGCGCTACGGCAATGTGTTCGACGAGGCCATCCGGCTGGCGGCTGCCGGCCGCGTGAATCTGCGCCCGCTGATCAACGCGGTGTTTCCGCTGGAAGAGTCAGCCATGGCATTCGAGTTTGCGGCGGACAAGGCGCGGTCGTTCAAGGTGCTGATTCAGATTTGAGTGCGGGCAAAGAGTGGGCTGTGGTTTCCCAGGTCCGAAAATCCGGAGCTGGGGCATCCAGGGTCCATGCATATCCAAGCTCAGGTCACTACATTGCTTCGGGGCTTTCGATGCCGAGCAGCGCCAGCGCGCGGATGAGCTCGCGCAACGCGATGGCGGCGGTGGCCAGCAGAAATGTTTTGCGGCTTGCGTCTTCCTCGGTGAGGATGTGGTGGTTGTGGTAGAAGGTGGCGAACTCCTGGGCCAGTTGGAAGGCGTGCTTGGCCAGATATGCCGGCTCGGATGCGGCGATGCACTGGTCCAGAACCAGCGAGAAACGGCCGGCGCGCAGCCACAGCGACCAGATATCTTCGTTCTCTTCGCCCGCAAGATAAGAGCCGAACTCCGCCAGGCCGGCTAAGTCCGCCAGCACCGCTTCCGGCGTGGTTCCGCCCTTGCGAAAGATGTTGCGGATGCGCACGACGGCGTACTGGATATAGGGGCCAGTTTCGCCCTCGAAGCTCAGCGCGTCTTTGAAGTCGAAGGCGATGACCGAGTTGCGCGTGTACTTGAGCATGAAGTAGCGCAGCGCGCCGATGGCGATCTGCGCGGCGATCCTGCGCCGCTCGGCATCGTCGCGACCAGTCTGGCGCGCGTCCACTTCAGCGCGCGTGGCGGCGATGAGCTTGTCGATCAGGTCGTCGGCTTTGACGCCGAAGCCCTTGCGGCCGCTCACTTCAATGTAGGCGCGGTTGAGGTCTTCTTCCGGCAAGTCGTAGCCGAGATCGATGGCGCAGCGCGGCGTGAGCGCGACCATCTCATAGCTGAAGTGCGTGTAGTGCTCGGCTTCAGCCGCGTGGCCCATGCCGCGCAGCGCCTGGATCACGTTGGCCTGCGGGTCAGACTGGCGCGCGTCGATGACGTTGTAGATGGCCTTTGCCGCGCCGAAGTGCGGGTGCTCCGCGTGGCCGTGCTCGGTCGAGATCCAGCACTCGTGGCGCGGATAAGTGAAGAACGGCTGGTAGCCGAAGTCGCGCCCGAGCAGGCCGAACTTCCATAGGTGATAGGCGATGTCTTTGCCGACGTAGGTGACGGTGCCGTTGGAGCGCACGATAACTTTTGCATCTTCGTCGGTGAGCCTGGGGCTGTCGTCCTCCGGACCGTTCTGGTTTTGGATTGAGTCTGCGGAAGAGCCGGGCCGCGTCATCACCCAGCAGCCTTTGTTCTTGCCTTCATTTTCAAAGTAGAGCACGCCGGATTTTTTGAGCTGCTCGAATGCGGCTTCCCAGAACTTGAGGTGCAGAATCTCGCTTTCGCGGGGCAGCAAGTCATACTCGATGCCGAGGCGCAGCATGGTTTCAAGATGGCGCTTGAGAACCGCGGTGGAGATCAACTCGGCAACCTCGGCGGTTTCATTGCCACCGTGCTCAATGGCGTGCAGCGTATCGTAGCGCAGCCTCTTGCGGGCTTCATTTTCTTCGGCGGTTCCGGTCGTGTACCACTGCGAGGTTCGCGCGTAGAGGTCCCAGCAGTAGTAGTCGATGGCCGCGGCATATTCGCCGGTCGTGGCGAAGCGCTTTTCGCAGCCGGCAATCAATGCGCGGACCTGCGCGGCGGACTTGCCTTCAAGATGCAGAAAGCCCACCACCACGTCGGCGACCTGGACGCCGGTGTTGTCGATGTAGTTCTGTACGTCGACCTGGCGGCCTGCGGCGCGCAGCAGGCGGACGAAGGTGTCGCCGAGGATGGCGTTGCGCAGGTGGCCGATATGCGCCGCCTTGTTGGGATTGATGCTGGTGTGCTCGACGATTGCGTGGTCTTGGATTGCGTGGTCCTGCGCGGACGGCGAACGGTCTTGGGCGCGAATGACCAACTGCACGGCTGCAGCGCGGTCGAGACGCGCGTTGATGTAGCCGGCGCCGGCCACTTCGAATCCGGCGAAGCCTTCCACGGAGCCCAGCGCGGAGACCACCTCCTGTGCGATCACCTTGGGCGCCTTGCGCAGTTTGCGCGCCAATTCGAAGGCAACGGGCGTGGCAATTTCTCCCAGGCGCAGGTCGGGCGGGGTTTCGAGCGGGATGTTTTCGACCTCGAGGCCGTATTTTTCTTTGAGAGTGGCACGGAGGTGTGCGCCGAGCCTTTGCTGCAGTTCCAGAACCACGCGGATAGCCTCGAAAATCCTTGATTTTCAAGGTGATTTTAACAGAGCGGAGGCGCGCGGCGGGTTTGACGCTGCTGGCGCAGACCCCTAAGATTGATAGGTAGATTCCGAGTGAAGATTCTCGCCTGCAGTACGGGCGAAGCGAAGAGCGCAGACCCGCGAGCACAGACCCGCCCATGGCCGATTCCACTTCCAGTTCAAATTCCGGATCGAGTTCCGGTTTCAGCCGTTATTACCTGACCACGCCGATCTACTACGTGAACGCGCGGCCGCACCTGGGCCATGCCTACTCGACGATTGTGTGCGATGCGATTGCGCGCCGCAAGCGTGCGCTGGGCATCGACACCTGGTTTTTGACCGGCACCGATGAGCATGGGCAGAAGATCGAACGCAGCGCCCAGCAGGCCGGCTGCACGCCGCAGGAGTTTGCAGCGCGGATCGCCGGCGAGTTTCGCGGACTATGGGACCAACTGGGGCTGACCTACGACGACTTTATCCGGACGACGGAAGAGCGGCACAAGCGCGGCGTGCAGAAGCTGTTTGCGACGCTGCGGGACAAAGGCTTCATCTACAAGGGCTCTTACACGGGCCAGTATTGTGTCTCCGATGAAGCATGGGTGGATGTGCCGCCGGGAACGCCGTGCCCCGATTGCGGACGCATGACGGAGACGGTGAGCGAAGAGAATTACTTCTTCAAGCTGTCGGCATTCGAGCGCCGGCTGCTGGAGTTTTACGAGGCGAATCCGGAGTTCATGGGTCCGGAGTCGACGCGGCGCGAGGTGGTCTCGTTTGTGCGCAGCGGCCTGAAAGACCTTTCCATCAGCCGCACCAGCATCTCGTGGGGCATCCCGGTGCCGGGCGATGAAAAGCACGTGATCTACGTGTGGCTGGATGCGCTGGCCAATTATATTACTGCTCTTGGATATGGTTCCGAGGCCCCGGAAGATAAGGCAAAGTTCGAGAGATTCTGGCCGGCGGACATGCACCTGATCGGCAAGGAAATCAGCCGGTTCCATTGCGTGTACTGGCCGGCGTTCCTGATGGCCGCGGGCATTGCGCCGCCGCGCTCGGTGCGCGCCAACGGCTGGCTGCTCTTCGATCAGGGCAAGATGTCGAAATCGCGCGGCAACATTGTGCGCGCCGAAACGGTGCATGAGGTACTGGGCGCGGATGCGCTGCGCTATTTTCTGATGCGCGAGATTCCCTTTGGGCAGGACGGAAATTTCTCGTTTGACGCGCTGGTGCAGCGCTACAACGGCGACCTGGCCAACGGCTACGGCAACCTGGTGAGCCGGGTGGTCAACATGGTGCACAAGTACTTTGGCGGGGTGGCGCCTGAAGCTGGCGCGGAGACGCCGGCCGAGACGGCGCTGCGCACAAGCGCGGAGAGCGCGATTGCCGCATTCGGGCCTTTATTCGACGAGTTGAACTTCTCCGAGGCCTTAAAGAGGCTTTGGCTGCTGGTTGCGGAGACGGACGGCTATCTAACCGCGAACGCGCCGTGGAAAAAGCCTGCCGAGCGGGACGAAAGCGAGCATCAAAGGCTGCAGGCGCGGGTGCTGGCGACGGCTGCCGAGGCCATTCGCGTGATTACGGCGCTGGTGTATCCGATATTGCCCGATGCGGCGGCGAAGGTGTGGCGGCAGCTTGGGCAGGGCGAGATTGCCGACGCGGCCAAGCGCGCATTTTTGACCAGTCTTGCCTGGGGCGGACTGCAGGCAGGAACACAATTTCTGGAGCCCGCGCCGCTGTTTCCGCGCGCGGAGAAAGATGCGGTCGAGCGTATGCAGAGTCTTGAGGAGAACAACAATCGCACAGCCGTTGAGGCGGCCAGCCAGGGCGAGACGGTTTCGCCGGGACCGGCGACGGCTTCGCCTTCGGTTAGTCCTACAGCGGCCGCAGCCACGGCCGAGGAGCGGGCAAAAGATGCGTTGACTGCCACTACAGCGGTATCCGCGGATTCGGGTGAGCCGCCCGAGACAGCGTATGTGCATGCGGTTCCAGCTGAACTGGCAAGCAGTCGTCTCAGCTCCACGCCGGTTGATGCACCCGCCGGCGCACCCCTGCATCCGAAGGAAGTCACGCCGAACCCCCTGCCCGAGCAGGCAGTTGCGACGGAGCACATCTCCATCGACGACTTTGCCAGGGTGGACCTGCGCGTGGCGCAGATTCTGGTGGCCCAGCGCGTGCCCAAGGCGGACAAGCTGCTGCGGCTGGAGGTCGACCTGGGCTATGAGAAGCGGCAGATTCTGGCCGGCATTGCGCAGCACTACGAGCCGGAAAAGCTGATCGGGCGCAAGATCGTGATTGTGGCCAACCTGGCTCCGCGCAAGATGCGCGGCCTGGAGTCGAACGGCATGCTGCTGGCGGCTTCACTTGAGGGCGGCGCGCCGGTTCTGGCGGGATTTCTGGAAGAGGCGCCGCTCGGGGCGCGGCTCAAATAGACGCGGAGTTGCCGCGCGGCCGGTTCAACGCCGGGGATTATTGATCCGGCAACAAAACAGTGACATCGTATTCCCACCCATTTCCGCAAAAAAACGCGGAAATGGATGGGGCACCCTGACAGTATTTAGTTGCCGGATCAATTAGGAATGGTGGAGCGTTTCTGCGGACAGCACCGGAGGCTCAGTTTGCTGATCGATTCGCATGCACATCTGGATAGTCCGCGGTATGCGGAGGACCGCGCGGCCATGCTCGGGCGTGCGCATGAGGCGGGCATTGGCGCGGTGCTTTCGATCGGCATCGGCGAGGGACCGGCGGAGATGGGCCACGCGCTCGATGTTTGCCGCGCGTTCAACGGCCAGCCGGGTATGCCGCGGCTCTATGCCAGCGCGGGAGTCTATCCGCATAACACGGCGGAGATCGACGACGCGGTGCTGGCGCGGCTGGATAGATTGCTGGCCGAGCCCGAGGTGATTGCCTGCGGGGAGATCGGACTGGACTATTATCACCAGGGCGCGCCGCATGACGTGCAGCGGGCGGGACTGATTCGCCAGCTTGAGATTGCGGCAGCGCGGAAGCGGCCCATCCTGATCCATTGCCGGCCGAAGGATGGCGAAACCGATGCATGGGAGCATCTTTTCGAGGTCCTCGAAGAGCACTGGCGGCGCACCGGCCTGGGCGGCGTAATGCACTGCTTCAGCGGCGGATGGGACCAGGCGAAGCGGTCGCTCGATCTGGGGTTTCTGGTGTCGTTTGCCGGGAACCTGACCTACCCCAAAGCGCAGCCGTTGCGCGACGTGGCGGCGCGGATGCCTCTGGACGGCGTGCTGGTGGAAACGGATGCGCCGTGGCTGGCCCCGGCGCCGAATCGCGGTCAGCGGAATGAGCCGGCGTTGGTGGCGCAAACGGCGCTTAGTCTGGCGGAAAATCTGGGCGTGGATGTGGATGAAGTTGCAAACGCGACCACGAAAAACTTTTTCTGGCTGTTTGGGCTGCGGGCTGACGTGTGAAACTGGTACTGCGTACGGCAGTATTTTGGCCGGCTGCAAGGAATAGAGAAAATGGCTCAGGAAAATTCATTCGATATTGTCAGCAAGGTGGATCTGCAGGAAGTGCGCAATGCGATCGACCAGGCGCTCAAGGAGATCCGGCAGCGCTTCGATTTGAAGGATTCGCACTCCGAAATTGCGCTCGAAGGCAGCGACACCATCCAGCTTGCCTCGGCCGGCGAATACAAGCTCGAGGCGGTAAAGGAGATTCTGGGGCAGAAATTGGTGAAACGCGGCGTGTCGCTCAAGAATCTTACCTACGGCAAGGTGGAGCCGGCGGCGGGCCAGAGCGTGCGCCAGAAGATTACGCTGCAGCAGGGGATTCCCGGCGAGCGCGCCAAAGAGATCGTGAAGCTGATCAAGGATGCGAAGAAGAAGGCGCAGGCCAGCATTCAGGGTGACACCGTGCGGGTTTCGAGCAAGGATCGCGACGAGCTGCAGTCGATTATTGCGCTGCTGCGCGGCAAAGACCTTGGGGTGGAGCTGACGTTTACGAATTACCGCACCAATTGATGAATCCGTCTTGACCGCAAAACAGGAGTGCGGCGGATGTGGCACTCAGCGAAGGGCAAAGTCAAGCGGCGAGAATCGGGGGTAGTGGCTCAGTTTGAAAGAAATATTGCCTCAGGGGCTAAAGCCCACGTTGCATTAAGGCCAATTATGTACGGGCTGAAGTCCGTACCCTTCAAACTGAGCCACTACTGGAATCGGGGCACTTTGAGCACACTGACCATAGCGACGGCGAAAGAAGTCTTCGAGCTGTTGCGCGAAGACCTGGTCGCGATCGAGCAGGAGTTGGCGCGTGACGCGGCTTCGAGCGTAAGCACCATTACCGAGATTGCCGAGTATCTGCGCGAGGGCGGCGGCAAGCGCATCCGGCCGTCGCTGCTGCTGCTGGCGTCGCGCCAGTTGGGCTATACCGGTCACGGCGCGGTGCGGTTGGGCGCGGTGGTGGAGATGGTACACACGGCCACGCTGGTGCATGACGACATCATCGACGGGGCGGACACGCGGCGCGGGCGGCCCTCGGCAAATACTACGTGGGGCAACGAAAAGTGCGTACTGGCCGGTGACTGGCTTTATATGCAGGCCTTCAAGGTGGCTCTGGAAGAGCAGAACCTGCGCGTGCTGGAACTGCTGATCTCGCTTACCCAGCAGATGGTCGAAGGCGAGCTGCTGCAGATTCAGAAGCTGGGCAAGGCCGTCTCCGAGGCCGAGTACTATGACCTGATCTTCCGTAAGACGGCATGCCTGTTTTCCATTTCGATGCGGCTGGGGTCGGTGCTGGCCCGCGCAACGGATGCCCAGGAAACAAATCTTGGGGTGTATGGGCGGGCCGTTGGCCTGGCCTTTCAGATCGTGGACGACGTGCTGGACCTGACGGCGACCGAAGAGGTGCTGGGCAAGCCGGTGGCCAGCGATTTGCGCGAGGGCAAGGCGACGCTGGCGGTGATTCACAGCTACGATCACGGCACCGCCGAGGATCGCAGGGTGATTCAGCGCGTGCTGGACGACCGCAGCTTTGAGAATGTGAGCCGGCAGCAGATCAAAGAGATGCTCATCCGCAACGAGTCAGTGGAGTACGCCATGGCTGCGGCATTTCGCTACGCGGAGCAGTCGCGGCAGGCGCTGGCGGGATTTCCTGACACTGACTTCAAGCGCGCCCTGTTGTGGGTGCCGGACTTTGTTGTGGCGCGGGAGAAGTAGATAGATGGCGCTGAAAAAAGCGGGGAAACCCAAGGAGAAATATCCGCTGCCGGTCAACCTCAAGGTTGCCAGGCCGGAGTGGATTGCCGTGGATCAGTACTTTGGCAAACTGCTTGTGCCGGCCGATGCGCACCTGGACGCGGCGCTGGCGGCGAATCGCGCGGCGGGATTGCCGGCCATTGACGTTTCGCCGCTGCAGGGCAAGTTTCTGCATCTGCTGGTGCGGATGCTGCGGCCGAAACGAGTTCTTGAGATCGGCACGCTGGGGGGCTACAGCACTCTGTGGATGGCGCGGGCGCTACCTCGCGGCGGACGCATCGTTTCGCTCGAATTCAATTCGAAGCATGCCGATGTGGCGCGCGGCAATCTGTCCCATGCCGGGCTACTGAAGCGCGTAGACCTGCGCGTGGGCCGCGCCATCGACAGCCTGCCCGTGCTGATGGCATCGGGCGCGGGACCGTTCGATCTGATTTTTATTGACGCCGACAAGCCGAGCAATCCGCAGTATCTGCAGTGGGCGCTGAAGCTGGCGCGCGTGGGCACGGTGATCGTGGTGGACAACGTTGTCCGCGACGGCAAGGTGGCCGACGCGAAAAGCGCCGACCCGGACGTGCGCGGCACGCGCCGGATGACAGCGCTGATGGCCCGCGAGCCGCGGCTGTGCGCCACGGTACTGCAGAACGTGGGCGTCAAGGGCTACGACGGGTTCGCGATCGCGATTGTGGTGAGCTGAACGCCTTGCATCCGATCTATGCCGGGCTGATGCCTCAGCCTACCGTTCTTCGTCCTGCACGATGGTTCCCTGGTGATAGACGATCTTCCAGCCTGCGGTGCGCTGCCAGATGGTGGCGCGGCGGGTGAGGCGTGTCGCATCCTGCAGCAAGGTGTAGGTGAGCAGGTAGACATCTTCGCAGCTTGCGGCAGTGGAAGTCGCGAGTCTCCCATACATCCGAGTGCTGAGTTGAGAAGCGCGCTTCGAGAGTGTCGAGAATGAAGCCGCGCTCGTAGCGGCGACCGGAAGCTCCGGTCTCCGAGTAGTCCTCGACCATCATCCTTTCGAAGTCTTCGCGCGTGGTCCCAAACTCGGGGCGATGGAAGATAGGCTCGCGGCGCGAGAGTTCGGCGAGGATGCCTTTGAGTTTGGGTGCGGTGGGGCGATTGGGCTCCATGGATTGAAGAATAGCGGGGAACGGGGACAACGGCTAATTTTCTGACGGCGTATCGACATGGTCAACGACAAACACCTGGATGGGGCGTTTCTCTTCCTGCAACTTCAATCCGAGTTGCTCCTGAATGGCGGTATAAAGACCGGGTAAAGAATCGGCATTACGGCCCCCCTGGCGACTTCCTTCAGCCTGCAATTCATCGGGTGTCCATCGCAGAGTCACATCATATTTCCCGGTTATTCCTGTCTGATCGAACACGGGACGGTCTGTAACAAAGCGCTGCAAGAATGTTGCGAGATCAGCTATGGTGGCATTGGCTACAGTTAGCTCACCTGGCGAATAGCCGAAAGTAGGAATTCCATTTGGCGGTCTGGTACTCTTGTTCAGTTTTGGGCCACTCTTTGCAAGCACTATTTCCAGTACTGATAGCTCTCTCATTTCATGGTGAGCCTTGAGGTGGAAGCGATCTGTTAGAAGATTTTGCACCATCTTTTTGAAATCGCCTGAAGATGGCCTGGTTTGGGTCTCTGGGTCGCCAACAATATCAAAGTTTTGTGTCTTCAACCACTTGGGGCCGCCGGAAATTTCCTGCTCGTGAAGTCCGTAGGCATACTTGAGCAAATCGACCACAGACGTATCGGTAGTTGCGAATCGGTTGCCTCGAATCTGGGTAGTTCGAGATTCTTCTGAGCTGGCAGGTTTGATCGTGGCTACCTGAAATCTGGGAGTTACTGTAGAACCGTCCGAAGATCCAGACATGGGAATCTGGCCAAATGCCGATACTGTCAGCACACCTGTCACTAGAGACCTAAGCATCAGGACATAAGCAACGTTGTTAGACAACACCCTCTAGCTCCCCCTCTTCTTTTTTTCAGACCCCGATTCGGGACTTGTGTGGAAGCTCGAAGTTACTCTGCTTCCATGAGCGCTTTGAGCGCGTCGGCGTAGGGTTCGGGCAGCGGCTGGCGGTTCAACTGGCTGTCGCAGACTACGTGCACGGTTTCGCCTTCGGCCAGGAGCTCGCGCTCTGTTTCTTTCAGGCCGGGTGCGCGGTAAATCTTATAGCCGAATTTGAGCACCGATCCACGCAGCAGCGTGGGGCGCGTCTCGATAAGGATTTGGTCGTCATAGCGGGCGGGGTTGCGATAGCGGCAGTGCGCGTCGACCACCGGCAGGATGAGGCTATGCTCTTTTTCGAGACTGCTGTAGGCCAGTCCCAGGGAACGGAGCAGCTCGACACGGCCAATCTCGAACCAGACCAGGTAATTGGCATAGTAGACGATGCCCATCTGGTCGGTTTCAGCGTAGCGCACCCTTACCTGGGTGGTGACTGGCATTCTTTCTCCGAAGACGGTGGACAGTTTTCAGTGAACAGTGAACAGTGAACAGTGAACAGTGAACAGCGGACAGCGGACATGGAACAGTGGTCAGTGGACGGTGAATCGTGCCCGCGCAAACCTGATCCCTTATCCCTGGCCTCTAAAACCGGTCCTTATGGCTTGACATGGCTGAACAACGGCAGCTTGCTCACGTCGCTGAAGATGATGAAGACGAAGAAGACCATGAGCACCACAAAAGCAGCCTGGTAAATCCGCTCCTTGATGGCCAGGTTGATGTCGTGGCGAAGCACGCTCTCGATGACCAGGAAGAGAATCATGCCGCCGTCGAGGATGGGAAACGGAAGCAGATTGAGAATGCCGAGTTGCAGGCTGATCTCCGTGCTCAGGTCGAACTTGGGAAACCAGCCGTTCATCTCTGCCGCGTCGCCGGCCATGCGGGCAATGCCCACCGGGCCCTGAAGCTGACTGACCGACACGCGGTGGGTGAACAGATGCTTCAGAAATTCAAGCACCAGCGTCGAGTTGTCTTTCACAAAGCCAAAGGCCTTGGCGACCGCCGGGCCGAGCGGCAGCGGCTGGTCGCGAAACGGAGGCAGGGCGACAGCGAAGCCGAGCTTCCAGCCCGTGTCGTCGAGCTTGGCCGGGGTGGCTGCCAGCGAAAGCGTTGCGCCGTTGCGCAGCACGGTCAGCGTGAGCGGCTTGCCCTGGCCCATCTGCATGTAAGCCAGCAGGGTGCCGACGTTGTGGAACGGATGACCGTCGGCCGCCTGGATAGCGTCGCCTGCGTGCAGGCCGGCACGCTGGGCAGGCGTATCGGGCTCTACCTGCTGCACGGGGATGGGCCCGGAGAGGAGCAGGGGGAGGATGCCGGCGTCGCTCAGGTCGAAGTCGTCGTTTTTGGCCGATGCTGGAATGTGGATGGTGAGCGGCAGCAGCTTTCCATCGCGGTCAACGGTGATGGCGACAGGTTGATTGGCGTTGACCTTGGAGTGGGTGTAGACCTGGTCCCAGTCGGGGTTGTCGACGGAATCGAAGCGGCGGATGATGTCGCCGGAGTCAATGCCGGCCTGCGCGGCGGCTGAACCGGGAGTGACCCATTCGATGGTGGTGGACTTCACCTGGACTGTCGGAACCTCATTGATCCAGCCGAAGTAGAAGATCATCAACACCACGGCCAGCACGAAGTTGGCGACCGGACCGGCAACGCCAATAAGCATGCGCTGCCAGCGCGGATGTGAGGTGAAGGCGCCGGGGTCGTTCTGCGGCACTTCCTGGCGACCGACGGGCAGGTCGATGTTCTGGCCGGGCTCTTCGCCGGTCATCTTCACAAAGCCGCCCAGCGGGAGCAGGCAGACCTTGTAGTCGGTATCGCCATACTTGAAGCCGAAGAGGCGGGGGCCAAAGCCGAAGGAGAATGCTTCGACGCGAACTCCGCAGAGCTTGGCGGCGATGAAGTGCCCAAGCTCGTGCACCACCACCATGACACCGATCAGGACGAGAAATGCAACAGCAGAAACTAAGAATGCGTGCATAAATGAAGTTCAAGTTCCTTGGCAGAGCGCGCGAAACCGGTGCGTGGCCAGTTTATGCGAGCACTGCATGAGCCATTCGACGCGCTTCCCGGTCGGTGGCGAGCACCCCAGCGATAGTGGCTGGATGCGCCTCCGGCGTGGATGCGAGTACCTTCTCAATTGTACGCGGGATGCCGGTGAAAGGGATACGACCTTCGAGGAAGGCCTCCACGGCCACCTCGTCGGCAGCATTGAGCGCGATGCAGTGTGCGCCGCCCTTTTCCGCGGCCTCAAAGGCCAGGCACAGGCAGGGGAAGCGCGCAAAATCGGGCTGCTCGAATTCCAGGTGGCGCAGCGCCGCCAGATCGAAGGTGAGCGCGGACTGCGGCCGCTCCGGGTAGGCCAGCGCGTAGAGGATGGGCAACCGCATATCTGTCACGGAGATCTGGGCCAGGATGGAGCCGTCGATGTACTCCACCAGCGAGTGCACGGTGGACTGCGGATGAACGGTGACACGGACCTGGGCGGGCGGCACGTCAAACAGGCGACAGGCCTCAATGACTTCGAGACCCTTGTTGAGCATGGTGGCCGAGTCGATGGTGATGCGGCGCCCCATTACCCAGGTGGGGTGCTTGAGCGCCTGCGCCGGGGTGATGCTCTCGAACTGCTCGATGGGCGTCTGACGGAACGGGCCGCCGGATGCCGTGAGCCAGATGGTCTTCACTTCCCGGTGGGCGCCTACGCGCATGCACTGGTGGACCGCATTGTGTTCGCTGTCGATAGGCAGGATGGGCACATCGCGCTCGCGTGCGGCGGCGGTAAGAATCTCCCCGGCTGCCACCATGCACTCCTTGTTGGCCAGGCCCACGGGCTTGCCGGCCAGGATGGCTGCGTGCGTGGCTTCGAGGCCGGCGACGCCGACGATGGCCGAGACGACGAAATCCGCCTCAGGCAGCGTGGAGCAGGCTACCGTGCCTTGGGTGCCGTGAACGGCCTCAATGCCCGATATGCCCGCTGCGCGCAGCCGGGAAGCGAGATCGGCGGCCAGCTCTTCTGTGGCCATCGAAACCAGCCTGGGACGCCAGCGCGCAGCCTGCGCGAAGGCTTCATCCACGTTGCGGCCGGCGGCCAGCGCAGCTACCGAATAGCGCTCGGGAAACTGTTCGACGATGGAGAGCGTGCTCTGGCCGATGGAGCCGGTGGAACCGAGAATAGCAAGTCGTTTCAAGGGTTTCTCTTCGTGTCCTTGCTTTCAATTATCGCTTTCAATTATCGCCCGGCGAGCTGCGTCTCCAACTAGAACCGTTGGTAAATCACCTGCGCATACCAGAGCACGGGCGCGGCCAGCAGCAGCGCATCGATGCGGTCGAGCATGCCGCCGTGGCCGGGAAGCAGCGAGCCGGAGTCCTTGACGCCGGCGGAACGCTTCAGCGCGGACTCGGCCAGGTCGCCCACCTGCGCTGCCGCGTTGACCAGCACGGCCAGCGCTAGCCAGTACCAGGGCTGGTCAGGATAGGAGAGGACGGCGAGGTCGTGGGCCTGCAGATACGAGGCAAGAATCAGAAGGATTCCGGCGGCGATGAGGCTGCCGGCGACCGACCCAGCGGCACCCTCCCAGGACTTGCCGGGGCTGATGCCGGGAGCCATCTTATGCCGTCCCCAGGCGCGGCCGGTGTAAAGGGCAGTGGAGTCGCCGGCCCAGACCACGCAAAGCAGAAAGACCACCAGCGACGGGCCGTTGGGCTGTTCGTGGAGGGTGATGAGGGTAAGCAGGGTAAAGCCGATATAAAACATGCAAAAGACGCATGCCGAAGCGTCGGCCATGACCTGTTCAACCGGCCGGCGAAAGGTGCACAGAACCAGCAGGGCGAGGGTGAGGATGCCGAATGCGACCGAGGTCCAGTCCGGCCACTCGAAGTTGGCAAGGAACAAAATGGCAAGGGCCACGACGACCGCAATGCGCGGCGGCCGCGCTCCGCGCTGCTGGGCCATGCCAAGATACTCCCAGCCGGCCAGCGCCGCAGCGGCAGCCACGGCGAAGGAAAACAGCCAGTGCTGTTTGGGCCCAAGAAACACAATCAGCAGGACAATGGGGATGAGAACCAGTGCGGTAAGGACACGTTTCATTCAGGGAAGAGGATACACTGCCGGGGTGAGGATAGTGCGTGGGTCATGAGAATCGCGGCCTGCATAGACAGAATTTTTTTGATGACTTAACCTGACTTTCTATCTGTCTTATTCTATTCTTCTGTCATAGCCGCTAACGCGGCGGTCGAGGAGGGGGCATGGGCATTAAATTGAGCGATCAGGTACGGGAAATGGCGAAGAAGCGTTATGTCGGTCCGGCCATTCAATCGGGTAAGGTTCAGTTCTCCATCCGGGTCAGGGATCTGCTCGGAGATTTGCAGGCAGTGGGTTTTCCTGCCGGACACACGCCGCAAATCTGCAGCGCGTTGCAAACGGCCAAATTCTTGCGAGAGAACGGCCTTGAGATTGAAAGTATCGAAGGACCGCCCTCCAAGATGAGTCCTACGGTGGTTTTTCGGTACCATGTGGCAAAGAACATTGTGCAACCGGAGTTTGCCGAAGCACCTGCCACAGGTGCCGCAAAGACCGCTCCGGAGACTCCGGAAGACAGAGCGTACAGGCTTGCGGCGAAGCTGCGTGGGTTGCTGAAAGAAGAATTAGCGCAATACGGAGGCGGAGAAGCTTTTATTCGCTGGGTTCGAGGCTACGACGAAGAGAATGCGGCGTGAGTCGCATTTTCTGGGACAGCATGCTTTGCATCTACCTGCTTGACGATCATCCGATCTTTGCGCCTCGGGTGCAACAACTTCTGGAACGCGCATTCAAGCGCGATGATTTACTGTTTACCAGCTATCTTGCGCTTGGCGAAGTACTGGCGGGAGCTGAAAAATCGCCTGATCCGAAAAAAATACGAACGGTGGAACTGGTCCTGGACGAGATCGGGTTCTCATTTCTACCTTTCGACCAGGGCGCGGTCACTCCGTTCGGTCACCTGTGCGCGAAGGGAAAGATTCCTATCGCCGATGCGATTCATCTGGCCTGCGCGGCATCTGCGGGAATCGATCTGTTTCTCACGGGCGACAAGCAGCTTGTGAAGCTGGACATACCCGGTATCCAGTTCATCGCCGACTTCAACACGCCAATTTTGTAGATGGATTTTTTCCCGGCAGGGAAAATAAAACGCGTTCAGCCGGCTGCGATGTGAATGCGCTCGGGGTCCTGCTCCACCTCGCCGCCGTCTTCGCCGATACCGCCGTAGCGGCGCTCGCGGCGCTGGAAGTCGGCAATGGCCTCCAGCAGATGGATGCCGCGGAAGTCGGGCCAGAGGCGCTCGGTGACAAAGATTTCGGTGTAGGCGATCTGCCAGAGCAGGTAATTGGAGATGCGCATCTCGCCCGAGGTGCGGATGAGCAGGTCGGGGTCCGGCATGTGCGCCGTGTAGAGATGGCTGTGAATATCTTCTTCGGTAATGCGGTCGGGCGCGATCTGCTTGCGCTGCATCTCCCGGGCCAGGTTGCGAAAGGCGTCGACCAGTTCGGTGCGGCCGCTGTAATTCAGGGCCAGGGTGAGCGTGGTGCCGGTGTTGCACGCGGTGGTTTCCTGCACCCAGCGCATCTTGTCCTGCACTTCGGGCGGCAGGTCGTGAATCCTGCCGATGTAACGCATGCGGACATTGTTGTCCATCATGCGCTGCACGTTGCTCTCGAGATAGCTCTTGAGCAGACGCATGAGAAAGGTGACCTCGGCGCGCGGGCGGCGGAGGCTGTTTTCGAGCGAGAAGGCATAGAGCGTGAGCCAGGGGAGGCCAATACGCGAGGCCGTTTCAGTGACCAGCTGAACGCTGCGCGCCCCCTGCTGATGTCCCAGGAACCGCTTGAGCGAGCGGCGACCGGCCCAGCGGCCGTTGCCGTCCATGATGATGGCCACGTGCTGTGGCACGCGTTCCGGCTTGAGCGTCGCGTACACGGCGCGTTCTTCCGCAGTAAGCTCATGAATGCGCAGCGTGCTGGAAGAAGACAAGGGGCTATGCCTCAACAGTGCGATGGCGTTTTTCGCGCCGCTTCCGAAGGCCATCCGTCACGAAGACCGGAGAGCCCGCGTTGGCTTCGAATCCGTATCGCCCGGCTGCCGGAAGCACTCCGGTCTTTCATGCCGGGTGAAACATCTTCGACCCTAGTATAAGCGCCCGAGGGCTGCAATGACGCAACAGCAGCAACCGCGCGGCCAACAGTGGCATGGCCGCGGCACAGCCGGCAGCGGGCCGGCAACTCAGGCGGTGCGGCGGCGGCCGGTGACCGCGTCCCGCACGGCGCTCAAGAGCAGCGTGCGATGCAGCGAGTCAAGGTGCGGAAGCAGCGCCGCAATCTCAGCCAGAAACGGATCGCCCATGATCGTGGAAACTTCTTCTTCCCGGCGGCTGCGGGAGTCGCGCACCAACTGGCACACGTCCACCTCCAGCGCCATGGCCAGACGCTCCAGCGACCCCAGGGTCGGGATGGCCTTGCCGTTCTCGATCTTGGAGATGTAGGTGCGCGGCACCTGCATGCGGCCGGCAAGTTGACGCTGGCTCAGATGCCGCGCGCGGCGAATATCGCGCACCTGGCCGGCTACCTGCAGCCCGGCTTCGGTGTTGGCCTGCGCTGGCTGGCTGGTCACCAATTGCGGGGTTAGGTGTACAGGCTCCTCAATGTCAAGGGGTCTGTGGCATCTCCTGCAAAGGGAGTTGATGGTTCTGTACTGCATGAGCCTGCAGTATTCGCACCGCACAACTTCACGTGTTTCCACGCAGATAAATGTAGTTGCCATCGGCCGAGTGCGGAGCGCCAGAGCGTGGTCTCCGAGGTGCCGTTTTTGCACCAGTAGGTCATACTGTCGTGGAAGGGAACCATAATTGTCAAGTAGAAACTTAGGGTCAAACCGAAGATTTCCCCATGAATGCCGGAGAGACCCGAGAAAACGCGAACCAACTTGTGCAACAAGGAGAAAAAAGAAATGAGCGGAGCAGATGCGCGCTATGGGCGCGAACAGGCCTGGGCGCTGTTAATCGAGTGGACAGCGGGCGAGAGTCTGCGCAAACACGCGCTGGCCGTTGAAGCCTGCGTGTCGGCTTATGGTGGGGCAGAGGCAGACCTGCTCGGGCTGCGGGGTGAAGAACGGACGGACCTGCTGACGCTTTATCAGACAACGGCGCTGCTGCACGACTTCGACTATGAGCGGCATCCTTCCCTGGACGAACATCCGTTTGCGGGCGTGCGGGAACTGGAGCGCCTTGGCTGGCCGGAACCGCTGCGGACGGCGATCCTGGGCCACGCTCAATACTCAGGCGTTCCGCGGGAAACGCACCTGGCTAAAGCGCTGTTTGCCTGCGACGAGCTGGCTGGCTTTCTGACCGCCTGCGCACTGGTGAAGCCGACCAGGGCGATTGCCGACGTGGAGGTGGCCGGCGTTCGCCGGAAGATGAAGGACAAGGCCTTTGCCAAGGGCGTTAACCGGCAGGATGTGCTGCAGGGCGCCGCAGAACTGAGCGTGGAGCTTGATGCGCACATCGGGTTTTGCATTGAGGCGATGAAGAAGCGGGCGGTGGAACTGGGGCTGTAGGGAGCCGAGGTCCTAATGATCCGGCAATAAAACAGTGACATCGTATTCCCACCCATTCCGCAAAAAACGCGGAAATGGATGGGACACCCTGACAGTATTTAGTTGCCGATCAATAGCAGCATCGACTCGCCTTGCACCAACTCTGATTTTGCCTAGCGGCTGCAACCGAGCATTTCGCGCGTCCATACGTAGCCGATCGACAGGGCGGCTACGGCGATGACGGTGCATGCAGTCGTGAAGGCGCGGCGCACTCGCATTCCGGAGAGCCGGCGGCAGTAGTACTGCTCGGGATGGGCCGGGTTGAAGCGGATGGCCACAGTCTCTCCGTCGGCGAATTCCTGCTCGGGCGCATCGCCGAAGGGCTTCAGCGGGGCATAGTGCTTTTGGCCGCGCGCGTCGGTCCATACCAGGCGCTCGCCGGTGATGCGGGAGTAGTGCAGCTCTCCACCGGAGCTTTCGTGGTACAGGTGTTCCTCCTTGAGGAACTCGATGTTCGCCTCAGCCTGCGTCCACTTGTGATAGCCGCGCAGCCACTCCCACATCTCCATCAGCATTGGGTTTCTCCGATGCGTGGCCCGGTGGCCTGCTCAATCAACGAATGCGATATCCGGGAATGCGATATCCGGGAATGAGATATCCGGCAAGGGAAGTTCAGGCGACTGGCTCATTGTGTCATGAGTCATACTGTCAGAAAGAAAGAAACGGACTCGTTTTCAACAGTCGCAGGCCTTTTTCGTGTTGCCAAAACGGGAATGAGCGGGGAAGATGGCAGTAACGTCCCTGCGTACGTATTTTGGAAGCGGCCCGAACGCACTGTGTACGAACCCTTTTACACTTCGGTCCTTGGCTCTGAGCGCTTTCGCGCCTCATCCCTCGCCATTCCCATCCATCTTGAGGAAATTGAAGAGGAGCGGCGCGCCCTGCGCGCGTGGCTGCGGCTGCGTCGGGTCAGGCGCAGTGTGCGGCGAATACTGGACTTCTGGCCGCTTGCGCTGAGTCTGACGCTCGGCTTCTTCTCGCCGCATCTGCGTGCTGTGCTGCTGCGCCGGAATCCCCGCATGATGTGGGTGGTGTTTCCGTTTGTGCTGCTGGCCAGACGCCCTGAGCTGCATGCAGGAGCGCATTGGGCCGCTACGCTGCCGCTGCTGATTCTGTATGCGCAGTTTCCGCTGGAAGGGCTGCTGGCGCAGTGGGCTCTGCGCAAGCGGGTGACGGCATCGGGCGTGGCGGGATGCGTTGCTTACCTGCACTATCTGGGACTGATGCAACTGCTGATGATCGGCGCAGTCGCGTGGCCGGCGCTGATGCGCTGATGCGCTGATGCGCTGATGCGCTGAATACACACGAAGACTGATGCGTGAGAGCCCGGTCCGCTCGCGAAGCTTTTTCCATGGATGACGAAAGCGACTCGAATCGGCGGCGCGGGATTTCGATTTCGCGTTACGATGTTGCAGTGTTGGAGTCTGAAGCGGACGCCTGGGAGGATTTCGATGGACCGGTTCAATAACATTCTTGTGCAGTCGGCGAATGGAGTGAAGACGATCACCCTGAATCGGCCGGACAAGCGGAATGCTCTGACACCGGCGCTGATTGAGGAGCTAACCCTTGCGCTCCAGGAAGCCGCAAACTGCGACTGCGGGGTGGTGATCCTGACCGGAGCAGGACCGGCATTCTGCGCGGGACTGGACATCGAGCATCTGGAGGCGGGCACACCGGAGTCGAGCCGGCACGACGCGGAGAACATGGCGCGCGTGCTGCGGACACTCTACGAGTTTCCCAAGCCGGTGATTGCGGCGGTGAACGGCGCGGCGATTGCGGGCGGCATGAGCCTGGCGACTATTCCCGACTTCACGCTGGCGGTTCCCGAAGCCAAGTTCGGCTTCAACGAGGTGCGGGTGGGTTTTGTGCCGGCGATCGAGGCCTCGTTCCTGCTTCGGCAGGTGGGCGAAAAGCATACTCGCGAGCTGCTGCTGACCGGACGGCTGCTGAAGGCGCAGGAGGCGATGCATCTGGGCCTGGTGACGCACCTCATTGCGGCGCCGGAACTGATGCAGTCGGCCCAGGCGCTGGCCTGCGGACTATTGCAGAACAGCCCACAGGCGATGCAGACGATCAAGTCGCTGCTGGCGCGGCACGCGCAGCGCCGGTTGGACGAGGAGATTGAAGACGCAGTTGCGGCCAACGCCGGGCAGCGCGCCACGGAAGACTTTATCGAGGGCGTGCGGGCATTCAGGCAGCATCGCAAAGCCGAGTGGCCCAGCCGGCAGGTAAAGGCATAGCCGAGGCGCCGCATCGGCCTTGCATCGCGCTATTTTTCAGGCAGCCAGCGGCCGCTTTCCACCACGCGCGCCGAGCGGACATCGCGGTTGTAGACGTAAATCCAGCACTCCAAAACCTGGCCGACGGCGAGCTCCACTGGATGCAGCACGCGCAGGTACTGGCTGAGCGCGGGGGCGTTCGGAAAATACTCTTCGTAGTCGTCCAGGCGGCGCAGCAGGGCGTGGTGGTCGGGCAGCTCATAGACGGTGCCGTAGACTTTTCGTGTCGCATTCGCATTTCTTGCATTCATATCCGCCAGATTCGCGTTCAGGATGGCGCCGGGGTAGCGGCCCAGGTTATAGAGCGTTCCGCGGATGTGGCCCTCGCCAATGTGCCGCAGCCGCGCCGCGGCAGAGGCAATCGCTGCCGGAGCGTGGCCGGACTGCAGCGTGCCGTAGGTGAACAGGTATTCGGCCATGTGCGTGGGTGGCGGCACGGCCGCCGGTACAGACAGTCAGCAGAGCTGCGTTCCTTAAAATCCCCGCGACCGATTCAGAGCGGGTCCATTGGGTTAAGCGGGTTCAGAACGGGTTATTCTGGCGCAGCTCGGCGACAATTTCTTTGGCTGCGGCGCGGGCCTGCTCTTCCTGGTCCGGCGGAAAGCTGATGGCGCCCACGCGCGCATGGCCGCCGCCGCCGTAGCGCTCGCAGATCTGCGCCAGGTTGACCATTTTGGCTGGGTCGGCTTTGGTCCAGGGATTGGAGCCAACGGCGACCTTGGTGCGGAAGCTGGACTTCGACAACCCGATCGAGTAGGTTGCGCCGGGATGCAGGTAGTAGGGGATGAACTTGTTAAAGCCTTCGAGCGGGTGGTCGGTAATGTCGAAGAAGATGGTGCCGTTCTTCTCTTCCGCGCGGCTGCGGATGAGGTCGACGGCCTGGCGATGGCGCTCAAGCAGCGGCGGCAGCAGAGGAGCGACGAAGGGCTGGCTGAGCACGTCGCCGAGCGTCATCTCGGTGAGCAGCGGAATGAGCCGCGGGATGAACGCGGGGTCCTGCGCTGACTCGATGATGAGGGTGAGCTTCATGGCCGGGGCGGCCATCTCCACGGCCGACTCGGGACTCTCGTAGCGCGCGCCGTCCACAATGTCGGCCCAGTGGATCAGGTCGGCGACCGGCGCGGTGTCAAAGCCAAAGCGCGTGGAGGCAATGTGCGCCAGGAAGCTGGTGCAGGACGTGTAGGCGGGGTCGAAGAATTTGTGCCCCGCGCAGGTCGGGTCGCGCTGGCAGGCCTGGAAGTCCTCGTGGTCCTGCGGGGTAAGAAAGGCTGACTGATGGTGATCGAACCACCAGGTGATGCGTGGCGAAGCGGAGTATTTGAAGTCGACGATGGCGTTTTCGTCGCCGGTAAACTCGCTCTCGTCAAAAAGAGCGCCGGCGCGATGAACCAGACCGTGGTATTCGTAGCTTGCATTTCCGGACACGCACTCGCGGTGGAATCGCGCGAACAGCGAGGCCGAGCAAGCTCCGTCAAAGCATTTGTCGTGGTAAAAGACGCGAACCCGCAAAACCAGTGGCCTCCGACGGGGGAATCGAAAAAAGGAACCGGAACTGTTTAGCATCTAGGGCCGGGCTGCTTGTGTCAAGCGGCGGTGTTGCTTACTCGGGACCGACGCATACAAATTCCTTCGATCTGCCTTGTATTGGGCAGGCCGAAGCCTTGGACCCAGCACAGGCGACGCCAAAAGAGTCTGGATTGGGCGGCTTCGATGTAAGGGCTGAGACTCTGACCTACCGTTCCAAATTATGACTTTGCCCGGATTACGACTTTGCCCGGTCATTTGATATCCGGCGGCTCTGCTTGCTCCCTGTCAACGCGGTGACCGGTCGATCAGCAGGCGCAGCGGGCGCACCAGATAGTAGAGCGCGTGCAGCGGGCGGGGAAGTGCAAGGAAGGCGCGATCGTGATCGTTGGGCCTGAAGATGCTGAGCGAAAAAAACAGTCGCAGGCGGTCGCGGATGCCGAGGATGCGAATTGCATACGGCAGAAAGCCCGGCGGCTTGGGCAGGTAGGAATTGAACAGGTTTTCATCGATATGTTGAGCCAGCACGCGCACCCCGCGGACGGACTTAAAGCGGCGCAGCTCGGCCTGCGGAACGTCTGCTCCGGTGACGCGGTGGGCGAGCAGCACGCCCAGAGCCAGCGTTCGCCATAGCCCTGTGCGGCGGGCCTCGCGATGAATCGCCTGCCAGTTGAGATGGGGTCGCGCCGCGAGCAGCCGGGCGACATCGACGATCCACGCCAGCCGTGTCCATATATGTTTGCTGCCGTGCATGCAGAGCATCAGCAGCGTGGTCTCCGGATCGATGTCGGGCACGGTGGCGCCGGCCAGGACGGCGGTGCAGCGGCGCGGCCAGATCCAATTCATTCCCAGGTCGCGGTCGGAGCGTGGTCCCACCAGTTCGAGGCGCGTGCGCAACTCGGCGACCATGCCATCTCGGGGCCGTTCGAAGTGAGATTCGTACCACTCCGGATTTACCGGAGAGGGCTCGGTGAAGATCGGCGGGTGCAGCTCATATCCACGGTTAAGCAGCAACTGGGTCGCCCGCTCCAGGTCGCGGGAGTATACGAGCAGATCCAGATCGCCGGCGTTGCGTGCGCTTGCATCGCCGTAGACGCTCGCTGCCAGCACCACACCCTTGAACGGCATGGCAGGGATTGTGTGGACGTTGAAGGTATCGAGAATGGCAATCAGCTCTGCCGTGTTAGCCATGCAGTGGAAGACGTTGCGCTGGTTCTGCAGATTCAGGCGCTGCCGGGCTTCTGGCGGCAGTGGCGCATCCGCTTCAGTGAGCCGCGAAAACAGCAGCGGCAGCACGCGATGTTTGCTGGCAACACGAAGCAACTCATCCCAGTCACTGATGCGGAGGGCCAGTTCGCAAATCCTTGCGTCCGCGGCGGAAGGCCTGGTAATCGCGCGCAGCAGCTCAAAGCATGCGTGCCGTGAAGCAGCTTCCGCAGGAGTGGCGTTTTGGTGCGGATCTGAGGACATGGTGTGAAGCGGCGAGGCCGGATAGCGGTCAGTATAGACGGAGTGGAATTGCGCCAAGAATCCCCGAAGAGTGGTATTCACAGTGGAAAGGCCACCCATGGCAGCCCGCTTCCCGGCCATCCCATCTGGAACGTCCCAATAGGTAATCGCTCGTGCATTACCGAGAAAAAGCAGCAGGATTACCAGAGAATGGAGAAAAGAAAGAAATTACTGTTCGCGGAAAATCCGGCAGGTTATAGTGCATTCAGTCGGCACTTCAACTAAATGTGTGCCTGCTGCACGTAAATCATCAATAGCAATAGAGGTCAAAAGGTGGAAATACAGCGCGAGCACTTCGACTCACTAGCGGAGAATCATCTCCCCGACGGTTCACGGCTTCTCATCGACCACAAGAACGAGACCGTGTATGCCTTGAACGCGACTGCCGGTGCTGCCTGGGATGCTTGCAGCGCGCCGACCAGCCTTCACGACGTGACGAAACAGATGCAGACATCATTTGGCTCTGAGGTCACTCCGGATTTTGCGGAAGAGGCGATTTTGCAGCTTCAGAAGCAGAACCTGGTGACCGCTCCGATGGGTGCGCGCCAAACCACGCGCCGCGAGGTGTTGACCAAGTTTGGCAAAGCTGCCTTGCCGATCGTGGTTGCCATGACATTGACTGAGCAGACTGAGCATGCCGCCTATGCCAGTTCAGGTCAGTCTAATCCTCCCACTAGCAATCCTCCGGGGGGATCAAAGCCCTGTAATATCATCCTGAAGATCTTCGGCCTTTGCTAAGGGTCCGGTGGTTCAAAAGTTTGGGGATGCTGCATTGCAGCATCCCCAAACTTTTGGTTGGATACATTGTCATCTCATAAATAGCTAGTTGAAAATTAGAACCCCTCACCCTGCTGCCTGCCCAATCATCCCGACACAACACGCTATGGCACGGCCTGCTGTGTCCCACTTTGAAACAGCCGTTGCCGTATTGGATAACGCGACAAATATCGAGCTGTGGCCGGCATAAGAAAATTACTGAAATGGAACACAATCAAGTGTGCGGACTCTCGATGCGTACCGCACGCGGAGTATCGAATAGGATACTCCCCGTTTGGTAACGATAAGAGAGAAGTACCGGCAAAACCGTATCGATTACTTGAGAATGAAGCGATCGATTGAATAGTGGAGTGCAAAAAGACTGCACGAGGTATAGTGCAGATAGCCGGTGCACTCGATACATTTTCCGGCGTTAGTGATTGCCTGATAAAAGAGGGAAAATAATGCAAATAGAACGTGGACCTTTCAATGCCTTGGAAGAAAATCATCTTCCCGACGGATCAAGATTCCTGGTCGATCGCAAAAGCGAAACCGTGTATGCGTTGAACGCTACGGCCGGGGCTGCGTGGGATGCATGCAGCGCCCCGACCACTCTTCAGGATGCAACGAAAGAGATGCAGCGTTCCTTTGACCCGGACGTGACCGAAGACGTTGTCGGTCAGGCGTTTTTTGAGCTGCAGCAGCGCAATCTGGTGACTGTGCCGGCGAATACGCAGGCGAGAACGCGGCGCGAGGTTCTGTCGACACTTGGGAAGGTTGCCTTACCTCTCGTGGTTGCGATGACCTTGACCGAACAGCGCGCGCATGCGACGGTTGCGCGGTCCGGTATACAGCGCACGCCGCAGCCGGACCCGGTTTTCCCCGGCCGCACGCCGCACTGCGGAATCATCAAGAAATTTTTTGGCGGCTGCTAGAGCGGTTTTCGATGCCCACGCTGCTCGCGACGCGGCTGCAAAAGTAGTAAAAGTAAGAGAACAGCCGCAGCCGCAAGGACCGATGCAGCGTGGACAATTCCGGAAGTTTTGATGTTGATGCCTTTGGCGCCCATTTTCGGCTGACAGCCGACGGTGCGGACGCGTACGCGACCCTGGACCAGTACGCGTTCCCCTGGTTGCGGAGAGTGGAAGCCAAGGCCGGCAGGCCCGATCTTGCTGTGTGCATCGATCAGGCCGCCGGTGAGTTTCGGCTTCTTGCCGGCGACGAAGTGGTTGCTACCGCCGGTGAGCCGCTGGGCCTGGTGCGCGCATTGATCCAGGTGCTGGACGAGACGATCGTCCAGCGCATTACGGCGGTGCGGGCCGTGCATGCCGGCGCTGTGGGGTGGCGTGGCCGCGTGCTGCTCTTTCCCGGAGCCACGCACGCGGGCAAATCCGCGCTGGTGACCGAGTTTCTGCGCCACGGCGCTACTTACTTTTCCGACGAATATGCCCTGATCGACGCCGAGGGACAGGTGCATCCTTATCCGCGTCCGCTGCTGGTGCGCCACGGCGGCTCTGAGCAGACACCCCTGCTGGCTGGCGATCTGTCCGCGCCCATTGCCACCGCGCCCGCTCCGCTGGGCTGGGTCTTTGCTCTCAGGTATCAGCCCGAGGGGGAGTGGAAGGTGGCGCCGATGTCGCAGGGCGAGGCGCTGATGCTGCTGCTGTGCAATACACCTCACACCTTGCGGGATTCACCGGAGATGGTGAGCACCTTTCAGCGCGCGGTATCAAAAGCGGGTTGCTTTGCCGGCATGCGCGGCGATGCCGCGGAGGCGGTCGCCCGGATCATCCAGCTCATCGGCGACTGAGTGCGAAGCTCTCTTTTTATCCAAGCAGCGGCACAAAGGCGCGCCGCTGTTCGTCATACTGCTCAATGTGGCCGGTGAGGATGTCGTAATACCAGCCATGCACGCTGAGCCTGCCTTCGAGCAGGGCTTGCGCCACGGAGGGCTGCTCCTTCAGGTTGTGGAGCTGTGCCACAACATTGCCGCGAATGAGCGAAGCCAGCTCGGCGCTATCGCCGTCGGCGGGATTGAGAGGCTGACGGTTGGCAAAGGCCGACTCCACGTGCTGCAGCCAGCGGCGGGCCTTGGGCAGGTTCTCAAGATTTTTGCGGTCGAGCGCCGCCTTGAGCGCGCCGCAATCGGAGTGGCCGCACAGGATCGCATGTTTCACGCGCAGCACTTCCACGGCATATTCGATGGTTGCCGTGCAGCCGTCCACGTCGCTGGCCGTAACGGGAACCACGTTGCCGGCATTGCGGGTAATGAACAGATCGCCGGGGCCGGTGCCGAGCACCAGGTCGGGCACAATGCGCGAATCCGAACATGTGATGAACAGCCACTCGGGCGCCTGGCGGTCAGCGAGCAGGCGAAACTCGCTCTTGCGCGCGGGAAAGATCTCGGCGAGAAAGCGCTTGTGTCCCTGAATCAGCCGTTCCATTGCGGATTTGCCTCCGATGTGGCGTACTTCAGCCAGCCTATCGCACCCTGGCGCCGGTGCGGGCCACACTGCGAAATGCTGCTGGCCCCGGCCGGGCCGCGCAACTTGGTAGACTTGAACGTGACCTATGTTTGACAACCTTACAGACAAACTTCAGCGCGTCTTCAAAAACCTTCGCGGGCAGGGCACGCTGAGCGAAGAAAACATTGGCGAGGCGTTGCGCGAAATCCGCGTGGCGCTTCTCGAAGCGGACGTGAACCTGAACGTGGCGCGCGACCTGATCGAGCACATCCGGGTGAAGGCCGTGGGCAGCGAGGTGCTGACGGCGCTCTCGCCCTCCGAGCAGGTGATCAAGATCGTGCGCGACGAGCTGGTTGAGCTGCTGGGGCGCGACACGGCGCGATTCAAGTTCGCCTCGCAGCCGCCCACGGTGATTTTGATGGCCGGACTGCAGGGCTCGGGCAAAACCACCACCAGCGGCAAGCTGGCGGCGTGGCTGAAAAAAGGCGGCCACCGGCCCATGCTGGTTTCAGTCGACGTGTACCGCCCGGCTGCACGCGAGCAGTTGAAGGTGGTGGCCAAATCGATCGAGGCCCGGCTGTATGAGGGTGACCAGAAGGGCGAGAAAGCGGGATCGGCGCTGGTGGAGCGGCTGGCCAAAGAAGCGCGGCGCGAGGCGGTCATCATGGGCTGCGACACGCTGATCGTCGACACCGCCGGCCGGCTGCACGTGGACGAAGAGCTGATGGGCGAGATGGAGCGGCTGAAGAAGCTGCTCAACCCGCAGGAGATTCTGTTTGTGGCCGACGCCATGACCGGCCAGGACGCGGTGAACTCGGCGCAGGATTTCCATGCCCGCCTGGGGCTGACCGGCGTTGTGCTCACCAAGATGGACGGCGATGCGCGCGGCGGCGCGGCTCTGTCGATTCGCCACGTGACCGGGCAGCCCATCAAGTTCATCGGCGTGGGCGAAAAGCCGGATGCCTTCGAGCCGTTTCATCCCGACCGCATTGTGGGCCGCATTCTGGGCATGGGCGACATGCTCTCGCTTATTGAAAAGGCCGAGGCTACGCTGGACCGCAAGAAAAGCGAGGAGCTGGCCAAGAAGGCGCTGCTCGGCGACGGCTTCACGCTTGAGGACTTCCGCGACCAGTTGAAGCAGATCAAGAAGCTGGGCTCGATGGAATCCATTCTCAAGATGATGCCGAGCGTGGGGCCGTTCGCGGGGCTCAAGCAGGCGTCAAGCCAGGTGGACGAGAAGCAGTTTGTGCGCCTGGAAGCCATCATCAACTCAATGACGCCCAAGGAGCGGCGCAACCACGAGATCATTTCCGGTTCGCGGCGCAAGCGGATCGCCGCCGGGTCCGGAACCAGCGTGCAGGACGTGAACCAACTGCTGCGCCAGTACGCGCAGATGAACAAGATGTTCAAGCAGATGGGCAAGGGCGGCATGGCCAAACAGATGATGCGCGGCGGGATGGGCGGGCTTGGGCTGGGCGGACGGCAGAAGTTCGGGCGGTAAGATTGCGCCAAGCGTCGTCGTTTAGGTTTGTCATCCTGAGCGGAGCGTTTTTCAGCGGAGTCGAAGGATCTGCGGTTGCTTTTCGGGCAAGGAGGACGCGATGCGCAAGCTGACGGTCAAGAACTTCTCGGTGATCAAGCACGCCGAACTAGAGTTCGGCAAGATTACTGTACTGATTGGACCGCAAGCAAGCGGGAAGAGTTTGTTGTGCAAGCTGGCGTATTTCTTTCAAAAAACCCTATTTGATCTCGCTGGTAATCACGCCGTAGCTCTTCAGGATCCGGATCGTTGGGAAACATTTGTGAATGACTCGTTTCAGAAGTCGTTCTGCGCTTTTTTCCCCACCTATTCGTGGGGTAGGGAAAGTTTTAGGATCGAGTACCAGGATGGAGGCTATCATCCTCAGATTCTTCGCGACGCGCTTGCGACTAACGGATTAGTGATCAACTCCCCCGGTAGCCTTTGCTTGAGCTTCCTCGGGGGGGCTTTTCGGAAGGTCTTCGATGAGTTTGGGGAATCGCTAAAAGAAGCCCTACGAGAGGTTCCACCGAGCAATCAAAGCGCCCGCCTCCTAGAAAATACATACCTCGCAGGTCGGAGACTTCAGGATATCCAGAGCGACCCTATGTTCTCCGTTCACTCTTACGTTCCCGATACTCGAACTATCTTTTCAACTTATAATCCGTCCTATGCCGCGGCTCGCATCGGCAGCGCAGACCCCGTGGTAATTGCCTTTTCAAGGCAGGTCGATTACGAGTTTCGAAAGAGCTTTCCCTCGCAAGCAAAGATTGAGTGCATTCGCCGTATGGACGAGGAGAGTCGCGCGATTTTAGGGGGCGAACTCGTGTTCGATGAGGGAGACGGTCTAGTACGCTTTCGGGAGAATGATGGTCGTCAACTGCCTCTTACGGAGTTATCCTCTGGTACACGGGAGTTGGTCCCACTTCTAACCCATCTCCGACAGTATGTCTTCGACGAAAACGCCGACTTTCCCGGAATTATAGGTCGTCCCTCATCGACAGAGGCTAAGGGGCCTCTACCGGAACGTTTGGTCTTCGTTGAAGAACCGGAAGCAAACGTCTTCCCGACAACGCAGTACAATCTAGTGCGGTTGTTTGCCTGGATGGCTAAAGAAGAGAGGATCAATCTCTCTTGGGTCATCACTACTCACAGTCCCTACATCCTCACTGCCTTCAATGACCTGATTAAGGCAGGGTATATCGCGTCGGAGCGCCCGGAAAAGGCTTCTAAAATCGACAAAATTGTGCCAAGGCAGTTCTGGATCGAACCAGCTGATTTTGCGGCGTATGCCTTCGATGGCAAGGACAGTATTCTCCATCCGATCATGGACAGCGAGACCAAGTTGATTGATGGAGACATTCTCGACGACATCTCTGGTCGCATCGGAGCTGAATTCGAAGAGTTGCTGGAGATTCAGTATGGCAGCTAGTAAGGGAAAATGTTTCGATCCACGCACTGATTCGAAGGTCAAAACGCCAGAAGAAAATGGAAAGTCGGTCATATTCTTGAACAGCCAAGGCGCGACCGTCTTGCTCGTCCATGCTGACAGATATTGCAGAAAGGGTCGATCAGACTGTACGGATTGCTTTTTTGAGAAGGACCAGAAAGTCGCAGACTACATTGTAAGCAAGCCGGGAATCGTCGATGTCATTGTTGAGCTAAAGGGGACTGATGTGATGGCTGCCGTAGAGCAGATAGAGGCGACAATTCGAACTTGGAATGTACATGAAAGATGCACAGGAAAAATCGGGGCGCTTATTGTCAGCAGCAAGGGTGGTGCGCACCCTAAAGTAGTCGCCAAATTTCTTATCAAACAGGAACAATTCAAGAAGCGAGGCATCAAGCTCAGACGCGTAACCGATCCAAGCCCCACGTTTGAATTCCCTGCTTTCGTCTAGAGCGATCGATGATTACCCTCCAGGACCAACTCGACGAAATTACGGCCAATACGCGGCGGCTGGTGCAGGCCGAGCGGCTGGCTGTGGGGGAGCGGGCGGTTGAGGAGCTATTTGCTTCCGGAATCGAGGAGCGGATTTTGCCGGTGGGCGCTGCGGCGCCGGTGTTTGCTCTGAAGGATGCCAGCGGACGGCTGGTGCGCAGTGTAGATCTGCTGGCGCTGGGACCGCTGGTGATCAAGTTCTTTCGCGGGCGGTGGTGTCCGTATTGCATGACCGAACTCGAGGCCTGGCGTGATCAGCATGCGCGGCTGCGCGAGTGCGGCGCATTGCTGATTGCGGTGGGGCCGCAGATCGAGCGGCAGAGCGACTTTATGGTGGGCCAGCACGGGCTGCCGTTCCCGGTGCTCAGCGATCCGGGCTGCGCGGTGGCCGAGGGGTTCGGGCTGGTGTATGCCGTGCCGCAGTACTACCGCGACTACTACCGGTCGATCCTGGTGAATATTCCCTTCGTAAACGGGGATCAGAGCTGGCGGCTGCCTTTGCCGGCGACCTACGTGATCGGGCGCGACGGGCGCGTAGTCTTTGCCGAAGCGCATGCCGACTTCCGCGTGCGTCCGGAGCCCGAAGAGGGCCTGGCGGCGGCCTGTGCGGCGAATCGGCTATAGCGCACTTGCACAGACCAGAAAGCCGCTTTATTGATCCGGCAATAAAACAGTGACATCGTATTTCCATCCATTTCCGCAAAAAACGCGGAAATGGATGGGGCAGCCTGGCAGTATTTAGTTGCCGGATCAATAGGGCGGCCAAGGCGGGCAATAGAGTGCAAAGCCAGCGGTGGCGTGCAGAGCCCGGGTACGACAAGGTGGAACTCCTCTGGAAAGGCGGTTGCGGCCAGTATAGACCAGGATTTGCCGAGTCAGGGCGGGGAATTACCCCCTGAGACTACCAAAGGCTGCATCTTATTTAGTAGTTTTGCATCAAAGAAGTTGACAGTACCTGACTCAATCTGGCATTCTGCCTGAGTCAGAATTCTCCATCACAGGCGGAAAAACAACTATGGCAAAGATTATTGGAATTGACCTGGGCACCACCAACTCATGCGTGGCGGTGCTCGAGGGCGGTGAGCCCAAAGTGATTGCAAATGAAGAGGGTGCGCGCACTACGCCCTCGATCGTGGGCTTTTCGAAGAGCGGCGAAAGGCTGGTGGGGCAGGTGGCCAAGCGGCAGGCCATCACCAATCCGGAAAACACGATTTTCTCGATCAAGCGGTTCATGGGCCGCCGCTTCAACGAAGTGAACGACGAGATGAAGATGGTTCCCTACAAGGTGGTGCAGCAGGGCGACCACGTGGCGGTGCTGGCGCAGGGCAAGGAGTACACGCCGCCCGAGATTTCGGCCATGATTCTACAAAAGCTGAAGAAGAGCGCCGAGGCTTACCTGGGTGAGACGGTGAGCGAGGCCGTGATCACGGTTCCGGCTTACTTTAACGACGCACAGCGCCAGGCCACCAAGGACGCCGGCAGGATTGCCGGTCTGGAAGTGAAGCGCATTGTGAACGAGCCGACGGCGGCTGCGCTGGCCTACGGGCTGGACAAGAAGAAGGACGAGACCATTGCCGTGTACGACTTTGGCGGCGGCACGTTCGATATTTCAGTCCTTGAGGTAGGCGAGGGCGTCATCGAGGTCAAGTCGACCAACGGCGACACCCACCTGGGCGGCGACAACCTCGACCAGCGGATCGTGGACTGGCTCATTACCGAGTTCAAGCAGGAAGAGGGTCTGGACCTGAGCTCGAAAGGCAACGAGATGGCGCTGCAGCGGTTGAAGGACGCCGCGGAAAAGGCCAAGATCGAGCTTTCGACCACGCTGGAGACGGAGATCAATCTGCCGTTTATCACCGCCGACGCAACCGGGCCGAAGCACCTGGTGCGCAAGCTGACGCGCGCCAAGCTGGAGCAACTGGTTGAGGACCTGCTCGAGAAGTCTCTGGAACCCTGCAAGAAGGCGATGGCGGATGCGGGGGTGACGGCCAGCCAGATCGACGAGGTGGTGCTGGTGGGCGGCCAGACGCGCATGCCCAAGATCCAGGAATTGGTGAAGAAGCTGTTCGGCAGGGAACCGCATCGCGGCGTGAATCCCGATGAGGTGGTGGCGGTGGGCGCGGCGGTGCAGGCGGGTGTGTTGGCCGGCGACGTGAAGGATCTGCTGCTGCTGGACGTGACTCCGCTCACGCTGTCGATCGAGACACTGGGCGGCGTGGCCACGTCAATGATTCCGCGCAACACGACTATTCCGACCAAGAAGACTGAGACGTTCTCGACGGCGGCCGATTCGCAAACCGAAGTCGAGGTCCACGTGTTGCAGGGCGAGCGACCCATGGCAGCGCAGAACCGCACGCTGGGCAAGTTCAAGCTGGCTGGCATTCCACCGGCGCCGCGCGGCGTGCCGCAGATCGAGGTCACTTTCGACATCGACGCTAACGGCATTCTCAACGTGACGGCGAAGGACAATGCGACCGGTAAGGACACGCGAATTACGATTACCTCGAGCTCCGGTCTGAGCAAGGAAGAGGTGGAGCGCATGGCTAAGGAAGCCGATGCGCACGCGACCGAGGACAAGGAGAAGCGCGAAGAGATCGAGGCGCGCAACCAACTCGACGGCATGGTCTACAACATCGAGAAGATGTTGAAGGATTCCGGCGAAAAAGTGCAGGAAGCCGACAAGACCGACGTGGAAGCCGCACTGGCCGAGGCGAAGAAGACTCTCGAAGGCACGCCGTCGGCCGCTGAACTCAGATCGGCGCACGAGAAGCTGACCGCGGCAAGCCACAAGCTGGCCGAGGTGCTCTACAAGACCAATGCGGCGCAGGCCGCTGCGCCGGGCGAACCGCCGGCCGGCGGGACCGCGGAGGGAGCTTCCGGCGAAGAAGCGAAGAAGGAAGGCGAAGTCATCGACGCCGAGTATGTGGACGTGGAGGACAAGAAGTAGGACTGGCCGTCCAGGCAATTCCGCTGTTTGGGCGGAGCACTTTGGGGGGTGGGCAACGGTTGTTGCCCGCCCCAACTTCTTATTCAGACGAAGTATCATCCTGATCAGTGAAGGCCCGGAGAACGTATTTTGCGGATTGCGTGGAGTAGTGCAATGCACTACAATGAATTTTGCCGACATTTAAGCCCATTACGGTTGTCGAAACGGATGAGTTTCTCGCTGTCACGCGCAAATTGATGGACGATGTGGAGCGGTCCGAGCTTGTCGAGTACCTGGCTTATAACCCGACGGTGGGCGTTGTAATTCAAGGAACGGGTGGTGTTCGCAAGCTGCGTTGGGGGCTTGAAGGGCGCGGCAAACGGGGCGGAGCACGAGTGATCTACTTTTATCACGATCTGGAGATGCCGCTTTATTTGTTGACTGCGTATGCAAAGAACAAAACTGAGAACCTGGAGCAGTCTGAGATCAAAACCCTCAAGAGACTCTCGCAAGTTCTCGTTGAGATGAATCGCAAGCGGAGGTCTGCATCATGAGCAAGGTGGGCGAGAGCATCATACGCGGGCTCGAGCAGGCGATTACCTTTGCCGAAGGAACCGCCGACGAAAGCCGGTATGTCGTCCACATTCCGGCGGAGATTGACGTGAAGGCGATTCGCGGTCGTCTCAGGATGACGCAGTTGGAGTTCGCCAGCCGGTTTGGTTTTAGCGTGAACACGGTGCGCCATTGGGAGCAGGGTAGACGGGTTCCTGAGGGTCCGACACGAGCCTATCTGCTTGTGATCGATCGCGAACCCAAAGCAGTGCAAAAGGCGCTTCGCATCGCATGAGCGCTTGTAGAAGAAGGCTGGCGATCATCGGTGCGTTTCATGCAGGACAACGACTTGTAAGTTGAGATGAATTAAGAAAACACACATGGCCACAACGACGAACAAGGACTATTACGCAACGCTTGGCGTGAAGAAGACGGCCACGCCGGAGGAGATTCGCAAGGCCTTCAGGAAAGCTGCGCGCAAGTACCATCCTGATGTGAACCCGAACGACAAGCGCGCGGAGGAGAAGTTCAAGGAGATTTCCGAGGCCAACGAGATACTGAGCGACGAGAAGAAGCGCAAGGTGTACGACCAGCTCGGATTCTATTCCGACCAGATCGATCCGGCGCAGGCTGCAGCCTACGCGCGGCAGCAGAATGGAGGCGGGCGCGGGCCGGTGGACTTTGAGGGGTTCGACTTCTCGGGGTTCACGGGCGGGGGCGGAGCCGGTGCGCACGCCGGCGCGGGGTCTTCGTCCTGGGGCAGCTTCAAAGACATCTTTTCGGGGATCTTTTCGGGCGCGCAGCAGACGGGGCATCCGGGCGGCCCGCAGCCGGGGTCCGATCTGGAGTATCAGGCGACCGTGGACTTCTGGACGGCCATCCGGGGCGGGCAAATGCGCATTCAGGTTAACCGGCAGGAGATTTGCCCCACCTGTCACGGGCAGGCGTCGACCGGCGGGGTGATGCAGTGTCCGGAGTGTAACGGCACCGGCCAGGTTACGCAGATGGGCGGCCGGATGAAGTTCAACATCCCGTGCCCGCGCTGCAACGGGACGGGCCGCACCACCAACGCCTGCTCCACCTGCCACGGCGAAGGCACGGTGTCCCGCGCCGAGACGGTCGAGTTCCGCATCAAACCGGGCACCCGCGACGGGCAGCGCATCCGGTTGCAGGGTAAGGGCAATGCGGGCGTGAATGGCGGCGCGGCCGGCGACCTGTTCCTGATCGTGCGCACCGGCACGCATCCGGTGTTTACGCGCGCCGGCGACGACATTCACCTGAAGGTGCCGGTGACCGTGGCGGAAGCCTCGCTGGGCGCGAAAGTGGATGTGCCGACGATCGATGGGCGTGCGCAGTTGAAGATTCCACCCGGCACGCAGAGCGGGCAAAAGCTGCGTATGCGCGAGCGCGGCGTGGAGAGTGCGCAGCATCCGGGCCAGCGCGGCGACCAGATTATGACCGTCGAGGTCGTGGTACCCATGCTGCAGGACGAGCGCAGCCGCGAGATCATGCGCGAACTGGCGCGGCTCAACAATCAGGACCCGCGCGTGGCCCTGTTTGAAAAGCTTTAAAAAGGTGCGGAGCAAGGGTGCAGTCAGAACTATTTGAGTGGGACGATGAAAAAGCCGAGCGTAATCTCCGAATTCACGGTGTCGATTTTCGAGAAGCGAGCACAATTTTCGAAGATCCGTTTACGATTACGATTCCAGACGACTTCCATTCGGATGAGGAAGAACGGTCAATTACCCTTGGATTGTCACTACTGGCCAAAGTATTGTTAGTGGTACATACTGAACGAAGCGACCGAATTCGCATCATCAGCGCGCGGAAAGCAACACCG